>DHDG01000040.1:14954-17266 GCA_002399265.1 Firmicutes bacterium UBA4882 | reverse complement strand
ACATTATGAGTTAGTAGTAACAAGGTATTATGAGATCTCTGCGCCTGAGGATGTTGAACCTAAACGAAATTCCGATAAGGTATCATGAGGTAGTAATTCGAAGAAATGCATGAATGAATGGGTTACAGCCGATGCCTTATTTGTGTTAGCCAAGGCGGGCAGAATATGTATTTAGAGCGTATCAGACTGGGGGGCAAGGCATGATCATCTTTGACAGCATCATGACCATTGACAGGGATTCGCTGCCAGAAGCCGCCAAGAATCTGGGCGGCGATGATATTCTGTGAGTGATTAATGAGCACGGCACTTAACTGCCCCTTGACATAGTATCTTCATATGATAAAATATGAATGACTAAAATATTATTCATTCGGTAATATGAAGCCACTCATTTTAGGGTAAAATGCGCGAGGTATTCCTATTCTCAAATCGCTGGCAGGAGGAAACCACAATTATGAACGACAAAAGAATTCGGATCTACAATTCCGCCAGAGAATTATTCAGCGCCAAAGGGTTTAAGGATACGAATGTTGCTGAAATAACAAAGCTGGCCGGGGTGGCGACAGGTACTTTTTACAATTACTACTTATCGAAAGATCAACTTTTTATGGAGATTTATCTGGCAGAAAACGCGCAGCTGAAAAAGCACGTCTTGGCCTCTATTGATCTCGATGAACAACCCGGAAAAGTAATCCGGGAGATGATGCTACTTAATACTCAAGGCATGCTGGCAAACCCCATCTTGCGGGAGTGGTACAACAGAGACGTTTTTAACCAGATTGAGCGCGTATACCGGGAGCAAAACGGGGTTGAAGCCACACATTTCCTATATGACAGCTTCATAGAAGTAGTGAGGAAATGGCAAGAGGCAGGTAAATTCCGTGGTGATATTGACGCGGAGATGATCATGGCTATCTTTGGCGCCATAATCAATATTGATACACACAAGGAAGAAATCGGGCTGCAGTACTTTCCGCAAATCCTGGAATACGTGACCGAGTTTGTTATAAACGGTTTGAAAGGCTCGGGCCCCTCCAACCCCGAATCAACCCTGCTAAATGATGAACAGGAAGCAAAAAAATGAAAGATGCCATGGTTGCGGAATCTGCCCTATTCGGGATGGGCACGGTCATCAACCACCAAGTCTACGGGAAGAATGCCACGGAGGCACTGGCGGCCGCCAACACCGAAACCACCAGATTGGAAGAACTGTTAAGCAGATTCAGGCCCGACAGCGAAATAAGCGGGATCAATCGCTCAGCCGGGGAGTGGGGGAATGGCGTTGGCATAGAGACTTATGAAGTCCTTACCAAAGCAGTGGGGTTTTCCAAGCAGCTGGGAGGCCTATTTGATATTACGGTTGGGCCGCTAATCGATTTATGGGCCGGCTGTAAAACCAATCTGAAGCCTCCGCCCCGCACAATAATCAATAGTGTTCTGCCCCTGGTCAATTATCGTGACATCGTCTTTGTACCGGGTAAAAAGACAGTAGCGCTCAAAAAGCCCGGCCAATCAATTGACTTAGGTGGAGTGGGCAAGGGATATGCCGCGGATCGAATCTTGGAAGTGTTCGCAGCATCCGGGATTAAATCAGCTTTTACTAACTTCGGGGGCAATGTGGCTGGATCGGAACAAAGTCTGACGGTTCCTTTTGGAGGGTTGGTATACGTCATCCCCGGCAGGAAAACGCCCTTATTGGTGCGGTTTCAATAGCAGGCAAATCGGTGGTTACATCAGGTGATTATCAGAGATACTTCATTGGCAGCGATGGTCAGAGATATCATCATATTATAAACCCAGCCACAGGATACTCTTCGGAATCCGGACTCATCAGTGCAACCGTGGTGGCGGACAGTTCGATGGTTGCGGATGCGCTTTCGACAGCCCTGTTTGTAGCTGGATTACATCAGGGAATATCATTGCTTGGAACCGTTCCGGGAATTGAAGCTATCCTGATCACTGCGGATCTGCGGGTGCATATCACACCAGGGCTAATAGACAGTTTTGTGGCGCAGAAAGGAATCAACGTCAATATTATCTATAGAAAAGCAGAAAAGCCGAAGAGCGGAGTGGTTTATTTGAAAGACAAAAAGGTTAAGGAAAGAAAAGGACGGAGGACAGGCAAAATGATTGGATGGACCATAACTTTAGTAATAATGGCCGCGATTGGTATTGGTGCGGCGATCGGCATGCCAAAACTATCCCGAGTGGAATCGGGCAGAGTCACCAAAGTCGAGTTTCTGCAAAGTAAAGAGAATCAGAAGCCGGAATTCACAAACACATTGATTAATAGGGTGATTGAAGCCCAGTCC
>DHDG01000040.1:8190-14845 GCA_002399265.1 Firmicutes bacterium UBA4882 | reverse complement strand
GGTGATTGAAGCCCAGTCCTTACAGGTTGACGCCATTAGTGGTGCAACGCTTACCTCCAAGGCGTACCTGCAGGGGATTGAAAATGCGCTTAAAGGAGCAATGGCAGGAGAGTCTAAGTAGTCACACAATTAAGCAACCTATCCCAGCATTGCCGCTTCGGGTCACGATGGGCTATAAGGAGGTTGACTGTGAAAAAAATAACCGCGTTTATTGGCAGTGCTCGAAAAAAAGGAACTTATTTAGCTGTTCAGGAATTTGAAAAGTACTTAAGAAAATACCGGGATATTGATTTTGAGTACGTCTTTCTGAACGACTATAATCTTGAGCTTTGCAGTGGGTGTAAGTTATGTTTTGATAAAGGCGAACAATTCTGCCCTTATAACGATGATCGAAATGTGCTGATAGCAAAACTGGAAGAGTCAGATGGTGTTGTTTTTGCAAGTCCAAGTTATGCGTTTAACATTTCAGGACGTATGAAAAATTTCATTGACAGGATTGCATTTATCTATCATAGACCAAGGTTTTTCAAAAAAACCTTCACAGCTATTGGAACACAGTTTATCCCCTTTGGGAAGCAAGTTCAAAAATATCTTGAAAGTGTAGGGCGTAATTTAGGTTTTGATGTGCTTAAGGGTACAACCGTTATTACCCCTGAGCCAATACCAGAAAAACAACTTGAAAAACTAAAAGCCAATATTATGAACCTAGCAGGACGATTTGATAAAAAGCTTAACAAAGAAAAATTGGCCAAACCTTCGCTGTATAAGATAATGACATTTAGAATGACACGTTCAGGGCTTCAAAGCTCAGATTTACGGCTTTATGATTATGATTATTATAAAGAGAAAGGTTGGCTTACGTCTGATTATTATTACGATATTCATTTAGGTCCTCTGCAAAAAGTTATAGGCAGGTTTTCAGATTTTTTGGGGCGAAAGTTATTTACTTGACAGGCACCCTCAACCACACGGAAAGTATTCAGCCCGAAAATCCATACAAACAGACTTTGCACATCGTGGTGGAAAGATTCGGCGTTTGGCCGCCTAAACCATAAGGATTGACAAATGTTGTAAGGCAATTAAACTTGCACTTTGGTGTCTTTGGTGATTATAAGGAAAACACTTGAGTTATCAACCTCTGTTACCTCATATGAAAAACCAGATGCCTTTCCAAACGTGTCCATATCTTCTGGCGAATGAGTTACTGCTCGAAAACCATCTTTGCACACGATGACTCCATCTTTCGTTTTATCCATATCAATTTCACATAACAGTCCTTTATCTGCCTGTTCGTGAAACCATGTAAGTCGGTGTTCCCAAAATTGCGGGCTATAGCTACTAAAGAATGCTTTTCCACCATTTGCCAACAGATTCATAAGCTTGCTTATGTAACTGATTGGCTCGGCTTTCATCGCTGATAATCCATTTTGCAGACATAGCACTACATCGAACAAGCCTTCAAGTTTAAGATTATGTGCATCCATGACAATTAGGTTTGCATTAGATATTCCTTCAAGATAGTTTTTCCCAAACATAACATTATCCTCAGAAATATCAATGCCAATAATCTCTTTACAACTAGGCGCCAATTCTTTTACAATGCGTCCGTACCCTGCCCCCAATTCCAAAATACGTTCCATTCCACAGAGGTTTTTTCTGACAAAAGAAATTTCGGACTCTAAGTATTGCTTTATTCTCTCATGCTTTGTTTGATATACATGGTAGAGTTTTTGTGCATTTAGGTTTTGTGCATAATAATTATCTTTCATAACAAAGTCTTCACCTTTCTAAGTTCGTTGAATACTATTCCTGTTTATCTCAGTTATTTGCACCCTCGACATCAAGACAACGCACTCAGCGTGAGGTTTTTGGGCTGTTTCACATTGCGCTGCCTAGTCCAAGATCTTCAGAGTGTCGAGAACCGATTGAATATCATCCCCAAACTCCAGGAAGGACTCCACCTCGGGGTGGTTTTCCGGGAAATTAATATCAGTAGGCCCCCCAAAAACGTATTCAACATCGCCAACAGTTAAATACCGAGGTTTCCCAACTGTATCGAAATGATCCTCATATACAGTTGACCGTTTATATATGGTAAATAACAGTCCGACAGTTCCGTACTCAGTCGAAACCGGTTGCTCGGAATTATAGCACACCTTCACACCTTCTTCAAGTTCAGTAATAGCAACTCTGCCCATCCATTTTTGAGGGATTATAAACGAGAATCCGTGTTGTTCACTAACATACTCGTCATCGTAAAAGCTCTCCTCGGGGTTCGTCATGGGTGGGAGCTGGTCTTCTCTCGATTCCGCGGTATTTTTTTCATCGATACGATCCGGTTTTGTTTGCGCAGGAGGAACAGCTACAGATATGCTGCTAGTTATTGCTTGCTCAACGGCGACTTCTGGTTTAGCTTCGGGTTCCATGTGATTACTGGCTTCTTTACCCATTGCAGACACTGGAGAACGTTGGAGGGATTACACCCGCAAATATCGAATCTGTGTTAGCTGATTTTTTGCTGGTGCCATTCTCGGATGCATTCCTAGGTACCCGCTGGGTTGTGCGGCGGAGGTTGCTCAGTAGAGGTTGCGCGGCAGTGGCTGCGCAGTAGAGCTTGCGCCGTAACTGCTCAGGCCAGAGGAATGGAGGTTATGATTTGTCTAGCGAGCACACTTTTCTTCAGTTAAATGTGAAACTGGACCCGTTGACCGGCAAATTGTCTGTCACCGGCAATATTGATTTTCATGTGAATTGCGATGCTTCAACTCTTGAATTCTGGTTACACCGAGATTTGAAGATTACTGAATTGTGTGGGGCTAATATTGATTCATATGTCTGCGAAAACGGAGAGGTCACAATGCCGTGGATGACAGAAGCGGTAGCCCTGAAAATAAAGCTAAAGCACCCTGTTTCTCAAGATGATCAGGTCAGTTTTTCAATTAATTACAGTGGTTGTCTTGGTATTATTACTGAATGGGAAACCAACCGCCTTACACCTGAATGGGTCGAACTTGGGCTATATGCGCCGTGGTTTCCTCTGCCAACAGGAAATGCGCTATTCACTTACGAGCTGGTTATATCTGTGAGTCCTGCAAGTTATGATTTAGTCAGTTCTGGCACGGTCACGAAGGGCACAGCTGATGGGCGCGCATGCTGGTTTGTCAGGAGCGTGCAGCCTGTCTCCGACATTGTGTTACTGGCGGCTCCACAAATTTTCAGTAGTTCAGCCGGTTCTGCCGGACGGACTGAAGTGTTTTATACTGATCGAAACCATGAACCCGTTGCAGGCATAATTCGGGATACAGCTGACAAACTGGCAGATTACTTTATAGGGCAATATCAATGCCAGGAAAGCGAAATGGATAGTGGGTTAAGAATCATGCTTGCTCCGCGCAGCGAGGGTGGTGGTTATGTCCGGCCGGGCATGATGGTCTTGTCGGAAATCAGCGAAGCAGATTATTGTCAGAAAGAACAATACTACTTTCACTGGTTTGCCCATGAAATTGCTCATCTTTGGTGGTACCGCGCCCCAACAGATTGCTGGGAGGATTGGCTGAACGAATCCTTTGCTGAGTATGCCGCTTTGATGGCAATGCGCGATTTCTATGGCGCAGATGTCTTTGAGTCCATATTGGCCCAAAAGCGTGGTAAAGCAGCGAATACTCCCGGCATTTTGGGGCTCGACCGGAATAATGAGGCTGCTTACCAGGTGCTTTATCATAAAGGTCCGTTAGTTCTATATGAATTAGAGACACGGATGGAACATCACCGGGAAGGTTCTTTTGCAAGTTTCCTGCAGGCGGCCTTGAAGGATCAAATAGTCTCCACAGCGCAGTTGCTTGATTTGCTTACCGATATGGCCGGGCGGGAAGATGCCCAATGGTTGGAAAGTAAACTAGGAGCAAAGACATTGGGTGATGAATTTTGATACTTCGCGGATTTAGCGGGCTGGGATTGGGAGCCTTGTCACTACTCATATGATAGAAATAGCGGGGAGGAGATTTTCATGAGAGAGATTATAAGAAGTGATGTAAGTGAGGAATGGGCACATTCTGGTATTGTTGAGGCTGGCGATTTCGTTTTTATCAATTATTGTGTAGGAAATATTGGGCAGCCCATTGAAAATCAGATTAATGGTGCGTTTGACCATTTAACTAGACGGCTTGAATCAATTGGATTAACTTTAGAATCAGTCGTAAAAATGGATTGCTTGTTTAGAGATGTTTGGAACATACCTGTGATGGAAAAAGTGATCAAAGAAAGGTTTAATGGCAAGTATCCAGCCAGAAAATCCATACAAACAAACTTTGCACACATTGGCGGACAAGATGGGCTTCATTTTCAACTTGACGCCATAGCATTTAAAGGATAGATTGAACCATCTTGTTTTTGGCCCTAGACCGCCGGAGAACGGCGGTTTTAATTATGGTAACTGAAGGAAACCTGATAATGTACTCTGCCACCACAAAAACAAGACCGTTTGTATAATTTAAATACGCGTAATAAGGTCGTCGCTTGAATGATCGCATAAATTTAGGAGGGCACAATGAAGAGACAACTCATCTTGTTATCAGATATGGAAGGCGCAAGCGGAATATTTGAAAGCAATCGTGGAGCGGTATATCATGGTTCAGAGCTTTGGAGAGAAGTGGGCAGACAATGCTTGACCAGCGACATATTGGCAGTATGTGAGGCGGCCACAGAGTGTGGTATTGATGAAATCTTACTTTATGATGGTCATTTTGCGGGAGACGCAGAATTCAATGTGATTCTCGAGCAACTTCCCAGTAATGTAAGAACATTTGACACGCCCAATCGAGAGTTTGATTGGCGTAGAATAAGAGGTCAGGCTGAATCTGATCCGTTTGGCCTGATTACGGTAGGACAGCATGCGAGAAGTGGAGAACCCTGGGCGTATTTTCCACATACTATTCAAACACCACCAATTAAGGCAGTATTAGTTAACAATATGCATATTGCCGAGATTGGACAGATGGCCCTGAGTTTTTGCGGTACTAAATATATCGCTAATATTGGATGTAATGCTTCTCATAAAGAAGCAAAAGAAATTTCGCAAAATGTCGCTTGTATCACAGTTAAAAACAAAAAAGAAGGATGGGAGCCATCCCCGCTCGAAACTTATCAAATAATTAAGAGAGAAGTGGTAGAAGCCATCCAAACGATTGATCAAAAAGATGTGATTTCAATTAGCGAACCCTTTGACTTTTCTATGGAATTGGTAGAAGGCTACTATTTCGCGTCGCCGACGGTGTTTCCGTGGAAAGGAAACTTTAATGAAACTGTTGCTACCTGGGTATCACCAAGTATAGAAATTGGACTCGAGCTCTTTAATTATGTCAGGAATTTTATTAAGAAGAAGTCTTGACCACCTTGCCCTCGAAAAGCAGGGAAAGACCAGAAAAGAGCCTCCGCCCGCGTTATGATATATGCAAATGGAAGTGAACTCATGGATTGGATGCAAGGGATGTCGAACGCGATTGACTTTATGGAAGCGTACCTGCTCGAGCCGATTGACGTCGACGCAATCGCCAGGCAGGCGGGCTCGTCAACCTTTCATTTTATGCGGATGTTTAATATGCTCACGGGGTTTACCGTAGGAGAGTACATCCGTAATCGCAGGTTGACGCTTGCCGGAAGCGAACTCGCGCTCTCCGATGCCAAAGTCATCGATGTGGCGCTCAAGTACGGTTATGAAACGCATGAGTCTTTTACGAAAGCGTTCCGGCAATTTCATGGGATTACGCCGTCAGCTGCGCGCAAACTGTCGGCGCCGCTCAAATCCATTGGTAAACTTTCAGTTCAGGTAACGTTGAAGGGAGCGAAGGTCATGAACTACAAGTTTGTCGAAAAAGACGCGTTTACCGTCGTTGGCAAAAAGATTTCCGTGTCCAGCGTGAACGGAGAGAACTTCAAAATCATCCCCGAGTTTTGCTGTCAGTGCGGGCAGGACGGTACTTTTGATCTGCTCGGCAAGATGTGTGCCGATGATATGGGCATTATGGGTATCTGCGCAAACATGAAAGATGAGCGTTTTGATTATTATTCCGCCGTTACCTATCAAGGCGGCGCTATTCCACAGGGGATGGAAACGCTTGAGATTCCGAAATTGACTTGGGCTGTTTTTGAAGCGGTCGGTCCCATACCGGACGCGATCCAGGATGTGTGGAAACGCATTTTCTCCGAATGGTTCCCGTCCAGCGGATATGAACACGCAGAAGGCCCGGAACTTGAGGTTTATGAGTGCGGCGATATGTCAAAGCCGGATTACAAGAGTTATGTCTGGATCCCGGTGAAGCGCGTCTAATACTATGATTGAATAGTAGCGCGCAAGGCCGCAAGGGAGTAAGCACAAAAGAGCGGCTTTTCTCAGGCCGCTATGAGGGGTATGAAGCCTTCATAGCGGCATTTTTGCGTAGCCAAGGCGTTTATGGCATAATGGAAATAATGCCACATCAAAAGTATAGACTGGTTACCTCAGATTCTGTACTGAATCAATCCATCCATCTGAATTTCTGGATGCGGTGATTACCCATATCTCCCACATAGATATTTCCTGCGGCATCCACCGCTATGCCGCTCGGGGCAAGGAACTGTCCGTCGCCGTTGCCCTTGGAGCCCCACTTAGCCAGGAAGC
>DHDG01000040.1:2254-8126 GCA_002399265.1 Firmicutes bacterium UBA4882 | reverse complement strand
CACTTAGCCAGGAAGCTCCCATCAGCCAAGAATTTCTGGATGCGAGAGTTCCACGTACGGCGGTCAGCCGCACCGTATCGCCGGATGTGAAGAGCTTCGCCAGCGGTAGGATCACTTGATCCACTGCTCCCGCATCGACCGGATCGATTATAACGGTCAGATTGCATTGTTTGTTGCCGCAACCGGCCAATGTCAGGCAAAGTGCAAAATCCTGGCATCGCGGAAAAGGTGGTGCGCCGGGCGGGCAAAAGCTCAGCGCTTCATGCGGGAAATGGGGATTTGCGCCATTTAAGAGCGCTCATCGCCTTGCCCTCAAAAAGCAGGGAAAGACCAGAAAAAAACCCTCACTCGCATTATGATATATAAATGGGTAGTGAATTCTTGGATTGGATGCATGGGAACCGCTATGAGGCATGAAGCCTTCATAGCGGCTTTTTCGCGCAGCAAAGGGTCAAATTGATTGGGGGACAAATTTATGGAATCATTAAAAGGAAAAGTGGCAGTAGTAACTGGAGCGAGCAGAGGTGTTGGAAAAGGAATTGCTCTGGGGTTAGGGGAATTTGGAGCAACAGTATATGTTACGGGACGGACGGTCAAGAAAGAGGATGCCACTGTTCCGTTGCCGGGAACTATAAACGAGACTGCGGAAGAGGTCAATAAGATTGGCGGTAAAGGAATTCCAATCAGATGCGACCATAGAAATGATATTGAAGTAAAAGCATTATTTGACAGGGTCTTAAAAGAGCGAGGCAAAATAGATATTCTTGTTAATAATGCCTGGGCAGGGTACGAAAATATCGCCAAAGTTACCAAGCCAGAAGAATACATATTTGAAACCCCTTTTTGGAAACAACCACTCTCTCTTTGGGATGATATGCAAACTGTCGGATTAAGGTCAACGTATGTTGCCAGTGCCTTCGCAGCGCCGATTATGATTAACCAAAATGATGGCCTGATTGTAAACATTTCGTATTATGCAGGCAGGAAACATATGTCGAATGTTGCCTACGGAGTTTGTAAGGCAGCTGTAGATCGGTTAACGGCTGATACTGCTTTTGAGTTAAAAGATCACGGCGTGACAGTAATATCGTTATATCCAGGTTTGGTAAGGACGGAATCAGTAATGAGAAATAAAGACTGTTTTGATCTATCTAATTCAGAGTCTCCTCAATTTATCGGAAGATGCGTGGCAGCTTTAGCCGGAGATAGCAATAGGCATTCTGAAACAGGGAAAATTCTAATTGCGGCTGAAGTCGCTCAGAAATACGGATTTACAGATATTGACGGCAAACAACCTAAATCTCTGAGGGAGCAATTGTGGTAATGGGGGAGAATCGAATGGTTTCAATACGAATAGAACGCAAAGAAGCGTTTAATGTTATAGGGGCAAAAACCTGGATTCCAGGCACTGATAACAATGCATTCGGCGAGTTCTGGAAAAGATGTCATCAAGAAGGCGATATCGAAAAGATAAAAAAATTCAATACCATGAAGAAAAGCAGTCAGACCAAGAGTGCAATTTTAGGGTTATCATGTACAGAAAAAGACCCGAGTGTTAGAAGCTTTTATTTCTATATTGCTGTAGAAACCGATGAAATATCAAATCAGGGAGAATATGAAGTCTATAGAGTTAAGCCATACGAATGGGCCATATTTACTTGTGACGGCCATGATATTAATGCATTAATGGAATGCGAGATGCATGCCTGGGCAGAATGGCTACCCAATAATAGTTTATATGAACATGATAATGGTCCGGAATTGGAAGTATGCTTCGATGAAAACAAAATAGAATACGGGTTACCAATCAGAAGAAAAGAGCAATAGCAGCGCGCAAGGAGCGCGCAAGTACACTTATCCCGGGCCGCTATGAGAGGCGTGAAGCCTTCATAGCGGCTTTTTTCATGCAACCGGGAATCCACAAAGATTAACACGACAGACTGTTGTCATGTTAATGATGCTAAGATGAGGTGTGAAGGGAGAGAGATACGTTGAAATTCGAAACATGCCCAATTAGCGCCGCAGAAATCATCAGCATACTACGAAAGGAAAAAGTACTGACGCTGGCCACTTGCGCCGATAACCGCGTTACCATCCGCCCAATGAGTCATATCAACGTCGGTCTGGATATTTACTTTCAGACAGGCTATGATTCGCTGAAAATGGATCAAATTGCAGCTAATCCGCGTGTGGCATTGTGCGTCGGCGACCTTGAGATTGAGGGAACAGCGACAACATGCGGTCATCCATTAGCAGAGCAAAACGCCTTCTTTGCGCAGGCCTATCAGGAAAAACATCCGAGCTCCTTTGAGAGGTATTCCGCATATGAAGATGAAATTGTCGTACGAGTTAAGATTCATCTGGTCAGACAGTGGCGGTATATTGACGGGAAACCATTAATCGCTGAATCGGAATTTATCGGTGCATAAGAGTAACAGCAAGTAACTATGGAGGCGACGCACTCGGTTGATTCGCGCAGTTGCGGAAAGGAGAAAACAGATTGAACCATAGTCCGATCAGAAACTACGCCGACTTTGTGAATGCGCTATTGGAAGCGGGATTTTCACTGGGCGGTGGCAACAATTCCGGGATATTTGCGCTGATTCCGTGGAGTTGGGATGAAGAGCCGCCCTATGAAACGCCTGTGCGATGGCACACCGGCGATCTTGAAACCGATCCGTGGGAATGGCGCATGCGCGTATTGGAAGAGCGTAACGACATTGCTTATACGAAGTGCTTTTTCAACAAGAGCGGTTATATCACAAAAGAATGGGCACCATATTTCATCGCTGCGCGCCGCGGCAATATGAGTCTGGAAAAAGAATATGAAGACGGTGCCATAAGTAATCATGCCAAGCGCATTTACAGTGCCACGCAGGATTATGGAACGCTGCCGCTGCATGCTATGAAGCAGCTGGCAGGGTTTGAGAAAGATGAGAAATCCAAATTCGATAGTGCGTTAGTTGAGCTTCAGATGAAAATGTATCTGACAATGTGCGGACGGCAGCGGAAAATCTCTGCAAAAGGCGACGAGTACGGCTGGTCGTCAACCGTTTTTTGCACAACTGAAAGCTTTTGGGGCGCAGAGGTATTTGAGAAAGCTGCTAAGCTTAATCAAGATGACGCCATCGCCGAAATTATCGAGCGTGTTTTGACGCTCAATCCCTACGCCAAACCGCGCAGAATTCTAAAATTCATCACTGGTTGAATTAGCGGTTTTCCGGTGCTTGGCGACACTGCGGGTGCCATCAGTTGTTTTCAGCAGGAATGGTGAATTCGACAATGCCGGTGGAATAGGGCGCAATAGCATACTGCTGGTAATAGATTACCAACCCGTCAGGGCTCAGATAAAAACTCTGAGGATCAAAGCACTCCTTGATTGAACTCTGGTATTCTTCGAAATAGATATAGGGCTCCTGCGCCAGGTTATCCTGGGCTTGCTTCAGGATTGTTTCCAGGATATAACTTTGATAATCTGCGCCGGGTTCGTAAAAAGTGTCCAGTGTGCGCAGCGTGCCCTGGACTAATTCCCAGGTTGCAGAACTGCGCAGTGTATTGCCATGGGCTCCGCCCGAATACAGATATCGATCGATATACCAGCTTAACAAACCATGAGCGTTATAGGTTACCTGAAACTGCAGATAAGCTTCCCAGGGATGAAACGGATAGCCTTCTTTCTGAAAGTCGTCATAAATCTCAATGGCCTCCTGATATAACTCGTCGGCGTTTTTGGCAAACGCGTCCACCTGCAGTGCTATTTCCTCATTGATATGCTCCGCAGCTTCCGGGCTATTTGCCGACGTAATCTCAGGGTAATCGATTGTAAGCTTCATGATTTCCGTGTTATCATATTGATAGGTCTTGCTTGTTTTCCGCATTGTGATGGCGGCGCTCGTCCTATCGTCAGGCGCCTTATTGGATAAAGCCTCGCGTATTTTGGGAAACGCCAGTATGCCGGCGACGACGCATACGACAATCAACAGTATAATAATCGCCAACGGGGCGCGATTGACTTTCGACTTCTTATCCAACTAACATACCCCCAATTCCGCCTATCCCAAATGTATCACAAAGAACGGTGCGCGTCACTCACACCCTTCTGGCAAAGCACAAAATTGCCGATGTACCAGAGAAGTGACTGAGAATATCGCTCAACCGCCTGCCGCTCACCGACGGGCTTTTTGCCTCTACATCCGGGTACCGGAAAACAGCCTTGCGGATGCGCCGGCAAATGATCCCATCGTTGACTACTTGTTATAAACATGTTATATTGATATTACAGGAGGGTTAAAATGGAGTTAAACAGGAATTGTTTTGAACCGCTCTATTACCAACTCAAAGAAATCATTCGCGAGAAAATCAGCAATGGTGAATATCAGGTTGGCCATCTCATCCCTTCGGAATCCGAATTTTGCCAGCTTTATAATATCAGCAGAATCACTGTCCGGAAAGCCATTCTTGATTTGGCGCAGGAGGGTGTCCTCAGGCGTCAGAAAGGTCTGGGCACGATAGTCCGCGCGCCCTATGAGGCTACACGCCTCGAGAGTGTCAAAGGCTTTACCGAACAAGTACTCAATTTTAATCAGCGCCCTTCTGCCAAAGTGATGGATATCGGCTTCAGGAAGCCCACCAGGTATATATGCGACAGACTCAGGATTGCCGAGGATGCTAAGGTTATTCAGATCAAACGGTTGCGCCTGATTGACGATGAACCTTACTATATAGAAGTGCTCAACTTTCCTTATGATCGGGTAGAGCACATTGAGCAGGAAGATCTGACTGTGTCGATCTATAATTTGCTGGACCGCAAATATGGTATCAGGATTGCGCGCGCTGAGGAAATTCTCGAGCCGACCCTGCTTGACGAATTTGAAATGAAAATTCTGCAACTCGATACAGTCAGTTTCGGAATGCGGGTCGAACGGCTCGGCTACGCCAAAAATGGCGAACCGATTGAACACAGCATTCATATTGTCCGGGGAGACAAATGCAAGATGCAGATCGAACGAAGGGAGGATTGAGCTGTTAAGCGGCTAGTGGCCGCTCCGGTTTTTTCTTCAGATATGGGCAGCCCTTCTATGAATCCGGTTACTCCGACTGATTAATGATTAATGATTAAGCATGGGGAGGAATTTTGATGTTAGGACAGGGTGTACTCGGCATCTCGGTAACATATCTGATTGGATTGTTTATGGTGGTACTGGTATTCGTTTTCGGAAAAATGTGGGATCGCAAATTTCCGACCGAGATTCAAAAATCAGGGTGGTCTTCCGGTACGATTGCCAAAGTCGCCGTATTAATTGCCGTGGCTGCGGCAGGCGGTTTCATCTCCATACCGGGTCCGGCAGCTTCCATCAAACTGGATTCAACTGCCGGTTACTTCGCATCACTGATGTTTGGGTGGCAAATTGGTAGTATTGTTGCCGCTTTTGGAACCTTTTTCGCTAACTTGATGTCTGGATTTTCCGGCTGGGCCGCCATGGTGCCGTATTACATGATGAATATGGCTTTGGCATCGCTGGCATTTGGTTATGTGTCTAAAAGGTACAACCTGGTGGCCGGCATGATTGTTGGTACCATAGTGAATACTTTATGCATCTTACCTTGGTTCCTGATGCTCGGATGGGGTATCATGGTTCCGATCCTGATCCCGCAGATTGTTGGATCCTTTGCCAACTGTTTTCTGGCTTCTGTGGCATATAAGGCAATCACCGCCGCCTCAAAGAGAAAAAAGAATATTGACATCGATGACGATGAATCCGATGGTGAAAACTCCACCGTCAATCAATAGTACAGTATTATTGGGACTGTACTTTTTTGTTGTGTTTTTGCGTCAAAAGCTGCCATAGATGGCACATCATATGGCACATCA
>DHDG01000040.1:885-2108 GCA_002399265.1 Firmicutes bacterium UBA4882 | reverse complement strand
TGGCACATCATATGGCACATCATTTTTTAACAAAACATGTTATAACATTATGACATGCCAAATGTAACTGGAGGGCTGTTTATGATAGGAAAGGCGATCCGCATGCAGCGGATTTTTAGGGACGATCACAAAACTGTGATTTCTGCACTCGATTTTGGGGCGTTTGCCGGAACGGTGAGCGGCATCGAAAAACCGCGTGCGATTGTACAACAGATCATCAAGGGTGGCGCGGATGCCCTCATCATGACGCCAGGATTTGCCAGAGCAACGTATGATCTTTTCGCCGGTAAGGCCGGACTGATTATGCGTGTTACCGGGGGATGCAGCAAAGCCAGCAAATCCGATGGCCTGCATACCTTGACCGCCAGTGTTGGTGAAGCCAATATGTTAGGTGCGGATGCCGTCTGTAATATGATTTTTGTCGGGCATGAGCGGGAACCCAGGATGTTCGAGATCATGCAGCAGTTAAGAGAAGAGTGTCTGCGCTATGGTCTGGTGCTGGTCGCTGAACTCTTACCTGCGGACTTCGACAATTCATACGATCCCGACCTGATTGATCTCTGTGTCCGCCTGGGCTATGAACATGGTGCCGACGTGATCAAGACTTACTATACACCCAAGAATTATCACGAGATCGTAACCAATTGTCCAGTACCGGTTGTAATGGCAGGCGGTCCTAAAGATTGCGGCATCTACGACTATATCGGCAAGGCCATGCATGAAGGGGCTTCCGGGGTTGCCATCGGCCGCAATATTTTCCAATCAGATGATCCGGCCAGGACAGTCGCAGACATTGTTAACATCGTACACGGGGAGGGCCGATCCTGATGAAAGCAGCCATGTATCAGGGACCCGGGAAAATTGAGCTTACGGATGTTCCGGACCCACAGCCTCAAAAGAATGAATATCTGGTCAAGGTGATGTATAGCGGACTATGCGGAACCGATCTTAAGACCTTTAAGCAAGGACACCGCTTTTTTCCGCCACCATGCATCCTGGGACATGAATTCAGCGGCGTGATCATTGACGCAGGAACCGAAGCCGATCAAAGCCTGATTGGGAGCAAAATCACCTGCGCTCCTTACGTACCTTGCCATAACTGTACGGATTGCCGTAATGAACTCTATGAACTCTGCAATCACAAAGACGGCATTAGTAGCGGTACTTTTTGTGAGTACATTACGATTCCCAAAACAGTTGCCGAAAAAGGCATGGTAGTCCTG
>DHDG01000040.1:397-753 GCA_002399265.1 Firmicutes bacterium UBA4882 | reverse complement strand
GGCATGGTAGTCCTGAGCGATGATTGTAACATGGTGGAGCTTTCTTTAGCCGAGCCCGTGGCTTGTGTCCTGAATTCTGTCCGAAAGCTGGGCTTTAAGCCTGGTAACAACGTATTAGTGATGGGCGCGGGACCGATGGGCCTGATACACGCCGAAATACTAAAGAAATTTGGTGCCAATCAGGTACTGGTGACGGATTTCAATGAGCAAAGGCTGGCAGTCGCCCGGGAATTGGGTGCCCATGTGGCCAATCCCAAGCAGACTGATCTCCGGCAATGGATCGACGGGCAGACTGGCGCAGATGGGCTGACCGATATCGTGGTCGCGATCGGGACTCCGCAGGCAGTGGAAGAGGC
>DHDG01000040.1:0-159 GCA_002399265.1 Firmicutes bacterium UBA4882 | reverse complement strand
CATCAATATTGATCCTAACAGTATTCATTATAAGGAAGTGCGGTTGATCGGCAGTTTCGGTTTTGCCCCGAACGACTTTAAGATGGCCGCCAGATTATTGCAATCACATAGCATTTCGCTTGGCAAAATTGTCACTAACGTTATTGAACTCAAGAGCAT
>DHDG01000051.1:36313-36495 GCA_002399265.1 Firmicutes bacterium UBA4882 | reverse complement strand
CGGACCGACCGGGGCCGGGAAAACGACCCTGTGTGAAACCCTTAACGGAGTTATTCCCAATTTTATTAAGGGCGATTTGACCGGTACGATCACAGTTGACGGACTGGATGCCAGCAAGACTCCGGTTTATCAAATGGCTTCCAAGATTGGCCTGGTTTTTCAGGATCCTGATACACAGCTTT
>DHDG01000051.1:31945-36184 GCA_002399265.1 Firmicutes bacterium UBA4882 | reverse complement strand
AAAGCTGTGTATCAGGATCCTGATACACAGCTTTTCGGGATGACAGTTGAGGAAGACCTGGCATTCGGCCCGGCCAACCTGGGGTTAAGCTATGAGGAAGTTATGCGGCGGGTCGAGCGCAGTTATACCGATCTGAAGATTAGCGAATTGAAAGACCGCAAGCCGTTTGAGCTATCCGGCGGGCAAAAGCAGAGTGTCAGTATCGGTGGAGTCTATGCCATGCTGCCCAAGATTATCGTTTTCGACGAACCTACTTCAATGCTTGATCCCATAGGCAAAGAACGGGTATTTTCAATTGTGAAGGACATTAACAAGCAATATGGCATCACGATTGTCCTGGTTGAACATGAAATGAGCGAAATCGTCAAACATGCCGACAAGGTCATCGTGATGAACAAAGGCCAGGTTTATCTGCAGGGATCTGTGGAAGAAGTCTTTTCACAGGTTGGGAAGCTCCAAGAGCTCGGGCTGGAAATTCCCCAGTCCATTGAACTGAGCATGAGGCTCAAAGAGGATCATTATATTGACAAGGTGTTACTGACTCCGGCGCAGGTAATTGAGGCCTGTAGCGGATTCCAACCCAAAACCCCGGCCGCAGCTGCCGCCCCGGCCCCAGCTGTCAAGCAGGCAGCCGCCGCTGGCGACGGCCGCGAGCCCATGCGTGAGCCCATTATTGAAGTATCACATTTGCGTCATTCCTATCTGGGCGATCACGATGACCTGAAGGACGTCAATCTGACCATTAACAAAGGCGAGTTTGTGGCCATTATTGGTCAGAATGGTGCCGGGAAGACCACGCTGGCGCGTCATATTATTGGATTGTTGAAGCCTGATGCGGGTGCCATCACGGTCAATGGCAGAGCGATCGCCGACCGTAGCGTGGCGGAGTTGTCTAGAGAGGTCGGTTATGTTTTCCAAAATCCCGACGAGCAAATCTTTACCGACAGCGTTGAAGACGAACTGCGCTTTGGTCCGCGCAATCTCAATAAGGGGTCTGAATATACCGACGGCATCGTGGAAGAGGTATTGCAGGATATCGGCCTTCACAAATACCGCGAAGTCTGGCCGAAGTACCTGAGTAAGGGCGAGCGTCAGCGTCTGGCAATGGGATCGATTATCACCATGGAACCGGACGTTGTGATTGTGGATGAACCGACCACTGGCCAGGATTGGCGCGAAACGTTATGGATTATGGATTTGCTCAGGAAATTGAATCAGAAAGGCAAAACCATCATTATTATCACCCATAACATGGAGATTGTGACCAGATACTGCAACCGGGTGTTGGTTATGTCACAGGGTGAGCTGATCTTGGACGGAACCCCCAAAGAAATCTTCACCAGGCGGGACAAATTGAAGGAAGCCTATTTGCGGCCGACTGACATTACCTATATCGCACAAAACATTGCCTTCATGCCCGATGATATCATTTCCGTGGACGAGTTCTACCAAGTATTCCGGGAGATGGTGGGGTAGCAGCCTGTCATAGCTGCTCAGAACATGCGCCTACCAAATGACAAGCTGTTACTTGATGGGAGGAAAAGCAATGCTGGTAGATTACAGAAAGAGAGACACATATCTGCATAAAACCAGTCCCAAGGTTTTGCTGCTCGGTACGTTACTGGTGATCGTGGCGTCGATTCTCTGGACACATCCGCTTTATTGCGGCGTGATGCTGGGGCTCTTGGTCATCTTGGGCAAAGTTGCCAAATTTCCCTGGAGTCAAATCAAGTGGTTCTTCAAGATCATTATCATTCCAGTGATATTTATCATGATAATCCAGGCCTTTTCTCTGGATACGTCGCTGTTACACTCGCATTATAAAGAGGTCATTCTATTTTATCTCCTGCCCGGTGAGCGGCTCGGTTTTAATCTGGGCGGTCTGTTATACGGCCTGGCTGCCAGCATGAAGATTTATATGGTTGTTCTGGCGGTGGCCATTCTGGGTTATACCGTATCACCATCGGATTTTATTCAGATGATCTCGCGGCTGCGTTTTGCTTCGCGGCAGTTTGTCTTTATCTTCTCAACCGCTTGGCGGTTCATTCCCATTATTCAGAAGCAGATCAGGCATCTGCTGGATGCCCAGAAAACCCGCGGGATGGAATTGGATAAAGGGAAACTCATTGAGCGCGTGCGCAAGCTGATTCCGATCGTCACGCCCCTGCTTAGCAACTCTCTGGAGACCGGGGATCAAATTGCCCTGTCTATGGAAGCGCGGGCTTTTGGCGCCAAAACAAAGAACAAGTTTATCAAGCCGATGCAATACTCGCTACGGGACCGTCTCACTAATTACCTGTTGCTGGTGGCACTGGTGCTCTTAATCTATGCTTATACACTAGGGTATGGGGTTTTATAGGTTTATAAATTGGGTTTATTAAAACTGGATGTGGGGTGTGGCTATCATGGCGAGAATCGCAGTCCTGGGAGCGGCAGCCGTTGATACTATCGTCAAAGTTGAACAGTTCCCGGCGGCTGATGAAATCGTCTTCCCGCAATCGATCGACAAGTACCCGGGGGGATCAACCGCTAATGTTGCGGTAGGCCTTAAGCGTCTGGGCCTGGAGGCATCATTTCTGGGCAAAGCGGGCGGAGATACGGAAGGCTTCATAATCAAAGAGGATTTTGACAGGGAAGGCGTAGATACATCCTACTTAATCATTGAAAAAGAGGCGTCTTCAGCGCAAACCTTTATTGCCGTAAACAGTCAGGGCGAGCGCGTCATCTATTCCTTGGGCGGAACGGCGCTCTATGAGCGGGATGATGAAATCAATCAGGTGGACTTCCCCGGCTTTGACGGAATTTATATCGGAGAAGTCCTGGAAAATGTGGCTCCAGCGGCAGTTCGCCGCGCGCGGCAATGCGGGACCCCCATTTTCTATAGTCCAGGCGGATTGTTCTGCAGTCTGGGCCTGGAGCGCATCGGTCTTCTGGTTGCGAATTGCGATTACCTGCTGGTCAATCTTCCGGAACTAAAGCTCCTGGCAGGCAAAGATCAAAAAGAGGCGGCGATCCAGGAGTTGCTGAATTACGGCGTGCGCAACTTGATTGTTACTGAGGGTACGCTGGGATCCGGCTTTTATTCCGGTGAGTGCCGCTACTTTGCTGACGCCTTCAAAGTGCAGGCGATCGATAGCACCGGTGCCGGGGATTCGTTCACGGCCGGATTTATCAAAGGGGTTTTTTCGGGCCTTACAGCAGAACAGAGCCTCAAATTAGGTAATGCCTGCGCTGCCTGCACGGTTACCAAAATGGGAGCCAGAACTGCGATGCCAAGGTCAAGCGAAGTCAGCAAATTTATAGGATAGGAACATGCATTATGATAGCAAAAGACATTTTGTATGACAAGGTCTATGGGTGTCTCTGCGGACTGGCTCTGGGCGACAGTATGGGGATGCCGACCGAATTTATGACACCGGAAGAGATCCGTAAAAACTTCGGATATGTTGATAGACTGGTAGCACCTTCCGCTGATCATATCCACAAAGATTTGGGGTTCGGTATGATTACCGACGACACTGAGCTGACGCTGCAGATCATCGATGAGATCCTCAAGTTTCGTACCTTTAATCTTGACGTAGCGGTGGCCGCCATTGTCAATTGGGCCAAGCAAAAAGATGTCTTCAACAAGAGCTATTTGGGTCCCAGTTCGGCCAAAGCGATTAAGGCATTACTGGCTGGCACTGCGCCACATCAGGCGGGGAAATACGGAGCGACAATTGGCGCTGCCATGCGGGTACCCGCTTTGGGCTTGGTCAATCCCGGCAATATCCGGAAGGCCATTGATGATGCTGAAATCATGAGCATTCCGACGCATAATACCAATCTGGCCATCGCCGGTGCCACTGCAATGGCCGCTGCCATCGCCACTGCGATGCTGGAGGACAGTACTCCGGAAAGGGTTCTGGAGGCGGCCATATACGGGGCCAAAGAAGGCGAACGCCGGGGGAACATGCTAATTGGACCGTCTCTGCATAAGCGCATAGAACTGGCGATATCGCTGCTGGGAAAAACCGGGGATTTAGCGGAGTGTGCCCAGATTCTTTACGACTATATTGGAGCTGGTCTGCAGACTTACGAAATAGTGCCGGTAGTCATGGCACTGTTCTCCAAATCGCAGCCCGGAAATATCATGAAGATTATTGAGACTGGCGTCAATATGGGAGGTGATACAGATACCATCGGGGCAATGGTAGGCGCGTTGGCTGGCGCTTACTATGGGTCTGGCAATCTCAATTT
>DHDG01000051.1:21228-31731 GCA_002399265.1 Firmicutes bacterium UBA4882 | reverse complement strand
ACTAACTCGCCATATTCTGGAGCGGAACAATATAGGCCTAAAAAGTATGTCTAAATAATGGGGAGGGTAATTTTGGAATGAAAAAGAGAACTTATTTTCTGGCCATTATGATTATGATGGTGGCGCTCATAGCCCTGGCGGGCTGCGGCGCAAAAAAAGAAGAAGCAGCAGAAGCAGAAGTAGTCCTACCAACTTTGGTAACCTTGGTTAATGACACCACCGAAGTTGCGCTGACCGAAAAAGACTTCGCGGATATGAAATTTGAATTAGAAGTCACGGAAGCCAATCTCCGCAAAGATGCTCTGTTCGCCGGCATTAAGCTCAGCGATTTAATGACCAAAGCTGGCGCTGAGGATTGCACGACTATCAAGGTTATCGCCAAAGATAAGATGACTGTTGAAATCAATGCCGCGGATGCTCTGAACTATCCTATCTATATCGCCAATTCTCAGGATGGCGAAAAGATCCCGGCCGGCGAAGGCGGTCCCGTAAAAATGATATTCCCCTATAACCAGTATCCTGATCTGGAAGAGCTGTATAAACCGTCACAATGGAGCTGGTATGTAGTCACTGTTGAGTTTGTTAAATAAAATCTTCGTTATTGGCCATAACCGCAGATAGAACCGAAACTAATTAAAGTCATTTATCGCATATAGGCTTATATTGTTCCTAAACTAACGGCCCGGCCGAATAACAGTAAGTTGTGTCTCCAGCGCGTGAAAGAACGTTACCTCCGGTTTTGATCCGGTTTTGCCAGCCGGCAAAACCGGAGGCCGCTGGAGCCAGGAGAGGATGCATGCATATCATGAAAAAACTGACCATGTCCATGTATCTGGGAGTGCTGTTAATGCTGGTCTGTCTGTTGGCTTCATGCGGCGGGCGTCCGGCTATCACGATGGAAGATAACGGTCTGGATGAGTTCGGCAGCAGCGATCGCGTGATTTTGATTGTGCTGGACGGATTTGCATCCAGATACCTTAACTACTTAGATCAGGATTCCAGTCTCTATCAGCTTCTGCAATACGCCACTTATGATCTGGACGGCCAGACAATCTATCCTTCTCATACTTGTAATGCTCATACATCGTTGATGACCGGTACCTATCCTGACCAGCACGGTCTGATCGGTAATGTTTATTATGATCAGAACGAGCGCATCAGCCAGAAAAATATCTCTGCCGACCTCATCGATCAAAAGACCCTTTTTGAGATTGCCGGCGAGCATGGTAAGAAAACCGCGATTGTCTCCGGTAAGAAGAATATGTTGACGCTGTTCGAAAAGGGTTGCGACATTCAGGCAACGATGAGCGCTCACCCGGACTATATTGGGGAAGCCCTCCAATTGGATGACAGCGAAAACAATGATCAGTACTATGATTATCACCTAAAGACTACTTCCTGGGTTTTTGAAGCATTAAAGTCAGTGCTTACGGAAGAAAAACCTGATTTTACGTTGGTCAATATTCAATCAGCAGATTCAATCGGGCATCGTTTTGGCCCGGATTCCTTTGAAGTTGCGCAGGCTGTCAAATTGATTGATCAGGAAATCGGGAAGCTGTTTAGTTACATGAAAAAGTCAGATATACTCAGCGATACGGCCGTCATGATCCTGGCAGATCACGGCATGTCGCCAGTATCCAAAGCAATCCCAATCAATGTGTTGATGAATAATAACTTTGATCAAGCGGCGGTGGTGGTGGATGGCCGGAACGCCTATATCTGGCTTAATGGAGACGATGCCGCTGCTGTGACTACTTTTTTTGAGGCGCAGGAAGGGGTCGCGCGAATTACCAGTAAAGGCTCGCCGGAAGCTCAGGCGTTGAGAGTGGACTGTGAGCGCTGCCCGGATTTGATTCTGGATTCCGAGCCGGGCTACCTTTTCATACCGGAAGCATTGCTCTGGAAGTATCAAGGTATGCATGGTACCACAGAAGACAGCGACATGAATATCCCGATGATTTTCTTCGGGAGCGGTATTCCGCAAAACCAGGAAATGGCTGATGCCAAGATCGTTGATCTGGCGGCTCTGACATGCAAATTAATGGGATTGACTGCCGACGGCTTTGACGGGACGGTTCCCCGGTTAACAGCGCCGGGAGCGGAAGCGGTTGATTTCTTCACAGGGCAGGGTGACTAATTCATCATGGGCAACTCGATTTTTACTGAGGTACCTCAGTCCCAGCTAAAAAAATGGCCTTCGTTTACGATTCTGATTTCAGCGCTGCTAATTCAGGTCAATAATCTGATGTTTGGATTTAACCTGCGATTATTGACTGATTTACGGACTTTTATCCCGGCCGTCCTGATTGCCAATGCGATCCTGGCCGGATTGTTTTTGCTGTCCGGTCGGGTGGGAGTGCAATGGCGGCTCCCGGCGGCGACGCTCTATGGCAAGATCTTTGGTAAGCTGGGCTGTAAGCTCATTATGCTTTTGATCCTGCCGACCGGGTTAATCTGGATTGGCTGGATGACCGAGATGGTCGCCAAATCGCTCCTGGGAATATACCCATCCTTGAATTATGTGCTGATTATCACGGTGATCGTCGGCATATCAGTGCTAAGTTCTATAAAGGAACTTAAAGGGATGGAACTGAGCAGCAATTTGCAGGTTCCGATTGTGGCACTGGTGATTATCATTGCCGGCATTAGGGTATTGGTTACCGGGAATGCGAATGCAGTGCCGGAGGCGCCGCTGTCTGAAAAACTCAATCTGGTACAGAGCATTAGTTATGTTATGTTAACCTGGATAGGCTTCCTGCCATTTTACGCAGATTATACCCGGTTTGTGAGGACCAAAAAGGATTTGGCCATTGCCACCGGTATCGGCTGGGTGGTCATATATTCGCTGGTCATGATCGCCGGCGGGCTGTTTGCGGGGTGTGGCGGGGAAGGCGGTAGCGGCATCGGCAGCGGCGGCGGTTTTGATCTGATTAAAATTCTCGGGAGCATCGGGATACCGATTTTTGTGGCAGCACTCATCATGTTACTTTGCACGTGGACCTTTAACGATCGCAGTTTATACTCATATGGCATTGTAATCAATTTTGTTACCGGCCGGGAGCGCTATCGCAGTCTGTTTATTATACTTGGCGGGGTTGTGGCCATTTTTTGCGCCTGGCTTGGAGTTAATGATCGTGTGCTGACAGTCCTGAACTGGATCGGAAGGATCTTTGTGCCGTTGTTGGCTGTGTTCGCATATTATTTCTATTTTAAATACCCCAGACAGACACGGGTGGCCGGCGGTGGCGGTGGCGGTAACTGTGACTGTGACTGTAAAGCAGCGCATGATTATGAGCATCAATTCAATTATCAACCATTTGTGGCGTGGCTGTTGGGGGTGCTGATTAGCTGTCTGGCAGAGAATAGGCTGTTATTGTCGTTTGGTATCAGCTTGGTAGTGTATGCATTGCTAGATAGCTTTGCACCTGCCGGGAAACTTGGCGGGAAGGTGGCAGGCCAAACGGAGACGAAGGGGTGAGCCTGTGATTATTGGTGTAGATATCGGGACAACCAACATCAAGGCCGGAGCGGTTATCGACGGCCGCTATTACGGGTCCAAATATGGCTATGCCACAGATTACCGCGATAATATGGCCGAGCAAGACCCTGCCGAATATCTGCGGGGTACGGTTCACTGTCTGAAGGAATTGCGGGCGCAGATTGGCGGACGGATGAAGCCGGCAGCGTTGGTATTTAGTGGTCATGCTCCATCACTGGTTTGCGTTGATCAACATGGGAACCCGCTTGGCAAAGCGATCATCTGGCAAGACCAAAGGGCGGCGGAAGAAGCCCACTTGATAAGCACGCTCCTGGGTGAAACAGTCAATGCTTCTGCTAATGAAGCCAAGATGCTCTGGCTGAAAAGTCATCAGCCCGATCTGTATCAGGCTGCTTACAGGTTTCTGCAGCCCAAGGACTATGTGCTTTGCCGCTTGACAGGGCAGTTTTTGATTGATGAATCAGCTGCTTCAACAATGGTTACCTATCGCCGAATGCAGAAAGACTTTGAGCCGATTGGCAGACTCGGTTTGGACCCATGGAAAATGCCGGAGGTCGTACCATCTGAGCTAGTCCTACGCGACATAGCCGCTAACTATGCCTGTGAGTTAGGGACCGATGAAAACACGCGCGTGGTAGTCGGAGGCATTGATGCTTTTTGTGAAGCATTAGGGTGCGGTATTTATGAAGGACATCAGATTGGGGAAATGACCGGCACCTCCACCTGCGTTTTCGGTTGTAGTGGAAGCGGAAGCGGGGGCCGTGGCGGCGGGGTCGGCGAGGGCGGCGGCGGTGACGGATCGGCCGCTGATCACTTGCCGGATCATGTTATTGACGGAAAAAGGATCAACGTGCTCCCGCTATCATACAGCGGCGGTACGATTGCATGGTTTATTGCCTCTATTCTGCAGCGGCCAATGGATGCGGTAATTCTGAGCGAACTGGAAGAAGGTCTGCTCAAAACGACCCCAGCTGGCGGTCCAATTTTTATTCCGTATATCATGGGCGCTAGAAGTCCCTTTTGGGATGAGCATGCCACGGGAAGTTTCATCGGACTGACTAAGGATGACAATCTCCAAACGATGTACCGCAGCGTTCTGGAGGGGTTGGCGTATGATTTACGCCAAAACATCGAGTTGCTGGATAGAAATGAGTCCAGCGGCAGTGTGATGGCCACGGGCGGTGGCAACAGTAATGACGGCTGGCTGCAAATTAAGGCTGATGTCTGTAACCGGGAATTTTGCCGTACGCAGTATCGCGACGGAGCAATTATCGGGGATATCATTTTAGGAGAGCACAGCGTTAATCAGCGCACAGTGCAGTCAGCAATTAAACAATATGTGGCGGTGTCCAGGACCTTTAAACCCCGGCCGGAATATGCGGACGCGTACCGGCGCAAATACGCCTTTTTTAAGGAAATATGCGGCGTTTACAGAGACCTGACGAGCACCGGGTAGAAAAGTGAAGGTGACAGGAATGTGGGAACAAGCCAATGACATTAATATGGTCCATGAGATTCGCAGTCGTACAATCATCTACTTCGGATTGGGTGCAATTACCAAAATGCCGGAGATTTTTGCCAGCAAGGCGCTCCGGGATGTGCGCAAAGTAACAGTTGTAACTGACAATATGGCCTATAAAGTATCCGGTGCCTGGGCGGAAGTCGAACCATTTCTGCAGCGGCAAGGGTTGCAGTATTTGTTGTTTGATGAAGTAAGAGCGAATCCCTCAACCGCTCTAATCGATCGGTGCATCGATCTGTCGCGCAAATTTGGTACACAGGCGTTCATCGCCATCGGCGGCGGCAGTGTAATCGATACCGCGAAAATTGCCGCAATTATGCTCGGGTATCCGGAGGCTAGCTGTGAGCAATTGATGCAATATCAGTTCTTTCCTGAACAGTCGGCACCGGTAGTGGCCATCAACTTGACGCATGGCACCGGTTCAGAGACCAATCATTTTGGCGTGGCTGGCATTGATGAGAAAAACTACAAGCCGGCAATCGGTTTTGAAGAAATGTACCCCCTTTATTCTATCGATGATCCCAACTTAATGGCTTCACTACCGCTGAATCAGACCCGCTATGTAACTCTGGACGCACTTACGCATGCTATTGAGGCCGCCACGGCCAAAGGTGCCGGCCCTTTCTCAAAAACGCTGTCAATTAAGAGTGCGGATTTGATTTTCCGGTACTTTCCGCGCATCCTGCGCGATCTGAATGACCGTGAAGCGCGTTATTATCTTGCCTTCGCTTCGATGCTGGCCGGGATATCGTTTGATAACGGGGGCCTGCATCTGGGACATGCCTTGGAGCATCCCATTAGCGCCATGAAGCCTGGCGTTCCGCATGGTTTGGGCTTGGCGGTACTCTTGCCGGAAGTGCTGGATACAATATACCCGGCTGCGCAGGAGATACTGGACGAAATACTGCAGCCGATCAGGCGGACGGAAGCGGGCATCAAGACGAAAGCGGGTATCAAGGAAGTAATCAAACAATGGCTGGCGGAAGTCGGTTTGGCGACGACTATGGGCGACCTCGGCTTTGAGCAGGAAGATGTGGCGACACTGACCGATCTGGTCTATACAACCCCGGGCATTCAATATATGCTGGACAGCACTCCGGTGGCTGTTTCGCCGGAGACGGTCGCCAGGATCTTTCGCAATTCTTTATCATGATGGCGATTACATGCGCTGATAAATATTAGGAGATCATTGTTTATCACCTCTTATCACATCAGGCATAAATATTGTCACCAATTAACCAAACCGGCATATATTTAGGGCGAAGGAGGTTGGACATGGATCGATGCAACCTTTGTGAGGAGTTCGCCCAGATATTAGGCGGTATGATTTTAAGTCAAGACCCTTGTACCGTATTACGCCTAAGAGACATCAATGCAACGATCTTAGGAAGATCAAGCCGCTCCAGTTTGACACGCGGAGCCCTTTTTTCCTTTGAATCTCCGGATGCGCAAGGGCGGACTTTGAATTTAGGGGAAACCGTGATTCTGCAAGATGAGATCAACCCATTCATTTCTGCCCTTCGCGAGCAAGATATCTTCGTGACAGCATTGCATAATCACTGGTTATTTGATGAGCCGCGCCTATTCTATATTCACTTCGATTCCATTGATGATCCGATAGAATTTGCCAGGAAAACAGCTACAGCATTTGAATTGCTAACAGATTAACAGTTTTCGGCTATGCGCTTATATATAATAGCATACTTCTTCTAATTAAAAAGGGGGTGGATATCCACCCCCTCCTTGCGTTATTCCTGAAGCTGATCCCACTGTTCATCCCACGGTTCGCTCGACTCTGCATCCGCCGCCGACTCTTGCCGCAGCTCAATCCTGTACCAGTCCACTTTGCGGGTTAATAGCATTACCGCTACCATAATGACGAACAACCCAACGCTACCGATTAACAAGGCATAATCCTCGTTACTCAGCAACACGTACATAAAGGCATATAAGCCAGCCAAGGTTGCCGCGGTGGCTAGCGCAGCCACTTTGCTTTGCAGCGCACTGCCCACATAGACCGTGATCAGCACGAGGCAGGCCAAGGCGGCAATAACATAGGCCGCCGCAAACGCAATATGTTCGGAAAGCGATAGCAGTAACACGTAAAAGAGACAAAGTGCCAGGCCGACCAGGAGATATTGCACCGGGTGAATACGGCGCCTGTTGAACACTTCCACCGTGAAGAAAATCAGGAACGTCAGACCAACAAAGAGAATGGCGTACTTTAAAGCTCGCAGGGACTGCGAGTATTGGTCAATGGGGGAGAACAGCATCACCCCGAAATCGTACTCCCGCACTTCATCCAGTTTTGCGCCGCCGATATTGCCGACCCATTGCTGCGGATAGTTGCGGTTAAAGTCCAAAATCTTCCATGAAGCAATAAAGCCATTGCTGTCAATACTCCTGGTCTGAGGCAGGAAAGCGCCCTCAAAACTGGGACTGGCCCATTCGGAACTCATCTCAGCAGTCGTAATTTGTCCGAGCGGCAAGAAACTGATGGCTTCACTGCCGTTCAAGTCCAGGGCAAAAGAGAAGTTAATAGGCGTCACACTTTGTTCAGCTGCTGCAGGTTCAATTGCTATTGGTACACTGACACCTGTATCAAAGAGATCGCATCCCTGACGGACACCTGGCTCCAGTTGATACGAATTGCCATTCCAGTTTAGCAGCATCGCTTCATTAATGCCGCGCATATCGGTAATTCCGATAGAAACGAACGCATCGCTCCAGATCATGTCTCCCAAAGGTACGCCGCATTTGCTCAGGTTTTCCAAATTGAAAGCCCCGCTATAAGAGATTTCGGCCACATACAGGATCACTTTGTAGATGCCACGCTGCCGTTCAAAAGGATTTAGGCTACCCTTGATATTCAGAGACTCAGGTAATAACTGAACATAACTGACGCTTGTTTGCTCTTTTCCGTCAGAGTCCTTCCAATGTTTCTGATAAGGCAGTGTCAGCACAATGCCACCAATTTGCTGAGTGTCAGCCCACTTGGCAGTTACTTCGGCCGTTACTTCTCTGCTGCGCTGCTGGCGCTCATGGATGAGGCCCGTAACCATGGAAATCGGGATCAAGAGCACTAAGACCAATAGGGCGATGATGATTATCCGCAGGCTGATTGACCTGCCAAAGGAGGTGGGTTTTCCCACTATATATCCCTCCCGCGTTAAGTTTAAGGCATTATCTATTTATCATGATGCTCCAGTGCCTCTTATGGCAAATTATTCTCCAGCAGCGAGAAAATACCTTTCCGACGAGACGTGGGGACGGTTCATGCGTCTTGCCTGCAGACGCATGAACCGTCCCCGCGTCTTGCATGGGATGCGGCGAAATAGTGGTTTTCAGAATGTCAACAGCAGGAAAACAATGGTGATGGTAGAAAAATGAAGCATGAGTGGTGAGGTGTCATCTGTCTAGGCTTAAGAAATGAGTCATATTGTTAGGGGAGATACTGTCATGCCGCAAGTAATAATTCATCTTGGCACGTCCATTGATAATGATGGTAAAGATAGGCTTGCGAAATCAATTCGTGAGCTTATTCCGTCGGTCCTTGGCATTGACGAGAAAATCGGCCAAGTATTGCTTTATGAATCCAGTCATCGGGCTACTTATACTACGCGAGATGCTAATTTCGTCTTTGTACAGGTCAATATGTATACTGGTAGAAGCTTGGAGCTAAAAGCCAAATTGGCGGCCGCTATTATTGCGGAAATCCATAAGTACACCATGGTCGCCTGCAACGATATCAATCTTGGCTTTTACGAGTTAACACCCGACAACTACTTCGGGGGGATTTCCCACAAGTACATTGAGGAGCTACGCAACAAATAGGGCCCCCGAGGCTACTGGTCGGATGTCTGGCCGGAAGACATGCTGATCTTTGACCCGCGGCTGGATTTTACAAGCTGAACCCATTTCTTCACCAAAGCCTGCCCAGCCGAGGTTTGCCACTCTTTTTCAAGATCCGCATGACATTTGGACCCCAGGCCCAGTCTGTCGTGATGGCAAAAGCGGCATTCCAGCGGCTGAAAACCTGTACCATGTAGTTCGCATAAGCCGTTCGACAAAAAACAGCAGCCGCAATGAGCGAATTCCTGTAATGCAATGCTGTTCTCACATCCGCGGAATGCCGGGGCAAGGACACCAAAAGTAAGCTCGGGCGCGATTTCAAGCATCATGCGATTGGCATATCCTGCGCCTATTGCCATGTTGGCTTCTCTTACAGTCCACCAGCCGGGTCGGCGGCAATAAGACAGGCATGTCTCACAACCGCATGGCTCAGAAGGTGGATACTTTTCTGAAAGAGCCCGCTTTCTTTTTGCCATAGCAATAATCACCCAACCGTGACGGTTATCCGCTTATTCCTGCAGGCGAGTAAATTTTCGATTAATTTGACAAAATCATATAAGAGTGTGGCACCCTTGTCAACATAAAGATACTTCTAAAAATTGGACATATATAAGGAGACAACATCCATGCAACTGTTACTGATTGAGGGCCAGCCGGGTTCAGGCAAGACAACATTTGTGGAAAAGATCTGCGGCAGCTTGGCAGACAGAAACGCCAAATTTGTCTTAAATGACGAGTATCGGCAGGACACAGCGATCTTTGGCGATTTGTGGGAAGACAATACTGTGCAAAGCAGTGCGACGCAAGAGCTGCTCCTTACAGCATGGCGGAAATATATCTTCGACAACCAGGACGATAATGCGATCCACATCTTTGATAACTCGCTGATGAATCATATCCAGTATTTGATGGCGATTACGACTCCAGAAGAAGAAGTCATGCAATTCTTCAGTAGGATCGCCGCGGTTTTTGAACAAACAGATGCCAGAATGGTTTTTCTGGATGGTGATTCCGAAATTGTAATCAAGAGAGTTGACGCAGCCAGAAAGAATGGATGGGGTGAGCGCGTAGCGGCAATGCTCGAGGGATTTCCTTATCAACAACAGAGGAACAGAAAAGGGAAATCGGGAATGGCCAAATTCTTTAGTGATTCGCAGGCCTTGAAAAGAAAGACTCTGGAGTACTGGGCTTTCCCGCTCCTAAAAGTTGACATTACCGAGGGTCACTGGCCTGAGTACGAGGCCCGGATCCTGAGCGGTTTTATCCTTCCTTGGGCTCGAACTGCGAGCATCACCGGGAGCATCGAGTTCAGCCAGACTTCATAGGCTTGGATGGCGACTCACGACCTTGAGCGCTTAGTTGAAACCTTTCACAACATTACAATTGATGAGGACTCCGAAAAGTATCAAGGATTAATCAGAATGTCGACGCGGGTATTAGGGGTTTGCTATGATGTGAGACATGCTTATCAGGGAGACAGAGAGATTGAATTGGTCGACAATGGAATGACTGCAGAATGCCATTTGGGATGATACCGTCCCGACAATCCGGATCTTCCAGGCTGAGTTTGTTAAATGTGTCCAAGAAGTGACTATTGACCTTTCCCCTGCGGAAAGCCTTAGGATAGTGG
>DHDG01000051.1:10807-21040 GCA_002399265.1 Firmicutes bacterium UBA4882 | reverse complement strand
GCGCGCGAGTTCTTCTACCAGAGGGGAAGGGATGAGTAACCTATGATCAAATTCGCAAAAGCGACTTGCGCTGACGCGCAACAACTGACCGAAGTGCAAATTAAAACCTTTGACGACGATTCCAGAAGATTCTTTGGCAAGCCGAACGGAGGCCCTCCAGGCTATGATTCGGTCAAATTTCAACTAGATATGATGGAACAGGGAATCTATTACAAAATACTCGATGAGGATACGATTATCGGCGGAATTATCATTTTCAGATCAAAGAACGGGCATTACAATCTAGGAAGGATCTATGTCGATCCGGATTATCAAAACCGGGGCGTGGGTACAAAGGCAGTCAATTTCTTGGAAAATGAACTCCCTGATGCTCAAGTCTGGAATCTGGATACGCCCATGGTGGCAACGCGCAATCACCATTTTTACGAAAAACTTGGCTATGTGCGTACTGGTGATGATGGGGTTGACCAGCATCTATATGAAAAGAAGATGGCACAGTAAAGTGCAGGTAAATAGACAAACAAGCTCGCGCAATCTGTACGCGAGCTTGTTCCATGTTTGATTGTATTGGTGAGCCGCATGTAAAGGCGAGTCAGAGATATCAACTGCTATTGTCCGGCCCCAACTGGCTCGACCGACAATACCCTGTACTTAGCTGCAAGGGTAGCGGGGATGTTGGTTTCAGCACCCTTTGGCACTGTAATTGTTCTGGCATTGCCATCGCTAACGTATCTCAGGGAAGGATTCTTTTTATACCGTTCCACATATGCTTTTGGTCCCCATGGCGTGTCACCGGCTTGAATGCGTTCCAGTCGGAAGGGATTAAAGTCCTTGGAAAATGGAGAAGGTACCGAACCGGAACCGACTAAAACGATCGAGCTGTGGCGGTATTTCGTTTCTTCGTGGGAGCCTGATATCTCCAACTTCGGATTTTTGGCGAAAACGCCGAATGGCAATGAAAGGTTGCGCATTTCATAACCGGGAAGGTAGGACTGCACAGCCTTCAAGGCTAATGCCATTTGTTTCTGAACGCCGGCATCATCGGTCTTGGCCAGATTTTGATGCCAATAACTATGATTGCCGATTTCATAACCGCGCTGGACCAGGAATTCCAGCTTTTGTTTGATATATCCCTCCTGGCCGAATAATCGCAACCCCGGATCGATGCCAGGCAGAACATAAAAAGTGGCTGTCAGAGGGAAGTCCGGATGCTCCTTTTTGAATTGTTCCATGATACCGACCGCGCTTTTCGGATCAATTAACAGCGCATTGCCTTTGACCAGATAATTGAACTGGCCGTTGCTCGAGTCATCAAAGGTCATTACAAAAGGCGTTTTGCCGACAGGTACTTTAATATTGCGTGCCACTAGATCCTGCAGCGCAATAGGATAATAATCATTATCGTAGAGCATTTGCAGGTCTTTCCGGAAGTTCTCCGGTGTCCGCCGCCAATCTGCTTCTGGATAACCAATCAGATGGTATTCCAGAATCATAAGGCGGCCAAGCTCATTGGCGGCGAGTCCAATTTTCGGGACTCCCTGGGAAGCCGGTTTTGTAGGGTTATTTCCAGCCGCATTCCCGCTGGGTGTGAGCGCAATTCCAAAAACAAACAACAGAGATACCATAGCAAGTAAAATCTTACGGTTGGTGTTAATTTTAACCCTGCTCCTTATGATCCATGATAATTAACATTTTCAAGGCATCTTGCTGTTTCCCTGCTGTAAACCGCTGGGGCGTGCATTATACGTGGCGAGCGCTTTCTTTTTGGAAGCGGCCACAAATGGAAAGATTTCAATGTTAGTGGATGCCCCAAAATCGCCATGGGCATTCATAGCGATCACCGACAGATCCCCTGCCTTGCCGCGTACTGCGATCAGGTGGTCGTGCAGCGCTTTCACCGCCCGTTCACAAGCATCCTGCGGCGTCAGTCCCTGGCTCATATATTGCACGATCTGAAAACTGAGCGATCCTTTCATAATATCTTCACCCAGTCCGGTGGCGCAGGCCCCGCCAATCCGATTATCTACATAGTATCCGCATCCCGGGAGGGGGGAGTCCCCCACCCTGCCGGGGGTCTTGAAAAACAAGCCGCTGGTTGAAGTACAGGCCGCCATGTGGCCGGTGTGATCGATACCGATAGCGCAAACTGTGTCATGTCCTGTGTAGGGATGCAATTCACCCTCGTGATCGGGCCGGCGATCGCGTTTTGCCGCATGCTCCCCGCTGAGACCGCGCTCGCGCAGCGCCACTTCTTCCATACGCGCCAGCCACTGCGCCTTGCTTTTTTCCGTAAGCATGTTTTTGCGGGGAAAGCCATGACGATGCGCATATTGTTCGGCACCTTCCCCGGCCAGGAAGTTATTAAGCCGCTCAGTCATGAGCTTTCTGGCAATGGCACAAGGATTTGCGAAATCTCTCAAGGCGGCTACTGCTCCAATTGACAAATTTTCGCCATCCATGAATGCGGCGTCCAATTCTACTACACCGGCAGCGTTGGGAAGACCGCCATAGCCGACGGAGGTGAACTCATCACAATCTTCCACCATACGCACACATGTTTCCAGAGCGTCAAAAACATGCCCTTGCTCTTTCAGAATCCGCGCTCCTTCCTTAATACCGTCATAAGCCATTTCCCAAGTACCAATAATACCCCACATGCTGTGACCTCCCTCCCATTATATCTTGGGGGATGACATTTTTGTTGAAGACTTATATCATGACATTATCGCTGATTAGCGACAAAGTTCTTTTGTGACTCCATTATACTAATAAGTATCATTGAGCGGTTCGGTTGCTTCTGAACTCTTAATACAAACGATGTATTGATAAAAATCCGTAACCTTTTTTTCTAGCATTTCAGTGGTATAGGTGCATTGCATTGGTATCTCGAAAAAAGGAGAACCTTCCTCATTTAGTCTGTATATCGTCACATATCCGCCCACAAAATCGTTTGCTTTTTTGATCTGTGGTATCATAGTATTTATCTCTTCAACCGCATAATTTCCACTTTGCATCTGTCCACAGTCATCGTATAGATACACGATAGATATTGTTTTATTTCTAAAGAATGATCCTACATCATTTAGGTATGAAGCCAGCCACTTTATGTCTTTTTCTTTACTCTGAAAAGTATGGTTTAGCCCCCATTGTCCATAGTATTTACCTTTGGGCAGGCTATCATGGATGATTTGGAAATTGCAGTACATCATCCAATCTCTGATGTTGTTAAATTCTTCGTCTGAATGCATGCCTTCATACGCCTCTGCGCGGTAGAGCATATTTTGGTTTACGAGTCGAAAGCCAAGGAACCTATCGCCCAAATAGTCTTGATATATACCTTCCTTTTCGGCTATGTCTTTATGTAATTCTCCTGCAAGCTTGGTTAGTATTCGCCACTCTTGTGGTGAATGAGCAGCCTTATAATTATCGAAGGCAAGTACAATCCTGGCCAATATATCCTTTATCGCTTCAGGGGCCTCTTGTTCGGGCAATACATCAACTAGAAATCTATATGCCTCGATTAATTGATGTTCTATATCTATACCTATTACTTGTATTTTTTCTTCCTCGGCAAATTCCTGATTATATTCGTAAAGCTCCGTCCAAAAGTCATAATCGTCTTTGTTCCAACCGTAGGTCCCTTTCAGAGGCCTATATATTTCTTTTAAGATTTTTGTATCGCCGGTTTCTAGATATTTATTGATGAAATGCGTCATACTGTATGGATACTCGGCCAAATAGTATTTGATGTTGGCCTTCTCTTTAAAATATCTTAGGAACTTAATTCTTAATTGGGCATTTGCTTTAATAGCATGGTGTTCTGCAGTTAAGAACATTTCTTTGCCCGCCAAATCCGAATCCATAATAGATAAGTCAGTAAAATCATCTGCGCCTTGAAAGAATATCCTGCTATAGTTGGTTAGCAAATACTCGTTGACTAGATTATCCACATCAACAGATGATTCTACTGCGTTTGATGATATCGCGCGGCTGCTGCACGTAATCGATACTATTAGAATCAAGAGATAGATCAAATACCTAGTTTTCTTCATAACATGACACCCCTTCGGTTTTCATGCCCACCATTGTCAAAACTCATCTATGCTGGCTCAGGCGCAAACCCTTGTCAAATACGGGTTATCATCCATTATAATAATGATAAATACCAAACAATTTCGTGCACTCGGTGTCCAATTTATATAAAAATGATATTGACACCAAATATAGAATGGTTTATTGTTACAAAACCATAATGACAGGTGACATAGCTACTATTCTATAGACTGGATATTAAAATCCTTCGGTTCTAATGCAGACACAGGTAAGTTTTTGAAGTCCTATAAAATTGATACGCATTAATCGCATGACACTTTTTCATTCCGGTTCCGTTTTTTCGATGAAGGAAGGAGTATTAGCAATGACCAAACTCGACAAAGTTTTCGCAGCAGTTATTCTCGGTTTTATCATTCCAGTAATAGTATTTTGCGCTTTCTGGTGGCTCAGTTTTCTGCTAAAGATTGATAGCCGATTTTGGATGATTGCAGGATTATTTGCTGGATTTATCTTGTGCGTCGTATTACTGCGCAAATTAAGACTGATAGACAGATTTTACATCTTCAATAACCTTCCTCTGGCTGTACTCTACATTGTCTATTCCATCGGTATTTTTGGCTTCTTTATGGGAGTACCGGTGTTTAACGTGATTCCTGGTATACTAGCCGGCGTTTATGTCGGCCGTAAAGTGAAGCTTCTCAAGCAACCGATCAGTAACTTTAGATCTGAACTTAAGAAGGCTGCCATATTCTCTGCGCTTATTCTATTCCTGATCTGTTGTTGTTCCGCGTGGCTGGCCCTGGCCGATCCGCATACCGCAGCCAACTTGCAGGGCATGTTGAAACTTAGCTTCGAAGCAACTGACACCGTCATTTGGTTGCTGATTGTCATTGGCGGCGCAAGCCTTTTGTTGTTGCAGCATGTGTTTCTTTTAGTGGCGGGGAAATGGGCTTATCAGAGGTAGAGGCTTAAATGCGGGCGGTTTTGCCTACGTTTGTCCCGTCCCCGAGCTTGGAAGGTAACACGGGGCTGGATCTCGAATTTCACGAAAGTATAGTTGGGATAGAAACCGTTTTGAGAACGGCAGCCTAAAGTATGAATTTCGATATTTAAATAAAGGGGTGCTGAGATGGTAAGATACTACGGGGAGCGCATAGGCATTCTGGATGTTATCAGGGATACCTTCAGGCTTTTGCGGAAGAACTTCATATTGTTGTTTTGTATTGCATTGATTGGTGCCGTAATATCGTTAGCAGGAAGCACTTACGCATTTTTATTTGGTGAGGAAATTTCCGGTTTCACCATTTTTCTGTTAGGGGCGGCAGATGTATTTATTACCGTCTGGATCAATGCGGCGTTAATCTTCTCAAGCGCTTCATTGCATTATGGTAACCAGTTTTCGCTTGCTGAAATGAAAAAGGTGACGCGGAGTAAGTATTGGAGCGCATTTATAGCTACGATGAAGTTGGCGCTTATCATACTGGTGCCAATATTATTGATCTATTATTTGGCGATAGTAATTCCGGCGGTGGGCGTTCTGGTGCTGTTGCCAGCTTTTTGTTTTCTTTTTTATCTTAGTTTCAGATACTTGTTCGTAGTGCATAGTGTCATTCTGGAGGAGCATGCGATTGGTGCGTTTAAAAATAGCAGCCGGTTGGTAGACGGTAGGTTTTGGAAGATAGTAGGCGGAACGCTCCTCTTTTCCGCCATATTCATATCTATTTCTCTAATAGATACTTTTTATATTGCGGATACATTGATCAGCCAGCCTGCCTGGGTGATTTATCTGCATGATGTTGCCATCTCTTTTTATGATGTTGCCCTTCTGGTAATCGAGACAGCTTTCACTACACTGCTTTACCTTAGGCTCCGGGAACTTGAAGCTGGCCCGAGAAGATCTGCCAGCAACAGTTCGACGGATGGATCAGATTCTGGTTATGGAGGATATCATGAACCCAAAATATGATCGTTGTACTGAAAAATGGAATACAATCTTCGCCAAAGAAAAACCGGAGGCACCTGTCGAGGCGAGTACTGGCAACGAATTATTTGATCAAGGTTTGCAATGGGTGTGTGCCGGATCAGAAACGGTTTTGGACTTCGGCTGCGGAGATGGAACGATCCTTTTTAAATGTGCTCTGCATGGTACGAAAGGGCATATTGGTATTGATTTATCAGATAAAGGTATCGAAAAGGCCAACAGTAAGAAGACGCAAATGCCATGCGGCGATTTCCGCTTTATTTGTGGTGGGATCGAAAAACTGAGGGATATTAATGCCAATGGTGTAGACGCTGCAATATTGTCGAACATTGTTGATAATTTATATCCTGAGGATGCCGCCATGCTGCTGCACGAAATGCAAAGAGTCTTAAGGGTGAACGGGAAAGTACTAGTGAAGCTTAATCCATATATTACCGCAGAACAGATTAAAGAGTGGGATATCAAGGTGATCAAAGATAATCTGCTGGACGACGGGTTAATCTTATGGAACAACACGACAGCACAATGGAAAGAGTTTTTGGCCGGGTACTTTCGGCTCCACGAATATCAGGAAATCTATTTTCCCAAGTATCAGCAGACCAACAGAATGTTTCTCTTGGAGCAGATAAAAACCTCTTGACCTTGACCTTGCGGAAAGCTTTAGGCTATAGGCAGGGGGGTGAGTGCGATGCTGAAAATTGGTGAAGCGGCGGCTCTTTATGGCGTTTCCAACAGGACCCTGCGCTTCTGGGAAGATGCCGGGCTTCTGAAAAGTTGCCGTATGGCAAATGATTACCGGTACTATGATGAGCAGAATTTAAAGAAAATCGAACAGATTCTACTGCTACGCAAGATCGATCTACCCATTCGGGACATTCAGCGCATTTTTGTTACCGGTGAGCTCTCGGCGGCTGTTGGGGCACTCGAGGCGCATCTGAAAACAACAAATCGCAAGGCCGATGAGTTGGGCGCTTTGGGGGCTGCGATTGGGCAACTGCTGGCGATGCTGCAGGCTGATAAAAGCCTGGGAAGCGACTCGAGCCTTAGCGTTGATGACGCAAACGCCGCTGAGGCAGACACCAATGAAGCAGTGGTTGTTCGGCGGCTGACATCAGCACTCAAAAAGATCCTCTCGGAAAGGGCTATTAACATGTCGGGAATAGACGCCAGTAGTAATGAAGTACGCATTATCAGACTACCGAAGCTAATCGTTGCAAGCTATGGGGTAGTCAGCGATACTCCTGAAGATGATTGCTGGGGAAAAGTGGGGGGACTAATCAAGAAGTATGCTCTGGATCAGGAGTCGGGATTTCGGTATTTTGGCTTCGGATTCAGTGATGACAAGGGAAAATACGGCTACGAAATGTGGGTGATGGTTCCTGAGGATCTTAAAGTTCCGGAACCGTTTATTAGAAAGGAATTCCCCGGGGGATTATTCGCCGCCCTGCCAGCAAACTTGTCGGTGATTGGTGAGCGCTGGGATCTGCTCCAAGATTGGATCGTAAACAGTGAAGATTTCGAGGTGGATTCTTGTCCGGAAAAGATGCGCTATTGCCTTGAGGAATGCCTGGATTATGTGACTTTTCATGCTAAAGAAACCCCGGATGCGAGAAGACAGTTGGACTTACTGTCGCCTGTGCGGCGTATTTCAAGTGGAGAAACCATGAATGGCGATTGTTCCGGCAAACCTTCTTCTGGAAAAGCAGAGGTAATGCTTGAATTGGAGCCCCGAAGAGTGGCTTTGCCGGATGTGACGCTGGCAGGGTGTTGTTTCGAGCAAAAAGCGGGGGCTTTGCCCTGGAAAAAGCATGTGCCCTGGTATAGGCTGGCACAGGCGATTTACAGGACCGGGCCGGATTTTAAGGCGCGTATGATTATGGGTAACTACACCTTCACTTTGCTCTGCGGACATTACGGCAGGGAGGAATGGACGGACCGGAGGACGCAGTCGTCCTCGTCCCGCGTGCAGCCATCCGCCCAGGCGCAACCGGCACGCCCGTTTTACTTAGCTGGCAAAGAAGGAACTGTAGCTGAAGTCTTCGTAGCTGTAGAGATCAGCCGGCCCTTTGAAAGCTACCCAGAAGAACTGTTGGAACAAGTTTTGCCTGCCAGAGATTATTTGGTTTTCGCAGCATGGATTGATCCGGAAATAGTCACCAGAAAAAAGCTGCCCAGTAACAAGCTTTATAGTGCGGCTGCTGAATATGTGGCCGAACATAACTGCAAGGTTGCCGCTAATTTCTGCCTCGAAAGAGAGTACCGGGCGGATGGGCAAAATGTGGATCGGATCGAGCTCTACGTGCCGTTGATCTAGACGGTGCGATGGCGCGAAGTCGCGATGGCGGTTGCGGCCAGGGTCGCAACCGCCATCGCGGCCAGGGTCGCAACCACCGGAAAAAACAAGAGACGCTGCCCGACGCAGCGTCTCTCTGATATCTTTGCCTACTGATTCACTCGTTCATAATCCTGACCGGGTCTAAAATAGCAACTGCGGTTGTTTGTCCCTCACCGCTCACAGCGCTTTTTGGCGAGTGCACATTAAACATGAAGCCGTCTTTACCGCATATTTTGCCTAGTTCGTGGTTGTTTTCTTCCACAGCGGCCAGCTGTACCTGACCTACGACCAGGGCGCAGATGCCTTTGCCTGACAAATCAGTAGCTGATTGCAGCGTGCATTCGAAAGACAGAAATGCCTCTTTGATGCGGGGACACTTAACCGTCCTGGAAGGTTCGATCGTAAAGCCGCCGACTTCAAACTCGTCGGCGTCCTCACTATTTTCGCTAATCGTCTTGATGCACCCGTCATAATATTCCGGGCTGATAAAGCCGATACAGAATTCTTTCTCACGCAATATGTTTTGATAAGTATGCGTATACATGCCCATGCCGCCCATGACAGCGTAATATCCGCCAACATCGCCGTAGAAGGAACTCCACGAATGAAAACAGACATTGGGTTTTCCGTTAGCCTTCAGGGTGGTGACCAAAAACAGGACCTGCGGAACACCACTTACATATTCAAAATGTGAAAAAACCTCGTATTGCCCTGGCCATAATTCTTTTAGCATCTCTGGCTTTTGCTTTCCGATTTCAATTTTCGTTGACCTACTCATATGTCGTCCCCCTTTTTGATATGATTATCGCACACGAACAGGACAACTGTATGTCATGTTCAATGACAATGGGGCGGCGCCAATTAGTGGCGGGCAGGAGGAAATGAATAACAGGCGGGAGGCCATTAATAACGGGCGGCCAACTTGCGAATAATCGCAGCTATTTCGTCACGTACATCCAGGGGCGCGACCACTTCTGCCTGATCACCAAAAGAAAGAATCCAAGCGATGGCATTTTCTCTGTTGGTGTAATTGAGCTCCATCAATAACCCGCGATCAGTTTCGGTATAACAATGCAGACCATAATCTTCAATCAATCGGAATCGCACACTTCTGTCGAAGAGAATTTCGATTTTATTTTGATCAGGCAGCGCATTATCCAGGCTGATAGTCTCCAGTGGGACCTCCCGAGGCATGAAAACCTCATCGGTAATGCTCAAATCCCAAAGGCGGTTCAGTTTGAACAGACGGAAATTCGCTCGCTCAATACACCAGCCAAGGACATACCAGGCTGTCCATTTGAACACAACAAAATATGGCTCAACCTTGCGCTTGACCTGCCCTTTGCGGTAATAATAATCGAAGAAAATCAGTCTGCGACTGGTGATTGCTTCTTTAATCAGGCTGATCTTTTCCGATAGGCTGTCCCTGTAATGGGAAGACAAGTCTATCATGATGCAATCAGCCAGCGCAGCAATGGTTTTATTAGGGGCTAGTTTCAGTAGCAGGCTGTCGGATTTAGACTCTTTAGACACGCTGTTGATACTCTTCAGTCCGGCGATCAGCCGCTGTAGCTCATCTGCTGTCAGTAAACTCCGGTCCAACTGATACCCTTCCATGATGGATATGCCGCCGCGGCCGCCCTGTTCAGTAATAATCGGGATCCCGGCTTGACAGAGCGTATCGAGGTCACGCAGAATTGTGCGGCGCGAAACCTCAAACCGTTCTGCAAGATAGGGTGCGGTTGTTTTGCCGTTCTGGAGCAGAATTGTGATAATGCCCATTAATCGATCAATCTTCATGTCGCCAGCTCGCTTCCGAATTGCAATTGATCCGTCGCGATAATTGTATTTTTGCCGAAGAATT
>DHDG01000051.1:5878-10529 GCA_002399265.1 Firmicutes bacterium UBA4882 | reverse complement strand
TTGATCCAGATCAAAGTAATTCCGTAAAACCAAGGATATACTGAAATCAAAGAAAACAAAGGAGGCGTTTTGAATGACCACCAAGACATATCAATTGGAGACATTGAGTTGCCCCACTTGTGCAGCTAAAATCGAGGGTATGCTTAAGAAAACGGAAGGTATACAGGAGTACGAGGTGCTGTTTAATTCCTCCCGGGTGAAGGTCACCTTTGATGAGAATGCGACGGATTCGGAGACCATCAAGAGTAAGATCGGACAGCTCGGCTATGATGTGCTGGGTGAGAAGTAGAGGCGCTGGGAGAGAAGTAATTATCAATTGGCATCGCCCTACGGCTCAATGGAGTAGGCCAATAGAATAGGGGGTATGGCAATGAGCGCCAAAATACCAAAAATGACAAAAAAGCAGCGCATCATACTGTCGGGGATCCTGGTAGCACTTTCTTTTATCTTGGATAAGACGATTGGCTTAAAGCCGGTCACCATAGTCGTAATGCTTACTTCCACGATCATCGCCGGTACCCCCATTTTTCTCAAGGCTATCGGAGCTTTGAAATATCGCATTGTCGGTATTGACGCCCTGGTAACCATCGCGGTTGCCGGGGCCATTATCATCGGGGAGTACTGGGAAGCTGCTGCGGTAACGTTCCTGTTCATGTTTGGAGATTATTTGGAATCGCGCACGATCGAAAAGACACGTTCTTCAATCAAGGCTTTATTGGATATGGCACCTGATATCGCGCGCGTCAGAAGAGACGGCGTTGAACTGGAAATCAGTCCGGAAGAGGTTGTGCAGGGCGATCTCGTGATCGTCAAGCCAGGTGAGAAGATTGCGGTCGACGGTACCATTACAGAGGGTACGGCCTATGTCAACCAGGCGGCAATTACCGGCGAATCCATTCCAATCGGGCGCGAGCCCGGTGAAACGGTCTTTTCCGGTACTATTATTGAATCCGGCTATTTGATCATTCAGGCCGACCGCGTCGGCGAGGACACCACCTTTGCCCGCATTCTGCACATGGTCGAAGAAGCTCAGGATAAAAAGGCTAAAACGCAGAAAATGCTAGAGCAGTTTTCGCGATATTATACTCCGGCAATTATTGTGCTGTCGGCGCTGCTTTACATCATTACGCGTGATTTAGTCCTGGCGCTGACGCTGCTTGTGATCGCCTGCCCGGGCGCTCTGGTCATTTCCGCACCGGTCTCCATTGTGGCTGGTATTGGGAATGGTGCCAAGCATGGCGTGCTGGTCAAGAGCGGCGAGAACATGGAGAAGCTGGGCACGCTTAAAGTCATCGCTTTCGATAAAACAGGCACCCTGACGGTTGGCAAACCGGCGGTCCGGCGCATTAAGACTTACGGTATAGCAGAAGATGCGCTATTAAAACTAGCCGCCATAGGGGAATCCTATTCCGAACATCCTTTGGCCAAGGCGATTATTAGTGAGGCAACCTCCCGGCTGGGGGAGATCAATATCGTACCTGAGGGTGCTGGCATTGTTGCAGGCCAGGGCATCACCTTCCAAGTGGATGGGAAGGCTTACCTGATTGGTAACCGCAAACTTTTTGAAGCCAATGGCATCAAGATTAGCAGTAGCGAATATGAAGCCTATCTACACAGCGAAGAGGAACAAGGACAGACGGCTGTGATTGTCGGTGATATTGAAAAGGTGCTCGGCATTATCTCAATTGCCGATACTGTACGTGAAGACGCGGTTAAGCTGATTACGAACCTGAAATCCCTGGGGATTCAGAAAACAGTGATGCTGACCGGTGATAACAGACGCGCCGCCAAAGCAATTTCTGACGAATTGGGGTTGGATGAGTATTACGCCGAGCTGTTGCCCGAAGACAAGGTGCGCGTACTGGGCGAACTGCAGCAGAAATATGGGCGGACTGCCATGGTCGGCGACGGCGTCAATGACGCTCCGGCACTAGCTACGGCGGATTTGGGGATCGCCATTGGCGGGGCCGGCAGCGATGTGGCCATTGAAACAGCGGATGTCGTGCTGATGTCAGCAGAGGTTCGCAAGCTATCCTACGCTATTGGCCTGAGCCGTGCGACAGTCCGAAACATGAAGCAAAACATTTACTTCGCCTTAGTAGTGGCTGGCCTGCTGCTGGCAGGAGTTTTGGTAAAAACGGTTAACTTGTCCTTTGGGATGCTGATTCATGAACTGTCGGTATTCCTAGTCATTGTCAACGCCGTCCGGCTCTTGAGCTACGGCTCAAGAGGCAGGAGCCGCCGGGAGGTGCTTGGCTGACATCAAGGGCAAAGGAGCACGATGCCGATGGAGCCAATGGAGTGCCAGTGCCATCAGGAGCACATGTCGTCCTGCGTTGAGATTGTGCCCATCTTCAGTAGTCTCAGCAGGCAGGAGATGTTGGAAGTCGAATCGATTGCCATCGCCAAAAAATACGCCCGGGGCGACATGATCTATATGGAAGGTGATCAGGGGGATCGGCTGTATGTTGTGCATCGCGGACTGGTCAAAGTCTTCCGACTGAGTCCTAACGGAAAAGAGCAGGTCATCCGGGTTTTGGGTCCGGGGGAATTCATGGGGGAGTTGGCATTGTTCAGCCCCGCCACTCTGACTGATAATGCGGTAGCTCTCGAAGAAGCGAGCCTGTGCCTAATCGAAGGCACGCTGATCAAGGATCTGATGCAGAAACATCCGCTCATTGCGTTTAAAGTGATCGAGGAATTGAGCAAGCGTTTGGAATCAGCTGAAAATCTGATTCGGGACATAAACCTGCATCCGGTGGAGCAGAGACTGGCAGAAGCTTTGCTGAGGATGGTTCAGGAGCAAGAAAAAGGTGCTGGTGGTGGCGATAGCGCAATCGTACTGCCGATGACCAAAGGCGCACTGGCTTCCCAATTAGGTATGACACAGGAAACCCTGTCCCGCAAGTTGTCATCTTTTCAGGAACAGGGACTTATTGAGCTCCAGGGCGCTCGCAAGATTGTCATTATAGACCGCGATGGACTCGACGAAATCGCGGCGGGTTTGGCGGCCAGCAAATAATTGTCACAGGGGGACGGTTCTTCTGTGTCATTGTCAAGTGAGACAGGACTGGATGACAATGACACAGAAGAACCGTCCCCCTGTGTCACCAAGGTGTTTTTACAAACCTATTTAGGTGTATTATAATAGCTATAAACTAAACGAAAGGAATGATCGAATAGTGAATCCTGTCATGGATAATATTCTTACTCGCAGAAGTGTACGCTCTTTCCGCAAAGATCAGATCTCTGAAAAGGATCTGGACACCATTCTCTTGGCAGGCAGTTACGCCCCGAGTGGCATGGGCTTGCAGAGCTGGAAGTTTACTGCTATTCAGGATCCGGAAACGATGCAGAAAGTAAATGAAGCTATGCGACTAACATTGAAGTCGCTTTCGCCGGAGACCCACCCCTATTATGTTAAGCTCATTCAAAAGGCGCAGGACGAGCACGCCAATTTCCTTTATGAAGCGCCGACTTACATAATCGTATCGAATCTGATCGATAATCAGAATTCTATGGCTGATTGTGCTTTGGCGATCGGCAACATGATGCTGGCAGCGCACTCACTGAGGATCGGCTCCTGCTGGCTCAACCAACTGCCGAGATTGTCCGAGATGCCATTGATCCGAAACCTCATGAAAGAACTGTCGATCCCCGATAATCATAATATCTATGGATCAGTCGCCATGGGATTTCAGGCCGAGGATCCCAAACCGGCCGTTCCCCGGAACAACGTCATTCACATAATCCGGTAGCCGCTTAGGTGCGCCGTTAAGCCGCTGCGCCACCCAGACGCTCATTTGACCAAGGGAATGAGTGCTGCGTAGCCCTCTTTTTCCATGTCATCCAGGGGAATAAAGCGCAGGGCGGCACTATTGATGCAGTAGCGTAATCCGCCTTTATCCCGGGGGCCGTCTTCAAAAACGTGGCCCAGGTGGGAGTCGCCGGCGCGGCTACGCGTTTCTGTGCGCGACATACCGTGGCTCTGGTCCGTATGGTAGACAATGCTGTCCGGGTCAATCGGTTTTGTGAAGCTTGGCCAGCCGCAACCGGAATCAAATTTATCCTTGGAAGTGAACAACGGCTCGCCCGTAACGACATCCACGTATAATCCGGGCTCATGGTGATCCCAGTAACCATTTTCGAACGGCGGCTCAGTATGATTGAGCTGGGTAACGGAGTACTGCTGCGGATCAAGATCCTGTTTGAGTGTTTCCGGATCAGGCTTGGAGTACTTGTGCGGGTCAATCCGCATAAATCCTGTGTCGGCGTTGCCAGTGGCATCAGTGCCCTCGGCGGCCTCTGACAGAGCTGCAAAGTTGATATGACAATATCCGCCAGGATTCTTCTCCAGATAATCTTGATGATAATCTTCCGCCGCATAGAAGTTGGCCAGCGGCTTTACTTCGGTGACAATCGGGCGCTTGATCTGCTGTTGCACGGTGGCGATTACAGAACGAATCAATGGCAACTCATCTGCATCGCGATAGTAAATGCCGGAGCGGTACTGCACGCCATAGTCATTGCCTTGACGGTTGAGGGCGGTGGGATCGATAATCCGGAAAAAATTCTGTAATAGCGTACTCAGGGATACGCGCTCCGGATCGTATTGCACGTGTAGCGTTTCCGCATGACCAGGTCTGCCGGA
>DHDG01000051.1:0-5698 GCA_002399265.1 Firmicutes bacterium UBA4882 | reverse complement strand
CGGTATTGGCCACGCCGGGTATGCGGGCAAAGTAGGCCTGCACGCCCCAGAAGCAGCCGCCGGCCAGCCAGATATCTTTAAGGGTTTTGCCTGCATAGCTAATCTTCAGGTTAGGATTGGACGGTAGTGCACGACTCATTTTGATGCCCCCTTTGATCAATAGTATAAGCGATCGCAGGGTCGATCCAGAAGGGAATTTCTGTTTTATGGTAAATAGTTATTAGGAAATATGGCGGACAGTAACTGAATTCTTAATCCCTTGAGTTGATGATGGAGGAAGGGGGAATCCGACATGAACAATGATCATGATTTAGTGAAAATAGCGGCGTTCTTCCAGCCTATGGATGCCTATCTGCTCAAAACCAGGCTGGAAGCGGCAGGCATAACCTGCTTTGTCTTTGACGACCTTACGGTTAGCGCAAACAATTATCTTTCCAATGCAGTCGGCGGCGTGAAAGTGTACGTCTCCGAAAAAGACGCTGCCGAGGCGCTGGAAATTATAAATGTAGAGCCGGAAGAGGAATCTGTGTGTCTCAATTGTGGATCCAAAAATTTGAGATTTAGGCGAACACCGATCTGGGTGCATCTGGGCAGCCTGATCGTATTCCGCCTTCCCTTTTTGCTGAAAGGAACCTGGGAATGTGAGGATTGTGGAGACAGTTGGTAACTAATGGAAATGAGTACAGTAAGTGTTTTGCCAAATATCTGAAAAGAGCGTATATGGCTGACCCGTGTAAGGTGCTGCCTAACGCATTCTGGAAAACCAGAGACAGATTACCGGGGCTGCGGTGCACTTATTGCTATGCAGGCGATGCGGGTGAAGCGGGCAAAGCGGGCAACGAGCGCAGTGGGGGCGGTGCAAGCAGCGAGAGCGGAGCAGTGGCGGAGCTTCAGGGATGGAGTCAGGACGAGCTTGAGCTGCATGTCTTGTGGAATGAGAGTCGCCAATACGATCCATCTTTGCGGCAGAAGCTGGAGCGGGCTGGTTTTTTGATTATTCATGGTGATTATATGGCAAGCGATGATGCGTCGATTTCAGATACGTCGCGTGATGAAGTAGCGCGTCTCAATAGGAGACAGTATCGTCTGGCGTGGCCATACTTTCGATTGAAACACGATCATCAGTACATCGCGCCTTATGCACTGCCCGAGGGTTTCTGGATCAAAGACAGCAGTGTTGTAGCGGACAGCGTCGCGGACAGCGTCGAGTTCGCGGAAATATCGGATTTTATCGGTCGATGTTACCGGGATATGCATCCGAGCCCTGAAGCGGTTGAAAGTTGGACAAAGTATCCGGTTTTCGAAAGCAACCTTTGGATTTGGATTATGGATCATAATGTCCCGGCGGCTTTGGGTATCGCCGAGTTTGATGGCAGCGTGCCGGAGGGATCCCTGGAATGGATTCAGGTGCTGCCGGAGTATCAGGGGCGCGGCCTGGGAAAGGCATTGGTTCTGGAGCTGCTCAATAGGCTAAAGGAGCGAGCCGCATTTACTACAGTCTCCGGCGAAGTGGATAATGTGACCAACCCGGAGCGGCTTTATCGCAGCTGCGGGTTTGAAGGCGATGATGTTTGGTGGCTGTTGCGTAAATAAAACAATGGTAACTACGAATGCGCTAAGTTCCAAATTGTGTTCCCAAAAAAGGATTGTCGAGAGGCAAGGGGTGGTAACGAAATGGCTGGCCCCAAAAAGAAGCATTTCTTTAGGAGAAAGACAGTATGGATTCCTCTAGTAATAGTGGCCTTTATCTTTCTCAATAATAGCTCTTTCTTGGTCAGGCAAGCGCAGCACGCTGACGCAAGACCGCTGTTGCTTGCTCACAGGGGTTTGGCGCAGAATTTTCCCATGGCAGGGATCACGGGCGATACTAATACTGCCCAGCGCATCTATGAGCCGGAGCATCCCTATCTGGAAAACACGATACCATCGATGCAGGCGGCCTTTCTGGCGGGTGCTGATATGGTTGAGTTTGACGTGCAGCGGACCAAGGATGGGCAGCTCGCTGTTTTTCATGACTCCAATCTGGAGTACCGCACCAACGGCCAAGGCAGCGTCAAGGATTATACGATGCAGGAACTGAAGACGCTGGATGCCGGGTACGGGTACACTGCTGATCAGGGGGCCAGCTATCCATTCCGCGGCAAAGCAATCGGAATGATCCCTTCGTTGGATGAAGTGCTGAGCTATTTTCCAGAGCGCGAATTCCTGATTCATATCAAAAACAATGATTCGCAGGATGGCGCGTTATTAGCAGAATATCTGAAGAAGCTGGCTGATGGCTCCGCTGGTTCCGGTGGCCCAGAGAGCCGCGACAGCGACCGCCTCGGTGGCCGCTTGGCCCGGATCTGCGTTTATGGCGGGAATGAACCAATTGCCATCCTTAAAGAAGAACTCCCCAACCTGCGGGTAATGTCGCGCGCCACTACCAAGAAAGCTCTCATTTCTTATCTGGCTTTGGGATGGACTGGTTACATGCCAGCATCAATGCAGAACGCTTTTTTCTACTTGCCATTGAGATACGCCCGCTTTCTATGGGGATGGCCGCACCGTTTTATTAAAAGGATCGAAGCGGCTGGCTCAGTCTTCGTCATTGTAGCTGGTGAGGGGCAGTGGTCAGAGGGCTTTGACACAGTGGAAGATTTACAACAGATTCCGGAAAATTATGCGGGCGGGATTTGGACTAATCGCATTGATCGGATTGCGCCGGTGTTTATGAAGTAGGTGCCAGTTGCCGATTAAGAGAGAAGCTGCAAAGTTCAAAAGCTGTCGCCGTTGGGCGGCGGCTTTTTTAAATATGACATATAGCTGTCAGTGCTTATGTGATTTAATTTTGGTGAGAGTATTATGGCTTGTCATCAAACATAAAGGAGCAGTGACTTTATTGCTGGAGCATGAAGACAAAATGAAACTGTTAATTGATGAAGAATACCCTTTGGCGGCCAAGTATGATCCCGAATGGATCTTTGAAAATAAGATGGGCTGCCAATGTCTCTGGCTCGCTGAATCCCTGGCACGGATCATGACTTTGAAGCCAGGCATGAGGGTGCTTGACATGGGTTGCGGTAAGGCTTTGACATCGATCTTTCTGGCGAAGGAATTCGGCGTGACGGTTTTTGCCAATGATCTTTGGATTAATCCGGATGAAAACTGGGAGCGGATCCGCCAGGCGGGGATGGAAAACTTGGTTTTTCCTATCCGCGCTGAAGCGCATGCGTTGCCATATGCCAAGAACTTCTTTGATGCTATCATCAGCATTAATTCATTTCAGTTCTTTGGGACGGCTGACACTTACCTGGCTGATGAAATGGCGCACCTGTTGAGGGCCGATGGGGAGTTCGGGCTGGTTACATGGGGGCCGGAAAAAGAGTTTGACGGTAAGGTTCCTGACTCGATGGAGCAAAACTGGTGGCCTGACTTTTATTATTTCCACTCACTCGGCTGGTGGCGCTGGCATTTCGAAAAGACCAGACTATTCGAAGTTGTGGCTGGCGATGATATGGATGGAGATGGCGTCCGTATCACCCGGCAGTGGGCCAAAGTTATGGACAAGCATGATGAACTGCACAATAATCAAATTATGCGATGGAGCCGCATGGTCGCAAGAAGAAACGCGGCTCAGGCAGACGATTTCAGATCATAGAGCCTTCCTGGCATTTTTTGTCGTAATTGCGGTTCAACTGGGAAAGGGAACTTATCGCGCAATTTGGCTGTCTTAAATAGCAGGAGGGACGAACATCATGAAAAACAAAAAAGTAATCGTGGCCATTATTACGATTTCCTTGTTGAGCTTAGCAGCATCGGTATTGGCGAATCCGCTCATTGAAGTGCAGATAGAGGAGCAAGTACAGGCACCGCAAGATCCTCGGGCTGCCGCCAGCGCGATCGAGAGGGTTGAGGTCTTGGGGAAAATCACACAAGTGACCTATGGAGACAACAAGAAAATCAGTGAAATATTCGTAGTAGCCGATGTCGCCGATCGCGGAAGTTATGATCAGGCAAACGTCATTATCGATGGCAATACTAAGATATACAAAGGCTATACCGATCAGGAGCTCAAGGCCAGCGACCTGAAAGAGGGCACCACAGTTGCAGTTGCCTTTACAGACGATCCCAGAATCATGATTTATCCTCCTTCAGCCAAAGCCAGGACGATCAGAGTCATGGACATGGATGCGCAGGAACAGGCAGCGGAACAGGCACAAGAACTGGAAAAGAAGCAGCAGGCCAACGCCATCATCTATGAAAATAGCGCCTATGGTTTTAGTTTTGCGCTGCCGGCTGGCTGGGAAGGTTATCGTATCGTGGCAGAGCAATGGGAAGGGCTTTCCCTGGAAAATCGGCCAAGCGGCCCGATCCTCAATATCAGACATCCGCAGTGGACCGCTGAAAAACCGCGGCAGGATATTCCGATTATGATCTTCACTATGGCGCAGTGGGAAGCGCTGCAGAGTGAGAAATTCCATATCGGTGCCGCGCCGATGGGTCCTAAAGAGCTTGGGCGCAACAGCAAATACGTTTTTGCGCTGCCTGCTCGCTACAATTATGCGTTTCCCGAGGGGTTTGAGGAAGTGGATGCCATCTTGGAAAGCGGTGCGCTAAAGGCTTATTAGTCTGGCGGTATTTAGGCCTTTTAACGCAAGCGCAAAAGCATGCCGCGTTAATCCTGTTCGGTCAACACCAGCGGACCATCCTTAGTGACGGCGATCGTGTGCTCATATTGCGCAGACAGGCCGCCGTCCAGTGTCCGCGCGGTCCATCCATTGCGATCCACAGTCAGCTTATAAGTACCGGAGTTAATCATCGGCTCAATAGTGAAGACCATTCCTTCACGGAGCTTAATGCCCGTACCTGGCGTGCCAAAATGGAGCACCTGTGGATCCTCATGCATTTCGCGGCCAATCCCGTGTCCGGTGAAATCGCGCACAACAGAAAAACCATGGCCTTCAGCATAAGTCTGAATGGCATGGGCCACATCACCCAACCGGTTGCCGGGAATAGCTTGCGCAATGCCCCTGTAAAGACATTCTTTAGTGACGTCGAGCAGTTTTTGCGCCTCTTTTGAGACGCTGCCTACTTGATAGGACCACGCTGAATCAGCCAGCCAGCCATTGAGGTTGACAACGATGTCAATGGTGACTATACTGCCTTTACGGAGGGGCACGGCACTCGGGAATCCGTGGCAAATTTCATCGTCGATGGAGGCACAGATCGAATAGGGGAAGCCATGATAACCCTTTTGCTCCGGGGTTGCACCATGCGATTTGATGAATTCTTCGACGAACTGATCAAGTTGTAGCGTGGTAACGCCAGGGCGAACCTTTTTACGTAGTTCACGGTGGCAGGCCACGAGAACCTTAGCGGCCGCCTGCATCAGCTCAATTTGCTGCGGGGATTTAATGATTACCAATTCGCATATCTCCTTATAATAAAGCTATCGGTATCAGCTAAAAAGACCATTTCAGAAAGAGGTCTTATCAATTGTCACGCCTAAATTTAATTATACCACTTTTATAGGCATGTTACTGCATGGATGAGTAGTTTCCGTAGGCGGCAGTGTGAAGAACGTATGGAGCTCGCAGGGCTGATGGCGGACTGAAGTATCGAAAAAGGGGTCTCTGGAATGAATGAAAGAGAGCGCATGCTGGCAGAGTTGCCATATCGTGCCTGGATGGATGGCTTGGCGGAAGAGCGTCTACAG
>DHDG01000021.1 GCA_002399265.1 Firmicutes bacterium UBA4882 | reverse complement strand
ATAACAACTCTGGAGGAGTTGCAGCTACATACGGAAAGATGGGCAGTAGAAGCGCCGATAATAGCTAAATATATATTATTGGCTTCCCCAGGCTATTCCAAAGAACAATTAGCAAAATTAACAGAATCTTTGCCCGGAATATCCGAAAGCTACCTTGACTGCGTGGCAAAATTAAAACTCAAAAGTGTTATGCTAAATGGTTTTAGTCTGTGGCCAGAGTGGCTGGGCGAAAAGAGCGATATGCTAGACGAAATCATATATGCAAATACGTCATACAAAAATCCTTTACTCAAGCTATACCAATCAAAAAAACTGTATGAAGTTGCGTCGTATGAAGGAGATTCTATCTGCATAGCTTCGACAATCACGGACGAACCCGGATATGTTTATTGGCTAGATAGAAGTTCCGGGCCAGACATTGAAATCAATAGGATGTGTGATAGTTTCGAGAAGTTTTTATTGTGTGCAGGTAATTTGCAGGATGTAGCAACTAAACATCATGATGAAGACAATAAGGAAAGCGCCGTAAGAGAGTTCGTGGAGGCGCTTAAAGTGATGCAACTAGACGATGAAGAGACAAAATCGTGGGAAAGCATAGCAATAATGTCACTATAGAAAGAAATTGTATTTTGACATGTTTACATACACTGTTATTAGCAGGAGTTTATTTGCACCATATCTGAGAATCCTTGAAATATAACCTTGGTACGCCGATCCCGTCGGATAGTATTGTTATACCTATTTCGGCCTGGCCCGATAGAGCACTATTGGTTTATCTTCAAACCGGATTGTGATGACCTAGTGTTGCCAAAACTTGCAGAATGGTACGCCTGGGTTAAGGAACGGGGGCAGGATCAGGCTATCAGCTACGTTAACGAAGGAAACGGGGTTATCAAAATCATCGCTCCAGCTAAGGTCCATGATCCGATTATGGCTCTATATATGACCTTTATCGAGCAAAAGCGCGATAAAAGGACATTGCAGATTATTGTTTCCGGGGGAACCCTGGAAGAAGCATTGGCATTGAAGGCTAGGAAATGGTGAGTTAGTTGCTTATGACTTGAGTTCAGCTGCAAGGGGGGATTACTTTGGGCTTGTTTCTTACGGAAATCCTGATTAAATCACACTGGCTGCCGGAAAAACTGGCTGAGACCTTTTCGGAAGCGATGAGCATAGCAGATAATCGAAAGTACTCCATAACTATCCGACCTCTGGAAGATACTGATGACTTTACCCCCGCTTCATTTTTCGAACAGGAAAAGAAAGTCTTGTTGCGACCCCTTGGTCAAGGCTGGATGAGTTTTAAAGATGATATGTTGGGGGATCCTTCCAAACTTTTGGCAGCCTTATCTGTCAAATTACAGGATATTGTTTTATACGTTGAGGTAAATGATAGCGAATATATTATTTGATAATGGATCACGAGTTGATACATATTTGCTGCACCCGGAAGTAACCGATGAACCCCCTGCCTATGGTAATCCTGAAAAAACTTGCACACTGCTGGACATACCTCAACATGCCAAAGAACTTGCAGAAATAATGCAGAACGATTATGTTTTTGCGGAAGAAGGCCTATTTGAGTTTTTATCTTTGCTTGGCATCGAAACCGATCTATTTTTTGAGGGAACACCTGAAGACGCTTTGGTAATAGTTTTCAATGCTCTTTTGGTCTGAAAAAAAGCCTTGCATTATTGTGCAGGGCTTTTTAGTAAACAAGAGGGAGCTTTTGTGATGTCGACTATTAACTGGGATTAGCTGGCCGGATGGGAGCCTAAAGACCGCCACGAATGGGGCCGGGACCACCACTTATACCTATGGCGCGGTGGGACGGCTGGAGCGGGTGGTTGATCCCAATAACAATGTGATCAGCTACAGTTATGACCGCTTTGGGATGTGTACTAAGGTGGCGGGGCCGGGCGGTGAACTGCGATATACCTACGACATCTTGGGGCGCATTGAAACCGTCACTGACCAGCAGGGCCAAGTGACGCGTTATCAGTATGATGAGCTGGGCCGTCAGAAGAAAGTTGCTTATGCTAATGGAACGGAGACGCTGTATACCTACGACGTATTGAGCCGGTTGACCAGTGTTGTTAATCGCCAGAGCGCGGCCGCGGGAGCGATCATTTCGAGCCATAAGTATACCCTGAACGCGGCCGGGCAGCGCATCAAGATCGAGGAACAGGGCAGTGTGGTCGAGTACGGCTATGACAACCTGAACCGGCTGACTTCGGAAAAGCGTGATGGGGTTGTAGAGCTGGATGACAGCTACACTTACGATCCGGTCGGGAACCGGCGTGACCAAGGCCGCGCTGGGTGGGAATGCTTCATAAGCCTATGATGCCATAACAATTACTGTCCTTTTACTCTTTTTCTCAAACGGCTTGAGGAGGTCACGGCTCGCCTTCGGACGGGCTGTGTTTTGTTTACGACAGCATTTTCTGTTCTCCCCTTGACAAGCCCCATATATGGTATTATTATAATTAATGGAATCAATGGAGGTGCGCTATGCCTAAAGACATATACGATGTTATGCTAAACCCCACTCGGATGAGAATTGTGCAGATTCTCGCTACGCATGATACAATGACAACTACGAAACTATGCGAAATACTCAACGACATTCCGCGAACCACGATTTATAGGCATATCAGTATCTTAATCAGCGCAAGTGTCCTGATGGTCGTCGACGAAAAGAAAATCCGTGGAAGTGTCGAAAGAACGCTTGCCCTTAATATAGATAGACTAAGCAGTTGCAGCACGACTGAGGACATACCTCAGCAGGCATTCAGGTTTTTGATGAATACCTATACTAAGTTTGAAAAGTACTTCAATAGGGATAATTTTGTGTCGGGAACGAACAAAGTGTTTTTTAACAACACTGTTATGATGATGGATGACCAGGAATTTGACCAATTCTTATCTGATTTGCAGGCATTATTAATAAAGTACCATTATGAGTCCTCGACCGAAAGGAAGCCGAGAGATATATCAATAATATCTGCGCCACCATCGGTGGGTGAAAATGATGATTAAGGTCAACAAGAAGAAACGGAGTAAAAAAGCAATGATAATTTTTGTAACTATCATAGGAATTGTTGTTCTGATAAATCTGGTCAGCCTGATAATCAATCAAGTGTTTTTAAGGCACGAGTTGGATAACCTCATTCCTTACGGCAAATTGGTAGAGGTGAACGACCGAAATATGCACATCTACTCTATGGGTGCGGGAGATAAAACGATTGTGTTATTACCGGGATTTGGAGTTCCGCTGCCAAGCGCAGATTTTGCTCCTCTCATGCGAGAGCTATCAAACGAATACACTGTGGTTTGTGTCGAGTATTTCGGTGTTGGATTCAGTGATGAAACCGATGTGCAACGGACAAATGAGAACTATACCCAAGAAATCAGAACGGCGTTGTCAAAAACCGGGTTTGCACCGCCTTATGTTCTGATGCCGCATTCCGGCTCTGGTATATACAGCGAATACTACGCCACGAAATATCCTAATGAAGTATCAGCAATCATCATGCTTGACACAACGTCATCAGCAAAAACCGAGGCGAATGTCCCAAAGTTTGTCTTGGAATTGAGTAAAGTTCAGCAGGCTATTGGGATTAGCCGAATCTTCAATCCTCTTATAGTGTCGTCGGTGCTTTCTATAAAAGAAGTATACGGCTATACACAGCAGGAAATAAACGACTATACAAAGTTCATAAACCATGTTAATAACGATACGATTATCGACCAAACATATAGACTCAATGAGAATATTCTTGAAGTCATGAGCATGGAGTTTCCGAGCGTTGTGCCTGTTCTAAAGATTGTTGCTTCTGAAACCGCTCAGGGCAAACAGACCGGCAAAGAATACCAAAATGCTCATATAAACAGATTGGGCAAAAACGCACAATGGACAGTTATCGAAGGAAATCATTTTATTTATCACAGGAATGTTGCAGCAATACTTGATGCAACGAATGAATTCCTGCAAAGCAAAGGAAGATAGCTGTTCTTTCTTGAATTTCAATGTAACATTCTTTTTTTCAGCCTGAATAATAAACACAGGTTTCTACCAAAAATTAGGATGTTAGTAGTTAAAATCACTCAAGATTTTAGCTACCAACACCCTATATTTTGGTCTTATGAAATTACCTAAAGCCCTTATGCTGCAAGGCTTTTCACGCCTCTAATACCCTGCATTCCCGGATCATATAACGATGAAAGATGATTAAGACATGATCGTATGGGTATCATCTACTGGACGAATAAACAAACAGGAATCAAGTATGCCTACAGTAATGAGGCGTATTGGGACAAAAATAAGAAGCAATCAAGAGCCAAGCGGAAACTGCTCGGACGAGTTGATCCGGAAACCGGCGAAAGTGTGCCGACCGGAGCTTACAAAAAGACAAATATTATCAATAGCTTACTTCTTGATCTTGGAAGAAAACAATGCACTTAATCGCTTCTCGCATTGGCAGCAACTACACATCCATCCAAACAGCGCAGACATTCCATCTAAACGAAGTAGTGAGCTGTTTCAGTCGATCAGCGAAGAAGGGAGAATGGTGTTTTTTCAAAAACAAGGCAGAAGGAGCATCGAACGGGAATACTGGGCGTTTGACATCACCTCAATTTCCAGCTATTCGGATGTGCTCTGCCAGGTAAAGAAAGGCAGAAACAAAGAGTACGACCGTCTTCCACAGATCAATCTGGGATTACGAACAGGAACGAACGTATAAAGGCGACACACTTACAGGAAAAATGCGTGCGTATCTACTGCTTTTCTACAATCCTGAGAAGGCCGCCAAGGATCAGATTGAAATGAACGAATATCTGACCAGAGCGTCTGAACTGTAGGAGATTACAGGTTTCATCGGAACTGTCACTTAACGGGAAGCTGTTTGTAGAATTTATTGCTCTGATTTTCCTGTCTTACGTCAAAAAGAAAATGCAAGAAGCCAAACTCTTTGATAGATTACCAAAAAACAGAAAAAACTGTTTCAGGCGCTGGGGGTTACGGTTCCATCGTTATAAACTTCGGGAATGCAGGATAAAAAAGCCCCGTTTGAACTGGGCCTAGAACGCGGTCATGATTAGGCTCAGGCAGAATTTTTGGGATCGGTCCCCGGAGGGCCTCAAAAACAACACTTTCATAATCATGGACACTCTTGTTTCGCATACCTCTGATGCTTTATGTGAGTTCCAAAAGATAGATCAGCAATGTACTGGGATACTTCATTAATGTAGTCAAGCATTTTTTTCAGGGTAATCCTATCTTTGCTTATCATATAAGACAATCCCTTCCCGTTCTACTACAGAGCAAATATCGGTGTTCTTGCTCAATTCGGATATCCCAAATAAGTCTACGCGCTTGTTTAGTTGCGACTTAATGTCCTCCAGTAAGCCGAAGAAATTAATATTTAGTAGCTCGCCCCTGCTGTCAATGACTATATCAACATCACTTTGATCTATTGCGTTGCCTTTGGCATAGGACCCGAACAACACAGCGCGATATACAGGGGCAGCTTCAAAAACAGGGCGGAGCTTAGCACTTACTTCGTCAATTTGATAAATCTTGGGCTCCATATTTCACACCACACTACAAAATGATGCTTTTATTATAGCCATAGTAAACGATTTTCTCAAGTTGCGCCAGTCAGCGGCAATCCTTGAGAGCTTTAAAAGGGCCCCAACCCCAGCTGCCAAGGTCTGTCAAGAATTTTTTGTTTTTAGCTAATCCAGTTATAGCAAAAATAATCACATAAGATGTGGCTTGACCTTTTCCGGGAAGACTTCTGAAAACTGAAGAAGTATCAATCCCAATTATGGACACGGCCCGTCTACTTTCGGAGGACATCCTGGGTGGCCAGAATTGGCTGAAAAGTGTTTTCCGGATGCAAATGATGATTATGATCGTGTTTAGCATAATAAATAGGCCTTTTCTGAAGTGGGAAATGGCGACTTTATTGACTTATTGCATGCAATCGGCTAAAATATATATGAACCGAATTGTGGACGAGGCAGGGGTTAAAAGTATGAAATATATCAAAAGAAGTCTGGAAAGTATTTTCCTTGATTTGAACAAACAATATCCAGCTATTCTAGTGACTGGTCCCAGGCAGGTCGGCAAAACCACCATGCTGCAAAAGCTCATGGAGACAGAAGGACGGGGCCGTAACTATGTGACATTGGATGATTTAAATGAGCGGATGCTTGCCAAAACTGACCCTGCCATGTTTCTGCAGCTGCATAAACCGCCGGTACTTTTGGATGAAGTTCAATATGCTCCCGAACTCTTTTCTTATATAAAAATCATGATCGATAAAAGTCATTTGGCGGGCGACTTTTGGCTGACAGGCTCACAACTGTTCAAGTTGATCGATGGTATTCAGGAATCACTGGCCGGGCGCGTAGCGTTATTACATCTTTCACCGTTGTCACAGCAGGAGTTATATGGTGGAAGTCAGACGGCATTCGGCATTAATCTAGAGAAACTGGCAAAGAAGCAGGCAGAAGTAGCACCTGTGACCACTCCGGAAATTTATCAACGCATATTTGGTGGCGGAATGCCTGCCCTTGCCAGCGGACAATACACCGACAGGGGTATCTTCTATGCCAGTTACATCAGGACGTATTTGGAGCGCGACATCAAAGACCTCTCCGGAGCAATCGACTCATTGAAGTTCTTTAACTTTGTCACTGCAGTCGCTGCCAGAACGGCGCAGCTGCTAAACTATAAAGGTATTGCCGACGATTGTGATATTGATCAGGTCACCGCCAAAAACTGGCTACGCATTCTAGAGGCCTTGGGCATTATCTTTTATCTGCATCCTTATTCAAATAATGTCCTGAAGCGTACTATCAAGACACCAAAGCTTTACTTTTACGATACCGGGCTTGTATGCTATCTTACAAAATGGAGCAGCCCCGACACCTTAATGAATGGAGCGATGAATGGCGCTCTGCTTGAGAATTACGCAGTAAGTGAAATCCTGAAAAGCTACCAAAACACTGGAAAGGAAGCTTATCTATACTATTATCGGGATAAAGATACCAAAGAAATTGACCTGCTTATTGAAGGTGATGGAGAGTTGCACCCTGTTGAAATCAAAAAGACTGCCACACCCGATCAGAGACTGTTGAGCGTATTCAAAGTAATAGAAAAAGCCCCGCTAAAGCGGGGCACAGGAGCAGTTCTCTGTCTGGCCGAAAAGTTAGGTGCCTTTGACAGAGACAATTTAATTGTACCAATTGGACTGATCTAGGATAGCCCCAGCTGCCATGCTAAAAATGCCCACATGTTAGCCTGTTCCGCCACGATCTTATGCAATGGCTTTCCAACGCCATGGCCCGCGTCCGCTTCCACTTGCAGCAGGATCGGTCCCTTCGCTGCCTTGATAGAGGCAACGTGCTGCAGCAGAGCGGTCATCTTTTTGGCATGCAGCGGGTCGACGCGGGTATCTGATTCAGCAGTGTAGGTGTAGATTGCCGGGTATGATACATCCTCATGCACATGATGATACGGCGAATAGGCATAGAGCCACTTAAAAGCTTCCGGATCCTCCGGGTTGCCGTATTCGGAGCACCACAGGTAAGCGATCAGGAACTTATGATAACGCACCATGTCAAGCAATGGCACACCGCATGCCACCGCCTTGGCCAGGTCGGGGCGCTGGGTTAAGGTTGCGCCAACTAGCAAACCGCCGTTACTGCGCCCCCAAATCCCCAAATGATCATGATCGGTATATCCTTTACTAATCAAGTACTCTCCGGCTGCGATGAAATCGTCAAAAACGTTTTGCTTATTGCCCTGCATTCCAGCCCGGTGCCAATCTTCGCCATACTCATTGCCGCCCCGCAAGTTGGCCGATGCATAGATACCGCCGGATTCAATCCACGGCACGATGGCAGGCATGTAAGTAGGGGTTTTGCCGACATTGAATCCACCGTATCCGATCAACACGGTTGGATGAGGGGTGCCGTCTGAGACGGACAGATCACGGCGTTTTAAGATGAACATGGGAATCTGGGTGCCGTCTTTGGACGGATAAAACACCTGCGCGATTGAGACCAAGTTCGGATCCACCGCCTGAGCGCTGGCCAGGATTACTTCCGGTTGGGGTTGGGCAGGAGCGTCTTTGGAAACGCTGCAGCGATAGATGGCCGGCGGAATGAGAAAGGATTCAAAGACGAAGAAGAAGTCGTCACTTTCCAAATCAGCTGCCAGGCCGGTCACCGAACCAATGGTGGGTAAGTGGATCTCCCTCTGGAGCTTGCCGTGCAAATCGTACACATAGAGATGGGCGACCGCATGCTTCAGACCGCTGACAATGATATGCCCTTTGGCAAATGCCACATCTTCAATGGTCAGATCATCCGCTTCGGGGATGAGAGTCTGCCAGTTAGCCGGGGCAGGATTCTGCAAATCGATGCCAACTACTCTGTACCGGGATGCCTGATAATTAGTGAGCGCATACAGGGTCTCACCGATGATGCGCCCTCCAAAGTGTGCGTCGATACCTTCCACGATGGGGCGGAAGCGACCAGCGGGACCCGCGGGGTCGGTCTCGTCTCGGAAGTATAGATCTGTGCTCCTCCAACCATGGGAGACATGCAGCAACATATAGCGGCCGTCTTCTGAAAGGCTGGTGCCAAGGGAGAGTTCTTTAGCACATCCCTCACCGTAGATCTTTGGATCATCAGCCGGATCAGTACCTAGTTTATGATAGAAAATATGCCGATTATAATTCTCTTCGCCGGGCGGAACTGTGCCTGGCTGCGGATAGCGGCCATAATAGAAGCCACTATTGTCTTTCTGCCAGGTAACCCCGGCGTAGCGGGTGCGCGTAATTCTTTCAGGCAGCGGCTTCCCAGTGGCAACCTCCATTATGTGAAGGACGCTCCACTCGTCACCGCCTTCGGAGAGTCCGTAAGCCAGCATAGAGCCGTCGGAAGACGGGCTCCACCAGTCGAGCGCTATAATTCCGGTTTTGCTTTCATTGTTGGGATCAACCAGTATGCGGCCGCGACTGCCAATGCCTTGCGGCAGCGTTTCATCAGTTTTATTGGCAGCGGCAACCAGCAAATCTTCCAGAGAAATCACCATTAATACGGGTTGGCTTTTGCCTTGGAGGTGCGCCGTATAAAATAGTTGGCTGCCACAAAGCTGAAGCCCGCCGATCATTTCCTGAGACATCAGTTCTGTCAGACGTTTACTGATAAACTCCCTGTGGGGCAGTTGCCTCATAACAACTTCTGTCCTTTGGTTTTGGGCTTGGGTCCATGCCTGTGTTGCAGAAGACTGGCCATCTTCCAGCCAACGGTAAGGGTCTTCAATTTTGATACCGTGCACGATGTCAGTTACTGTTTGTCTGGGAGTATGGGGTGCATCAGGGATATTTATTTCATTAAGCCTGGTCATTTGCATCATCCTTTTCAACGATTTACAACTGACTATTTCGGTAACCGGAATATTGTTGATTTCTAGAAAATCCATGCGCTTCCTTCCAGCCTTTGATGAATTCTTTTGTTTGCGGTTCTATATGACAGAAACGCAGCGGACAAGGATTTGTAAAAAAGATTGCGAACACTTATTATGTTGGCAGAAGGGAGCCGATCATTAATGAGCTCGCAAAATAAAGATTACCACAACGGTTTTCGAGAACGTCTTCAAGATTTCTTTGAGGATACAACAAAGAAGCTTAAAGAGCTCCCCGAATTCAGCGACATTCTTAATTCGGGTTTCTTTAAAGACGATCTTTTAAAGCTACGTCTGGCTGAGGTTTTTGAGAAAACAGTCGCTATTGAAGAGCGTATTCGGAAGGCAGTAAGCTCTGTCAGATACGATGATCAAAAGCTGTGCACCAAAGATTTCAGAAATTCTTCTGCCAAATCAGTAGCGGATCTAATTTCGGAAACATGGGCCAACTGTATGTTTTTTGCTGAATGTCATAAGATACTTAGTTCCGTTCCATGTCCAATGCCGAGGTCAGCAGTCATGGCAAATATGGGCCTGGGGCAAAATTCCTATTTATCACGCTTTGCTCCCATAGCATACAAGACTTCATTGGAGCTATTTCAATTAAACCGCTTTCTAGATGAGAATACCGACAATATTGATGCGCCAATGATTGGATCTCATACTAAGAAATTACCACCACTTCCGGAGCAGGCAACTGTTTATCTTGGTAAAGAGCTAGCGGATCTGGCTGATGAGTTTAATAGATGGAGCTACGAATTTTGCGCATTTGTTGAAGGCATGGCTTCATGTGGAGGTAATTGGGACAGCTTGCGAAGAGAAGTGACGGGAGCGCTTTTATGCCTGCATCAATTGCAGAGTACATTCGTGCGCTCGGAAGCGCTGTGGTCGAAGAGGACAATAGAAGCGATGTCTGAAGACTAAATGAAGGGGTTGCTTTTATGAAAGTGCTGCAATCATTTTCATTCAATGAAGAACATGCCGCCAAAAGAGTATCAGTCTCTTATGTCATTACTTGTGATGATCATCGTATGGATCCGGAGCTTGTCACAAAGGCTCTGAATATCCAGCCTACTTCCGCATGGAAAAAGGGAGAGGGATATATTGGGAAAACAGTTGCTTTCCCCTAGATTGGATGTGATTAAAGAGATTATAAATACAGAGGGTGTTTCTTCAAGGATTACTATTTGGAAAGATTCGTATGAGACAGATATATATTACGATGTTGATTCGAACTTGCTGATGAGATTGTGCCAATTATGCCATGAATGCCAGATAACAAAAACGCAGCATCGCCTGACACAAAAGCCAGGAAACAAATCCAGACTTTTGCTCTCGTCCTTAAACTATTGGGGGGCTGGGTTCTATTTTGCAGCATAATTGGATTGGTCTTTTCTCTCAGCGGGATTTTCAATGAATTGCAGGCGTCCGTTTCTGAAACTTCTTTTGCCACAAGGATTTTTGCGTATTTTCTGGCGGCATTTGCGCTGGGATTATTATTGGGCGGAGCAGCTATATTTGCAGGCATTAATATTGGCAAATATCATCGATGGGCGAAAAGGCTGAGTGAAGTGTTATTAGTAACCTTCAGCCTTTTCCTAGCAGGTTTCGCACTGATCCTTAGCATGCTGATTCCTGCATTTCCGCCGCCGATCGGTGCAGGGGTTAAAATCATGGCGGCCTTTAGTGTATTGCTGTTCATTATCCCAATTTATCTATGCTTGCGTTGGTTAAGGTCGAGACAAGTAACGACATTGTTCGATTAATCCTGAACATGGGAGAAACTCAAGGGAGGCCAGCGTGTGAAATATCTGTTGAAAAACGGTCTGGCTGTAACTATGGACCCCAACCGGAATGTTTTCCAGGGTGATCTGCTGATCGAAAATGATCGCATCGCAGCTATTGGAACGCATCTGGTGGACAGTGAAGCCGAAACGATTGACTTGACTGGCATGGCGGTCATCCCGGGTTTAATCCAAAGTCATATTCATGCCTGCCAGGCTCTTTTCCGCGGCCTAGCTGATGATTTGGCTTTGCTGGACTGGCTTAGAAACCGAATCTGGCCTTTCGAAGCGGCACATAACGCGGAATCGCTTTACACCTCCGGGATGCTGGGCTATGCTGAATGTCTGCTGGGAGGCACAACCACTGTTGTTGATATGGGAACTGTCCACCATACGGATAGTCTGTTTCAGGCTGCCCTCGATATCGGAATTCGGGCAATCATAGGCAAGGCGCTTATGGACATGGGTGAAGGCGTACCTTCAAATCTTGTCGAGTCACAAGAAGAGGCTATTAATGATTGGCAGCGCTTGCATAGCAAGTTTCATGGTGCAGACGGCGGCCGGGTATTGAACAGTCTGGCGCCTCGTTTTGCCCTTTCCTGTACCAGGCCATTGTTGGAAAGGGTTGCCGCCTTGGCGCAGCAATATGGCGTTATTGTTCAGACCCACGCTTCGGAAAACCGTGATGAATGCGCCGCTGTAAAGAGTATCGCCGGTCTGGGCAATGTGGAGTATTTGCATCAGACGGGTCTGACGGGAAAAAACGTTGTGCTGGCGCATTGTATTTGGCTGAGTGAGGTTGAAAAGGATATATTGGCGCAGACAGGAACGGTCGTGGCGCATTGCCCATCATCAAATCTGAAGCTGGCTTCCGGGTTGGCTGCTGTACCGGAAATGCTAGGCCGCGGCATCGCTGTGACCATCGGAGCCGACGGCGCTCCATGCAATAACAGTATGGATGCTTTTCTGGAAATGCGTTTGGCGTCCCTGCTGCAAAAACCGGGCCAAGGCGCTTTGGCAATGCCCGCGCGGCTTGTCTTTGAGCTTGCTACGGTGACAGCGGCCACTGCACTGAACCTGCCGGAGATTGGATCGCTCGTCACAGGCAAAAAGGCTGATGTTGTTGCCGTCGATTTGGAAAGATGCCACCAGATGTATCTGCCGGAGGCCGATATCTATTCCGCCCTAGTCTATAGTGCTAAGAGTTCCGATGTTCGGCATGTCTGGGTCGACGGCCAAATGGTTGTCGGCGATGGTCGCCCATTAACGGCAGATGCAGCCAATTTGTTACAGAAAGCAAAAATACAGGCGGCCGCTATCAGGCAACAAGTGTGCCGTTAAGGCACCTATGAGTCACTATTGCCTGGGTCGGTAGAGTCAGATAGAATTATATGTAGCAATATTGGCAGAGGTAGTAGGAGAAATTGATGGACAGAAAACTGAAATTCATCCAGTATTTTGGCTTTATCACGGCTGGCATGGTTGGGACGCTGATCGCTCCGCTACTGCCGGAAGTGCGCACCGCTCTTGGGCTGACCTATAGTCAGGTGGGAGCGGTTCTCTCCGCACAGTCAATCGGAACATTGATTGCCGCCTTGGCGGGTGGTTATGCGGCGGATCGCTTCGGTAAAAAATCAGCTTTATTAGCTGGAAGCGCTTCTCTTTTGCTTGGCCTGTTATTAATTGTACTGGCCCGGTCGTTTGCACCGGCATTTTTATCGATGATCTGCATCGGAACCGGGTTTGGAGTGTATCAAGTCGCGATTAATGCTTTGTGTGCCGACACTAGCGGCACCAACAAAGGGGCGGCTATGAATCGGCTGCATGTTTTCTATGGTTTGGGAGCAATTTGTGGCCCGGTGCTGAGCGCGTTGCTCTTAGGTCAGATGAGTTGGCGCACCATTTTTGCGGTCTCGTCAATTGCACCATTGGTGATGATCGGCGCGCTCTTCCTGATTAGAATTCCAGGTCTAGGCTCAACTCCATGCCCAGATCCGGCTTCAGCCTCGACCGCGACCGCGGCGTCAACCGCGGCCCCGGCTTCGGCGCTGACCCCGGTTGCGATCTCTGACAAGCGGTCGGCTCCGAAGCAAGCACGGTTCCACTGGTACGGCGGTAGTTTTCTGCTGTTGACCGGTTTGATCTTATTTTTCTATGTCGGGCTGGAAGTGTCCGTATTCGGCTGGCTGCCGAGCTTCTGGGACAGTCTGACCTGGGCAAACGCTTTTCCGCCAGCCCTGACATCCGGTGTGTTTTGGTTGTCGCTCACGATCGGCCGCCTGATTGCTGGCAGGATTTCAGACCGGCTCGGTTTTGGCAAATTTCTGATGGGTGCCTGTCTGGCATCAGCCGTACTGGCCCTGAGCTGGTGGGCTGTGCAGGGCGGGCTGCCGGCGCTACTGCTTATCTTCGTCCTTGGCATGGCGATGGGCGGGATCTTTCCTACCGCTATGGTGTCGGTGATCTCGCAATATCCGGGCCGTACCGCCACTGTATCAGGCACAATGTCGCTGATCGCTTCTTTTGGAGGGCTGATAGTACCGGCGGCCGTCGGAAGGGTCGCCGATCAGGGCGGAATCTCCGTCCTTCCAGCAGCCATCGCCATCGTCACCTTGGCCCTGTTTTTGGCGAGTGTTGTAACTTGGGTGCCGCGGCTTGCGCGGCGGCGGTAGGTCATTCTATGGAATTAGCTTCTGTGACATAAATAATGCGAGGTGACCAGGATGCCAAAAATAAGACCAATAACTGATTTGCGTAATACCAACGAGATTTCCGAAATATGTCACGAGAGTAAAGAACCTGTTTTCATAACGAAGAATGGCTATGGCCATCTTGGCTCCTGATGCTGCAGAGCGCTTAATGGATGAAATTGAAAGCCGCATAATGCGGCTAAAGACATTTCCACATTCCCGCAGTTTTGTGCTCGATGAACCTCTAAAGAAACGAGGCTACCGAAAATTGATCGTCGATAATTATATGGTATTCTATATGGTTCAGGAGCAAGAGCATCAGGTGATTATCACGCGTATTCTTTATGGTGCAAGCGATTATCAAACCATTTTATGAAGTGGTACCCGATCAGGCGTTTCCCAGAGCCGTCTCTAGTTGGGTGACCAACTGCTGCATAATTTCTCTAACCGGCAGGATCTGTTTCACTTTGTACACCGACTCACCGGCGAAAACCAATCCGTTTTCTGTGTCCCCGGTAACGGATTTGCGTAGGACATCCATAATGCAATACTCCGCGCTGCAACGTTTCAGGCATTGGCGGCATTTTTCGATCAGCGGATGGGAATCGGCGCGCTGCAATAACTCGGTAAACTTGTTGCGTAGCGCTCGCCCGGGCATTCCGACGGGACTCTTGATCAAGACAACGTCGTCTTGAGAAGCAGTCAGATACATTTTCTTAAAATTGTCGTCCGCTTCACATTCGGTGCTAGTGACAAAGCGCGTGGCCATTTGGACGCCGGCAGCTCCCATCTTGATAACTTCCGCAGCATCGAAGCCATCCATGATGCCGCCGGCTGCTATTACCGGAAGGTTTGTAGCCTGAAGCACCTCCGGCAGGATTTCTTTTACGGAACGGTCCGTACCTAGATGACCGCCGGCCTCCTTGCCTTCGGCTACGATCGCGGCTGCCCCCATTTTTTCAGCAGTGGCTGCCAGGCGTGCTGAGGAAACGATAGATATGACCGGAACTCCAAATTCCTTGCCCCACGTAAACATGTCCCGGGAAAAGCCTGCCCCGGAAATGATGAAGTCGACTTTTTCGCGCATAGCGGTTCTTACGAGTTCTGCAAACTGATTAACAGCAAAGAGAACATTGACACCGATATAACCGGGCGATTGCTGACGTGCCTTGCGAATTTCGGCGATTAGTTCCCGGGGCGATAAGCCTGTGCCGGCAATGGTGCCAATGCCGCCGGCATTCGCAACTGCGGCTGCCAATTTGCCGGTGGAAACCCGTACAGCCATACCTCCTTGAATGATAGGCAGCTGGGGAGTCATGTGCGCGATCCGCAACGGTGTAATCATTGTGTTTCCTCCATTATCATGATATAGTTTGACATTAAAATAGTTTGTATATCAAATAGTATGACGAAAATAAACCCATTTAGTTTCAGGTTCATAAAATAAATATCTGGAAAAATAACAGCGCAGCAATCCGAAAAAAGCATCCGCAAAATTGATGCCGATGGATCTTGACTATGGGCCAGTGATCATGTAAGATTGGTAAAATATCGTCAATGACGATGAAGGAGCCCTAGTAGGGTACGGTCTAGCCTTCCAGAGAGCCTGTGGTTGGTGGAAACAGGCAGGAAGCTGTACTCCGAATTACTCTCCGGAGTCCCATCCCAAAAACTCTGGCTCCCGCGCGTGCGTTGCGTGCGCATGTGGGATGCAGGGCTGTAGGGGGTGGCGGGAACGCCCGTTATTGCGCCGCCGCGTGTTAGCGCGGGCAGAGGCTTTCGCATGCAAGCAGTGCTGGACAGTATGGTGTGGCGCAACGCAGCGCGGTAATGCTGAACAGCAAGTGCGGTATTAGGGAAGCGTAAAAAGGTGGTACCACGGCAATAGCCCGTCCTTTTCAGGACGGGTTTATTTTTTGCCAAAAAAGGAGGAGTAAAATATGGATCAAATTCAAGAGCTGCTGGAAAGATCGGTCGCGGATATTATCGTGCGTGAAAAGCTCGAGGCAGACTTACGCTCCGGGAAAAGGCTGCGGGTTAAGCTGGGGATTGACCCGACCGGGCCACGGATTCATCTTGGTCGCTCCGTACCGCTGCGCAAACTGCGGCAGTTTTAAAAGCTGGGGCATATCATTCTGCTGGTAGTCGGGGATTTTACTGGTCAGATCGGTGATTCCTCCGACAAAGATGCGCAGCGTCCCATGCTGACACCTGAGGCAGTGCGGGGCAATATGGCAGGTTACCAGGCCCAAATCGGCAAGATCCTGGACCTTAATCAGGTGGAATTTCATTATAATTCCACCTGGCTGGCGGCGCTCGGCTTTCAGGATGTCGTACAGCTGACCTCGCATTTCACGGTCGCTCAGATGCTGGAACGGGAGAATTTTGCCTTGCGTTATCAGTCCGAAAAACCAATCGGTCTGCATGAGCTGCTGTACCCGTTGATGCAAGGCTACGATTCGGTGGCGCTGAAAACAGACGTCGAACTGGGCGGTACGGATCAAATATTCAATCTGATGGCTGGCCGGACGTTACAGCGCGTGTTTGATCAGGAACCGCAAAGCGTGTTAACCAACCGCCTGATCGAAGGCACGGATGGTCGCAAAATGAGTACCAGTTGGGGGAATGTCATCACGATCCTGGATCCGCCGGATGAACAATACGGCAAATGTATGTCCATTAAAGACGAATTGATCTTTATCTATCTGGAAGCCTGTACGGATATGCCGATGAGCGACCTTGAGCAGGCGCGGGAGGCGTTTGAGCGGGGCGAATTGCATCCAATGGAAGCTAAGAAGAGACTGGCCTGGGAGATCGTTGCTCAGTACCATGGGGCGGAGGAAGCGCAGGAGGCTGCGGAACGGTTTGCGCAGGTCGTTCAAAGGAAGGAGCAACCCGACGAGATGCCGGTGGTCCGTTTAGCCCCATCCCCGGTGGACGCCGTTACCCTACTCTGCCAATGCAACCTCGTTAGCTCCAAGAGTGAGGGCCGACGGCTGATTGAGCAGGGTGGGCTCAACGTAGACGGCTTGCGCATCACGGACCCGAATCAGACGGTGGTACCAGTCGCCGGAATGATTATCAAGGCCGGAAAGAGAAAGTATGCGCGCCTCGAAATCTAACCGCGAACCTTGGAACCTTGGGGACGGTTCTAAAAGTTCCTTTTGCCATTATCTGGGGTTTGGAACTTTTAGAACCGTCCCCAAGGTTCCTCGCCGTCCCCAAGGTTCCGCTAGTCCTCCGATACTAATACCGGTGTCGGATAAAAAGCGCGTGCTGAATTGGTGTAAGCCATATTAGCGATGGGCCAATTTCTCTGGAATACTGTGGGCTGCGGAGCGCCGGAGGGAACCAGCATCAACCGCTGCGGAGTACTTTGCCCGACACCCCTACTATCCAAAGCAACATCGAAATAATAGAGATACTCAGCGATCCATTCAAAGTAGATGGTTTTATTTTTACGGCTAAACCCTTCAATGCGCAGTCTGGAAGCATCTTTCGCTATGTAACGCTGGAATTCAACAGCTGATATTGGCTCATTTTTATAAGTCGGAACAGCATTCCACTGACCGTCGGCAAATGTCCAGCGCTTTGCATCACGCAGCCAGGCTTCTACCACAACGTGACCGGCTCCAAACTCCCGGGTCTCAACATCGGCAGTTTTTAAGGACAGAGTACGGGAGGGTATCCCTAAGGCGTTCAGACAGCCGTTAATAACGATGGCATATTCAACACAGCGGAACTGCTCACCCTTTTGAACCTGGTCCAATATATAAAGCGGATCATTTTGCTTGGGCGTATTCCAGCCGTCATGGTGCCATAATCCGCTTACCCAGGCGGAGACGATTCTCACCCGGTCCAAATCAGATTTGGCTCCTGCAACCAGCTTTTCAAGCTCATACTTGGTGCGTAAATCGGCGAGATATTGGTCATTGGGGTTATTCCAGATGAATTCGTAAGCTTCTTCATGATCTGCAAATTGCAGCATCGGTATCGGCATAGCGCCGATTACATTCATGGACGAGATACTCCCCATTAATAACAGCAGCATAGACAATATGGCAGAATGATGTCTTTTCATTTTTCCAGCCCTTTCTCAAGTTCTGCTTCCTGGAAGCAAATTAATTATAAATCATTGCCATCTCTCATGCCAGCCAGAGGATGGAGAGATCATTTCAGAAATGAACAAGGTGCTTTGGTGTTTAGGCGCGTTTTGTTATGATGGTATCAGTCTGCTTCGCGCATTTTTTGGGGGGGGCTTTAGTTTGAACGGATATGAAATCAATCACTTGGCAGAAATTTATGATCAGTACGAAACCGAGACTCACGATGTGGAATATTTGCTGGCGAAAATCAAAGAGTCAGGCATTCAAAATGTACTGGAGCCTTTTTGCGGTACTGGCAGAATACTGCTCCCCATTGCACAAACCGGATGCCAGATTACCGGCTTGGATGGTTCGGATGGTATGCTGAAATTCCTTGAGGAAAAAGCTAAACAATTGTCTGAGCAGACGCGTAGCCGGATTACGCTGAAACTTGCCGATGTATTAAAAACAGACTGGCCAGGCGGTTATGATTTGGTAATTCTGGGGGGCAACTGCTTTTATGAATTGGCTTCGGTCCAGGAACAACGGCATGTTATCCGCGCAGCCTATCAAGCGTTGAAACCGGGCGGGGCTTTATTCACCGATGGTGACTGTATGGATGGATTGCTGGATGAGTCATGGTGTGATATTGGGGTGGAAGGTAAAGCATTTCCAAGCGGCGTTTGTGCACATGGGGTGCACCTGCAGGGTTATTGTACGACGGTAGCGGTTGACCGGGAAAACCGCATCTGGAAAGCTCATCGCCGGGCAGAATTGAAATATCCTGATGGCCGCAAGGAAGAGGCGCAATGGGATGTGACTGTCCACCCCACTTCGGTTACAGAAATGCGTACTTGGATTGAAGGTTGCGGTTTTGAGATTAGAGAGGCCTTTGCTGGAACAGAGACCCGGGGCGCCTTACTGCCGAATTCCGGGCGGGCAACTTTCTGGGCAGTTAAACAGTAAGAACAAGAGGTAAGCGGCGCGAGGCTTGTAGGCAAGAGGGCAACGCGCGAGTGAGGTGCACTAATTATGAAGATTCCTGCCGCAGCTTATACGAAGCTACTATATAAATATCTAAAACCACAGTGGCGTTTGGTGTTGATTTTCGCCACCCTGATGACAGTCGGGACAGTGCTGGAGATTGTCAATCCGCAGCTGTTGCGC
>DHDG01000013.1:19152-25970 GCA_002399265.1 Firmicutes bacterium UBA4882 | reverse complement strand
CATTTTTTCGAAGGATGCGGTATCCTGATTGTAAGCCATCGGGTACTAACTCCTTTCGTGGTTTGTCTAGCAACTTACCATTTCGGAGTTCCCGATGGCTTTTCCTATGTCAAATTGCGAACTTAATTATACACCGCTCCTATAGCAGGAAATGACATAATCCGAATGAAAAATATAACCGCAATGGGGGGAGCATGGCATGGAAATTTACACAATCGGGATCTTGGCTTTCTTCCTGCGTGAGTTATGCAGTATTGAATACAAACATAATATCGAATTGGCTCCGTCAAAGGATCTGTTTGAAGCATTAAAGGGCGGGAAAATCACTTGGCGAAGCTACCAGCGAGCACTGCCATCGGCGGCTAGTCGCTGAGTATTTGAGAGAGAAATGGGAAGGGGCTACAATTGTCCATTTATAAGGATCCTCGCCAGAGAACAAAAAGAGGGGCATGCTTTGTTGCCCCTCTCGTGCCGTCTGGGGTATGGCAGTTATAATCCTTCCTATTGGCCGGCCTTAGGAGGCATCGTTCGATCCATCAATCGCGACGAGTCATCGGCGATTGCGTTAATGGTAGTGATCGCGCCGCCATTCATCGAAAAGATATTCCACCAGTCCCCGGTCCCGGAGGCAGGGACGTAAAAAGTTCTAACAAGCCCGCTATGATTGTATACCTCTACTTTTGCCCCTGATTGGCTCAACGGGTGTTCGCCCGAGTAATTGTGTACGCTATAGTAGTATGTCCCGGATTGTACAGAGGTGATGGTAATCGTCTCTGGGCCGTAGCTGGTGACGTCATCAACATCGAGCCATGCCCAGGGGGAAGCATCGGCGGCACCCTCGTCTCCGTAATAGACATGATAATCGCTTGGGGTCCATAGATGCGAATCGAGGTCGCGCGGTTCAGCTCCCCAAGACAAGACGATCCTGACCTGTCCGGTTCCAACCGTTGGGGCAATCATCGCGGGAGTTTCAATTTCTGTGGTTGCATCTTCTTCTACGAAGACTGTCAATGAGTAGCTAAAGTAACCGGTTTTAGTAAAGCGCAGCGTCTATTGGCCAATTTCGACAACAAGAGTAAAACGTCCGTTAGATCCGGTAGTAGTTGAGGCGTCATCACAGGAAACCGACACTCCGGAAACGGGTAATCCATTTGTTGCATCAAGGACTAGCCCCGTAACGGTTCCCGTCTTTGTGAAACAGCCAGTTCCGGAAAAACACATAGATAAAGCGGCAGCCAGGCATAGGGCATAAAACAGGACTCTTTTCACAAGCATTCACTCACTTCCCATGATTTTGGGACGTACCCCAGAACTCGTCCCAGAAAGTAGTATGAGCGAATGTCTGTAAAATATGCCTAATATTTTACATTATTGTAAATCGGAATTAACATTGGGAAGTTATTCAAGCGAGCTGAGTTTATTGCCGAGCCAGCGTTGCATAGCCGCTTGCAGGGAACGGTGCATTTCCTGAAAAAACGGGGCACCGGTTTTGCGGGCATACATCAGCTGGCCAAAGTTTTTTGCCTGAAAGGGATTGTTGCCGGGCTGGACGATCTTTTCGCGCTCGGCGAACATGGCCTGCAGTTCGGACGCGTCTAGCCGATGGTACTTTTCATTAAACACAATGCATTGTTGATCAAATCTGGGGCGCAGTAGGGGCGGCTCCAGTTTTTGATCATCGGGATAATAACCCAGGCAGAGCATTGCCAGCGGGAAGGCATAGTCCGGTAAACCCAGAAGTTCGCGATGCGTTTCATAATTTTCCATGATATCGCCGATATAACAGGAGCCGATGCCTAGGCTTTCGGCAGCAATTGCGGCGTTTTGGGCGGCAATTAGGGTGTCGCTGGCGGCAATGAAGAGATCCCCGAGATTGGGGTTTTGATGGTAGGTTAGATTGTGATCGGCGCAGTATTGCGGCACATCACACAGCTGATAGTAATCAAACCAGCGCTGTATGTCGGCCGCAAAGACCAAGACCCAGGGGGCCTTGGCGATAAAAGGCTGGTTATCGCAGGTGCGGCTCAGGATGTCCTTGGTTTCCTGCCGCTCAATTGCAATTACAGAATAGAGCATCATGTTACCGGCACTTGGCGCGCGCATCATGCTTTTCAGGATGATATCCTTATGCTCGTCGGACAGCGCCATGTCCTTGTAGCGGCGCAGGGAACAACGGCTTTGCAGGGTCGCGATGACTTGATTCAAGGTGAGGACCTCCTTAACATAGAACGGACTTTGGGTTACGTCATGTTGGCAGCATTGCCAGCTTTCCATTGTTCCATAAAATTTTCGACCACAGCATTGATCTCTTCCGGTTTGGGTGTGCAGGCTGTCAGAAAAACCAGCGCCACAGTAGAACCTGACCATTGCCATAATAATCCTACCTTATTTTTCATAGGTTGGCAAGTCTTGTATGCATGTATCATTTTCGAGTGGTATGCTGTAAAATTAAATGCGGAGATAATAGGCAGGTTTGTATTTAGCCTGAGGCGGCGGCAGCGGCAGCGGCGGCGGATATACTTGGGAAGGGGCAATTCATAATGAAATATACTCTAAGAAAAAACTTAACAGTGCCAGTAAAAACTTATTCCAAATGGGCTGTTGAAGAACTAAACCTGGAGGGCATAGAGTTGATTGAAGTTCTAAGAGAGCTTCTTTCAAATGTTATGGAAGGAATCCTGGATCCAGAAATCGCAGGCAAAAAACCGGATGGTTATTTAAACAATTTGCGAAACAACCGGCTGGGCGATTTTTCAAAAAGGTACATAATTGCTGCACTTGACAATGATAGAGTGATTGGGCTGTTAATAGGCTTGCCGGAAGAAAATCAAAAACTGCATATATACACATTGGGGGTTTTGGCAACCTATCGTAAAACGGGAGTAGGATCCATACTATTGGCGAAATGCATAAATGACATGTTTGAAAGGGACATGGATGAAATCATACTGGATGTTCACAGCGACAATGTGCCCGCCTTTAATTTATTCAAGAAATTTGGATTTCACTAGGTTTTAGCAGCGTGGAAAACCTCACCCTCCGGGGACTAAAGCAATGTACCATTGATGAAAAACGCAATATTCTTCTCATACGATGACGCAGTGTTTAGTAGCAGGAAGTCGCATAGGCGAGGAGCCAGGGCTGCCCCGATGAGCTTTGGTGCCAGATGCTCAATCACGACTGCCATTGCCTCGTCATAACTGGCCGGCAGGATGCGGTATATGCGGCATCATTCTTAATCCATCAGTTTGATCTTTCTTCCCTATTCGGTGCGAATAGAAGGTAGTTAGCATGGCATTGGCAGGGTTTACAGGGAATGGTTCGCTTTGGGATGGTTTGAATGATTTGATGAAACTATATCGTGAGCTGGATGATGCTATTGCGAAATTTATTGAGGGATCAGGCTTGGCTTGTCCTGTGGGATGTCGGATTTGCTGTGATACACAGGCTACCAAAATCGAAGCCACCGTATTTGAATTGTTGCCACAGGCGATCATTGCCTGTCACGAAGGTCGCGCCTCATATTGGCTGAACATGCTGGCGATCGCACAGGGTGACGCAGAGGCGCGTTGCGTTTTTCTCGACCACAATCTGCCGCAGGGAGGCTGCAGTATTTATCATTGCCGGCCGCTGCTATGCCGATTGTTTGGATTTGCGGCGGTTTTGGATAAGGATGCCCGGCCGCTGCCGCTCGTTTGCCGACAGATGAAAACTGCCGACCCGGAAGTCGGCTGCCATGCCCAACAATTGATCGACGACGGTGTTGTGGAAGTGCCGATCAGCGTTTACTATGCCAGCCGCATTGCGGCGATCAACCCGACCCATGGGCAAGGTTTGCTGTCCATCAACGAGGCTTTTCGGAATGCGATTCAATTGGCCGGTTTGTATCTGGCCCTGGCTGGCAGTGACAGTGGCGGAAGGCCGCATCCCGATGGTGATGATAATTCACCGCATACCCCGCCTTTTGGACGCAGTGCCTAAGTGCCGCACCAGTTCTTGTACGGCTGCCAGGCTGATGGCCTCGCGGGCAGAAGCGCCATGCCGCACAGCGGTCCCAACGTGCAGCTCGGGCGCGCCGGTGGACTGGAGTATGGTGCGGCAGTTCTCTTTGGTTACTCCGCCGCCGACCAGTAGTCTCTTTCCGCGCGCGGACAGAATGGCCTGCATCTGATGCAAGACTGCCAAATGCTCCTCTGCGCGCCCCGGGTCCAATCCGCCTGACGACAAAACTCTGCAAATTGGCGTTGCGGCGACCAGTCGGGTGGCAGCCAGAATATCGGTAGCGTCATCAATGGCACGGTGAAACGTCACTTCCAGGCCGTCGCAATACTCCAAAAGCCTTTCGAGGCGCGGCAGATCGATATCCCCATCGGCAGTGAGCATCCCGAAAACAACCCCATTAGCACCGCTGGCCCTAGCTTGCTTAATATCTTCAATCATGCAGAGCAGATCCGCTTCATCATAGACAAAACCGGCACTGTGGGGTCGAATCATCACATTTACCGGAATATTTGCCGCATTGATGGCCTGTCGCATCAACCCGTAACTGGGAGTTAACCCGCCTTCTGAAAGCGCGCTTACTAATTCAATGCGGTCGGCGCCGCCCTCTGCGATTATGAGCGCATCCTGCACCGTGGTCGCGATGATTTCCAGCATGTTGGCACCCTCTCAAAAATCCCTTCCATGAAAAGGAAAACGGCACTTTTAGAACCGTCCCCAAAGTTCCCCCCACTCAGTTCTTGCCGACAGATACTCGGTAGAGGCCCCAGAGTCCGAGTCCCAAGAATAACAGTACCGGTCTGAGGATTGGCAATTGAACAGCAAACGCGACAAGAGCGCCGAAAATGCCGCCCGAAGTTTGGATAAAGCGGATTTCAACAGAAATATTGCCGGTGAGCAGATCCTCAAGTTCCTTTTCATCCATTTTGCTCAGCTGGGTGCTGATAATCGCCTCGACATCAATCAGCTCTAATCCCTTTTCGAGGATGGTTGTGATCGTCGTTACGATACCGGCGCTTTCGCGCGCCAAATAGGATGGGAGAGCATCCAATGCCTCATCCAGTTTTTCAAAAACTACGCCCATGGAATCCGGAATGCTGGGTAGAGTGTTTACTACTTGGTCCTGAATCCAGGTCCGGATCAGCGGTTTAATCTTCTTGATAATCCAACCTTCTAACCCTGCGTCGCCCCAGTTGTCAATGATATTTCCCGCAATATCACGAATGGCGTATTTGGTATCGGGGTGCTCTAAGACTTTCGCAACCTCATGCTTGATTAGCTGCCTTAAATCATCGCGGAATTCGGCGGTGCCGGTAACATTACCGATAGATAAGACAAACCTGTCGATCACGTCCCGCAATAAGCCGCTTTGCTGGAGCGCTTCCCTAGCAATTGAGCCGGAAAACAGTTTTTCGGAAATGCCGCCGGCCAGCTCTTTTACTAACTCATCCCGACGGGCGGGAATTAAGCCCTGCCAGACCAGATTCCGTTTGCGGGGATGGAAGATCATCTTAATCGCCAGCCAGTTGGTCCAAAAGCCAATCGCAGCAGAACCTATAATTGATTCCCATGGTGCCACCGATTGTTTGAAAGCGGCATATTCGGAGGGATCCAACACATAGGGCAGGGTAAAGTCGCATAATATCCATAGTATGAACGCGATCCCGCAGGCAAAAAAGGGCCAGTAAAGCAGATTAAGGATTTTGGTGATAGCCAGGGAAAACGCCTTTTTGGGCGCTGCAGCTTCGGCATGTGCCTCAGCTGCAGCAGTCTCCGAACCAGCCTTCTCAAAAATCTGGGCAAAATGATTCAGCCATTTATGGAAAAATGATTTGAAGCCGGACCCTTCAAGCGGTTCTGGCGGGGTTGCCTCACTCATTGATAGAAAACTCTTCATAGGCTTAGTTGTCAGCTGCTGTTTGTCTGCTGGCAATATGAACACCTCCAGCCAATCCCGAATTGATGTTGTTATTATGCGGATTATTCGTGTTTCTTCCTGGGGTTTCCTCTATATCCTCCATATCGGCGGTGCATCGTAACGGCGCACATCATATCAGTGGTGGATCGTATCGGCGGTGAATCATATCAGTGGCGCACATAGTTGCATCGCGAGACTTTTCACCCAGGTGGAGGAATGTGGCAGATCGAGAGCGAAACGAATCGAGAGCGAAACGGTTAGGGTATTTGGAGGTTATGACCAACGCGTTTTGAACAATTCCGGTGAAAGAAGGGATTGACCTGAATCTGCAGCAAAGGCTCCGATATAGCTGCGGCATGATCGGCAGCGGCGTTTTGATGGTCTATTTATATACCTTACTGCATGAGGGCGGGCATGCGCTAGTGGGAATTTTATACGGCGGGAAAGTAAATCGCTTTGTTTTGGGTTTGAATGCTCACGTCAGCATTTCAGATGCTGTGTATTCCCAAGTGGGTAAGGCGCTGCTGAATGTCGCCGGGCTCCTATTGCCGCTTCTCTTTTTAATAATCGCCTTAGTAGTATATCAGACAAAATGCAAGAATGCCTTGTATCATATTTTTTATGGCGCTTTGTGGCTGTCATTTTCCTGTTCGCTGTTGGCATGGGTGATCATCCCGTTTATGGCCTTATTTGCTACGCCCCCGATGGGCGATGACATTACGAACTTCCTAATGAATACCAGCCTGCATCCTTTGGCGGTTTCCCTGGCAGCGCTACTACTTATAGCTGGATTAGCCCTTTTGGCCTTCAAAAGAGGCTTGTTATGCAAGATTGCCGAGATATTCCGCGCACTGTTCCAGGCAGAATTTCGGAAAGGGAAATTGGTCTTTCTGATCAAAGT
>DHDG01000013.1:14377-19008 GCA_002399265.1 Firmicutes bacterium UBA4882 | reverse complement strand
ATCATCGGCGTTGCGCTGGTGTTCATTGTTGGTCTGGTCGGGTTTCGTATACTGGCCCCCGAACCTGTTCTGGAAACATCGTTTGTAATGACAGTCGGTCTGGATACAGAGGATGTCAAGTTGCAGTTCGAGGCAAAGCAGAGCAAACCCTATAGCATGGACCTGACACTTGATGGCCAAGGCATTCTGACTGATATCCAAATCTACAATGAGGAAGGCACCCGGGTTTATCAAACTCTTGCGGAATCGTTTACGCATAATGGCTACGGCTCACTTAAGCTAGAGAAGGGCCAATATGAGATGGTGCTAACATTTTTGCAGGAACCGCAGGATATGGAGGCGCATTTTCGTATCATGGGGTATGATTTTACGAGGGATGAAATAGAGGCGTTAAAGAAAATCTATGATCCGGATACTCGTGCTACCGGTTATCCGATCAAGTTTTCGGCCACGATCAAATGAACTATTGGCGACGATCAAGTGAAGGTGAATTACGAAAGGAGCATTAGGACTATGAAGCTTTTAATTCACGACCTTGAGGAAAGCCAAGCCAAGGCGCTATTGCCGGCGTCGGCGTCGACTGACAACACAATCGTAATATCAGATGACGGCACCATCCGTAATTGTGTCGGTTGTTTTGGCTGCTGGATCAAAACGCCGGCGGCCTGCGTAATCCGCGATAATTATGGCGATTTGGGAGAAACCTTAGCCAAATGCGACGATGAACTGGTAATAATTAGCGAATGCTTCTATGGCGGATTCAGTCCGTTCGTGAAAAACGTCATGGACAGAGCAATTTCCTATGTACATCCGGATTTCGTAATCAGAAATAAAGAAATGCACCATAAGAGAAGGTATCGCAACCATTTTGATTTGACGGTCTGGTTTTATGGCGCGGACATTTCCGAGAATGAAAAAGCGACCGCCTTGGAGCTGGTGCAAGCCAATGCCGATAATTTCGACTGCACTGTCCGCAAGGTCGGTTTTATTAAGGACATTTCAGAAATCGAGGAGCTGATCAAATGAAAATAGCCTTGATTAATGGCAGTCCGAAGGCGAATGGCAGCGTGTCCGCACTGATTTTGCAGAGCCTACGGGAGCGGTTTCCTGATCATCAAGAACAACGAGATGATGGCGCATGCTGTACCTGCAGCACTTGCGGCAGCGACACTAGTGGCGCATGCGGTACTTGCATCAACACATATCATTTCAGCAAACCTCAGATCAACCAACAGGATTTGGCAGAGCTCGCTGCATGCGACACATTAGTTTTTGCTTTTCCGCTCTATGTTGACGGTATACCGTCGCACCTGTTAAGCTGCCTGTCTCAAATGGAAGGTTATTTAAAACCGCTTGCCAGTAAAGAGATGCGGGTCTATGCCATTGTGAATTGCGGCTTTTATGAAGGCCGGCAAAATCAACATGCCCTGGATATGATGCAAAACTGGTGCGCAAAAACCAGGCTTATCTGGGGGCATGGACTTGGCATTGGCGGAGGCGGATCTCAGGCCGCAATTCCTGAGACCCACCCCCTAAAGAAGGGCTTTTCGGCAGCTATGAACAATATGGCAAACTATATTTCCAACGGGCGCGCGGCCGACCACGCCTTTATCGATCCAGCTATCCCAAGAATTTTATATAAGATTGGCGGAGCGATGGGGTGGCGCCAGCAGATCAAAGTAAACGGGCTCAAGGTAAGGGATTTGTCGCTGAGGAAGTAAGGCCAGGGAGGCGGGAAACGAGTCTGAAAGACATGGTGCGGTAGTCTCTATTATTTTCGTTAGGGAGGTTTTGACTTGAGAAAAAAGATTGAGATGGTACTGGAAAGAATAAGAGCTTGCGGTGCGGAGTACGGTGATATCAGGATCATTGACACCATTAAGGAATCCATAACAACCGAAGATCAAATGGTGGCAGATATTATCGACTCCAGAAGCAAAGGCGTGGGCATCAGGGTTATTCTAGACGGATCCCTTGGCTTTGCGGCTACTCAGGATTTGAGCAATCTTGCTGAGACAGTGGAAAGAGCGATCCAAATTGCTCAGGCGGGAAGAATGCTTCAAAAAGAGAAGATTGTTCTGTCGGCAAAAGAAATAGTACAGGATGAATATCAGACCCCCATTGAAATTGATCCTTTTACAATATCAAAGGAAGATAAAATAAATCTTCTGCTGAGGGCGGAAAAAGCAATGCGAGAGGCCGCCAAGCTTAGCAGGACAACTGGATCAATGGTTTTCCAACGGCAGGATAAGATATACGCTGATACTGAAGGGTCCTACATAGTTCAGAGGTTATATGAGTCAGGCGCAGGCATTGAGGCTGTGGTCAATAGCGAAACTGATTCCCAGATAAGGTCTTATCCCAACAGCTCTGGAGGGAATCATGCCACTGCGGGATATGAATTTGTGGAATCCCTGAAACTTGTCGAAAATGCACCCCGTATCGCCATTGAGGCGGAAAGACTCATTAACGCCGAGCAATGCCCTTCCGGTCATTATGATTTAATAATTGACAGTTCGCAGATGGCGCTGCAAATTCATGAAAGCATAGGACATGCTACAGAACTGGATCGCATCTTCGGCTCCGAAGCTGCTTATGCGGGCATGAGTTTTCTGCTGCCCGGTACCATCAATGATAATTTCAAATATGGATCAGAATTTGTGACCGTAGTAGCTGATGCAACAATACCAAAAGGGTTAGGCAGTTTCGGCTATGATGATGATGGCGTGAAAGCGCAAAAAACAGTGCTTATTGATAAAGGGATGCTGAAAAACTATCAGACATCAAGAGATACGGCATCCAAAATCGGGCAATTGTCTAATGGCACAAACAGAGCCGATGGATGGAGCAACATACCTATTGTCAGGATGACCAATATTAACTTGCTTCCGGGCAGTTTTGAGCTGGACGAGTTAATTAAAGGCATCGACGACGGGTTTTATCTCTGTACCAACAAGAGCTGGAGTATTGATGACAAGCGGTTGAATTTCCAATTTTCCTGTGAAATAGCCCATGAAATTAAAAATGGCAAATTGACAGGCAAGATCTATAAGAATCCCATCTACACAGGTATCACCCCGAAATTCTGGGGGAGCTGCGACGGCGTAGGCAATGAAAAACACTGGATCCTATACGGGGTGCCTAATTGCGGGAAGGGGCAGCCAGGGCAGGTAGCTCATGTCGGACATGGATCGGCACCCGCAAGGTTTAGAAACGTAAAGGTAGGTGTTGAGGATGTTAAATAAAAAGGAGTCCTACGCTATTATTGATAAAGTGCTGTCCTACTGCAACTACTACACCATGGCAACCTTGATTTCTCACGAAGAAGGATTAACACGCTTTGCCAATTCGGAGATACACCAAAATGTGTTTAAAAGTAACAATACCTTGGAAATTACGATCCATGACGGCAAAAAACAATCAAAGAACTCCACCAACATATTAGATGATGAATCCCTGAAAGAACTAGTAAGAAAAACCGAACAAAATCTAAGATTTATGCCGGAAGGTGAGTATGAAATTCCCAAGGTTACAGCCCCGGCAGAAATCACGAATGAAGAATATGATGCAGAGCTTGAGAGTGCTTTCGGAATTCCCGGCAGGGCAAGTCTTATAAAATCGTGCATTGAAAGCTTAGATGATGATTATACGGCGTCGGGGGCTTTTTCGCTTAATAAAATGGTTTTCGCCATGGGAAATAACAGTGGTATAAAAAGGTTTTGCAGACTTGACAATGTTAGCTTTAATACTGTTATTACACATAAAAACGGGCCTTCTGGTTATGCCGAATACGCCACCGATAAATCCGCGGATATGGATGTAACTAAGTTGTTTAACTCTGCTTACAGCAAGGCAAAGGCAGCTTTGAATCCCGAATCCCTCGAGCCAGGCAGTTATACTGTTATCTTAGAGCCTTTGGCAGTGGGGGACCTGCTTAGTTATATGAGTTATTGCGGCTTTTCCGCAAAATCAGTTGATATCGGCATCAGCTTCCTCGCAGGCAAAAAGGGGCAGCAGGTTTTTGGTGAAAACATTAGTATTTATGATGATCATACCGATGGAAACACATTTAGTTTGCCCTTTGATTTTGAAGGCTACGAAAGGAGAAAGCTCAATATAATCGATCAAGGTGTGGCTAAAGAGCTGGCCTATGATGTCAGGACCGCATTAAAAGAAGGCGTAGATACAACGGGACATGGTCTTGGTGAGGCATCAACAGGAGGATTCCCCATAAACCTGATCATGAAAAACGGTGCTAAGAGTTTGGAAGATATCATCAAAGAGACCGACAATGCCATACTGGTAACAAGGTTTCATTACATGAATGTTGTGGATCCCAAAAAGGCACTTTTCACCGCATTGACAAGAGACGGACTGTATATGGTAAAGAACGGGCAAATCAGCCATGCCGTTAAAAACATGCGTTTTACTGAAAGCATGCTCAACGCATTCAATAAAGTAACGGAAGTCTCCAAAGATAGAACAAAGGTTCCGGGCTTTTTTGGGGTTTCATACGTCCCCGCCCTGAAAATAGATGATTTTCACTTCACAGGCAAAACTGAGTAAAATTCATCACCGTAAAAGCCCCGAGCCGATGGCTCGGGGCTTTGATGACACAGGGGGACGGTTCT
>DHDG01000013.1:0-14191 GCA_002399265.1 Firmicutes bacterium UBA4882 | reverse complement strand
GAGAACCGTCCCCCTGTGTCATCGCGAACGTGTGTTCCCGACTATTTGTGACGCTGACGCCTGCTATACTGTACTCAAACACAAATCAATCGTCCGCCAATTTGAAATTGAGCAAAGGGGTGAACATATGTCGTTTCTGGGATGGCTTATTTTCAGCTTATTAGTTGGTGGAGTGCTAGTGGCGTTCTGGGAATCGATCCGCAATTGGCTGACCACAACCGTTTTCGATTGGGTTGAACGCAATTTTGGCTATACGGCGCGCCAGAATTTGACCAAAGCATTTGTCAAGGTTGATCGGGTAATGACCAGCGTCCGCAGAAGGGCGCAGCTGTTTACCAAAAAGCGCTCATTTGTCTTTGAAGACCACGTGGCGCTCGATTCACTGGATGAGGAAGCGCAAAAAGAACTCCTGAGCGGAAAAGTACTGGTTCAAGAAATTTCTCTGACCTAGTAATCAGGACGGGAGGAAGGATGAGGCCGGTTTGAAAGCACATGATGCGCAAGATCATTTGGAAGCGTTCCTAAGCCGCTTCGAGAAAAGGATCAACGACTGCAATCTGATCATCGAGAACGTTGCCAGGAATGAAAGCACCCAAGAAATTCTGGACGAGACGCTCTTCAAACACTTTTTAGTAAAACCAATGCAGGAAATGACCAAATTCGGGGGCAGTAAATATATCGGCCAGCCGGTCGAGGTCAGGATCAAGCTGGCCGTGCCCGGGTTTATTAATCAGGCCGGTGGCGAAACCGCGGCCTCCGCCGATGCCGCAGATAATCCGAAACCCAATGGGGAGCCCAAACTGTTTGACTTTGTTGAGCCGCGCTATTCGCTGGACGATGTTTATCTGCCCCAGCCGGTCAGAGAACAAATCACAGAAGCGCTCCTGCTGGTGAAGAATCGCGAGAAGATCTTCAATGAATGGGGCCTGGAAAATACCGTGAAGAAGGGTGCGGGCCTGGTTTTTAATTTCTATGGCCCGCCTGGAACCGGCAAATCCATTACAGCAGAAGCGATTGCCAAAGAAATCGGCCGCGCAGTGATGCTGGTCAATTATCCTAATCTGGAATCGAAATATGTCGGCGAAACCCCCAAAAACATCCAAAAAGTCTTTGCCGACGCCAAACAGCATGATGCGGTTTTGGTTTTCGATGAAGCTGATTCATTCCTTGGTAAGCGCTTAACTTCCGTAACACAAGCAGCGGACTATGGCGTCAACGTCACGCGCAGTACGATGTTCATGGAAATCGAGAACTATAGCGGGATAGTCATTTTCACAACCAACCTAATCCGGAACTATGACGCGGCGTTTATGAGAAGAATCTTGGCCAGCGTTGAGTTTGCTTTGCCGGATCAAAATGGGCGCCAAGTAATTTGGGGCTTGCTCCTGCCAAAAGACATGCCGCTGAGTGACGCAGTGAACCCGGCGGTTCTGGCGGAAAGATATGAGGACCTGACGGGGGCAGATATTAAAGACACGATCCTCCTGGCAGCCTTGGCCTGTATCCGCTGCGGCGAGAAACACATTGACCTGACTCATTTTGATCTGGCCTTTGATCGCATTCGGAAGAGAAGATTGCCAGAACCTGAGCCCAATATCGTAATAAAGGAGGAAGAAGCGCAATGTCATTAGGACTGATCTTAGTGGCTGTGGCCGTTGGTGTGGGGTTGCTTGTCGCCTTCTGGGATAAAATCCGGGAATGGCTGACTGGCGTGGTGGCGGATTTCATTGAGTCGACGTTCGGCGCGCAAGGCCGCGCTTATTTTACAGCTGCTGTTGTAGCGGTGGACAAGGTGATCATCGGTGCCAGAGAGGCAATCCGGAAAGTCGTCAACTTGCGTTTCGGGAAGATGGATAAATTGTATAAACTGCAGGAATTCGATAGTACCGCCAATTACACCAAAGAAGAATTGGACGAAATTGACGAGAACGTTGTTCTGACGCAGACTTTCGTGCAGCAATCGTAGCCAGTTTGCGCGGCTCTGTGACGACATAGGGCGACACAGAGACGATACGGGGGACATAGAGGGGACGGCTTTTTGTGCTGATAGTGCGCTGAAAACGCGAAACAGCACAGAAGAACCGTCCCCTTGTGTCTTCCCCTTGTGTCTTCATCCTTGTTCAATTTCAAAGAAAAGCTATTGCATTTCATCAATATAAAGATACAATAAAAGTATACAATAGTAACTCTAGGAGTGTGGTGCCCGTGTCATTGAAAAGCAAGAATATCACCTTTTCTCTGCCGGTTGACTTAATAGAAAAGCTGAGGGAATGCGCCGATAATAATCATATACCATCTGTCAGTGCAGGAGTAAGGGAAGCAATAGAGCAGTATGTTGCCAATATCGAAAAAAAGGCGCTTCACGACAAAATGATGGAAGCAGCCAATGATGCTTTATTTATGAAAGATCTCCATAATAGCATGAGCGCATTTTCTGTCTCCGATGCTGAGTCAGCAAAGGAGGAAAAATGAGTGGATTACCAGTGGAATATGTTCTGGGCAAATTTAAATCCAGCAAGGGGATCAGAGCAGGCAGGGATGGGGCCTGTATTAGTCATATCTACTGAAGAGGTTAATCAGGCTTTGCCAATAGTGGCTGTTTTATCAATAACCTCATGGAAACCCGGCAGAAAGATCTATCCGGTTGAAGTATTGGCAAAAGCAGCTGACACAGGATTATTGCAGGATTCAATAGTAATGGCACACCAAGTACGAGCCATTTCTAAAGATAGGTTAGGCGAAATATGCGGAAGCATCAAATCAGAAGAACTAAAGAATAGCATCCAAGGGGCGGTAAAGCTCTACCTGGGTTTGTGTTGAAACATTGTGTCCTCTAGGCGTCGGCAAATAAAGCCTGCAGATCAAAGGTTAAGTCGGGGAAGTCAGGATGCGCAAACATACCCTCAGCGGTGCGGACAAAGGCCACATAATGATCGCCTTCCAGTTTATAGCATTCAATCAGGCAATCCATAGGATCCACTATCCAGTAATGCGCCACTCCGGCTTTTTGATAGCTATTTAACTTTTTGATGCGATCTGTGCGTGCTGTGGAAGGAGAAAGGATCTCCACCACCAGGCTGGGCAGGGAATCAACGGGGTCGTTCTGTGCCGGCTGTGTGCCTGGCAAAAAGAACAAATCTGGCTGCACAACAGTATAGTCATTAAGGTAGACATCCAGAGGCGCGTTAAATACTTCACCCTGCGGATCGATCTTATCGAAATAAGCGATGAGTATTTGCTGCAATCTGCGCGAGACTCGTTGATGACGATAAGTAGGGGTGGGCTCTCGAATTAACATGCCATCGATCAGCTGCAAAATATAACCCGTTTCTGCGGGAAGCTTGGCAAAATCCCCATGGGTCATTTTGTCTGAATCCCCGTAAGGAGCGGGTTCTTCACAGACTGTGGCAGATCCGCGTGGGCCTAATGCCTTGAGTACTTCGTCTTCGACGTAGCGGTATTGTCTTGGTCCGATTTCAATATGAGGAATTCGCCGATCCCGTGTGTACCTCCAGATTGTGTCCACTGAAAGGCCAAGAATTGTCGAGAGTTCTTGGGCAGTAATCAGCTTCTTTCTGGTCATCCTGATTCCTCCTTAAGCCAATCCTATAACTAAACGCAACTTATGTCAAGATAAATAGACAGGAGATCAAATTTTGAAATTTCGTAAATGGGAAAGACCTGCAGGAAAATTCTTATTGTAGTGTAAATATTAGTCGCAGAAGCAATTGTTCACGAAAAGGTAAGAAAATAGGGGGTCAAAGAATGAAAATAAAACTTCAGTCGGTTCTTAGACTATTAGTTATTGCAGCTCTGCTTATGCTGCCAATCTCGTTGCTGGGATGCGAAAGTAAGAACACTTACATTGCCTCCGGGCGGGTAGTCTATGAAGGAAATGGCCAGGGATTTCCTAGCGCTGTATTGTCATTCGGTCCATTTGGTATTGCCATTACCGATTTGCAGGGCAATTGGGTGAAAAGCGGCCTACAAGGTACCATTACGATCACACCGGCGGGTGGCGGCTGGATCTTTACCCCCGCGAATGTGGCGATTTCGAAAGCGACCGACGGTATTTTGATCAAGGCCAAACTACATGAACCAACTTCGCTCCCCACAAAAGTGGGAGCCGGTAGAGACTATTCTGTTGCACGCAAAGACAACGGCACAGTCTGGACCTGGGGCGAAAATGGTTACGGCAAGCTAGGCGATGGATCAACAGCCAATCGTACTACGCCAGTGCAAGTCAGCGGTTTGGAAGGCGTGAAAGCCATTGCCGCGGGACATTACCATACAGTTGCGCTCAAAGACAATACCACGGTTTGGGCTTGGGGACATAATGTGATTGGTCAGCTTGGCGATGGAACAAAAACAGATCGTACCACGCCAGTACAAGTCAGCGGATTGAGTGATGTAACTGCCATTGCCGCAGGGTTTCGATATAGTGTGATTCTAAAGGACGAGGGCTCAGTCTGGGCTTGGGGCCTTAATATGAATGGCCAGCTAGGTGATGGAACAAATGTTGATCGTACCACACCCGTTATAGTAAGTGGTCTAGATAATGTATTGGCTATTGCTACCGGAACTGAGCATACAGTGGTATTAAAGACCGATGGAACAGTCTGGGCCTGGGGAGGGAATGGCTCTGGTAGGCTTGGTGACGGAACAACATATAGTCGTAATACACCAGTGCAAGTCAATGGCCTGGGCAACGTAGCCGCCATCGCCGCAGGGTATACTCATACTATTGCGCTAAAGACCGATGGAACGGTCTGGGCCTGGGGTGATAATTATTTCGGCCAGCTTGGGGATGGAACTAAAACCACGTGTTATACACCGGTTCAAGTTAAGGGCCTTAGTGATGTAGCTGCCATTACTGCAGGATGCTTCTATACAGTGGCTCTAAAGACGGATGGCACAGTCTGGGCTTGGGGTGTGAATACCTTTGGTCAGCTTGGCGACGGAACAACTACCACTCGTATTGAACCGTCTAAAATTAGTAGTTTGAATAACGTATCTGCCATTGCCGCCGGAAATAACCATGTAGTTGCCCTAAAGGCCGATGGTACGGTCTGGGCCTGGGGACACAATGCGGCCGGTCAGCTAGGCGATGGAACAACAAACAATAGGTCAACGCCGGTGCAAGTGGTAGGGCTTTAAGGCGTATAACTTGCGACACGGAGGGACGGCTCTTCTGTGCTGTAGTTGTGCGGAAACCGCGAAACAGCACAAAAAAAGCCGTCCCCTTGTGTCCCCATTTTTTCTCAGTCAGTATTCCTTTTCAACAGGGAGTCTCTCAGGTACTCCATTTCGTATTCGGACCAACCTAAAAATCTGGCGGTAATGATGCCATCTTCATTAATAATATATAAAGCAGGCAAACTTGACACATTAAAGGCCCATTCTGTAGACTTTTCATAGTCGATATAAGCAGCCACTGAGAAATTGTTTTCGCGGAGGTATTTTTCGATGGCATCGATCGATGCACCGATTGGGCTATCGATATGGATAGCATAAATATCTGTGCTTTCAAGAAGTCCAGCCGCGACATGTTTGCTTAATTCATTGAGCATGATGCTGTTGCCAGGACAATCTACTGCCCCGATCAGCAGGCAATAGCTCTTGTAATGTAAAGAGTCCGAAGAGATGACTTTCCCTTCTCCATTCACAAACGAAAAAGCGGGGACACGCTGAGTGGTGGCAGGCGGCGGGCCAGACGAATTGACGACATCATCCTGGTAGGCAGCCTCCAGCGAGTGATTCACAAAAATACAGGCAACGAAGATGAGCGCGATCATGGAGTAAAAGGCGATGGTGGCAATCTTTCTAAGCGGTCTTTTGCTCACCGGTTTTTTGACGACAGCAACATGTTTGCTCAGGACAACTGCTGGATCCATCCTTATGGCTTTGATTGCAGGGACTAATCCGCACAAAAAGGTGAAGAGCAGTAGGGAAAGGGTAATCTTTAAAATGAAGACAAAATCAATGTGTGTTTCCAAGCCGGTATTTACAATGGAGAATAACAGGGAGATCCAAATACCGACCCCCACGCCGACTAATGCGGGCGATAAGATTAATAGCAAAGTATCCTTAAGGATGAGACGCATTATATCTAGCCCGGTTGCACCTACAGCCCTGTGGAGCCCGATTTCACTCCTCCGATGGAGGACCATAATGAGTTGCATGCCTGTGATTCCAAGTGCGGTCACCAGTAGCGCAGTGAAGGCAAAGATGATTGACAGATAAATTATCTCTTCGGTAATGAAATCCGCCGCACCGGATCTAATCAGATCCAAATAACTGAAAGCAAAAGCCATGGATGCAAAGGCGATGGCTATTTCCACAAACATAAAGATATTTAGTTTTGCTCTTTTGGCTAATTTTTTCGTTGGCGTGACTCTCATTTGCGCTACTCCTCTCGCAAAGCTGCTATTGGGTCAAGCTTGGCTGCCTTGGCAGCGGGAAACAGGGATGTCAGTAATCCTGCGGCGGTGGCCAGCAACAGCCCTGCCATTAGAGAAATAACGTTAAAGCTGAAGCTGAAGCGGCCAGAACTTAGATTTGAGGCGGTATTAAAGATAGCAGCCGTAGCAGTACCCAATAATCCGCCTCTAAACGCGCAAGAAAACACTTCGCGGGCAATCAGCCTGCAAATATGGTAGTGTTTTGCGCCAAGAGCAGTATGTAGACCAATCTCCCGTTCGCGATCCATAATGGAAGCAGTGGCAATATAGATGATATTAAAACAAGCAATCACTAGTATCAGCAAGGCGATGCCAACTACCTTGGACATTTCTTTTAGATAAGCTTCGTTTCTCCTAAATTCATCATAGTGTAGCGGCATTAGTTTCAAATCGGAGATCTCAACTCCTTCCTTCCGGGCGTTTTTCTGCAGCAAATGTTGAATCTGCTGATTTGAATAGGCCTGCTTGTCAAAAACGATTTGTGAGATCAATTCTGATCGGTCGCTGGTATTTTCAATATGTTTATAGAGTGTGCTAACCGGCACAAGCACATCTCCTTCTCCCAGGGATTTATCATAGTTTTCGCTTTCCGATACTATTCCCACAATTTCATAGGCTACGCCATTAATGTCAATATGAGCGGCGTTTCTCGCAGCAATCAGATCATAAACGTTGCTTTTTAAGACACATACCTTTTTATGCTCGGCGACATCTTCCGGGTCAAAATATCGGCCGTTGATTAGCTGCAGTCCAACAAGCTCTGCCATATTAACGTCCGTACCCAAGACAAGATTTATAGGTAGAGGCTCGCCCTTAAAAGAAATGTGGGCATCACCAAGGCTAAGTCCCTTCAGATCAGACTTAATCCCTTCAGGGAGCAGGCCTTGGATCTGCCGGGCATAAGATAGGCTCATATGGCTATTTGACAGTAATTCAGAAGAGCAAATGATTTTGCAAATGTTAGATTCCAGCAGCTTTCTTTGGAGCATAGTGGTCGTCCAAAGTCTTTGGCCAACAGTGAAAACCGCCAGAGAACAAAAGACGCCAATAGCTATACCAATAATGAGCAGTCTTTTATAGAAATTCTCCATTGTTCTCCCCCTCATCAAGTCCTGCGAAAGGGTTTTTCAGCATGGCTCCAATCTGTTGAATGGGCATGTCCTCAACAATCGTGCCGTCCTTAAGCCTGATCAGGCGGTCGGCATAGCCGGCGACTCTGGGATCATGGGTGACGACAATTACTGTCCGGCCAAATTCGTCCCGCAGTTTTCTGAGTTCTTCCATAACACTCTGTCCGGAAGCAGAGTCCAGGTTTCCGGTTGGTTCATCCGCCAGGATCACATCCGGTTGGTTTACTAATGCGCGTGCAATAGCTACTTTTTGCTGTTGCCCACCGGACAACTGATCCGGATAGCGTTCGCTCAGATTTGCCAAGCCTACGGTTTTCAATGCTTCACTTACTAAGGCTTTCCGTTCATGTTTGGGAACGCTACTGTATTTTAATGGCAGGGCCACATTAGCAGCGATATCCAGCATGGGCAAGAGATTAATCGATTGAAAAACAAAGCCAAAGACGTTGTTCCGGATCGAGGCCTTTTCCATTTGGGACAGACCTTTGATATCCTTTCCGGCCAGGCAGTATTGCCCTGCGGTGGGGGAATCAAGACACCCAATGATATTCAGCAGAGTCGATTTACCGGAAGCTGATGGCCCCATGATCCCAATAAACTCACCCTTGGTGATCGCGCAATTAATGTCCGCCAATGCCCGAATTACATTGTCGCCACAAAAATAGTCGCGGCTAATGCCTTGCATCTTAATCAGACACTGTTTTTGTGCTGGCTGTACAAGTCCACCCAATTTAAATCCGCCTCCGCTTTCATTATATTTCTTTCGAAAATCCAAGCTGTTAAGGAGTTGGGATCCTTGATGGCTGCTTTTTGGGCAACCAATTCCCCGATCAGCTTAAGAAGATACACCCGGTATTCACTGAGCAGCGCTGTCGCCTTACTGCGATCGAGATATTCGAGGGCCGCCAATCGGAAGGAAAGCGCGTCTCCGAACACATTCCAGTCAGCTTCCTCCCTTAGCCATTGGTCGAGCTGATGCTGTCCTTCTTCGGTCAGATGGTATATTTTTTTATCGGGCTTTTCGACCTGGCGGACCTCTTTAGATGAAACCAAGCCGTCGCGCTCCATGCGGTTTAAGGTTGTATAAACCTGACCGAAATTAAGGGTCCACTGCTCTGAAACAAGATGCTCAAAAGCATTTTTCAGGTCATACCCATGCATGGCTTTTTTTGATAAGATGGCGAGAAATAGATGCTTAACTGACATAAAATATCGCCCCTACATACTTAGTATATAAATATATACTAAGTATATATCAAGGAGTGCAAAAAGTAAACCCATTTTTCACCATAATCGCGCCCATAGAAAAAGGGCTATGGTGCTCCAAACTGCCACGCCCATCTGGCCTACAGAAAACGCGGGTCTCTATACCTTTCTTGGGTTACGTAATTTGGAAGTTCTTCCGATTAATAACATAGGGTATATTGGCATCTGCCTGACAGGATGGGAGGGGAAATAAATATCAGATTTTGCGCACCTAAGGCCCATTTATAGAAGCGGATTACGCGTTTTTATCGGAAAACGGTATTATCGGCTGCTGAGATATTGTCATTGGTATTTCGGGAAGCAAAGATATGCATGCATAAAAAAGGACAAGTCTTTAGACTACATTTCTTTCACCCATCGGACACCCTTGTATAGAAAGCTAAGAAGCGTTGACATGTGGTTACAGCATAATAAAGTTAAGAACCTGAAAATTGCTTTGTAAAGGATTAATGGCATGCTGATATGCCCTGGTGAGACCTTTTCATACTGGAAGACCATCGGAAAACCGACGCGCCTTAAAGGTTATCAAAAGGGTATGAACCTATATTATGGGCGCTTTAGGGCAGAAACCGGCGGGGGACTGTGCCAGTTATCAAACCTGATATATTGGATGGTATTGCATACACCGTTAACAGTAACCGAAAGACATCGCCACAGTTTCGATGTTTTCCCAGATTCGAACCGCACGCAACCCTTTGGCAGCGGAGCTACGTGTGTTTATAACTATCGGGATTTGCAGATTTCAAATCAAACTGATGAAAACTATCAAATCTGTATCAGAATCGAAGATGACGATCTTGTGGGCGAAATCCGAACCGATAGCACGCCCTGCCTTAAATATCGGGTTTATGAGCAGGAACACAAAATGACTCATGAATACTGGGGGCGTTACATAAGACATAACCTGATCAGGAGACAGATATTCGACATAGATGACAACTTAGCGGGCGACGAATATGTGTGCGAAAATCATGCGCTGATGATGTACGAGCCGCTGATCAGTGAAAAGGTTTCGCAAGCAGGCGGATCAAATTGCGGGGAGTGAGTTAATGTGGCGATAAAATCCGGTCGTATGCTTGTCCTGATATTGCTTGCCATCGTATTTTCAGCAGGGTTGGCATGCCAGAGGAAGGCGGCGCAGGATGACACCAATAATGCCGGCTATGAATTAATCTCCCAGACTTATTCTGAAGCTGGGGTTCAGATAGACTATCCCCAAATTCGTGATTTTGGCGATCAGACCAAAGAAGCAGCCGTCAATAAGTTGATTAAAGACGAAGCTTTAGAAATGCTGCAGTATTACCAATCAGAAGAAGCAAAGTTTAATCTTGAAATAGCATTCAATGTTACATGGCAAAGTAGGGGATTACTGAGCGTGCAATATACAGGGACTGGCTACATAGCAGGAGCAGCACATCTCAACGCATTTTTTTACACCACCAATATCAACCTGATGAGCGGGGAAAAAATTAACCTAGCGGATGTCGTCTTTATTGACCGGGCATTCATCGATCGGTTCAGGGATGGTGAGTTAGTATCGGGGGAGGAAGCTGCCCGCGATGAATTGAAAGCCGCGCTTCAGGATTATCTGAGTGTTATGACTGCCGACGACCTGATTGCCCTGTTTCAGAAGGCGGACTTTTCGGGCGATACGGGTCTAGCTCTCTCGGAAGGCTACAGCTACTTTACCGGGGATTCTTTGGGTATTAGTATCGGAGTTCCCCACGTTTTGGGGGATTACGCGCAATACGAACTGAAGTACTCAGATATCGAGGGCAATATTAATAACGAAAACGAGATCTGGCAGGAAGTATTGGATTGAGCAAAATACTCAATGCCATACTTCCTGCCAGTCTGGTCAGTGCATATACGCAGAAAGAAGCACGGTGTTATTAGGATTAGCTAGTAAGAACTTACGCTCTCAATTTAATACCACTGGATGCCAAGGCGCGTGCTAATGACATCTGTAGGAACTGCAAAAGAGAAACCTTCAGCCCACTGTTTTGACTCAATAATACCAATGAGCTCGCCATTTGCATTGACTAATGGCCCTCCGGAATATTCCAGGCCCAAGTCTCCAAGGATCTGAATATAAGATAAACCATTCATTTCGCAAGGTCCATTCATAACGCTCTTTGAGCTTGAAAAGGATTCCTTTTCACCGGTTGGCGCACCAATAGCATAGACATCTGCTCCGGTCGGTGACTGTTCGCCAAATGATAAGGCTGAATAACCTGCACCGGGTATTTTCAGCAGTGCAATATCATAAATGGAGTCAACGCGAATGACCTCGGCTGGTAACACGATACCGGATCTCAACGTTACGAAGATTTCATTAGTGTCAAATACTGTATGCCCCACAGTCAACACATACCCATCAGGTGAGATGAGTGCCCCGCAACTAATAAACGATCCTGCTCTGACAGTCACTGCCGCAGCATAAACCTGCTCAAGGTTTTGGGGAAGCATTAGCTCTTTTACAGAGGTGCTGGCCTTTAGCTTGATAGCCTTAATCTCCTCAACAGGTTGCTCAGCAACAGTATTAGGTGGGCCGATAAGAATAGATGCAAGCTCCCTGTTTATAAGGAAAGCATCCAGAGCTTGACGAAAGGCGGATAAGATAGTAGCATTCGCTTTGCCCGTTTCGGAAGCTTGTCCATAGGTAATATCTGTGTGCACCATGCTATTAGAGGCGGGTTCATAGACTTGCCATTTAACCGAAACCTCAGCAAATGAGTAATTGCCCGTTATAGGGGGATAAATATCAAGATGGATGCTGACAATATCCGCCATAATCAGGTACGATACATCTTCCCATGGGAAATCGAAGAAGTACCAACGGTACTTACTGTTTCCGATTATCTCACGAGTCGCTGCGTCAAATTCTTCTGGGCTTACATAAATACGCTCGTATGGAAAATACCTCTTTCCCCACCTGACTGGATATTGGGTGGTCATTAAAATGCCACCATAGTAGTCTCCTATAGTGGTTCCTGGTAGGACACTAATCACCGTCTCCTTGAAAGCAAAAGTCTTTTCTGAAGTGCCGCTGGCAGTTACTGCAGATCCAGCCAAAACTAATGCAAGCAGGATGACGAGCAGCAGAATATATGAGTTGCGGGTCCGAAAGTGCATGTCAATATCCTCCCAAAAGTCGATTTGGAGATTAAATAGTTAATACCTTGTATTTATTAGTCAAAATTCAGTGGGTTCCTCCAAGGGCGTTTTGAGTGTTTACACGCCGAAAGGCCGGAACATGAGGTTTATTAGTTTGGAGACCAATATTAGAATTGCCATTGTATATTGGCGCTGATTGGATATAATATATAATAACGTGATCAATTGACACACAAACTATATAATTATGTGATAAGGAGGCGCTAACATGGAACGCTTCATCCTGAGCGAACTAATAAAATGGAAAGAATCAAAATACCGCAAGCCCCTCATTCTGAAGGGCGTGCGTCAAGTAGGCAAGACATGGATACTCAAGGAGTTTGGCCGCAGATATTACGAAGGCATTGCTTACTTTAACTTTGACGAAAACCTGGAGTATCGGCAGTTTTTTGAAATGACCAAGGATGTCAGCCGCATTCTGCAAAACCTCATTTTCGCAAGCGGGCAGAAGATTACTCCCGAAAAAACGCTGATTATCTTCGACGAAGCGCAGGATTGCCCGGCGGTGATCAATTCGCTGAAATATTTCTGTGAAAACGCGCCGGAGTATCATGTCGCATGCGCCGGTTCGCTGCTCGGCATCGCACTTGCCAAGCCATCTTCCTTTCCTGTCGGTAAAGTGGACTTCATGCAGATCAGGCCGATGACGTTTTCCGAGTTTTTACTTGCGAACGGCGACGATAAGTTAGTGGATTATCTAAACTGCGTTGAAGTGCTTGCGCCTATTCCCGACGCATTCTTCAACCCACTGTATGAAAAGCTGAAAATGTACTTTGTTACCGGCGGTATGCCGGAAGCAGTCAAGATGTGGACGCAGGAACGCGACATTGAGGCGATGCAGACCGTCTTGTCCAACATCATCGGCGCTTATGAACGAGACTTCGCCAAACATCCCGATGTCAGGGAGTTTCCGAAAATATCGTTGATTTGGAAGTCGATCCCCGCTCAACTGGCCAAGGAGCACAGGAAGTTCATCTATAACGTTGTCAAAGAAGGCGCTCGGGCGAGGGAATACGAGGATGCGCTTCAATGGTTAGTAGACGCGCAGCTGGTTAGTAAAATCTACCGCAGCAGTGTACCGGGCTTGCCAATCTCTGCGTATGACGATTTGACGTCGTTTAAGCTTTATCTCGTCGACGTCGGACTTTTGCGACGTCTCGCCATGCTCGCACCCTCCGCTTTCGCGGAAGGGAATAGGCTTTTTACCGAGTTTAAGGGCGCGCTTAGCGAAAACTATGCGCTGCAGGCTCTACAAAATCAATTCGAGGCGACGCCGCGCTATTGGTCTGTTTTAAACCCGTCATATGAGGTCGACTTTCTCATTCAGCGCGAAAACGACGTTTTCCCCGTTGAGGTCAAGGCAGAGGACAACCTAGAGAGTAAGAGTCTGCGAAAATTCAAGGAGAAATTTGGAGACAGGATCAAACTGCGTATTCGATTTTCGCTCGCTAACCTCAAGCTGGACGGCGACTTGCTGAATATTCCGCTATTCATGGCGGACTATGCGGATAAGCTGATCGGCTTGGCGTTGGGGCAGAAGTGAGAATTAATCCCTGAGGGAGAGTAAAGAATCTAAAAATGGGGGGAGCCGCCCCGCTGGTGGCATGTATCATTTTTGGGTTATGAGGAAGTAAACAGTTTCCCATGGATAATGCGACCTCAGCTAGTCAGAAAAGGCATTTGGTGAAAGTAAGGAAGTATTACTTTTTCAAGAAGAATTAGAGGGAATAGGCCAAGAGCTAACTGAAGGGGAAATGATACAGCAACTGTTAACCGATATGAACGAAACAGGAAAGCCAAAAATGATTGTATTGAGCACTACGGAAGTTCTTGTTGCATATGCGGTTTTGACTTTGGAAAGCAATATGGCCCTATTGGAGAAGGAAGAATCCATGTACACCATTTGACCGCACTAGCAGAAATCCAAAGAGAATATGTAATTGATCCCATCAGAGATTTACGACCTGTCTGCCCCAATTGTCACTTGATTATTCATAGTAAAAAGGAACCGTTCACCATTCAGGAAGTTATTGAAATGCTTCGTGGATCCGCAACAGTTCATAGCAACGAGTTCTAGCTTGCGGGGTGAGATATTTCAGCCAAAAATACATGACAGCACGTTAGACGGTGGTCCTTTATAATGACCCCATAGGGTGA
>DHDG01000003.1:46748-67707 GCA_002399265.1 Firmicutes bacterium UBA4882 | reverse complement strand
CGGTGGCCTTAACCCGCTATATTTGCATTACCATCGGAAAATATCTCGGCGAGCGGGTCGGCTGGACAGCTACTGATGCGCTTCGGGACGAATTTGTGCGCCATTGCCTGAAGCTGGATATGTCCTTCCATAAGGCACGGACGCCTGGCGAACTGATCGAACGGCTGGATGGCGATATAAACTTACTAACCAACTTTTTCTCGCAATTTGTGGTCGGCATTGTCTTTAACACCTTGTTGCTGGTCGGTATTGTGCTGGCGCTCTTTATGGAAGACTGGCGCATCGGGCTGGGCATGATGTTCTTTACGATCCTTGCGGTGGTTGTTTTAATCGCTCTTAATCAGAAGGGTATCAAAAACTGGGCCGCTGCCAGACAGGCCAACGCCAGCTTTTATGGCTTTCTGGGCGAGCGTCTGTCCGGGACAGAAGACATCCGATCCTGCGGTGCCAATGATTTTGTGCTAAAGCGCTTTTATGAAGCTTTACGCGGCTGGCTGCCCAAGTTTATCAAAGCGGATATGTCGCATTTTTACCTGTGGATAGGCTCACTGCTGGTCTTCGGTATCGGTATGGCGCTAGTCTTGGCAACCGGTGCATTGCTGTATCGGGCGGGAACCGTTTCGCTGGGGACCGTCTTCTTAATTTTTAGCTATACAACTCTGCTGGAACGGCCAATTTCCCAGATTCGCAGGCAAATGCAGGATCTGCAGCGAGCGGCCGCGGCGATCGACAGAGTCGGCAAGATCTTTGCGATTAAATCCAACCTGCGCGGACCGGGAATGGGAATGTCGGATCGACACGAACCCGGATCTCAGGCTGAACTGTGCTCGGGCAATCAGGATTTGTCGGAAACATCGGCGCTGCCCGAAGGGGCTTTGGCAGTGGAATTTGATGCTGTGTCATTTGCTTACGAAGACGGGGAAGCTGTCCTGCGGGATATATCAGTGAAATTGCCAGCCGGCACAGTGATCGGTCTGCTGGGCAGAACCGGCAGCGGGAAGACAACCTTGGCCCGACTATTGCTGCGGTTGTACGATCCTACCAGTGGGCAGATTAGCCTGGGCGATTGTCCGACTACTGCGGTAGAGCTGCGATCCCTGCGGCGGCGGGTAGGATTGGTTACCCAGGATGTGCAGTTGTTCGCCGGAACGTTGCGTGATAATTTGACCTTTTTTGACGCGTCGGCTTCGGATGCTACGCTTTGGCAGGCACTCACAGAAATTGGGATCGCGGATTGGTGCCGCGCCATGCCCGATGGTCTGGATACGGTGATCGGGGCCAATGGATACGGCATGTCCGCCGGAGAAGCGCAGTTATTGGCACTGGCACGCCTGTTTCTCGCCGATCCCGGATTGATCATCTTGGACGAGGCTTCGTCCAGACTGGATCCGGCTACTGAAAAGCTGGTTGACAGAGCGATCGAAAGACTGCTGCAAAACAGAACTGGTATAATTATCGCCCACCGACTGGCTACCGTCCAGCGCGCGGACGAGATTCTAATTCTCGACAATGGCAAGGTTTTGGAACACGGCCTCCGCAAGAACTTGGCCGCTAACCCGAACTCCAATTTTGCCCGTTTACTCCATACCGGATTGGAGGATGTCCTGGCATGAAAACCTATCAATACTTATGGCGCTTGATGTGCTACCGGCCACTGCTCTATCTGGGCAATGCTATCGCATGGTCAATAATTCACTTTTCAGAACTACTGCCAGGTATCATTGCCAGTTGGTTTTTTGATGCTCTTTCCGGAGAAGCGGCCGCCGGCCTGAACGTCTGGACCATTATTATCACTTATTTCGCAGTGGCATTAGGTCGCATGGGTACTGTCTTTTGCGGCGCTCAGATTGATATTCGGCATCGTTTCCTAATGGGATCGCTCTTGCGGCGCAATATGCTGGAACGCATTCTCAAGCGGCCGGGGGCGCGCGCCTTGGTGGAAACGCCTGGCGAAACACTCAACCGTTTCAGGGATGATACCCAACAGGTAGTTGATCAAATCAGTATGACAGTAGACAGCCTGGGATTTGTGTTTACCACGACTTTCGCTGTGGTAATGCTAGCACACATCAGTTGGAAAATAACTTTGCTGGTCTTTGCACCAATGGTAATAATCTTGGCCATTACCCAAGCGGCCAGCACGCGGCTGGAAAAAAACCGGGAAGCCAGCCGGGACGCTGCTGCCAAAGTCGCTGGTGCATTGGGCGAGATGTTTGGGTCGATTCAGGCGGTTCAGGTCGCCACTGCTGAAGAGCAGGTAGCGGATCATTTGCAGCGGCTAAATGCCGAACGCAAAAGACTGGTGCTCAAAGATCGGCTGATCGTGCATCTGCTTAATTCGATCTATGGCAGTACCATCAGCCTCGGTACGGGTTTAGTGCTGATTCTGGCAGCCGGTAATATGCTGGAAGGTCATTTTTCAGTCGGTGATTTTGCTCTTTTTGCTTATTTCCTGGAATATGTCACCGACATTACGATGTTTATCGGAGAATATTGGGCGCTCTACAAGCAAACTGGAGTTTCTTTGAAGCGTATGACCGAGATCTTACCGGGGGAGCCGCAGGCGGTGCTGGTGGCTCATAATGAGTTGCCGCTGAAAGGGAAATTGCCGGATGACCGGGACGGCGCTGGCGCTTTTGAACCACTTATTTGTCTGGAGACCGAAAATCTGACCTATCATCATCCCGAATCGGGCAAGGGGATCGAAGGAATCAACCTGCGCCTGAAAAAAGGCGCATTCACAGTGATCACCGGCCGGATCGGATCCGGCAAAACCACACTGCTACGTACGCTGTTGGGATTGCTTCCTAAAGAGGACGGCGAAATCCGCTGGAATGGCACCCGCGTTGAGCATCCGGCTGATTTCTTCACGCCGCCCTATACGGCTTACACACCGCAGGTACCGGTGCTGTTCAGTGAAACGATCCGGGAAAATGTTTTAATGGGATTTCCAGCCGGGGACGCAGAAATTGAGCAAGCAGTGGTCGGAGCTGTTCTTGAAACGGACCTGGCTGGAATGGAGCAAGGTTTAGCAACTGTAGTCGGTACAAAAGGCGTGAAATTGTCGGGCGGGCAGATGCAGCGCGTCGCAGCCGCCCGTATGCTGGTGCGCAATGCCGAGCTGATGGTCTTTGACGATTTATCAAGCGCTTTGGATGTCAACACCGAAGGAGCAATGTGGTCCCGTCTATTCGCGCGCAGGGAAGCCACCTATCTGGTGGTATCACATCGCAAAGCCGCTTTGCGCCATGCTGACCAGATTATTATTCTTAAGAATGGCAAAGTGGAGGATCAGGGAACATTGGAGGAACTGCTGGTAAGGTCGGCGGAGATGCGTAATCTTTGGGCCGGGGATGCGGGTAATGCCGAAAATGAGGGAGAAGAGCGGGAGGCGCAGTGAGCGCAAGGCGCGCAGACATCGCAAGCCGCGTAGTGCGTGTAAAAAGGGAAATAGCACCTGGCGAGGGAACTTGCTCCGCTTCGGCACGTTAATGTCTGATGAACCAGATGATTAACGGGAGGGTTTCACCCCCTGCCGTCGAAAAAAGAACAGGACAAATCCAAAGAAACACATTTCGTCAGGGGAGGTCCAAAAATGCGCATCATTAAAGCAGTCTTCGTAGCACTATTCTTCATGGCTGCCATTGCACCGGCCGCAACTGCCGCCGAACCCTACAATTTTCTGGCAATTCCTGCGGAAGCACAGGCTATTGGTATGGGGAGAGCCTATACCGCCGTTGCCGACGATGCTTCAGCTTCCTATTGGAATCCGGCTGGATTAGCAGCCTTGGACTCATTCGGATTTTCGCTGAACTATGGCAATCTGTATGGCTTGGGATTGCATCACGGCCTGATTACGGCTGCCCTGCCATGGGGTAATGGCAACACCATTGGTATGAATGCGATCGGTATGTGGCCGTCCAGCAGTGCTGCCGGCATGATCGCGACTTATCCGGAACTGGCTGGTACAGTAGCTGATTCGTCTTATGGCCTGACACTGGCCTATGGACGCAGACTGGGCGATCATGTGCGCCTGGGCTTGTCCGCCAAAGGTTTTCTGCAAAGTGTCGGCAGTCAGCAATCCAAAGGCTTCGGATTTGATTTGGGCGCTCAATTCCTGGTTCCGATTACCTCAACCGAGGCAGAAACTGATGCAGCAGGTGCCGTCACGGAAAAGAAAACCCATCATGGCGATATAACCATTGGAGTGGTGGCGCATGATTTATATTCGCAGGTTTACCTGCCAGATGGCTCTACTCAGCATCAGCTCTTCCGTCCAGCGTTGGGAGTTGCTTACCTGACACCTGATGAGAGACTGACAGTATCCGCCGAAGCGGAACTGCGCTTCACTGATAAAATCCATGTCGACTGGCGCTTTGGCTCAGAGTTCAAAATAACCGACTTTATGACAGCCAGGGCAGGGGTCGATAAATCGTACCTGACACTGGGTGCCGGGTTCAATTACAAAGGCTTTACACTGGATTACGCCTATAAAATGGATCAGTTCACGAATGTTGACGATCTGAATGCCTCGCACTATGCAACCTTCGGATATCAGTTCTAGAATAGAGAAAAGCTCAAAGACGCGGGGGCGGTTCATCTCAGATGGACCATCCCCGCGTCTCTATTTAACGGGGGCACAGGGGGACGGTTCTCCTGTGTCATCCAGTGTATCACCTATTAGTGACACAGGAGAACCGTCCCCCTGTGCCATTTTCGAGGGGGTATGTGTATGTATCTCGTGCAGGAGACTACGGATATTTGGCCTGCGTATGACCTGATTGATGATCATGAAGAGGCGCGCTTGCGAGTGGTGCCTGCCAGAGGCGGTCTGGTATCGGTCTGGGAGGTACAAGGGCAATCGCTGCTGTATTTGGATCGTGAGACGTACGGTGATCCACAAAAAAATGTACGCGGTGGGATACCGATCCTGTTTCCGATTTGCGGACGGTTAAAGGATGATACATACCTGCATGACGGGAAGACTTATCATCTGCCACAGCATGGTCTAGCCCGCCGCCTGCCCTGGTGTGTGAAAAGCAGCAGCACGGAAGATGGTGCGGTCCTACGGTTGTCTCTGGAGTCCGATTCGCAAACCAAGGAGTCTTTCCCATTTGATTTCCGGCTGGAGTTCGAGTACAGACTGGTCGGAAACGAGTTCTCCATTTTGCAATCCTATCATAACTGCACGCAGACCCCAATGCCCCTCTATCCTGGTTTGCATCCCTATTTTGCCGCTGCCGGCAAGGAACATTGGCAGCTGCGCGTTCCGGCGGAACATTGTCATGATCTGCTGACCGGCGAGCAGCGCTCAGTTAGTGAAGCACCGAACTGGCAGGCGGCCGAGCAGAATTTTATCTATTCCGGCCTATCCTCCGGTTGGTCCGGCCAATTCGCCGCCCTGCACAGAAATGATGGGACCGCGATTTCAATCGGTTATAGCCGCGCATTCCGCCGACTCGTTTTCTGGACGTTGGGCAACAAACCGTTTGTCTGCCTGGAACCGTGCGTGGCCGTGGGCGATTTACTTGGTAAAACCGCGACTGACGCGGCTGGCGCCATTGACAGCGGCGCGCCACTCTGGCTGGCCCCCGGCAGTCACATCGATTTGGACGTGCGCTTTATTTTTCATCATGACGGGAGGAAGCCCTGATACAATCCTGAAATATAAAGTGGAGCATTATCAAGGGTATGAAACAAGGATATTGAACGCAGAGTATTCATTTACTCATAAGCATAGGAGGAGGAGACGGATTGCCATTGGAAAAGGGTAACAAGTTGCCGAGCAGAGCGGAAGTACCAGCCGCCCTGAAATGGCAAATCGAAAAGATTTACGCAAATGATGACCTCTGGGAAAGGGAATTTGCCGGCGTCAAAGAAATAGGCGCGCAAATTGCCGGGTTCCAGGGCCGGCTGGCGGAATCAGCCCAGACCTTTTATCAGATTACCGTTTTGCAGGACTCACTCCGCGAGAAAATCTATCGGGTATATGCTTATGCATCAATGCGCAAAGACGAGGATAATACCAATGCGCATTACCAGATTCTAACGGATCGGGCGCAGGCCTTGTTTGTCGAGGTATCGAGCGCAGCCTCTTATCTGACTCCCGAATTGCTGGGCATACCGGAAGAAACACTGGCCCGGTTCTTTGCCGAAGAGCCAAGGCTGGAGCTTTACCGCCACTTCATCATGGAATTAGTCAGGCGCAAAGCCCATACCCTTTCAGTCAGCGAAGAACGCCTCATCGCCATGAGCGGAGAAGTGACCAGTGCACCTGATGACATCTACTCCATGATCACGAATGCCGACCTGAAATTTCCCTCTATTAAGGATGCGGATGGCAACGAAGTCGAATTATCCGAAGGCCGCTATATTCAGTTCATGGAAAACCGGGATCGCCGGGTACGCCGCGATGCCTTCGAAACACTCTATGGCACATACAACAAGCAGCGCAACACGCTGGCAACCTGCTTAATGAGCAGTGTCAAAAAGGACATTTTCCTCTCCAGAGCGCGCCATTATCCCACTTCGCGAGCGTTTTATCTGGATGACAATAATATTCCGGAAGCAGTATACGATCAGCTGATTGAAGTTGTTCATGAACATAACCCGCTGGTGCACCGCTATATGCGACTACGCAAAGAGGCGCTGGGATTCGGCGATCTGCACATGTATGATATCTACACCCCGATCGTGAAGGGCGTTGACATTAAGGTATCTTTCGAGGAAGCCAAAAAGACGGTGGCGGCCGGCATGACGCCGCTCGGCCCGGATTATGTTAAGGCTCTGGCGGATGGCATGGACGGTGGTTGGATCGACGTCCCCGAAAACCTGGGCAAGACTACTGGAGCCTATTGTGCGTCCGTCTATCCCGGACCCCCGTTTGTCTTACTGAACTATAATGATTCTTTGGATGATATGTTTACGCTGGCCCATGAAATGGGCCATGCTATGCACGGTTGGTACAGCTTTAAGCATCAGCCGCATATCTATTCCGGGCATCGCATTTTCCTGGCCGAAGTAGCATCCACCCTGAATGAATGTTTGCTGCTCGACCATTTGATCAAGAAGGCCACTGATAAGACGACGCGGCTGTACTTGCTCAACCATTATCTCGAGCAGTTCCGCGGCACGGTCTTCCGTCAGACAATGTTTGCAGAATTTGAGCAAATTATCCATGCCAAAGTGGAAGGCGGGGAAGCCTTGGGCGCCGATGCCCTGAGCGCAATCTATCATGATCTGAATGTGGCTTATTACGGTCCGGAGATGACGGTCGATGCACTGATCGATCTGGAATGGGGCCGCATCCCGCATTTTTATATGCCATTTTACGTCTACCAGTACGCGACTGGATTCTCCGCGGCGGTAGCGCTTTCGCAGCAGATCCTGAAAGAAGGCGCACCGGCAGTGAAGCGCTATATCAACTTCTTGTCCAGCGGCGAATCCAAATACCCCATCGATACCCTCAAAGATGCAGGCGTGGACATGACCTCTCCGGAACCGGTACGCATGGCTTTGGAGGTCTTCCGCACTACACTTGAGGAAATGGAAAACCTGCTGGAACGCTGACACGTGTGCAATAATCACAATACGCGTGCAATAATCAAAAGTCGTAGGAGGAGGAAGCGCATTGACATCTATAAAAGGAAACGTCCTACCGAGCAGGGCGGAGATACCGGCCGCAATGAAGTGGCAACTCGAACAGCTTTACGCGAGTGACAACGCCTGGGAAGCGGAATTTAGCGCCGTGAAAGAAATGGGGGCGCGCATGGCCAAGTTTCAGGGCCGGTTGGCGGAATCTGCCGATACTTTTTATCAGGCAATGGTTTTGCAGGACTCCATCAGAGAGAAACTGGCGCGGGTATTCACCTATGCTAAAATGCGCAAAGACGAGGATAATGCCAATTCCCATTATCAGATCCTGACCGATCGCGCTCAGGCGCTGATCGTCGAGATCTCAAGTGCGGGTTCTTATCTGACTCCCGAATTACTTAACATACCGGAAGAAACGCTGGCGCGCTTCTTTACCGAAGAACCCAAACTGGAACTCTACCGGCACTTCATCATGGAATTGGTGCGACGTAAAGCCCATACCCTCTCAGCCAACGAAGAACGCATCATGGCGATGAGTGGAGAAGTGACCGGGGCCCCCCAGAATATCTTTACCATGATCAATAATGCGGATCTGAAATTTCCCTCGATTAAGGACGAGGACGGTAACGAAGTGGAATTAACCAAAGGCCGCTATATTCAGTTTGTGGAAAGCCGTGATCGCCGGGTGCGCCGCGATGCTTTCGAGACACTCTATGGAACGTACAATAGGCAGCGTAACACGCTGGCAACCTGCTTGATGAGCAGTGTCAAAAAGGATGTTTTCACTTCAAGAGCGCGCCACTATGCCACCTCCCGGGCGTACTTCCTGGATGAAAACAATATCCCGGAGGCAGTGTACGATCGCTTAATTGAAGCCGTTCATGATCATAATCCGCTGATGCACCGCTATGTGCGTTTGCGCAAAGAGGCGCTGGGATATGATGACCTGCATATGTACGATATCTATACTCCGATCATCAAGGGCGTTGACATTAAAGTACCTTTCCGGGAAGCCAAAGAGACGGTTGCGGCCGGACTGGCACCGCTCGGCCAGGATTATGTCAAGGTTCTGAGAGAGGGCATGGAGGGCGGTTGGATCGACGTGCTGGAAAATCAGGGCAAGACCTCCGGAGCCTATTCCTGGGGTGCCTATCCTGGTCCGCCGTTTGTGCTTCTGAATTATAACGAGTCCCTTGATAACATGTTTACCCTGGCCCATGAGATGGGTCACTCTCTGCATACCTGGCACAGCTTTAAGCACCAGCCGCATGTGTATTCCGGCTATAGTATTTTCTTGGCCGAAGTGGCGTCCACACTGAATGAATGCCTGCTGCTCGACCATCTGCTCAAGAAGACCACGGATAAGGCGATGCGACTGTTCTTGCTCAACCATTATCTCGAACAGTTCCGGGGCACGGTCTTCCGTCAGACGATGTTTGCGGAGTTTGAGAAGATTGTCCATTATAAAGTGGAAGCTGGCGAAGCCTTGGGTGCCGACGCTCTGTGCGCAGTCTATCATGATCTGAATGTAGCTTATTATGGCCCGGACATGACGGTTGATGCCCATATCGATCTGGAGTGGGCTCGCATTCCGCACTTTTACACACCGTTCTACGTTTACCAGTATGCTACTGGATTCTCCGCTGCGGTGGCGCTCTCGCAGCAAATTCTCAAGGAAGGCGCTCCGGCAGTGAAACGCTATATCAACTTCCTGTCCAGCGGCGAATCCAAATATCCCATCGATGTCCTCAGGGAAGCGGGCGTCGATATGACTTCTCCGGAGCCGGTGCGCATGGCGTTGGATGTCTTCCGCACTACACTTGAGGAAATGGAAAATTTACTGGAGCGTTGAGGCATACGACGAAGACCGGCCTGGATTTATCCAGGCCGGTCTTCAAATGAGCTGCTGGAAAAGGCGGTTGTTGCCGTCTTAATTGCCGGAAGCAGGTGTGAAACGAATGTCAGGAATCGCGATATTAGTACCGATCATGACTTCCATTATGAAGCCGGTACCGGCAGTGAAGTTGCCCTGCATAAACAGCGCGGGCATCGGTAAGGTCGGTTCTTCGCCGACCGTCGTGGCAGGATAGTAGACGCCCGCCATCTCTTTTGTGATTTGACCAAACAAAGAGACACAAGCCCAGCCAAAGGCGGGAAAGTCAGGCAGATCCTCTTCATCAAGTTCATTCTCATTTAGAGCATCGGTCAGCAGACTTAGGAGTTCTTTGCGCTGCTCATCGTTTGGTATCGGAATGATCCATTGCAACCCCCCGTATGTTACCGTGGCGTTGTACGCATAGGCGTGCGCGACTAGCATCGGCAGATGGAAGGGATTGGCCTTAATCTCAATGGTCATGGCTACTGCACCAAGCCCATCTGCATCAAATGGCTCGGAGACCCAAGTGCCAATAAGGTCTTCCCCTGGACTACTAAAACAGCCCGTCATGAGCAGGGCCAAGGCTAAAATGGCAACAAGGGTAATTATGCGCAACTTTTTCATGTAAGCGACCTCCTCTGCAATCCAAACTATTTTTGCATTCAGACTATTTATTGATAGGGATACTGTAATAAATACATCGGCTGGTTGAGGGTGGTTGATAAGGGGTATGAATTGATATTTATTTGAAATGTGCTCGTATGCACCAAAATGCACCCGATCAACAACCGTTGATGCGGGTGCATTTTTGATTAATTTTCAGATTGAAGTTGTGCCCTGGGGGATTAAAAATCCCGATTAATGCCCCTCAGAAATCTCATCACTCAGCTCATTAACATCTTTGGTGCCCTGATACGGGAAATACTTGCTGAGTGCTTGGCCGGCGGCCTGCAATCCGGCACAGAGGCCCTCGCAGAACCGACCGTTCTTAAAGTGCATGATCATCGCGTCACGTGTTGCTTCCCAAAATCCATTTGAGACGGCATCGTTAATGCCCTGATCGCCAATGATGGCAAATTGGTGGTCGTGGGCGGCTACGTAAATGAGGACGCCATTGCGCAGGGCAGTGCGTTCCATGCGCAGCTTACTAAAAACCTCGGTTGCCCGCCCGAAGGGATCCTTGTCACAGTGTGACTCGAGATGCACCCGGATTTCACCTGAGGTGGCCCTTTCCGCTTCGGCAATAGCATTCATCACTTGTTCCAGTTCGCTATTGCTGAGGAATTTGCTTTTCACTTTATCAGCACTCATCGTTTACCATCTCCCACTGGCGCCGCCACCGCCAAATCCTCCGCCGCCACCGCTGAAACCGCCCCCACCTCCGCCAAAGCCTCCACCGCCGCCAAATCCGCCGAAGCCTCCGCCTCCGCGGTGACGATTGCGGTTACTGCTGGAACTGCTTGACAAAAGGCTCCACAGGATTGCCTGGCCAATTGAGGAGGTCAGGCCGCGCTTGTAGTGGCGTTTACTCCTTCCGCCAAGTGCCCCAAGTACGATCATAATAACTGCGAATAGGGAGAAGAGTCCTCCAAAGACAGATCCGACTTCATTGTCGCCGTCCATATTTACATCTGCCAGTCCTTCGTACTCGAAATCCGGCGAGATGTGGCGAATCATGGCTGAAACAGATTCTGTGACGCCGGTATCGTAGTCTCCGCGCTGGAATGCCGGAATCAGTACGTCGCGAAGGATGTCTCCGGCACGGGCATCATTGATGACGCCTTCAAGACCATAGCCAATTTCAATGCGCATCCTGCGGTCATCGCGCGCTATCAGCAGAATGGCCCCGTTATCTTTGCCGGCTTGCCCTATTTGCCAAGCGTCGGCCAGACGAATGGAAAATTGCTCAATTTCTTCATTTTCGAGGCTCGGAATGGTGGCGACTACAATCTGATTAGTCGTAGCCTGTTCATAAGCCTCCAAGAGATTGGTCAGAGATTCTTTTGCTCCATAACTGAGCATCCCACCGCCGTCTACGATCCGCCCGGTTAATTCAGGAATGGGAGTTTCTGCGCCAGCAGGGGCGGCACCGAATAGGAGCAGCCCGGCGAAAAGCAAGACGAAAGCGGCAACTTTAAAACGTGAATTGTACAGTGCATTCACCCCCAGTTGTTGAACCCTTCATTGTTAAGGGGTATTGAAATCTACCACCGGAGCCTGCCTGGCAGACTCTGCGATTTCAAAATAAGTGCGTGCTATGGCATTCATCATACCGGCAATAATCGATTGCGGAAAACGACGGATATAGGCATTGTAATCGCGGACCAAGTCGTTATAGCGCATGCGCTCAACGGTCAAGCGATTCTCAGTGCCGGCGAGTTCGTCCTGAAGCCTGATAAAACTGGCATCCGCTTTCAGCTGCGGATAATTCTCGATTACGACCAGCAATCTGGATAAGGCACCTTCAAATTCAGTAGCGGCTTCTGCTTTTTCGTCAATTGTGCCGGCACCTGCCATTTTGCTGCGTGCATCCGCAATGGCTGTGAAAACTTCGCTCTCATGAGCAGCGTAGCCTTTGACAGTGGCTACCAGATTGGGAATCAAATCAGCGCGGCGCTGCAAAACGTTGTCAACCTGGGCCCACGCGCCATTAATGCCTTCGTCGGCAGTGACAATATGATTCCTGATTCCGATGTATTGTGATACCAAAATGATCGCTAAGAGAACAATAATTCCGACACCAACAGCAGCAAATAAACAACCTTTCTTCAACGAAAACACTCCTCTCGAAAATGTGCCAGATAGTAATTGGCTGATCCTGATTAATCAAACGGAATAGGCATACAATTGTTTCATACTACTGTATAATTGATATTATATACTAAGGACATTATGCACGCACGCAGAACATGATGCAGAACATAATTTGGAGGGTTGATCGTGAACTGGAAATTGTTTTTTCTGTCTTTCGGGATGCTGTTTTTGGCTGAATTAGGAGACAAAACCCAACTGAGTGTCTTCACACTTGTTGCCAGGCACAAAGCGCCGATCCCGATTTTTTTAGGAGCGTCGCTGGCGCTGGTGGTAGTCACTTTTATGGGAGCCTTCCTGGGCGAGTTTGTAACGCGTTACATACCGGAGCGCTACATGCATCTGATATCAGCTCTCTTCTTCCTGGGCATTGGGGTTGTGATGTTATGGACGACAATTCCGGAGTTTATCAGGAAATAGCACGAGAAATACCTTAAGAAACTGCAACAAACGCCCCTTTTTGTTACTTTGGTGTCCTGTAACGGTTGGTGCCGGAATTACGGGAAACGGAACCGCGTAAAAACGACAAGCGATCCGGGCTAAACATGCTATGATCTTTTTGAAGAGCTGTAGCGCCAAATCTGGGATTCGGGAGTGTGGACTATGTCCGAACCGATACCGGTGGCATGCACAGATAATGTGCCGGAGAAAATGCAACTGACCAAATTGGCACCAGCCCGGAAAGCATCCCTCGGCAGCCAGATGGGGGAACTGTTTACATCCGGAATTTGGCTTCAGTACCTGTTGGGGCTGTTAATTGGTCGGACAAGCCTGGCACATGGACAGATTATGATCGGACCAGCCTATTATGCCGCGCTGCTCTGGGGAAGATGCAATCCCCGAGCAGGGGCTGTGGCTGGTCTTTTTACGTTGTTTGGCATGTATACGGTGTTGCCGCAGGAGGGTTTCTGGCCGCAGCTCGCCTTGGCGATCATGATCTCATTGGTGGGTAGGCCGCGGCGGCGCGAAAAGACGCGGCTCTGGGCGGCAGTGCGGCTGGGACTGATTAACGCCGTTGTGATGGTGGGCTATCAAATCCTCTCTGGCAGCTATAGCAGCGGTGGCATTGGTGCCGGCGGCAGTAGCGGCGGCGAGCGGACGATCCTGGAACTGATCATGATTGGGCTGGGAAGCATCCTGCTACCGTGTCTGGCGGTCATTTTCGCCAGCGCGCTGCAAATCTTCGCGCCGTCTATGCGTCTTGGGCTGGAAAACCGGCTGGGACAGGAGCGGAATGAACGGCCGGATTACGCAGGTTATGCCGTTTTTACTGCTGTGATGGCCCTCGGCGGAGGTAGCGGGATCCTGATTGCCGGGTACCCGTTGATCTATTTGTTGGTATCCTTCCTGATTCTGACAGCGACCGTTATTGGAGGTGCGGGCGCTGCCGTTGCTATTGCTGCCGTCGCGGCCTTGATGTCCCATGTCGGCTCATGGAACCCGACGCTATCTGCTGAGATTTTTGTGACGGCCGGATTATTGGCGGGAGTCGCGGGCAGAAAAAACAAAGAATGGTCAGCGCTCGGCTTTTGTCTGGGGATAATCCTGTCATATCCATTGATTAACGAGGCTGCTTTATGGCGCGTGGCACTGGTAGTAATGTTTCCGGCGACGGTCCTGTTCCTGCTGGTGCCGGCGCAATGGTTCAGCTACATACGGCATCTCTTATCAGGAAGCGGTCGAGGCAATGACAGACAGGAATGCTCACCCGGGAAAATCAGAGACTTGGCTTCTGATCGACTGAGGGAATTAGCCGGGATTTTCGAGAAACTGGCGCACACTTTTGAAGAAGTTTCGCCTGCCCAGGATGAGAATGCCGGCCAGGATGTTTATCAGTGGCTTGAGAAGGCGATCGCGAGTTGTTGCGCCAACTGTCAGTCTTACAAGCACTGTTGGACGGAATTGTTCTATCAGACCTATCGGGAGTTTCTGGATTTGATTACCCTGGCAGAAATGAAAGGCGGAGTCACCACTGCGGATCTGCCTGGCAAGCTGGCCCAATCCTGTATTCAAAGCTATCAGTTGGTGACTTCGATCAACTACTTAAGCGAAGTCGGGCAGATTGACAGGTATTGGCGTAACCGACTTAATGACAGCAAAGAGCTGGTATCTTACCAGTTGAAAGGCGTATCCGGAATTATGGCTGGGCTGGCGGGACAGTTGAAGGTCGAAGTGCAAAATAATGAAGATTTGCAGCTGATGATTTATGAAGCGTTAAGTCGGGTTAAATTGCACCCTGTCGAAGTTTCCGTTACAGGAAACCCCTCCAGGCAGATGGAGATCGCGATTGAGAAAAGAGGATGCGGCGGGTATGGGGAATGCCAGCGGGTGGTAGCACCATTCTTAGCGAACCTGATTGGGCAGGGAGTATCAGTTTGGAATAGGGATTGCCCGCCGCAAGGCCGTTTGCATTGTACAAGTACCTATTGCCTTCGCCGGGCGTATACAGTGACCTGGGCGGCCAGACAGACGCCCAAGGAGGGCAGCCTGTTTTGCGGTGATACCTTCCGATCCTTTGTGCTGAAAGATGGACGGCACATTTTACTGCTTAGTGACGGCGTTGGCACCGGACCACGGGCAGCCCTGGAAAGCCAGACGACCGTGTCGATTCTGGAGCAGCTTTTGTCTTCCGGCATCGATCGTGATTTTGCGCTTCAAATGGTGAACAGCGTTCTGCTGCTACGGCATCCGCCGGAAGAGACATTTTCAACAGTCGACATGGTCGCCATTGATCTGTTTAGCTGTGAAGCTGATTTCCTCAAGATTGGAGCGGCCCCGTCCTACATCAAGCGTGGTCGGGAAGTGACTGCGCTGCGTTCAAATTCACTGCCAGCCGGCATTTTAGAACATATTGAAATTGATGCCACGACCAGAGCGCTTCAGGAAGGTGATCTGCTGGTGATGATTACCGATGGAATTATTGACAGTTTGGAATTGCCGGATACCGGCGATCACGCTTTTGATTGGGTGGCATCCATTCTGGCGAATATGGATGTGTTAGGGGTCCAATCATTGGCGGATTATCTGCTGGAACATGCCATCCAAAATGCGGGCGGCAAATCCGTGGATGACCTGACCGTCTTGGTGGCGCAAATCGTGCGCGCAGAGGACTGAGAGAGACGCGGAGACACGAGGGGACGGTTCTGCTGTGCTGTTTTTATGGGAGATCAAACAGCACAGCAGAACCGTCCCCCTGTGTTTTTTGGCGCTGCAAGGGAAATATAGCATTATTGGCGAATTGTCAGTCAGTCGGGGGGGATCGACAGTGTTAGCCAAAGTGCGTCAGGCAGTGGCAGAACATAGCTTGTTTGAGATTGGAGATCGGGTCGTCGCAGGAATTTCAGGCGGAGTTGACTCGGTTGTGCTATTGCACGCCCTTTTGCAGTTACAGGAGTATCATCTTGAGATCCAGGTGGCGCATCTGGACCACGGTTTGCGTTCGGAATCAGCTCAAGAAGCGGATTTTGTCAGGGATTTGGCAGCGCAATACCACCTCCCGTTTCACCACCGGCGCGTAGAACTAGGCAATGCTGCGGAACGCAATGCAATGGGTGTGGAGGAGGCAGCTCGCCGGGAAAGGTACGGGTTTCTGGCGGAAGTGGCTGCCTATACCAACGCTGGCCGGATAGCGGTGGCGCATCATGCAGATGATCAGGCAGAAACGGTATTGCTGCATCTATTGCGTGGTACCGGACTGCAGGGTATTGGCGGGATGGAATACCTGAGAAAAGACGGAGTCTGTCGTCCACTGCTCAGCGTTACCCGTCAGGAAATTGAGGGGTACGCCAGCCAGGAAAAGCTGCACTGGGTGGAGGACGCCAGCAATTCCTCTGTCGCTTTTCGCCGCAACCGCATTCGCCTGGAGTTGCTGCCGCTGCTTGAAAAGGAATACAATCCCAATGTTAGAGAAGCATTATTGCGACTGGCAGCGATTGCGCAGTCCGCAGAAGAATATATCAATGATGAAGCGACAAAGATCTTGCGGAGCATTGCGGAACTTTCAGAGGGTCTAGTCGTTATATCCAATGAGTCTTTTCTGCAGTCCCCGGAGGCATTGCAGCGCGAAATGCTGCGTATCGCTGCGCGCTTAGTAATGGACGAAAGCGTGCCTTCATTTGAAAGAATTGAAGCGCTGCGCCAGACGCTGCGCCAGTCTTTAGGCAAAGGCGGCGGAGGGGTGACTTTGGAAATGGGCGGCGGGCTGACCGCGCATATTATCGGCGGTAAACTAGCCTTATCCGGAGAGCGTTTTCTCCAAAACCGGGTGCAGGCGGTGCAGGGGTCACAGTCAGCGCAGGCGGTGCAGGGGTCGCAAGTACCGCCTGGGCTACAGGCACCGCATGGGCCGCGACCATTGATACCATTGCCCTATAACGGGACGGTGCAGGCCTCCGATTACCAGCTGGTGATCAATTGTACTGTTAGGCCATGGCGGGGCGATTTGACTGAATTGAAATCGATCCCGCGCACTGCGGCTTGTTTTGATTTGGACCGGATCGGCCGGGAAATTGTCTTGCGTGACTGGCAGGAGCAGGAGACATTTACTCCATTCGGCCGGCGTAGTCCGGTGAGAGTAGCGGAGTTTTTGGCAAAAGAAGGGGTTGGCGCTTGTGAACGCAGTTCTATTCCAGTAGTGGCAGATGAGAGCGGCATTCTATGGATCGTCGGCTATCGGCCGAGCGCAGCAGCAAGTCTTCAAGAGACATCGCATCGGGCGCTGGTGATCAATATCGCGGAGCAATAAGCAGCTGATCGCGGAGCAACAAAGTGGCATTCGATCGCCGAGAATTAAAGTCGCTATTCGCAAACAGCCGGTATGTGATATAATAGATTGGTCAATTTGCTCAAACCTCGAGAGGAGGGTTTTTTGTTTGATGAAATATCTCCGTGACATCATGATGTATTTTTTACTGGCAGTTGTCGCGATTTTTCTGGTGAATACTTTGTCAGGGAATGCGCAGAGGCAGATTGAACTGGCATACAGCGAGTTCAGGACGCAGGTTGCCAACGGGCAGATTACTGAAGTGGAGATTGAACAGGCTACCGGCCGAATAGTGGGTACGCGCAAGGAAGGCGACCGTTTCATGGTCAACGGCCCGCGCGACGATATCAACGCTTTGGCCGATGAATTGTCCAAGGCGGGCGTGACAGTGAAAATCAAGCCCGAGAGCAATTCGTTCTTCTTGTCATTGTTGCCGATTCTGTTACCGCTGATTGTGATCGGCGTTTTGTGGTATGTGTTCTTTAATCAAATGCAGAGCAACAACAACCGGGCGATGTCTTTTGGCAAAAGCCGGGCCAGGCTTCATTCTGAGGATAAGACCAAGGTTACCTTTGAGGATGTGGCTGGCGAGGATGAGGCCAAAGAAGAGTTACAGGAAGTTGTTGAATTTCTGAAGCAGCCGAAACGCTTTACGGAGCTTGGCGCGAAGATTCCTAAAGGCGTTCTGCTGGTAGGCGCACCTGGTACAGGTAAGACCTTGCTGGCCAGGGCCGCCGCCGGCGAAGCGGGCGTACCGTTCTTTAGCATCAGCGGTTCCGACTTTGTAGAGATGTTCGTCGGTATCGGGGCTGCCCGTGTCCGCGACATGTTCGAACAGGCTAAGAAAAATGCCCCCTGCATCATCTTTATTGATGAAATAGATGCGGTTGGCCGTCAGCGCGGTGCCGGATTAGGCGGCGGGCATGATGAGCGTGAGCAGACCCTCAACCAGCTCCTTGTTGAGATGGATGGGTTCGAATTGAATAGCGGTATTGTGATTTTGGCGGCTACTAACCGTCCCGACGTTTTGGATCCGGCTTTGCTACGGCCTGGACGCTTTGACCGTCAGGTTGTTGTGAATGTCCCTGATCTGGAAGGACGCGAAGCGATTCTCAAGGTTCATGCCAAAGGTAAGATCCTGAGTGACGACGTCGACTTAAGGGTCATCGCCCGCGGCACCCCTGGATTCACTGGCGCTGATCTGGCTAATGTATTAAATGAAGCTGCTTTGCTGGCAGCCAGAAGGAATAAAAAGAAGATCACCATGGATGAAACGCAGGAAGCGGTGGAGCGCGTCATTGCCGGTCCGCAACGCAAGAGCAAAATCATCCTGCCGCAAGAACGCAATATCACCGCGTACCATGAAGCCGGGCATGCGCTGGTGCATCATTATCTCGGAAAGACCCCGGTACACAAGGTTTCCATTCTGCCGCGCGGGATGGCAGCCGGTTATACGATTGCGCTCCCCGAAGAAGAGAAACACTTTATGACGCGTAGCGATATTCAGGATGAAGTGGCGGCACTGCTTGGCGGCAGGGCTGCTGAGGAATTAGCCCTGAAAGAGATCAGTACTGGTGCTGAAAACGATCTGGATCGCGCCACCAAATTAGTACGAAAGATGATCACCGAATATGGCATGAGCGATGAACTCGGTCATATGACTTTTGGTCAGCAGCATGATGAACAGATCTTTCTGGGCAGGGATATTTCGCGGGCCAGAAATTACAGCGAAGAAGTGGCGGCCATGATCGATCGCGAAATGCGTAAGACAATGGATACATGCTATGACAGGGCGATATCGATTTTGAGCGAGCATCGTAATAAGCTTGACCAGGTTGTGGAGCAGCTTAAGGAGAAAGAGGTTCTTGGCAGCGAAGACTTCAAGGCGATCCTGAACGGCGCACTGTTAATTAATTCAGCGCCTGCTGATCCCCAATAGAGAACGGTTATTGCCAGCGCTCGCCGGCGATGGCGAGAAAGTTCGGTCATTGCCTGTGGTAGACCTGCACCTTTGCCCGGATCTACGTATAACATAGCAGTAGCATTCGGGGAGGGGGAAGGCATTTTGACATCAGACTGCGTGCGTTTGCGCAACCTGGCGTTCTACGGGTACCACGGGCCGTTTGGGGCGGAAAAGGAATTGGGACAAAGGTTGGAAGTCGATCTCGAACTGCGGATGAATCTTGAGAAAGCGGCCCGCAGTGACGAGCCTGAATTTTCGACCAATTATGCTGAGGTCTATGCTTTGGTGCGGGAAGTAATTGAGGAAAACAATTTCTGTCTGCTGGAATCGATCGCGCAGACCATTATCAACCGTATTCTGGATCATTTTGATGTAGAAGGTGCACGCGTGCTGGTCAGAAAGCCTTTGGCCCCGATCGGAGGTTTGCTGGATTCCGTTGAAGTGGAGATTTACCGGGAACATCCAAGGAGATAGCCACGATTTGGGCCATGTTGGCCGCCAAGAGACAGCCATCAAAGAGGCTTCTATTATAAGCTATAAGCGCATAAGCACCTGTAGAACGCCCCGGATTTTCTGTGGGCGTTATTGCTAGATTTTTGGGGGACTGGGAGCCATGGAGATCAGCATTGGTGAGCGGCAAAAGACAAAAATGGCCATTTACGAAGCGCTGGCCAATCCCTTGGCAGGCCGGCCGGTGGCGGCCCCGGCGGCCCCGGCGGCCCCGGGGGAGCAAGCGGCGCTGCTGGCAGAAATGGCTGCTGAAGGATGGCCGGTTTATTTTGATACCGCCCTGGCCCAGTGGCAGGCGCGTGATGGGCGCAGGCTGCTCAGTGCTGCTGAGATAGGTGCGCAGTTGCCAACTAAATGGCTGGGTCATAACTTGCTTTACTACGCCGAAGCTGATTCCACCAACCTGATGGCCAAGTTATGCATCGCGCAGCAGGTCCCCCGGGGGACTGTTATAGTAGCTGAAAAGCAGACTGCCGGTCGCGGAAGGTTGCTGCGGCACTGGGTATCACTGCCGCGTGTCGGCTTATGGTTTTCAGTAATTCTTAGTCCGTTCGCGCCAGCGGGAGCCGCGTTGCTGTCCTTCTTGACAGCCGTAGCGGTCTGCCGTGTAATTCGCGAAGTGGCTGGATTGCCTGCAGTGCTGAAATGGCCGAATGATGTCATGATTTGTGGCCGCAAAGTATGCGGGATTTTGCTGGAAGCCGGATCGGACGGGCAATCGGTGATTGTTGGGGTTGGCCTGAATGTGAGTCAGCGGCGCGACGAATTTCCGGCGGCGCTTCAGGAAACAGCTACAAGTCTGGCTTTGGAGGCACGACGCCCATTTGATCGTCCATTTCTGCTGGCGGCGATCCTGAGCCAGATCGAGACCAGAGTGGAGACTTTGATTGACACCGGCAGCGCCGCGCTAATGGATGAGTACCGTAGTTTATGCGCAACCATCGGAAAGAGAGTGCGCATTGATTTTCCAAACAGTATTGCTGAATATGGCGTTGTTAGCGGTGTTGCCGATAGCGGGGCGGTCATTTTTATTCCGGATGCAATCGGTGCCGGCGGGCGGGCGCGTGAAGTCATGGCGGGCGATATTACCCACCTCCGGACCCAGACATAGGGTATGTGTAAAAACGTGAAGAGGAAAAGCTGTTAACCCATAGAAAATAATCAGGAGTGGAATCATTTAGGCACGATCGGCTTACCGACCGGAGATCAGGGGGTATAAAATGGTGGGTTCGCAAAAAAACAAGGCATTCCGTGCAATTGAGTTAACTGATAATGCCAGGACCATCTTGGAAAAGCGTTATCTCAAGCGTGAGGGGTATAAGGTGATCGAGCGGCCCGAGGACATGTTCCTGAGAGTCGCTCAGACCATTGCCGTCGTGGATCAAGATCTTTACGGATGCGACGCCAATGCAACTGAAGAACTCACCAGGCAGTTTTATGATCT
>DHDG01000003.1:34211-46527 GCA_002399265.1 Firmicutes bacterium UBA4882 | reverse complement strand
GGGGATCTTTGATACCCTCAAAGCGGCTGCCTTAATTCATCAGTCTGGTGGCGGGACAGGCTTTTCGTTTTCGCGTCTGCGCCCGAAGGATGATATCGTAAAATCCACCGGCGGTCTGGCCAGTGGACCGCTTTCATTTATCAAAGTTTATAATTCCGCCACGGAAGCCGTGAAACAGGGTGGAACCCGTCGCGGAGCCAATATGGGCGTTTTACGGGTGGATCACCCGGACATTCAAGAATTTCTGGAGTTAAAGAAGACCGAGGGTGAAATCGCCAATTTTAACTTGTCGGTGGCCATCACCGATTCATTCATGGAGGCTGTCGCGGCGGGAGAATCCTATGAACTTATTAATCCGCGCAGCGGAAAAGTAGCCAAGACCTTGGATGCACGCGAAGTTTTCCGTAAAATTGCTGGCATGGCCTGGTCGAATGGCGAACCGGGGCTGATCTTTATCGACAAGATGAATGCGGATAATCCGACACCGGCAATTGGCATGATCGAGAGTACTAATCCATGCGGAGAACAGCCATTGCTCCCCTATGAATCCTGTAATCTGGGTTCGATCAATCTGGGCGTTTTTGTGTCTGCCCAAAAGGATGGTCAGGCGCAGGCGGCTGTGGATTATAAGTCCTTGGCTGAGACAATCCATCTGGCAGTTCATTTTCTCGATAATGTTATTGATGCCAGCAAATTCCCATTGCCGGAGATTGAGCGCGTCACCAAGTCCAATCGCAAAATTGGGTTAGGCGTTATGGGATTTGCCGATCTGTTGGTCAGATTGGGTATCCCATATGATTCTGATCAGGCGGAACAAACTGCTATTGAAGTCATGCGCTTTATACACAGTGAAGGCGTCAAGGAATCGCAGCGTTTAGCAGAGCTGCGGGGTGCGTTCCCCAACTTTGCCGGTAGCATTTTTGATCTGCCCGGGCAGAAGCCGATGCGTAACGCCACTATTACTACGGTGGCACCTACCGGAACCATTTCCAGTATCGCCGGATGCTCCAGCGGTATTGAACCATATTTTGCATTGGCGTATGAACGACATGTGCTGTCAGGGGAAACCCTGATTGAAATCGTACCGCTGCTGGGCGAAAGCCTGTTGAAAGAAGGACTGGATCAGGAGAAGATTCTGAAACAGGTTGCTCTGACAGGAAGCTTGCGGAGTAACGACGATGTGCCAGATGCCCTGGCGGATCTATTCAAAACATCGCTGGAAATACCGCCGGAACGCCACCTTGCTGTTCAGGCTGCTTTTCAGCAATATACCGATAACGCCGTCTCCAAGACCATCAATCTGCCTAATGAGACCACGGTTGATCAGGTCGAGGACATTTTGATGCAGTCCTATCAATCTGGATGCAAGGGGATTACAGTTTACCGGGATGGCAGCCGGGCGGAACAAGTGTTATCTGCCGGAATCGGCCAGAGCGGCAATCAAGAAGCCGGGACTGACACCGGAAAACCCGGCGATAATGTAACGCACCCGCGTTCGCGTCCGGATGTGCTGATTGGAACCACGCAGAAGTTTAAAATTGGTTGTGGTAATCTTTATGTGACCGTCAACTCGGATGATATGGGTATCACAGAGGTGTTTACTAATACCGGACGTGCCGGTGGCTGCGCATCCCAGTCAGAAGCCACCAGCCGGTTAATCTCGATTGCTCTGCGTTCAGGGGTGGCGACGGACGCCATTATTGAGCAGATTCGGGGTATTCGGTGCCCGGCTTGTATTCGCCGTGATGGCGTCAATGTAACCTCTTGCCCGGATGCCATTGCTCGCGCGCTGCAATCAGTTGTTCAGGCGCCTGCGGCAGTCCGCGTTGCTCAGAATGAGCAGGCTGCCAGCGTTAACGCCACCGCCGCCACTCAACATTTCGGACAATGTCCGGAATGCGGCGAGCCAATGATTATGGAAAGCGGCTGCCATATCTGCAAGAGCTGCGGTTATTCTAAGTGCGGATAAATTGACACAAGGGGACGGTTCTTTTGTGCTCAGACCAGGGGGCGACGCTTCTGTCCGTCCAGAACAACAGGTCTGGGATAAGGCGGACAGAAGCACCGCCCCCTGGTCTGCCGGGTCTCAAAAAGTAGCACAAAAGAACCGTCCCCTTGTGTCCCCCTTGTCCCCCGCTGCAGCCATGGCAAAATGCTTATTTCTGTAAAAAGTGCTAAAAGTGAAACATTTTGCGTTAAAATATGTTCAAATAGGTATCAGAAACTTATTCCGTTCTGTGCATGTTTTGCCTTTGCTAACATATAATGGTTTTAGAGGAATACCTTATTATTGTCGGACAAGTTATTGATAGAGGGGGGAGGCAAATGTCTTTGAATTCGCGTGACAACGTGATCGGCTGGGCGAAGCGTATTCCAATTCAGTTGCTTTATTATCCAATGCAGATTCTAATCGGGATCGAAAAAATGATAGTTCCGGAATCCGTCAGAGTTAACGGCCTCATTTACCCTTTTACGATTGGGTTGCTTTGGCGGACGATGGCGATGGGCATCGAAATGGTTTGGCTCTTGGTGTTACTGGTGTTTTTTGCGCTCTATGTGTTGGTCAATCTGGCGATCCGGTTTTTCTCTCGCACGATGCTGGCGTTTAAGGGCTATTAAAACATCATTAGTTGTGACCAAAGCTGTTCGAGCGGTTTAGCGCGGACAGCTTTTTTTTATAGGTTTGGTCTGCGACAGAAATTTTAATTAAAAATGGCAATGGATTTGTATAAGTCGCTTTACCCCAGCCGATAATGCCGTCAAAGAGAGACAGGTTCATTTTTGGCGGGGGTGGGACTTATGAAAAAGTTACTGATCAAATTGGCATTATCTGCATTAATCATATTTGTGCTGGCGACAAAATTCGTAGATATTAGTTTAGGACAGAGTCTGGAGCCGGACTCAATATTGAAGGCGTGGGAAGCAGCAGCGGTCCTTGCCGACGAATTTGTCATTGATGGCTGGGCGGAAATCGGCGCGCAGTTCCTTTCGCTCTCTGAAGTTGAAGGAATCGGTCGCAAATTGGCCCAAAATATGGGAGTGAAAGCCCTCACGCGTCCAACGATCAGTGAAGAAGACGACCTGTGCTACTATACTGTTGAAGGAAGTCTGACCGGCGGAATTAGGGCCATTATTACGGTGCAAAGCTCGAACCGGACGATGGGAGGATCTACGCATGTCGGCATTTTGCTGGTTGGCGAAGATGTGACATCTGAAATAGCAAGTCTGCGCCGTAAAGTCCTGAATCTGCTTACCGAAGGCGGCAGAACCGGGGAAGTATCAATCGGGATCAGCGGATCGGTTCCCGGGCACATGAGCGCCGATACAGTACGCGCCTTATGTAATCGTACGGTAGCGTCAGTGGGGGGCCAGATCGTATCCTATCAGTCAGATTCTTTTGGGACAGTGGCAGGGGCCAATTGCGCCAGGTTAGGTAAGACGATGGATTTCGGTGGGGTGCAGCTGAATTTGCAGATTGCAGCACGTTACAATCAACATAGCGGCAGCACTATCGTGACATTAGCCAGTCCATTTCTGACAGAATTGTTCTGATTTTCGGCCCGCAGCGGTCATGAGCACCAGTTCTCATACCGCATTAGATTAGATAAGAGGGGTTAGGGGTACAAGGTGGGCAGGGGGCGTCCGGCCGGGCGCCCTCTGTCTGCGTTCTACGCTTGCAGTCATAAAGAGTGCTTCCGGCGCATAAGATTCTGAAGACCTGTCCCAGTATACGCCGGAGGGAATCATATGAAAAAAGCCGCCGCTTATCTTTTCTCACTAATAGTAATACTCACCCTCATGCTGCCTGCTTTCCTGGTCAGGAGTTGCCAGGCACCGCAACAACAGGAGAGCAGCGCCATTAGCGTCAAGCTCTATGATACTCAAGCACACGCTTTGTATCGCCTGACACTGGAAGACTATTTGGTTGGGGTTGTGGCGGCAGAAATGCCGGCCAATTTTCATTTGGAGGCTCTGAAAGCGCAGGCTGTGGCGGCGCGGACCTTTACAGTTAAGCGGCTGAAATGCTTTGGCGGCAAAGGCAGTAAGTATCATCCGAACGCCGATTTGAGCTGTGATCCCGGAGAGGGGCAGGCCTGGTTAGGCGAAAAGGAGCTGCGCACCAAATGGGGAATGCGCTACGGTACCAATCTGGCACGTATCCGACAGGCGGTCACTGAAACAGCCTCGTTGCTGCTTACTTATGAGGGAAAACCGATTGAGGCGATCTACCATTCCACTTGCGGAGGCGTGACCGAAGCGGCCGTGGAAGTATGGGGCAAGGATTATCCTTATCTGCGCAGCGTAGTTTGCGGGGCAGACGGGCATTCTCCGAAGTACCGCCAGACCTACCGGTTCACAATTCAGGAAGCGGCTGCCAAATTAAAAGTGAAGGCTTTTCAGGGCAAAGCAATCACCGCGTCCACTCAGGGGAGCGGAATTCTGAAGATGGTTGGGCAAAGCAATACCGGCCGGGCGCAGCAAATAATCTTTGCAGGAAAAAAAATTACGGCTGAGCAGTTTCGGACCGCGCTGGGCCTTAATTCCCCCAGGATTCGGTATAATGTTTCCGGAAAAAACCTGGTGATCACGACAATTGGGTATGGGCATGGCGTGGGGTTGTGTCAATATGGCTGCGACGGATGGGCGCAAAAAGGATACAGTTTCAGCCGTATCTTGCAGCACTATTACCCCGGAACAACACTGGTCAAAATTGCTAATCAGATCCCTTAATAACAGTTTTTGCATATTCAGGAAATCCCCCGGCAACAATACTACCGGGGGTGTTTAAAGTGTGTGCTAAGCCGAAGCTGATTGCTGCGCTGCCGCAGAAGCTCACCGATTTTGCCAAGCGGTGCTTGTTATGGACCAAGACTAGAAATAACTGGCTTTTATTGTTGTTATTGTTTCTGCTCGGTTTTGCCGTAGGGGTTTGGCGCTCCACAGCGCTAAGAATTCAAAGCCCGGCCGCCTCTGCGGTGCGGGGCAGCACTGTGCCGCAGGCGAGTGCCGAAGCAGGCACCAAGTCAGGCGCCAAGCCAGGCACCAAACCATTCCATACGACTGGTGCGCAGCCATTGTCAGAACTGTCTAGTCTGATGCAGCGGCAGACGGCCGAATTCGACGCCATGTTAACTCAAACTATCAGGGAATCGAGCACTGCTTCTCTGGTGGCCGTGAGTCCATCAGAATTTGTCCGACCGTGTCCGGGCAGGGTCACAGAAACATTTGGCTGGAAACGCGATGACAGTATGGGTGCCTGGAACCTGCACGCCGGAGTATTTCTGGCATCCTCGTCAAGCGCCTCGGTAGTGGCAATTGCTGGAGGTCAAGTTGCCAGAATAGAACATGATACACTGCATGGAACCTTGATTACAATTGATCATGATCGTCATTGGCGCAGCGTCTACGGACATCTATCGGAAACTGCCATTGCGGCAGGCGATCCGGTGACAGCCGGACAAATTATTGGTCGCGCCGGGCCGGGACCCGAAGGCGCGGAAGGGCTCTATTTCGCAGTCTATCATGACGGCGAGCCGCAGGATCCACAAATACTGATTCCAGGTCTCTAAAAAAAAGACGCGCCTTAAAGGTCGCGTCTTTTACATAATCCCCGCGAACCGCCCATATACATGTACTAAATTGAAAGAAGGGTGGGCGGAGGATGAGGGATTACATCCAAAAACGCGTGCTCGATCTGAGCTATTATATAGCAGGAGAAAACGCAACTGTACGTCAAACCGCCAAGCATTTCGGTGTCAGCAAGAGTACGGTGCACAAGGACGTTACCGAGCGTCTGCCTTTACTAAACAGAGCCTTGGCACGTGAAGTAAAGCAAATACTGGAGCTAAACAAAGCAGAACGTCATATCCGGGGCGGAGAAGCAACCAGAAAAAAATACAGGGATCGCCTTGAAAAGCTATCCAAGAAAGGAGGGAACTGCCGCAGAACGTAGAATAAATCCTTTATTCCGGCTGCGTCCATTACAAAGGTCCGGCTGGCGGGGGGAGGAACTCGATTATATGTTTGGCCTAACCACCGATATCAGCATTGATCTGGGAACCGCAAATGTTTTGGTCTATGTACGCGATAAAGGAATCGTCATACGCGAGCCGTCGGTGGTGGCGCTTCAGAAGGACAGTAATAAGGTACTTGCTGTTGGAGAAGAAGCTCGCCAGATGATTGGTAGGACTCCCGGAAACATCGTAGCAGTGCGTCCTTTAAAGGACGGCGTGATTGCCGATTACGATGTCACCGAAGTAATGCTGCGGCATTTTGTCGATAAGGTTTGCCGCTCTCCAAGATTTTTCCGACCCAAAGTAGTTGTCTGCGTGCCTTCTGGGGTCACCAGCGTTGAAAGACGTGCGGTCCTTGAAGCTGCGATGCAGGCTGGGGCCAAACGCACTTATCTCATAGAAGAACCGATGGCGGCGGCAATTGGCGCAGGACTTGATATTGGCGAGGCCAGCGGTAATATGGTAGTAGATGTTGGTGGCGGCACAACCGATGTGGCGATTATCTCGCTCCAAGGGATTGTAGTTAGCGAGTCACTGAGAGTCGGCGGCGATAAATTTGATGACGCCATTATTCGATACATAAAGAAAATGTATAACCTGATGATTGGCGAACGGACCGCCGAAGAGATCAAAATCCAAATTGGTTCCGCTTATCCCGAAGGCGAAGGCAAATCCATGGAAGTACGCGGACGTGATCTGGTAACCGGGCTTCCTAGAACCATCCGCTTTACTTCAGCTGACACATTCCAGGCATTATCGGAACCGATTACTGCTATTATTGACGGGGTCAAATCAGTGTTGGAAAGAACTCCGCCTGAACTGGCCTCCGACATTGTTGACAAAGGTATTGTGCTTACCGGCGGCGGTGCCCTATTGAACGGGTTTAACCGTTTGCTCGCTGAAGAAACCGGCATACCTGTGCATCTGGCAGATGATCCAATGTCGTGTGTAGTCCTTGGTGCCGGAAAGGTATTGGAGCACCTTGATTCGCTGGGCGACACCCTGGTTGTCGGCTCCCGTTCAGTTTAGAGAATTAGCTCAATTTGATGCGGCTTTCATAGCCGCATTTTGTTTGGTTTTGCGTAATTTTCCCTGCTTTCCGGCAATCAGCTAAGATATTATAAAGGTAAATTTGTGTGCCGGGAAGGGAACCGATTCTGTCCGGCGAATGTTATTATGAGTGAAACCGTATTACGATTTCACTTTATTGGTTAGGAGGGGTTGTAGCATTGACTCCCGATAAAAAAATGGCTAAAGAAGCTGCAAAAGAAAAAAACACGAACAAGGAAAAATTCAGTCTGGGGAAACTACTGAAGTCTTTTTGGCGTGGTTTGTGTAACCTGCCCAAAACCATTTATCAGTCGGCAAAGACCGGTTTATGGGATGAGGATGTTTACAAACGCTGGTTTGGTACCCTGATTTGGGGTCTGTTATTCTTCATAGTTGCCTGGGTCGTCGGTTATATCTTTCTCAAACCGCAGGCATTGAGTAACACACTGCTCTCCATGAAGCTATTCGGTCATCAGGGTTCCACTGCTCTGGTTACGCTGAAGAATTTTGCGCAGCAGTTGATTACGATTCTGATCTTCATTGTTTTCTTTAATCACTTTAGGATCGGAAAACTGAATGCTTCGCACTATTTCTTCTTCATCTATTCGATTCTGGTGGGCCTAATGGTCGGAACCAACTCCTACAGTTTCTATTTCCATTTCTCGAGTAAGTGGCAGGCATTGCTACCGTTTGGGGTTTATGGAGTATGGGAGTTAATTGCCTATGCTTTAATCCTCGCCGCCACTACCAAATTGGCCTGGTTTGAGATTCCCGGCCTGTTCAAGGGTGAGTGGACCAGAGTACGTGCATTTCGTGACATTAAGTTGTCTAGAGATGATATCGAAGTCTTGATTTATGGTCTTCTGATTCTGTTGGTCTCGAGCTTCGGTGAGGCGCGTCAATTGGTGGGGCGTCTTGGTGGCTGAATCTGACGTGGCCTGCATATAAAAGTGACGGAAGAGACTGTCCAAAAGGCGGTCTCTTTTTTTGTGCGGTGCGCGCCTCTTGCGCAGGCAGCTTTCTTTGTGCTGTTTTTGCGCAGGCGATCAGGAGGTATAATAGAAGGAAAAGACAGCGGGGGGATCACAGTTGCAGGATCACTATTTTTCGGCCAAACCAGCGGCTAAACACGATATCCGGCAATTCAGGGCGGTGCTTCGCGGCAAGGAATTTACATTTGTCACTGATGCCGGGGTTTTTTCGAAAGATCATATTGATAACGGTACGGAGTTATTGATCAATAAAGCGCCGTTGTCCGGAGCGAAAAAGGTTGCGGATCTGGGATGTGGGTATGGTCCCATCGGAGTGGCGGCGGCGGCGTTTATGTCAGAGGCGGAGGTTTATCTGATCGATCCAAATGAGCGTGCGGTCGAACTGGCGGCTCAGAACATCAGATTAAATGGCATCCGCAATGCCTATGCGCTCTGTGGCAGCGGATTGGAAGCAGTTCAAGGGCACATGTTTGATTTGATCCTGACGAACCCTCCAATTCGGGCTGGTAAAGAAGTCATCTATGAGCTTTTCCGGCAGTCTTGGGCGCAGCTCAATCCCGGCGGAAGATTGATCATTGTGATCCGAACCAATCAGGGGGCCAAAAGTGCCGCCAAGTATCTTGAGGAGCTATTTGGTGAAGTGTCCGAGATCGAAAAAGGCAGCGGGTTCCGGTTGTATCAGGCGGTGAAACAGCACTAGGCAGAGCGGCACCGTAACGCGCCGGACAGAGCGGCGGACTGGCCTCAAATTCTTCCTTCTTTAGTCTGCCACAATGGCATAAGCATAACCTTGGAGAGTCGAGCTCGAACGCTGGGCTGGACTATGAGTCGAGCCTGAAGTTCCGGCCGGGCCAAAAGCGGGGGGATGCTTATGTACAAGCGGCGTAGACCGTTGTTGATTATGTGGATTTCCAAAAGGAATCTAATCAGCGCCTGTATCATCATCGGATTGCTGACAGCAGTATGGTTTTTGATGGCGCCGCCTGATGTTGCTGTGCTGGCACCTTTTTCGGAGGCGGTTTCAGGAAAAAAAGTGGTCATCGACGCCGGACACGGCGGTATTGATCCGGGAGCGAAAGCACCGGGCATTACCCTGGAGAAGAATGTCAACCTTGATATCGCGATGCATCTCAAACGTTTGTTCTCGAAAGCCGGCGTTTATGTAGTCATGATCCGGGAGACGGATCAGGATCTGGCGCCGGATGACTTTCAGGGAGGCATGGCGCGGCGCAAGAAAAAGGATTTGGAAGCGCGCGTTAATCTGGCGAACAACTCGGGGGCGGATCTTTTTCTCAGTATTCACGCGAACAGCTTTCCGGGCCAGTCTTGGTCAGGGGCCCAGACGTTTTATGACCGTGGGGAAGCAGAAAGCAATACCTGGGCACGTGCTGTTCAGAGCGAATTAGTCAATCAGCTGGGACCGAATAACCGCAAAGTCAAGAGTGCCGATTTCAGGGTCCTGAGCGATACGAAGATGCCCGCCATTCTGGTGGAAGTGGGATTTCTCTCGAATCCTCGTGAAGCCAGGCTGCTTGCTGATCAGGAGTACCGCGTAAAAGTGGCGGAAAGCATTTATCAGGGGACTGTCAATTATTTAGTGCAAAAATACAGTGAACGCGGCGCACAAGGTGAACGCGACGAACAACCAGCGGTGTCGTCTGGGGGGGCCGCTGGACAGACTGGATCAACGTCGGCTGTGAATCCGGAAACGCTGCGCCTCAAGCCGGGTGAAGCAATCCTATATTTCGCCAGTATTGACAATGACGACAATCTGCAGCCCGAAATCAGACTAATTCCTGGGCTAATGGAAAAAACGTCACTATCCCAGCAAGCGCTGCTGGTACTCGCTGAGCTAATCAAAGGGCCGGGACCGCAGTCAGTGCTTGTCGCAACGGTGCCATCGACGGCCAAAGTGAATTCGGCGCGAGTGGACGCCAATGGGATACTGATGATTGATTTTACTGATGACCTGGTAACCGGCTTTCAGGGCGGAGGACGTTCGGAACAGTTGACGATCTTTTCGATTGTCAATACATTGACCGGAATTGAGGGGATTAACGGCGTAAAAATCAGCATTGCCGGACGCGCAGATGTATCGATCGGCGGACATATTTCATTGGAAGACGTCTTCAGGCGCAACGAGGCAATTCTCGAAATATGGAAGGAATAGTAACAAATGGTATTGAATATTTACCCCGACACGAAGCGCAAGTGTTTCGGGGGGATTATTGATGAAAAAATGGTTGTTGATTTTGATCACAACAATGGTGATGCTATTACTTACCAAGACGGGGGCTTTGGCAGCCCCCAAGGCTGCGGTTTCGCAGTTTCGCGCCGTTGATTTGGCGCTGGTGCGAACGCCGGACGGGGCCTTCAGATTGCAGGCCGGGGCGGCCTATCGCTGGCAGATTACGGAGGGGCATCAGCTACTTTTGGGAGTGGATGGTTCCGCCACTGTTACCGCTGTAGATTTCGTGGACTGGTTGCGGTTTGATACAGAGTATAAGCTTAGTAAAGCACCGTTTTCTTTGACGATTCCGCTGTATCTCAAATGGGAGCCGGATAAAACGGCAGCCAAAGCAGGTTTATCATTTGAAAAAGGGCTCGCCAATAGCAATTTGGGTTTGTCGTGCGCCTATGCGCACCAATGGGCCGATAACGAGCTGCTGGTTTCCGATAAAATCGAAGGCAGCGCTTCGTTGAGCGCGTCCAACGGAGCATGGCTTGATCAAAAACTGCGGGTGGACGGCACAGTGTTGCTTAAGACCAATGATACTGCAGAAGATTATCTGAGGATGCTGACCGGATGGACAGGTCAGTTCAGCTTGAGTAAGGCTTCCGCCCTTAGAACGACACTGGAGTGGACCGGATACTGGTATTGGAATGATCCGCGGGAAAACAGGCAAAGGTATGAAACATCACTGGAATATAGCCTGAAGCTAAAAAAGCTATCGTTTAAGGTGGGTGGCGAGGCCGAATATGGGACAGGCCGGTTGGCGGATCATTATTTAGCTTTGCAGGGCTGGACCGGCATTGATGTGCAGGGCGGCTCAGGCAAAATCAGTGTTGATGGCCGGGTTTCCGGCAAAAATCATAAGGATCCAGCGACAACCGCTCGAGATAATACGTACTGGCAGGTGGCACTGGGCTATCAGTGCTCACTGGGGTGTTTTGACTTTAAGGCACTCGGATACTATGAAGAGCGGCACTATGACGATGGGACGGGCGAGTGGGTCTTTGGGCCGCTAGCCTCCTGTAAATGGCATATTAATGATCATTGGCAAATTGGTCTTTACTGGGCGCCGGAAGGGAACATGTCCCATGACGAAAAGGGTCTGCGCCTGTCGATTGCGTGGAGACCAAAATAAAAAGGGGAGTATGGAATGATTGATCTGGCAGTACTCGTGCCACACCCGCCAATTATCATCAGTGAGGTGGGCGGCGCTGAAGCGCAGCAAGCGGAATCTACAATAAAAGGCATGCATGCCATTGCCAGCCTGATCGAGCAGGCCGCTCCGGAAACGTTGATCGTGATTTCGCCGCACGCCCCCATTTTCTCCGACGCTGTCGCCATTTATGGCAAGGAATCCTTGCGTGGCGATCTGAGTCGATTCGGCGCATCATCAGCGGCGGTGCGCTTTGAAAACGACTTAGCACTGGCGGAGATGATTGCGGCGGAAAGTATGTCGGGCCTAATCCCGGCCGTGATTATCGACGAGAATTTGCGTAAGCGCTATCGGCTGTCGGATGCGTTGGATCATGGAGCGACCGTGCCGCTGTTGTTTCTCAAAAATCTGGCAGGCCGTTGCCGCCTGATTACTATGGGTTTTGCAATGCAGTCCTATGAAAGCCTGTACCGTTTCGGCATGTGCCTCGCAGGCGCAGTCAGAGAGTCAGGCCGCAGGACAGTGCTGATCGCCAGCGGCGATTTGTCGCACAGGCTGACTCCGGACGCCCCCAACGGCTTTGATCCGAGCGGGCCGGAGTTCGACCGACAGCTGATGGCGGCTATCGCGCAAATGGATGTCCGCAGTATTATGAGTATGGACGCCGACGTGATCGAACAGGCTGGCGAATGTGGCTTACGTTCTCTGATAATCATGCTGGGGGCATTGGACGGAGTGGCCGTTCAATCGGAGGTCAAGAGCTATGAGGGGCCATTTGGAGTCGGGTATGGCGTCGCCGCCTTTTTTCCCGGGAAGGCGGATCAGGGCAGGAATTTAGCGGCAATTATCGAGAATGATAAGCATCAAAGAGGTT
>DHDG01000003.1:29943-34015 GCA_002399265.1 Firmicutes bacterium UBA4882 | reverse complement strand
CTGGTGGCCGTGGAGTTCCCGCAGGATTTAAAAGAAAAACTGCCGTCACGGGCGGGTGTGTTCGTGTCGCTGAAAAAAGACGGGCAGTTGCGGGGATGTATCGGTACCATTGAGCCGACCACTGCCTCTGTTGCGGATGAGATCAGGCAGAATGCCGTTTCAGCCGCTTTTCGTGATACACGCTTTGATCCCGTTAGTGCCGAAGAACTGGATGATTTGGTTATTTCTGTGGATGTGCTGTATCCTGCCGAAAGCATTGGTTCTATTAATGAGTTGGATCCGCGCAAATATGGCGTAATTGTGCGCAAAGGGCATCGGAGTGGGCTGCTACTTCCCGATTTGGAAGGTGTAAATACCGTTCAGCAGCAGGTGGCAATTGCGAAAAAGAAAGCGAGCCTCGGGCCGGAGGAAGAAGTAGACCTGTACCGCTTTGAGGTGCAGCGCTTTAAGTAATGTAGGGGGTGACCTACCCTTGCATATCGCTCAGTATTGGCACAAGGAACAGGACGCCGCACAGGATGCGGCGCAAGCCGCGGTGCGCTGTACGCTGTGTCCGCATCATTGCTTGATTCCAGCTGGCCAGACCGGTAGATGCCGCGCGCGCAAAAACGAGGGCGGACAGCTGCAGACCCTTAATTACGGAGTGTTGACAGCGATCGCGTTGGACCCGATGGAAAAGAAGCCGTTGTATCATTTCCATCCGGGAAAGACCGTCTTGTCCTTAGGGACTTTTGGCTGCAATATGCGGTGCCGCTTCTGTCAGAATCATAATATATCACAGGTGGGAGCGGAAGTAGGCGTGGGCGCTGGAGTGGGAGCGGGTCCCGCCCGATGGCAGCTTAGTGCGGAAGATGTCGCACAGCTAGTTGCCATGCAGGACCATTCCTGCGTGGGAGCGGCCTATACTTATTCGGAACCGTCGGTCTGGTATGAGTTTGTTTATGACGCTGCCCGGATCGTGAAAGAAAAGGGCTTTGTGAATGTCCTCGTGACGAATGGGTTTTTGTCAGGAAAAGCACTCAGGGATCTATTGCCTTTTGTCGATGCTGCTAATGTAGATCTAAAATCATTTAGTGACGATTTCTACCGCGAAATCTGCGGGGCAGCGCTGAAACCAGTGCTTGAGACAATTGTCACGATGAAAAAAGCGTTGCACCTTGAATTGACGACACTGCTTGTTCCCGGCTTAAATGACGGGGTGGAAGAAATCGAAAAACTGGCTGCCTGGGTGGCGGCTGAAGTTGGAAAAGACACTCCGCTGCATCTGTCGCGCTATTTTCCGGCCTACCATATGGAACTTCCGCCGACAGCGCAGCAAACCATGGCGGCAGCCTATGAGGCCGCGTGTAGTCATCTGCAATATGTCTACCTGGGTAACATCGCCATCCCCAATAAATCGGACAGGAGGAGAGGGTATTTATGGAGAAGAAGATGAAGAAGCTGATTATCGCGGGTGCATTTGTCTGGATGGTTTTGCTGGCATTTGGCTTTATCAGGTACGCACAATGGCGGTCAAAAGAAGCCTTCCAAAAAGGAATTCATCTTGCTGAATCCGGCGAACTTGATGAAGCGCACGTTCTATTTAGCCAGGCTAAGAAATGGCAGCCGCGCGATTGGGAAATTCGGGATCAGCTAGGCATGATTTTGATGCGGAAAGGCCTTTATGAAGAAGCCCGTGCGGAGTTTGCATATTTGCTCCAGATTAAGCCCGATTATGCTGAGGCTCACAAATATATCGGTTTCTGCTATGTTCATGAGCAAAACTGGGAGCAGGCGATTGGCGCCTTTCAAAAAGCCTGTGAAGTTAACCCGTCTGATCTAATGAGCCATGAATTGGTGGCGGTTACGGCCGAAAAGGTTGGCAAAACGGGTCTGGCTCTGGACCATTGGGATAATATATTGGCGCTGGATCCCGACAACGAAAAAGCGCTGGAACGCAGCGCTTTGCTACGGGATCCGGACCATGACTCCCACGCTCACGAACTCCATGAGTGAAAGGTGGAGACGATGTGAAAATCAAATGGCATGGACATGCCTGCTTTTCATTAATATCTTCAGAAGGTACCAGGGTTCTTACGGATCCGTTTGATGATCATGTTGGCTATGAGCTTCCGCGCGTAGAGGCTGATGTGGTCACGATCAGTCATGATCATTTTGATCACTGCTATCTTACTCCCCAGCTGGGGCATCCGGAGATTGTGCGCAATCCGGGGACGACCGTCTTTCGGGATGTGAGAATTACTGGTGTGGAGTCCTACCATGACAATAATGGCGGCAAAACACGCGGCAATAATGTCATGTTCAGTTTCAAAATTGACGATCTTCAGATCGCTCATCTTGGGGATCTCGGGCATCCGCTCGGACCGGAGCATGTCTTGGCCCTGGGACACCCGCAGGTGCTGCTGATTCCGGTGGGCGGCACTTATACGATTGACTGGCAGGAGGCCACCAAAGTTGTTGAAACCTTAGAGCCAAGAATAGTCATTCCAATGCATTATAAAACTGAGGCTTTGTCTTTTCCTCTTGACACAGTCGATAATTTCCTGCAAGATAAGGTAAGGGCCAGGCGCGAGATGTATTCCACAATAGAAATATCGCCAAATAGTCTTCCTGAAGAACGGGAAATTGTAGTACTGAGTTATATCTAGACCTGCAAAGGTCTAGTTTTCTGTTTGCACTTGCGCCGGGAGTCGCCGCTGAAAAGAATATATGGCGTACGGAGGTAGAGTAGGGTCATGGTCAAGTATATTTTTGTTACCGGAGGCGTTGTTTCATCATTAGGAAAAGGCATCACAGCCGCTTCACTCGGCAGATTGCTTAAAAACAGAGGTCTGCGGGTGAGCGTTCTCAAGCTCGATCCATACATTAACGTAGATCCTGGCACCATGAGCCCTTACCAGCATGGTGAAGTATTTGTCACAGATGATGGCGCTGAAACTGACCTTGACCTCGGGCATTATGAGCGTTTTATTGATGTTAATTTATCAAAAGTCAATAATGTTACTGCTGGCAAGATTTACTGGTCGGTAATTACTAAAGAAAGAAAAGGCGAATATTTGGGTGGCACCGTGCAGGTTGTTCCCCATATCACCAACGAGATCAAAGAGCGCATCACACGCGTTGGCAAAGATTCCAATGTCGATGTGGTTATTGTCGAAGTCGGAGGTACAGTAGGCGACATCGAAAGTCTCCCCTTTTTGGAGGCCATTCGCCAGTTGCGCGGCGATGTTGGTCGTGAGAATGTGATGTATATTCACGTTACGCTAGTGCCATTCATTTGTGCCGCGGGAGAGCTGAAAACCAAACCGACCCAGCACAGCGTGAAAGAACTCCGTAGCATCGGCATTCATCCTGATATTATTGTTTGCCGCTCAGAGCATCCCTTGTCGCATGAGTTGCGCGCCAAAATCGGGCTGTTTTGCGATATTGATGAAAAGGCGGTCATCCCGAACCTCAATGCGGATACGCTATATGAAGTACCCTTGCTTTTAGAAGCGGAAGGATTGGACGACATTGTCCTCCGCAAATTGGGGATCGAGTGTCAGGAAGCCGATATGTCTGAATGGCGTCAAATTGTTGAAAGAATCAAGCATCCCGTTCGCGATGTGACTATTGCTTTGGTTGGTAAATATGTCGCGTTGCCGGATGCTTACCTCAGTATTGTTGAGGCCTTGCGGCACGCCGGTATTGCTAACGAGGCACGTATCAATATTAAGTGGATTGATTCTGAGATTCTGGAGCGTGAGCCAGTCGAAATACACTTGGCAGATGTCGATGGAATCTTGATTCCTGGCGGATTCGGAAATCGCGGGATTGAAGGCAAGATCCAGGCAATCAGCTATGCCCGGACGCAGGGGATCCCGTTTTTTGGCATTTGTCTCGGCATGCAGTGCGCGGTCATTGAATATGCGCGTAATGTAGCCGGGTTGGTTGGAGCAAATAGCTCGGAATTCGACATTTCCACGCCTTACCCCGTTATTGATCTGCTGCCGGAACAAAAAGACATCGCGGATCTTGGCGGAACGATGCGGCTGGGGCTGTATCCCTGCCGGGTAGCGATCGGAAGCGCATT
>DHDG01000003.1:16992-29739 GCA_002399265.1 Firmicutes bacterium UBA4882 | reverse complement strand
TAATGAATATCGCGAAACACTGGAAGCCGCCGGACTGGCATTTACCGGTCTTTCGCCAGACAAGCGCTTGATTGAAGTTACCGAACTGCCAGAGCACCCTTGGTTTGTGGGTACGCAATTTCATCCGGAACTAAAGTCGCGTCCGAACAAACCGCACCCGCTTTTCAGAGATTTTGTGGCGGCTGCTCTCAAGGCGGCAGATAGCAAATGAATAAATCCCTCCGTCACAGCCGAAAATGCGTGTATAACGGAGGGATTGGATATGAAATCAAGAAGTTTGTTGCTTATATTGGGTATTGTTGTTTTAGGGGCGTCGCCAGCGTGCGCCTGGCACCCCGACCCCGAACGGCTTTCCTACGGTATTTACGATGGATTCAGCAGTGCTGCCGCCGCACAGGCAGCCGCGGCGCTGCAGGCCTCCTGTCCCGGCATTGTCAGGATTGAAGGCGAATTGTCTGGGGTGTCGAATTCAGAAATTATCCTGAGGAATGTGGCACAGCAGCAGCTTGTCCTGAAGATCGCGCCTGAGGCACCTTTTTTCGTGAACGGTTATCCCGGCTTGTGGCAGGCTGCCTGTCCAGTAGAGGATAATCCTTTCTACGCTGTTTGCCTGACAGATCCGCAGAACGGATTAATCTATTTTGTGGATGCTGTTTTTTGGGGGATTGAATGCAATTTGCTGCAAATCTCCGGTACAGAACTTTCAGAACAATGGCCTATCCCTGCCGGTACCCTGATAACCCTTGGATTTGACAATGGCCAGACATCTCAGTTGTCACTTTGGCCAGCGTGTATTATTAGCGCTCACGCCAGCAACGCTACCGCGAACGCTACCGCGAACACTACCGCGAGTTCTTCCGCGCCTATTCTATCAGTTACTGCATTGATACCTGCCAGAGTCTTTGTGTTATGCACGCCAGGCGGTCAGATCAGGAGGATTTGGTTCTAGCATCGAGGTACCACAACCGCGAAATGCAAGGAGGATTCCATCATCTTGAGTAGGACTAGCGTACTTATCGTTGATGATTCTGCGTTTTTCAGGCAGGTTCTGGAGGACCTTATTAGCAGCGATCCGAACATAACAATTGCTGGACACGCCCGTGACGGAATTGAAGCGATCGAAAAGATAAGTCAGTTAAGACCCGATGTTGTCACTCTAGACTTCGAAATGCCGCGATTAGATGGACTGGGTTGTCTGACCAAAATAATGGATCAATTCCCGACTCCGGTAATCATGATTAGTTCATGGGCAACCGAAGGCGCTGAAATGACGATGCGTGCGCTCGAATTGGGCGCAGTCGATTTTATTGCCAAGCCATCTGGCGCAATAGAAGATAAGGTGTTATCAGCCAAGGAGCTCATTTTCAAGATCAAAGTAGCGGCGCGCGTTAATATGAGTCGGATGGCCCGCAGCCACACTGCGCGGAAAACAATTCCCGGATTCACCGCTGATGGTTGTGATGTCATTATCATTGGTACTTCTACTGGCGGGCCCAAGGCGCTGCAGGTCATTTTGGAAGCACTGCCATATCCGGTTCCCGTTCCAATCGTAATCGCGCAGCATATGCCGCCGGGCTTTACCGCCGCTCTGGCTGGACGCTTGAATATCACGACTCCCCATAGTGTTAAAGAATTAGCCAATGGCGAAGTACTGAAGGAAGGCTGGGTATACATCTGTCCTTCCGGGCTGCAGACAGTACTCGATAAAAGTGGCAGGGATCTCATTGCGCGAACCGCGGATATGCCGAAACAGATATACAGGCCAAACATTGACATATTGAATGCTTCGGCCGCGCAGGTTTTGGGTAAACGTGTGGCTGCGGTAATCCTCACTGGCATGGGATCAGATGGCGCCAATGGGATGCTGGAAATCAAGAAGGCCGGTGGCATCACTCTGGCGGAATCTGAGCAAAGCTGCGTGGTCTATGGTATGCCCAAAGCTGCCATTGATCTGGGCGCTGTCCAAATGCAGGCTCCGCTGGAAGAGATGGCGGACACGCTCGTGGCAGCATTACGCAAAAAGTGATTAGAAAGGTCGCTCATAGTCCTGTTTGACACCAAAAGGATTTTATATACTTATGGCGAAAATTCTGAGAGAGGAGGCGGTACATATGCTCATTACCTCCGAAAGGACGGCAGCCCTCAGATGTCCATTATGCGGAAGGCTTAACGTGAGTTCTTTTACAGTGTTCGATTTCGGTCAGGAGCATTCGCTAAACCTCGAATGCCATTGTGGATTTGTTTTCCTGATTATTGATACCACAGATTTTCACGATTATGTGTTGCAGTTGCCATGCCTTATTTGCGAAAGCACTCATTATTCGCGCATTCAACATCAGGAGCTTTGGGAAAGTCCGGTTTACAAACTCTCTTGCCCTGAGCATGAGGCTGTGATGGGATACATCGGCAACGAGCAGGAAATCAGGCAGTTAATTGACGAAGGAGCTAAAGATCCGGAGAGTATTATCAATGATGAAGGCTTCAACGATTATTTTAAGGCTCCTGAAATCATGTACCAAATTATGGGACAGCTACACGCCATCGCCAACCGGGGCGATTTGTACTGTTCTTGCGGGCAAACAGAGATTAACGTTGAAGTCTACCCCGACCGACTTGAATTGCATTGCACCGCCTGCCGCAGCCTGACCATTGTCTACGCCGAAAATGCGGAAGACTTGCAGGCAGTCATGGACGCCAGAGTGATTGAACTGACCGAAAAAGGTTTTACCAGCATAGATTCCAGTGCCTTCCGTTCGCGTAACGCGCGCAGCCAAAGAAAGGCGGACCCGATTGACAACACCTGATCTGGCAACAGCTGATAAGAACATAGGTCGGCCTGGTCCATCCACATCCTTTTCTAACCTGATCCTTTTCTGGCTTGCATCCCGAATAACCTCCGGCCTTTTGATGTATAATTCAATCAGGTTCTACTTCTGTTTCTTTTTCGCCCTCGCCTGGGACATCTGGGACATATGAGCACTGCCCGCCATGCGATCAGCAGATTAAACCGGTGTATGTTCGCACATGCACTTTGCATGTCATAATATAGATAGTTGTCTGTACTCTGAACTATATAGAAGTGGGGTGGCTGAATGACGCTCCGGGATTTGGAGCATAAAACATTGACGGAATTGACCGAGATGGCTGCTGAATACGAAATTCCCAACGTTGCCAAGTTGCGCAAACGTCAGGTGATTGAGGCTATCATGCAAGCTCAGGCGCAGAAGGACGGAATGGAATATACCAAGGGTGTATTAGAGATCTTGCCTGACGGGTTTGGGTTTCTCAGAAGGGGCGATTACGCACCCAGCAACGAGGACATCTACGTTTCTGTCTCTCAAATTCGCCGCTTTATGCTCAGGACGGGCGATACTGTATCCGGGCTGGTCCGGCCGCCGAAAGATAGTGAAAAATACCATGCACTCCTCAGAGTGGAGAGAGTCAACGATTTGGATCCGGAACAATCTTCCGGACGCAAACCTTTTGAAGATTTGACCCCCATTTATCCCAACCGCCGTTTACTTCTGGAAACAGATCCGAAAGAAATTGCGATGAGGTTAATGGATGTCATCTCCCCAATCGGCAAAGGCCAGAGAGGCATGGTTGTCTCGCCTCCTAAAGCTGGCAAAACTACGCTCCTCAAAAATATTGCCAACAGCCTGACTACCAATCATCCGGAACTGGAGCTGATCGTACTCCTAATCGATGAACGTCCGGAAGAGGTTACTGATATGCAGCGCTCCGTGCACGGCGAAGTGATCAGTTCGACTTTTGATCAGCCGTCTGAAAACCATGTGCGCGTGGCGGAACTGGTGCTGGAACGCGCCAAACGCATGGTCGAAAGTGGACGGGATGTTGTCATTTTACTGGACAGTATTACGCGGCTTGCCAGAGCCTATAATCTAGTTGAACCTCCTAGCGGAAGGACGTTATCGGGCGGTGTGGATCCGAGTGCCTTGCACAAACCGAAACGGTTTTTCGGCGCTGCCAGAAATATTGAGGAAGGCGGTAGCCTGACAGTGATGGCAACCGCGCTGGTGGAAACCGGCAGCCGCATGGATGAAGTTATTTTTGAAGAATTCAAGGGCACCGGCAATATGGAAGTGCATCTTGATCGGAAACTGGCTGATCGGCGCATCTTCCCGGCCATCGATATCATGAGAAGCGGCACCCGCAAGGAAGAGCTCTTGTTGGATAATGAAGAACTGGAAGCGATGTGGGTAATTCGCAAAGTACTCGGTTCCATGGGAGCGCCTGAAACTATGGAACTGCTTTTAGACCGCCTCAGTCATACCAAGACAAATCGCGAGTTTCTCAAAATGATCATCAATTCATCTTTTGCCGAGAACGCCCGGCAGAGTATATCCTAACTGCAGCGCGCAGGTATCAATTGTGTCAGGGGGGAGTTTCATGCTTGGGCAATTAGGCAAAAAGGTGCATATCATTGGTATTGGCGGGGCCAGACTGAGTTCGCTCGCTAAAATACTGCTTAGTAAAGGCTATCAGATCACCGGTTCGGATGCTTCTGAATCACGATTTACCGAAGCGATTCGCCGCCTGGGTATTACGATCTATACCGGGCATGAAGGTAATCAGGTTGAAAAAGCGGATTGGGTGGTTTATACTACTGCCGTTGGCGAAAACAATCCGGAGCTTGTGAAAGCTCGCGGTCTCAACCTACCGGTCTTGGAAGGTGCCGAATTGCTGGGGTTATTAATGGGTGATGCTGAAACTGGAGTGGCCATCGCCGGTACTCATGGCAAGACGACCACCACCGGAATGGCATCCCTGGCCTTATTGGAAGCCGGAGTAAACCCAACGATTATGATTGGCGGGGACTTCGATCCGATTGGCGGCAATGCCAGAGTCGGCGGTACTCAGGTGTTTTTAGCGGAAGCCTGCGAGTTTCGGGAAGCGTTCTTGCGTCTGAAACCAACGATCGGCGTAATTACTAATATTGATTGGGATCATCCCGACTGTTTTCCTACTTTGGACAGCGTTGCGGCGACGTTCAGGAAGTTCGTGGCGTTGCTACCGTCGGACGGCATCCTGATTGTCTGCGGCGATGATCCATTAGCCGCGGCACTTGCTGATGAAGTAGACTGCCAAACCTTGAGATATGGCTTTGCAGAGAATAACGACCTGATCGCCAGTAATCTGCATGCTCGGGAGCCGCTCGGACAGACTTACCAATTAAGCATTGGCGGTCGCGACCTTGGTACTGTGACGCTCGCGGTGCCCGGCTGCCATAATGCGCTGAACAGTTTGGGAAGTCTGGCGGTTTGTCACGCATTAGGCCTTGATTTGGCAAAGCCGATTGCAGCATTGGCCTCTTTTCTGGGAGTGCACCGTCGTTTTGAAATCAAAGGTCAGGTTGCCGGCATTACGATTGTTGACGATTATGCCCATCATCCTTCGGCAGTGCGCCTGACGCTCTCAACGGCCAAAGAACATTTTCGGGGTAGGATTTGGTGCGTATTTCAACCGCATTTGTACAGCCGTACCAAGTACCTGTTTAGCGAATTCACCAATGCGTTCGGGGATGCCGACCACGTAGTTTTTACCGATATTTATGCTGCCCCTGCCCGTGAAGCCGATCCTGGCGATATCTCGTCTGCAGTTTTGGCGCAGGAAACGGCCAAGCATCATCCGGCTGTACACTATTTCGGTGGGTTGCAGGAGACGGCAGTCCAGCTCACGCCGCTGCTAAAGTCCGGGGATCTTGTGATTACAATGGGCGCGGGAGATATCACCAACCTGGGCGGACAATTATTAGTAACGTTGGCATAAAATACCTAATTCCGAAAAAATGATACTTTTGGTGAGTCGGCGGGGTAAGGCATGGAGTTGCCCCGCTTTTTTTTATTGGCTGGGAACAAATGGTCATCATAAAACATGGCAAGAATGTAAAAATTAATACAAAGCGTCATTGTTTCATCGTGCCGGAAGAAATACACTCCGTTTTTACAGCGGAATTGATAGCGGCATTAATAGCGACATTGATAGCGGGATTGTTAGCGGCACATGAAATGACGGGAGGGTGTAGATGAGTTTACACTTGCGTCGCCTGTTGGCGTTAGTGCTAGCCCTTAATCTGGGAGCCGTCGTAACGATCAAAGAAGTCCCGCTGCGGCAGGTAATGGGGCAGGCGGTGGCGGTACAGGCAAAACTGCCCTGGCTCCTGAGCCGGAGCGGCACACAGCAGAGGCGTAAACCCGGTCAACCTGTTCTGGGTCTAGCGGTCTACAACCGTTTGCCAAAATCAGTGCCAGCGCCTGAGGCCACTGTCGAGTACAATTTGCCATGTATGCATCTGGTCAGGGAGGGAGAAAGTCTGTCTCTAATCGCCAGCGCACTCGGGACTGTGCCGCAGGCAATCATGCGCGCCAATAATCTGGAGGATCCTAATGAGATTATTACAGGAACTTATCTCTTCATCCCGCAACCTTCTTCTTCAGAACTGCAGATTGTGGCCGTTAGCCAAGGGGACACGATCGCCGATTTATCTCAGAAATATGGTCTGACCAGCGAAGCGCTTTGCCGTCTTAACGGCTTGGAGGATCCCGAGGGCATCGCGGCGCGGCAGCAATTAGTCGTTCCGTCAATGACAATTGACTGGCCACGACCGACAGTTAGCAGATCATTGCGCACCGCCACTGCGTCGTCCATGGCATTTGCCTGGCCGGTCTCCGGTATGTTAACCTCACTGTATGGGTGGCGCAATGATCGCATGCACTATGGGATCGATGTGGCGGCCCCGGCTGGTACGTCTGTAAAAGCAGCTGCGGACGGCGTTGTTGAATCAGCCGGCTGGAGGGGCAGTTATGGGTTGCTAGTGGTTATTCTTCATAAGGATGATTGGCGCACCTATTATTCTCATAACGCACAAATCCTTGTGCAAGAAGGGCAATCAGTATCAAGCGGGCAGGTGATCGCAGTGGTCGGTTGTACCGGCAGGGCCACTGGCAATCATCTGCACTTTGAAGTACATCGGGGCGAACAGCGGCTGAACCCGCTGACTGTCTTACCGACCAAGTGAGTCGCCCTCGCCTCGCCAATAGAAGAGGCCTGCTTCTCTGGACAGCCCGGCAAGAAAAGGCTGTCTTTTTTTGTCGATTGCGGCTCGATCGCGAGCCTATCTGGGAATGATGAAAATAGTTGACATCAAAATTCGAAGTGATATAATTTAGTCAATGGTCAGGAAAGGTCAGACATAATCACGAGGAGGGTTTTGCGTGGGCTCGCTGTCAGACTTTATCGAGCAATATTTAAGGCAGATGCTTGCTGCTGCGGGCACAAACGCTATTGAGATTCAGCGGCGAGAACTGGCGCGCATTTTTCGCTGCTCACCCTCGCAGATTAACTATGTTCTCGAAACGCGCTTTTCAAACGAGCAAGGCTTTATTATTGACAGCAGGCGTGGCGGCGGGGGCTATATCAGAATTCGCCAGATCCCTTTTGATGGCAGCCTGCTGGAGTTTATTGAGGAAATGACGGAAGGTGCGCTTAGTAGCCAAGAGGCAGATACCTTACTGGTGCGCTTGCAGGACGATGGATCTCTGGATGAACATTCTGCCGCTATTATTCGGACGGTGCTTTACAGACAGACTGAGACAGACGGCGGCGGCGGCGGAGACGACGACTGCGATTCCGAAGATGACATGAATGATGTTTTGCGCGCCAAGGTGCTGCGCGCGATTTTGGAAGTAATGATGGCGCTGAACGAATAGGAGGGAAAAGGTATGCTTTGCGAAGAATGCCACAAACGACAGGCAGTAGTGCATTTCACTAAGATTGTCAACAACGAGAAAACCGATTATCATTTCTGCGAAGAATGTGCGCGTCAAAAATCCGAGGAATTGGGCCTAATCATGAAGCCCCATTATACAATGCAGAATTTCTTTACAGGTCTATTAGGGGCTGATACCGAGAATGTCTTCGTGACGCAGCCGGACTATGATACGTACAAATGCAACTCTTGCGGTCTGACCTTTACTGATTTTCGACGTACTGGCAGATTGGGCTGCGGTAGTTGTTATGAGGCATTCAATGATAGCCTGGATCCGTTGCTGCGCCGCATGCACGGTGCCTCCAAGCATACTGGTAAGGTGCCGAAACGGACCGGGGGCACGCTCAGAGTCCGCCATGAAATTGAGGCTTTGCGCGGCAAACTGGCCGAGGCCATCCGCATGGAAGAGTATGAGCAAGCTGCCAGACTGCGGGACCAAATCCGCGAGCTGGAAAAAGACCAGGCTTAAGGGGGGTGTCCGTTAATGTGGATTGAAAATGCCCGTAAAATATTGCCGGCCTGGGCCAAAAACGGCGGCGATCAGACTGATGTTGTGCTCGCCAGCCGGGCCCGACTGGCTCGTAATCTTCAAGATTTGTCCTTCCCCGGCCACGCCTCGGAAGCTACTATGAAAGAAGTCTTGCGGCGCGTGGAGCAGGCCGTTAACGCTATCAGAGCAGATCACAGCCCTTTGAAGCTGACCCGCATGGAAGACCTGCCACTGCTGGAACGTCAAATTCTAGTCGAAAAGCATCTGGTCAGCCCGCAGCATATTGAGCGCCCGCAGCACAGGGCTGTGATACTAAACGCGGATGAAAGTGTCTCGACAATGGTCAATGAAGAGGATCATCTGCGCATTCAGGCGATTCTCCCCGGCCAGCAGATTAGTGAGGCTACTGCGGCGGCTGATAAAATGGATGATCTGCTCGAAGAACGGCTGGATTATGCGTTTCATGAGGAAAAGGGATATTTGACAGCCTGTCCGACCAATACCGGCACAGGTATGCGCGTATCAGTAATGGTCCACCTGCCGGCGCTTTCAATGATTGACCAGACCAGGAGATTGTTATCGGCACTCAGTCAGATCGGTTTAAACGTCCGGGGGATTTATGGCGAAGGTTCGGAAGCGTATGGCGACATTTATCAGATATCCAACCAGATGTCATTGGGACGCACTGAGGAAGAGATTCTGTACAACCTTCAGACTGCCTGTGCCCAGCTGGTTGAGAGCGAGCGGACGGCACGCGATGCAATCGTGAGGGACTCCAAGCTTCAAGTAGAGGATAAAGTCTGGCGTGCTTTTGGGACACTCTCCCAGGCCAGGCTGCTGACATCCGAAGAAGCACTCCGGTTGACGTCTGATGTTAAGCTCGGGACGGATCTCCAAATTATACCTGATATGAAGAGCATTTACCTAAAAGAATTATTGTTTGTCACCAGCCCCGGCATATTACAGAAAATAATCGGGCGGGAAATGAGCCCTGGTGAACGTGATCAGTACCGGGCGATGCTGGTGCGAGATCTTGTTAATCCCAATAAGTAGATCGTTTGTTTGGAGGTGTTTGTTAATGAATGCAAGATTTACAGAACGTGCCCGCCGTGTGGTTTACCTGGCACAGGAACAAGCCAAGCGGCTCAATCATAATGTGGTCGGGACGGAGCATCTGCTGCTGGCCCTGGTAGTAGAAGGCCAGGGAGTGGCGGCTAAAGCCCTTGAGTCATTGGGGCTTAGTATGGATAGAATTCAGGGCGAAGTGGAGCGGATTATCGGCATTGGAGAAATTCCTGCTTTGGGAGTCATCCCTCAAACGCCGCGGGCCAAGAGAGTCCTGGAACTGGCGTTGGATGAGGCGCGTAACTTGGGGCATAATTACGTTGGGACCGAGCACATCCTGCTAGGTCTAATCAGAGAAGGTGAAGGTGTCGCTGCTCAGGTTCTTAAGAATTTGGGGGCGGATCTTGATAAGGTACGCAATCAAGTGATCACGTTGTTGGGCGGGACGGTTGGTGTCGGCGCTGTCGGAGGCGCGTCTTACGGCAATAGCAATGCCACCCAGACGTTGAACCAGTACGGCCGCGATTTGACGGTACTGTCGCATCAAGGCAAGCTGGATCCGGTCATTGGCCGGGATAAAGAGATCGAACGCGTCATTCAAGTACTCAGTCGGCGTACTAAGAATAACCCGGTCTTAATCGGAGAACCCGGGGTCGGTAAAACAGCTGTGGCTGAAGGGCTGGCTCAAAAAATCATTGCCGGTAATGTTCCCGAAGTGTTGAAAAACAAGCGGGTTGTAACCCTTGATATGGGTTCGCTGGTGGCTGGCTCCAAATACCGTGGGGAATTCGAGGAACGGCTGAAAAAGGTAATGGACGAGATCCGTGAGGCCGGTGATGTCATCTTGTTTATTGATGAGATGCACACTTTGGTCGGGGCGGGTGCTGCAGAAGGGGCCATTGACGCCGCTAATATTCTGAAACCGGCGCTGGCACGCGGTGAGCTGCAGTGCATCGGTGCCACCACTATTGATGAATACCGCAAGTATGTTGAAAAGGATGCTGCCCTGGAGCGTCGGTTCCAGCCGATTGTGGTCGGTGAGCCGACGAAGGAAGAAACCATATTGATTCTGGAAGGTCTACGTGATCGCTATGAAGCGCACCATCGCGTTAAGATTACCGATGAGGCGATTAAGAGCGCGGTGATGCTCTCGGATCGCTATATCTCGGATCGGTTTTTGCCGGATAAGGCGATCGACCTGATTGACGAGGCGGCTTCCAGAGTGCGTCTGAATACTACCATGGCTCCCCCGGACTTAAAAGACCTGGAAGAACAGGTGCAAACCCTGCAGAAAGAGAAAGAGTCTGCTATTCAAAATGAGGAGTTTGAGAAGGCTGCCCAACTGCGTGATAGCGAACAGAAGTTGCGGTCCAGTCTTGACGAACAGCGCCGGGATTGGCAGGAAAAGCGCGGCATGTCAGAGTCGTTTGTTACGGAGGATGATATTGCCCATATCGTGTCTAGCTGGACTGGAATTCCAGTAGTCAAACTGGCGGAAGAGGAAAGCGAGAAGCTGCTTAATCTGGAACAGGTGCTCCATGAAAGGGTTATTGGACAGGATGAAGCGATTCATGCCATTTCCACGGCGGTGCGGAGAGCACATGCCGGATTGAAGGATCCTAAACGCCCCATCGGTTCGTTCATCTTCCTGGGGCCGACCGGGGTTGGCAAAACAGAGTTGGCGCGTGCGCTGGCTGAATCGTTGTTCGGCGATGAGAATGCCATGATTCGACTTGATATGTCCGAGTATACCGAGCGTCATACAACCGCCCGTCTGATTGGTGCGCCGCCGGGATATGTCGGCTATGATGAAGGCGGACAGCTGACCGAGAGAGTGCGCCGTAAACCTTATTCGGTAGTGTTGCTTGACGAAATTGAGAAGGCCCACCCGGAAGTTTTCAACGTCCTGCTGCAGCTGCTGGAGGATGGGCGGCTTACCGACGGTAAGGGTCGCACGGTGGACTTCAGAAATACGGTCATCATCATGACGAGCAACGTTGGTGCCAACCTGATTGACAGGCAGAGTACGGTCGGGTTCCGCGAGCGTGGCGAAGACGATGAGACGGAACGCAGTGAATATGAGGATATGAAGCAAAAGGTGCTCGATGAATTGAAGCATACTTTCCGGCCGGAGTTTCTGAACCGGATTGACGAAGTAATCGTATTTCATGCCCTTAACAAAGAGCATATTGCACAGATTGTCGACCTGATGCTGGAATCGCTGCGCAAACAGCTCCAAGAAAAAGAAATCTCACTGCAGGTAAGCGATGCTGCTAAGGAAGTGCTCGCCAAGGAAGGTTATGATCCTAATTTTGGTGCCAGACCTTTGCGCCGCGCAATCCAGCGGTTGATTGAAAATGGCCTTGCAGAGGAAATTCTCAAAGGCCGGTTCCAGGAAGCCGCCCATGTGCTGGTGGACGCAGAAGGCGGTGCCATTGTATTCCGGGATGCGGAGCAAGTAAAGGCATAAGTACTGGAGACTGGTGGGCATCCGCTGCTGGAAAGTGGATGCCCCTTTTTGATAACGAGTGTTTTTCAGAAGGAAAATAATAGCTAAACGGTGAAATAACTTAGATAAACCCAATTTTGAAAACTCGATTTGCAGATCGATTTTTAAACCGGTTTTGGAGGATACGCCGTTGGAGATTCTTCGGGAGATCGGTGAGTGGTTGATGCAAGCCGACCCAGTCTTAATATATCTGTTTATTGCCGGTTACGCTATTTTAGAGGTTGTGTTCCCACCGTTTCCAGGGGATGTGCTGGTGGTTTTTGGTGGCTATCTGGCTGGTCGGCGTGGTTTGCCGGCGTTCTGGATGATTATCGCCGGGATAGTAGGCTGCATGGTTGCTTTGTTTGGCGCTTATATGCTGGGCCGCTTTGGGCGGGATCTGATTGCGAAAAGCCGCTTTTTGCACAAGTATATTCCTCCAAAATCCTTGCAGCAGGCGGAAGGCTGGTTTGTGCGTTACGGCAAGTGGATCCTGATTATTTCGCGTTTTTTGCCTGCGATCCGGTCTCCGCTGGTGGTTGTGGCCGGAATGGCCAAAACCGAACCGGTCTCATCAATGATCCTCCTGTTGATCAGCGTCTCCGTAAATGTCACGATCATGGTAATGGGCGGCAAATTGTTGGGAGAAAACTGGAGTCTGGTCGTCGACTGGTTGTCATATTTCGGCTGGGCCTTGCTGGCGTTGTTAGCGATTCTATTGCTGATTTGGCTTATTGGCGTTGCCCGGCGCAGAAAGGCCGGTGCCGGTTCGGATGACGAAGGATAAAGTTGCGTATGTCTGTAATGAGTGCGGCTATGATAGTTCGAAATGGATGGGACGCTGCCCGGCATGCCAGAGCTGGAATTCGATGGTAGAATTTAAAATTCCGGCCAGGGCGGTGGGCGGCAAAAGTG
>DHDG01000003.1:1192-16823 GCA_002399265.1 Firmicutes bacterium UBA4882 | reverse complement strand
GCAACCGCAACCGCTAACAAGGGTGGCCGTTTGCAGAGCATTACCGATATTGCAGCGGAGCATTTTGAACGCATCACAGTTGGTTTGCCAGAACTTGAGCGAGTGCTTGGCGGTGGATTTGTTCCCGGATCATTGGTGTTGGTTGGTGGAGAGCCAGGCATAGGAAAATCCACACTGCTGATGCAGGTTGCTGCCGGACTGGATCAGCCGGTGATTTATGTTTCTGGCGAAGAATCAGCTGCGCAGCTGCGTTTGCGAGCCGAGCGGCTGAGCGCTTTGAAAGAAAATTTATTCATCCTGACCGGAACCGACGTATCTGAAGTCGTCAATTTAGCGGTTGAGAAGCGTCCAGCGCTGCTAATCGTAGACTCCGTTCAGACGCTGACTGCCCCTGATGCAGCGGGACTGCCAGGCAGCATCGTGCAGGTACGGGCCTGCGCAGGAAGCTTGATGCAGTTTGCCAAGGAAACTGGCATTCCGGTGGTGCTGATCGGTCATATCACGAAGAGCGGATCCTTGGCTGGACCCAAGATTTTGGAGCATATGGTTGATACAGTCCTATATTTTGAAGGCGAAGCGCAGTTTAGCTATCGAGTTTTGCGGGCTTTCAAGAACCGCTTCGGATCCACCAATGAAATCGCACTGTTCGAAATGACTGATCGCGGTATGCGTGAACTGACCAACCCCTCAGAATTGTTTTTGTCGGGTCGGGCACTTGATGTGGCCGGTTCGGCCGTAGTGGTCGCCATGGAAGGCACACGGCCGATCCTGGTGGAGATCCAGGCTTTGGCGGCGCCCAATACTACCGGCGGTTACCCGCGCCGATTAAGCACGGGGGTTGATCCGAACCGTACGGCTGTGATGCTGGCCGTACTGGAGAAACGGCTACACCTGGGGGCCGGCAACGTGGATGTTTATGTGCAGGCCATTGGCGGGTTTCGTCTGTCTGAACCGGCGGCTGACATCGGGATCATGGGTGCCATTGCGTCGAGCCTGAGGGATCGGCCGATCCCGCATGGAACTGCCGGGTTTGGCGAAATAGGACTTTCCGGCGAAGTACGGGGAGTGTCCAAGGCGGAAATAAGAACGCGCGAAGCAGTCCGTCTCGGTTTTAAGAAAGTGGTGGTTCCGAATAGTAATTTGGGAGAGGCCCAAAAGGCAGCTGGGACAGCGATTAAAGTTGCCGCTGTAGGGACGGTAATGGAAGCATTGGCGGAACTTTTGACAGAATGAAACCATGCGGCGGATTCGGAAAATGCCCGCGCCCATTTGCCCAAAATAATTAAGCGGAGGTGTTATTATGCCTGAGGGCTGGGCTGACGATATTTTTATCAAAACAATCAAGCTGATAGCTCCTGGAACAACGCTTTATGAAGGATTAGAAAACATACTCCGCGCCCGGACAGGTGCTTTATTGGTCGTGGGAGATACCCCGGAAGTTCTCGAACTTGTCGACGGGGGATTCCGGCTGGACTCTGATCTGGATCCTTCCAGTCTTTATGAACTGGCCAAAATGGATGGCGCGATGGTTATCAGCAGCGATGCTGCAAAAATAGTCTATGCTAATGCCCAACTGGCTCCGAACACCAGTATCCCTACATCCGAAACAGGCACCCGTCATAGAACTGCGGAAAGAGTCGCTATTCAAACCGGGGAACTGGTCATTGCCATTTCACAGCGCCGCAATGTCATTACCCTTTATAAAGGGAATATGCGTTATGTGGTGCGTGATTTCAGCGTTGTCATGGCCAAAGCCAATCAGGCACTGCAGACACTACAGAAATACCGCAGCGTATTGGATGAAGCGCTGGGCTTACTAACGGCACTGGAATTCGAAAACATGGTCACCTTGGCGGAGGTCACCAATGCAATCCGTCGGGCGGAAATGGTTTCACATGTTGCCAAAGAAATCCAATGGTATGTTTACGAACTGGGAACGGAAGGCCGCCTGATTGAAATGCAGCTGGATGAACTAATGTCGGATATTGAGGACGAAGGACATCTTGTGATTAGGGATTATGCCGTCAATAACGATGAAAAATGTATTGCGGAAATAAAGAGGCACCTGCAGAACTGGTCTTCGGAGGATTTGCTGGACATGAATTTGATTGCCAAGACGTTGGGGTTCACAGTCGCCAATATCAACCCGGATACTCAGGTTGCCCCGCGCGGTTACCGAATTCTGCGCAAAATACCGCGGGTGCCATTGCCGGTCATTTCAAATCTGGTTGAGAAATTCAGCAGCTTTCAGAACATTTTTAATGCCAGCATTGAAAGCCTTGATGATGTTGAGGGAATTGGCGAGGTACGCGCCAAAGCCATTCGCAATGGGTTGAAGCGTTTGAGGGAACAGGCCAGTGTGAATCTGGACCGTTTTTATATGTAAAAAACGGCCGCCTCAGTTTTGGGGCAGCCGTTTGGGAATCGTCTCATCAAGTCAGGTTAAAGGGTCCGAGAGCGGAAATTTTTTGACACTCCTTAGTCATAATATCCTGCAGACTCAAGTTATTTAAATCGCAAACAGCGGCGAGGTAGAAAAGAGTTCGTCCAACTTCTGCTTCTAATACCTCCCGGCAGTTTTCGCATAACTCGCCCTCAAGATGACTGGCCATGTGATCTTTCAGCTCACGAAAATCAATATTGTTAGGCGCCTGCTGACGTGAGGCGTTTATTTGCAAACAACCGCATTCGGTCACAGCCTTGGACACGGCGCGGTTTACCCGCGCAGATGATTCCTGAAATTTGGAAAGGACATCCAAAATACTGCGATGTCGAACAAGATGTTTAGTAACAATTTCCTGGAAAACATCGTATTCTGTTTGTTCCAACGATATCCACCTCCACAGCTTTCAGTCAAGTCCAATTATACTTTTGGAGACCTGTCATGTCAAGCCTTTCAATAGTCGGCCGCAGGCGGATGGCCTGAATGGAACAGATTTCCGACCCGCAGCAGAATTGCGTCAGGGAGGAAATGGCTATTGACAAACACAGAGACATTTGTTAGAATAGTCCGTTTATTGACTAGCGCCCGGATAAATGTTAATATAAAAGAAGTATTATCTGCCCTTCGTTAGGGGGTGAGTCACCATGTTTGAAGTGGGCGAAAAAGTAGTTTATCCATTGCATGGTGCCGGAGTTATTGAGGCAATCGAAGAAAAAGAAGTACTCGGAGAAAAGCAGAAATACTATATCATGAGAATACCGAATGGCAGCATGAAAGTGATGATCCCGCTCAATAGTGAAGTCGGGCTGCGTCAGGTTGTTGATGAATCAACAATTGATGAAGTGATTGCTGTATTGCAAGGACAAACCAGCAAAATGTCGACCAACTGGAACAAGAGATACCGCGCAAACATGGATAAAATTCGCAGCGGAGACATTTTTGAAGTTGCCGAGGTTGTCCGTAATTTGGCTGCGCGTGATCAGGAGAAGGGTTTGTCAACTGGTGAAAGAAAAATGCTGGAAAGCGCCAAGCAGATTCTGTTCAGCGAAATTTCGCTGATTAAAGACTTATCGGTTGAAGAGATCGAGGAGCATATCACGTCTCTGTTTACATGATGGAGCGGATTGTCCCGGTCTTGTTTATCATTACCAAATGCGAGTTAATTTGCATATCACGATGCTAAATAGGGGATGCTGGGAAAGGAGGTGAAGTGAGATCGTGTTCGATAAATTTGTGAAATCGCTGTTCTTTATTGCCGGCGGGGGGGTAGGGTATTATGGCGTTTACTCGGCTGTTCCCAATCCACAGACTTGGCATTATGTGTTGGTACCTCTGGTAAGCGCAATCTTTGCCACTGTACTGGGACATGTTTCTCTCAAAACTCTTAATGGCATTTTAGAGAATGGGCTGCAGAAAACGTCAGGATCTGATCTGCTAGCCGGATCTCTGGGCTTCGTTTTTGGTGTGGTAGTAGCGCTGCTCCTTTGTATACCGTTCTATGGGACTGGGTTTGGTCGTTATTTTGCGATCTTTGCGATGCTTTTTTCGGGAAGCCTTTGTGCTGCGACTGCTGCCAAAAAGAGGGACGATTTGTTCGGCTTCTTTGGCAGTTTTTCGAAGCATCAGGAACGACCGAGCTCTGGAGGAACAGCGATACGTACTCGCAATCAGGGAAAACTTTCTTACAAGGTGGTTGACACCAGCGCCATCATAGACGGCAGGATTGCCGATATTTGTCATAGTGGATTTATTGAAGGCATACTTATTATTCCAAGTTTTGTCCTGGCGGAACTGCAACGTATTGCCGATTCATCGGATGCGTTAAAGCGTAATCGCGGACGCCGGGGCCTTGATATCCTCAACCGCATGCAAAAAGAGGATGAAGTCAACATCCGGATTTATGAAAAGGATTTTGACGATCTGTCGGATGTGGATACCAAGCTCGTGCGATTGGCGAAACTGCTTGACGCCAAAGTCATCACCAATGACTTTAACCTGAACAAAGTCGCGGAATTGTATGGTGTGCACGTGCTTAACATTAATGAATTGTCTAACGCCGTAAAACCGATCGTTCTTCCAGGTGAGGAAATGGTTGTTCATGTGATCAAGGACGGTAAAGAACTTGGTCAGGGGGTAGCCTATCTCGAAGACGGTACGATGATTGTTGTTGATAGTGGACGCCAGTATATGGGAGAAACCATTAGTGTCCTGGTCACGAGCGTTTTACAGACGGCTGCCGGGCGAATGATTTTCGCCAAACCGAAGCAAGCAGAACATATTCATGCCGTTGCCCGTGGATGACGGCAGAACTGAACTGATCAACTACCGCAGGCGACAGCGTAGCCATTCAACGATGCATAACCCCAATGGAATAATCCGGCCTTGCATTAGAGCAGGCCGGTTTTTATTTGTGCGGATTTTCATTATGGAGAGCAGGCGCGCACACCATTATTTTTTGGGTTTATATAGGGGATTTACAGAGTTGGGCGAAAATTAGCTTAAGCGGGAAAGCGTATATAAACGCAAAATGGTAATAGCAATTGGCATTGCTTTCTGGAGGTTTGGTAATGCGCACAGTGGCAATCATTTTGGGAGGCGGCTCGGGAAAACGCATGGGGAGCCGGTGCGGGCGAGGAAGCCGGCGAGGGAGCGGGCGCAATAAGGTGTTACTCAAGCTGGCGGGACGGCCAATTCTGGAGTGGTCGCTGGCAGTATTCAGCAAACATCCTCAAGTGACCGACATATTAGTCGTGGCTAGAAAAGAAGACCTGGAGGAAATCCGGGAACTATGTCAGGGTGCCGATCTCGGCGGTGGAAAAATCCGGGATGCTATAGAAGGTGGGGCAGAGCGCCAGGATTCCGTTGCTAATGCCGTTCAGTACTTGAGCAGATTTGGTTTGGGGCCCGACGATAGAGTTTTGATCCATGACGGGGCCAGACCGCTGGTAACAAGGGCGATCATTGATCGCTGTCTGGAGCAGCTGAGTGATCATCAGGTGGCCGTGCCGGGCGTTCCCGTCAAAGAAACAGTCAAAAAGGTTCGGGACGGGATTGTGCTTGAAACAGTGGAGCGTGATCAACTGTGGGCGGTACAGACGCCTCAGAGTTTCAGGTTTAGAGCATTGCAGCAGGCCCATTGGCAGGCCCGTCATGACGGATATCAGGGCACCGATGATGCGTCACTGGCAGAGCGGATTGGAATACAAGTCGCCGTATTTGAAGGCGATTATCATAATATTAAAGTCACTACGCCCGAGGATTTGGTGGTCGCGAAAGCCTATCTTGACAGTATTAAGGGGGAATTGGTGATGGATCAGTCCCATGTTGACCGTATTGCGAATCCGGTCATATTCAGAGTGGGGATTGGTTACGATGTGCATGCTTTTCAGGAAGGTAGGCCATTGTTTCTGGGAGGGATCCAGGTCCCTTCTCATCTGGGATTGCAGGGTCATTCTGACGCCGATGTACTTTTACATGCCATGATCGATGCGTTGCTGGGAGCGGCCGGTCTGGACGATATCGGCAACCAGTTTCCGGACACTGATCCCAAGTTTAAAGACATACGCAGTACAGAACTGCTTAGGGAAACAGGTCTGTTAGTCTCCAAAGAAGGTTACTCCCTTGTGAACATAGATGCGGTAGTCATTACGCAGCAGCCGCGCATTAGTTCCTATGCAGATGCAATAAAAGAGAACATTGCCGGAATTTTGGGCATCAGTCCGCGGCAGATCGGGATTAAGGGCAAGACAACCGAAGGGCTGGGCTTTGAGGGACGCGGCGAAGGCATTACTGCTCAGGCAGTGGCCAGTCTGTGCCGGGTGCAGGAATAGAGAATATGGGGCGGCACGCCGCGTGTGGCGTGCCGCTCTCCGTCTTTCACCGGCTTATTAAAGAACGATAATAGAACTCGATTGACTCCCGCAAAGCTCCGGAAGCCAGAATGTGATGGTTTCCAAGGGGCTTTTCCAACATCTGTCGCGCCTTTTCAGGAGCGATGGTCAGCTTGACCTGCGTACGGCATAAATTCTCCTGGGGATTGCTAACGGTGGCGGCTTGTCCTTCCGCAACAAAGAGGGCGGTCAAGTCCTTCCCGCCGATGCGGGCAACCGTTACCGGACCAGGGGGAAAGTCGCCTTGGATAGCGGCACCAATACCGGATTCAAAGTGGGAGCGGATCGTGTATTTATTAATCATCGTGATCGGGATGGTGCAATGCGCAGCGATCATTTCGCCAGTTAAAGCATTAATGGCAGACGGGTTGGCCATAAAGGCCGGTTGGCCCGACAGCCCTTTGATCAGCATCATGGTTAGTAGTGCAGGAATATCGCCTTCGCACGAGGCGGTTATGCCGGCGCTATTCAGCTGTGCCAATGCGAAACAACCAGTGTTTTTGGGAGCGGACAGCAAATCGAAGCAGCGGATGGTCAGTGCCGCTAACTGGTATTCCGCAACAATGCTTTGGAGCGCCAGGTAGATCTTGGCAGCACCAATCAGAGTGGCACGATCCGGCTCTAAGCATGCCGTCGCATTTTTGGCAAAAGCATCCGCTGCTTTGGTGGCCTCGATCTCTGAGGATTGGTGGTACAGTTCTATCAGGCGCGCGATAGGAATTTCCACCAACTCTGGACCCCAAACCGAGCGGACGGTCTGGGCATCCGGGATGCTGGCCACCAACCAGTCAGAGGGCGTGCCAATCACGCCAATTCGGCTATGGGCGAGTGTGCGATGCGTTTCCAGAACGCGGCAGGCGATTTGGAGTTCGTCCAGATAACCGGCTGACGTAAAAATGATCCGCCCCGGCCGACCCATTTGGTTTAGGCGTGCAAGGATTTCCAGTGAAGCGGGCAACGAGTTGGCATGTGGATGGGCTAAAATGATAATGGGCAGTTTCGTGCTCTTGAGGTAGCTGCTTTGCTGGGCTTGCTCGAGACAAGACAACACTTCGCCCTCAATGCCGCCGCTGAGCGAGAGGATGACCGGGACCGTGTCCGGATCGTTAAAGGCGGCCACTTTCTGGGAAGTCTCATTAAGAACAACTGCAGACCATCCGGGTATGCCGGCAATTTCATCGGAAAGAGACGCCGACAGGCGCACTTGGGATTCCGAAGCCTGCAATCCCGAATAAAAAGCCAACAGCGCAATTTTCATAAAACACAACCTCCGATCTTGTTTGCTCTTTAGAACGGTTCGATCTTTTTGCATGAATCTCCTGCTCTGTGCGCGACACTTGGGTAGGCGCGGGCGCAGGGACACAGGGGGACGGTTCTTTTGTGTCATCGTGGCAGAGAAGCAATAAAATGACACAAAAGAACCGTCCCCCTGTGTCCCTTGTCTCCTCCTTGACGTGCCGCAGTGGGTTGATTATAATGTTAGTAATATGGCATTGTGATGATGAGGATCAAGTAGCTGCCATTACCGGCTCAGAGAGTGGCCGCCAGCGGCTGAGAGCGGCTGTGTCAGGGGATGGTATGCGAAATGCGGACTCGGAGCAGGAGGGAAGAAAGCCCAGTGGGGCTGAAACCCTTTCGGGTGGGCCCGTTAGCGCCCTGGAAGCTGCACAGGCTGACAAGTGGAAGGCTTATGCCTTCAATCAGAGTGGGACCACGGCCTATCCGTCTCTGAACGGATGGCCTTTTTCTTTTTCCGACTTTGGAAATATACTATTACTACTACTACGCTGGAGTTAAACTAAGAGTGATATGGGGGATTTTTAATGAGTATTTGGGTCTACAATACCGCATCCAATAAGAAAGAGGAATTCATCCCGCGTGAAAAAGGGGTGGTTAGTGCCTATGTCTGCGGCATCACCCCATATAGCTATGCCCATATTGGTAATGCTCGTCCGCCGCTAGTTTGGGATGTCATCAGGCGTTTTCTACGCTATATGGGTTACAAGACTGTTTTCGTGCAGAATATTACTGATGTGGATGATAGGATTATTGCCAAGTCCATGCAAACTGGTCGTCCAGCATTGGACATTTCGGCCGAGTTCGCGGGCGAATATTTTAAGGATCTGCAGGCCCTGAAAATTGAAATGCCGGATATCGTTCCGAAAGTCAGCGAACACATCCCGGAGATTCTCGATATGGTTAAGGGTCTGGTCGAGAAAGGGCATGCCTATGTAGTGGACGGCGATGTCTACTATGCTGTCGAGAGCTTCCCGGGATACGGCAAGCTTTCCGGTCGTTCGCTCGAGGATATGCAGGCCGGTGCCCGCATCGAAGTAGATGCGCGCAAGCGGCATCCCATGGATTTTGCGGTCTGGAAGTCTGCCAAACCGGGCGAACCGGCTTGGGATTCCCCATGGGGTCCTGGACGTCCGGGCTGGCATATTGAATGCTCGGCCATGTCTCTGAAATACCTGGGCAGCACTTTTGATATTCATGGTGGTGGAGAAGATTTGATATTTCCGCACCATGAGAATGAGATCGCCCAATCAGAAGGCTTTACAGGTCAGCCACTGGCGCGCTATTGGATGCATAACGCCTTTTTGGTGATTGATCGCGAGAAAATGTCCAAATCGCTGGGGAATGTTCTCACGGTCAGAGAATTGCTTGGGAAATATCCCGCCAAGGTGATCCGGTTCTTTATCGTTACAGCGCATTATCGTTCGCCTCTGAACTTTGGTGCGGAAGAGCTGACTGCGGCTGCTAAAGGCCTGGAACGTCTAGAAACAGCGCTGATGGCCATGGAAGAACTGGTCAAAGCCGGTCCGGTCGCCCAGATGGACTCTACTGGGATAGGTGAAGCGAAAGCGAAGGCGGCGGTATCATTTGACGACCTACTTCAGACGGCCAAGAGAGAGTTCATCGCAGCAATGGAAGACGACTTTAACACACCGGTTGCCTTAGCATCACTTTATAATATGGTCAGAGAGATTAACCGATTGACTATTGAGGAGGATTTTGAGCGTACAGCCGGGAATGTTGAATCCGTAGCCAAAGCCGCCGCTCTCTTGCGCGAGCTGGGTGGAATTTTAGGTTTGTTTGATTTTGAAGAGGCAGTGGACGCCAAATTGGCGTCTTATGTGGCAGATCAGATTGCCAGACGGCAACAGGCCAAAGCCAGTCGGGACTGGGCACTAGCTGATCAAATCCGTGATGAGCTGCGTGCCAAAGGCATTGTCTTGGAGGATACCCCGCAGGGTGTACGCTGGAAGAAGGCTTGAGAAGGAAGTCGGTTTGAGAAACGAGGTTGGCAATGGGATTACTAGATGATGAAAACAGGGGCGTCGATCCATCTGCAATGGCACCATTGGTACTGGCGTATGTCGGGGACGCGGTTTTTGAATTGCATGTCAGGACACTAACAGCAACAGAGATGAATGGCCCGCTCAAGGAATTGCACCGTCATACAGTTGAACTAGTGCGCGCCTCTTCCCAGGCACGCATGGCTCATGCTATTGAGCCCATTTTGGAGCCGGATGAGCATGATGTATGGCGCCGGGCCCGTAATGCCAAGTCCTCCACGCATCCGCGCAGTGCGGATGTTTTGGAGTACAGGCATAGTACGGCTTTCGAAGCGGTGCTGGGGTATTTACATTTGTGCGGTCGTACCGAGCGGCTGCAAACTCTGCTGTGCGCTGCTCTTAAGGAGGCTAACGGTCAAGATGAGATGTGATCTAATCGCGTATACGCCTGAGCCGGAACTGACGGTGGCTGCAGCTGCACGGTTATGCTATGCTGCTATTGGTGCTCAGCAGCTTCAGGAACGCATGGAACGCCCGGATGTAGAACGGTTGATCCGGCGTTTATCTGATTCCGGACACTGGTCGCCGTTTGAACACGCCTCCTTTACATTTGCCGTGGAAGGCGTCAGCCGGTCACTAACGCACCAACTGGTCAGACACCGGATCGCTTCCTATTCGCAGCAATCCCAGCGCTATGTCAGTGAGAAGAACTTTGCATTTATCATACCGCCTACCATTGCCGAAGTACCAGGGGCACTGGCGGAATTTGAGCGGGTCATGGCTGAAACGACTGCCGCTTACGAGCGCTTGTCAGCGATGGGTATTCCGCGTGAGGATGCCCGTTATGTCCTGCCGAATGCCTGCGAGACAAAGATTGTTATTACTATGAATGCGCATGGCCTGTTGAACTTTTTTGCGCACCGTACCTGTCAGCGGGCGCAGTGGGAAATCCGTGACTTGGCCTTGAAAATGCTCACCTTGGTTAAAACAGTGGCTCCGCTCCTATTTGAAAAGGCGGGTCCGTCTTGCGAGACAGAAGGAGTCTGTCGGGAAGGATCCCATGGATGCGGCAGATTGGTGTAAACACGGTAGATTGAGTGGGCAATGTGTAGACTCGTAGATTAAGTGGGAAAATTGAGGTGGATCCATGAGCGAAGAATATATTGCCGGGCGCAAGCCTGTTATGGAAGCTTTGCGAGCCGGAAGTCCGCTGAACAAACTGTATGTTGCTGCCGGTAATCGGCGCGGGCTGGAAGATTTATTGTCATTGGCGCATGCGCGGCGGATTCCTGTCAGCGAAGTGACACCCGCCGTTTTGGATAAAATGGCTCCGGATTCGGGGCATCAAGGCGTTGTTGCCGCAATGGCAGCCAGAGCATATGCCACGCTTGATCAAATTTTGGCGGTTGCTGCCGAAAAAGGGGAATCGCCTTTCATTCTGATACTTGACGGTCTCGAGGATCCCCGCAATTTGGGTGCCATTATCCGTACAGCTGAAGCAGCGGCGGCTCATGGCGTCATAATTCCGGAGCGGCGTTCGGTCGGGCTGACCCCGGCCGCAGTCAAAACTTCCGCCGGTGCTTCCGAATATCTGCCGGTGGCGCGCGTTACGAATCTCAACCGCACGATTGAAGAATTGAAGGAAAAGGGATTGTGGATTATTGGAGCAGATATGAATGGGCCAGACTACCGCACGGTTGATTTCGCGGGCGCAGTCTGTCTGGTAATTGGTAGTGAAGGGAAAGGGCTCAGCCGGATGGTTCGTGAGCATTGCGATTTTCTGGCGGCCATACCGATGCGCGGCCAGGTGGGTTCACTAAATGCTTCGGTAGCTGCCGGGCTGTTGATTTATGAAGTGCTGCGTAAGCGTGATGCCAGGAGAAGCGCTGGGCAGGGATAAACGATGAGCAATCGTAGCCAAAACCAAAGCAATAGCGTGTTTGACGCCAATAATGGCCGGATCACCATACCTTTTGGAGATTCGGCTGTTCTCATAAGATTTGGGGATGGCATCGCTCCGGAAATTAACCGCCGGGTGCACGCCATGGCAAAGGCCATTAGCCAAGCTGCGATCACGGGCGTCATCGAGGTTTGCCCGGCTTACACGGAATTGGCCGTCCATTTTGATCCCATGGCAATTTGTTATGACGAGTTGATCACCAGATTAGAGGGCTTGGAGACCTGCGATCTGGAACAATCGAGGCGCATCATTGCCATTCCAGTCAGTTATGGCGGGGCCGATGGTCCGGATCTGGCAGAAGTGGCTCGGATGACGGGTTTGACTGCTCGAGAAGTCGTCGACATTCATGCGCAACAGATCTATGAAGTCTATATGATCGGTTTTTTGCCAGGCTTTCCTTATCTGGGGCTGGTGCCACCTGCCATTGCTGTGCCAAGACTGGCACAGCCGCGTCTAAAGGTGCCGCGCGGGTCAGTAGGGCTGGCTGGCCGTCAGACTGGAATCTATCCCTGCGAAGCTCCTGGCGGGTGGCGGTTGATTGGCCGCACCAATGTTCAAATGTTTGACCCGCAGCGCGCTCAGCCGTGCTATTTACAGCCCGGTGATCGGGTGCGCTTTGAACCGATCTGAAAAGGGGGGACAGACACTTGCCAAGGATCGACCTTAATTGTGATCTGGGAGAAAGCTTCGGAGTTTATCACCTGGGTGCGGATCGAGAGATTATGACCTATGTTACTTCGGCCAATATTGCCTGCGGTTTTCATGCCGGCGACCCATCCGTAATGCGCCGTACTGTCGAAATGGCTGCTGAGTGCGGCGCCGCCATCGGTGCCCATCCGGGATTACCCGATTTGCCAGGGTTTGGACGTCGCGAGTTGCGGGTGACCGCACGAGAGGCGGAGGATTTGATTGTTTATCAGATTGGCGCGCTGGATGCTTTTGCCCGGGCCAGCGGTGCGAAACTGTCCCATGTGAAGCCGCATGGTGCGCTGTATAACATGATTGCCCGCGATGTCAATCTGGCCAGGGCGGCGGCTGCCGCCGTACGAGCCGTTGATCCGGGACTGCTTTTATACTTGCCGGTTGGCTCCGCGGCAGTGCAGGTCGCCATGGAGCTTGGGTTGACGGTTATTGAGGAGGGGTTTGCCGACCGGACGTATTTGCCGGATGGAAACTTAACGCCCCGCAGCAAGGAAGGCGCTTTGGTGAGTGATCCTGCGGAAGCGGGCCGCCGGGCGGTGCTGATGGCTATAGAGGGGAAAGCGCTGTGCGCGGACGGGGCTGTAATAGCGCTACGGCCTGGGACAATTTGCATCCATGGCGATCAGGCCAACGCTGCTGATTTTGCCAGAGCAGTTGCAGGCGCGTTGAATGCGGCCGGGATTACGATCCAGTCACCGGCCCCGGCATTGGCTTCGAAATCTGCATCGACATCGAAATCGACATCGACACAGGCCTCGGCTGCTAAATCATGACTGCGGATAATAAAGCCTTTCTCGAAGTGATTGCGCCCGGGGCGTGGACAACGCTTCAGGATTGCGGCCGGTATGGATACCGGGCGCTGGGGGTGCCAGTCTGTGGCGCCATGGATCCACTGGCGGCAGCACTCGCTAACAAAATTGCAGGCAATGATTCAGGCAACGCTGTCTTGGAAATGACATTCAGCGGCCCCGTCTTGCGTTATCATGGCCGTGATCCTCTCATGGCGGCCATATATGGTACAAGCGGAACACTGGTACTTACTGAACAAGGTGGGGCAGAGATCGATCGCCAAACCCTGCTTTCCGGTAGTGCTTTTGCATGGCCTGACGGGGCTGAACTCTCTATGGGAGCGCTTTGCGACAGGGGCAATGGCTGCCGGGCATACTTAGCGATTGCTGGCGGCCTGTCTGCGGCTCCGGTTTTGGGTAGCGTTGCCTCCGATGGGCGTTCAGGGCTGGGTGGGCACGACTCGCTCGGGCGCACTTTGCGGGCTGGTGATCGGATTGCGATAAATAGCTGCAGCGGCAGTTGCAGCGACAGTGGTGCTGTGCGGGATCCGCTGCGCGGTCCGGTCAGCGATCCTGTGCGGCTACATTTTCTTTCCGGGCCGGAAGAAGCGCTCTTTGATAAGGAGGCGCTGGACACTTTTTACGGCAAGATCTTCACAGTCTCCCAGCGTTTTGATCGGATGGGGTTTGTCTTGGAAGGCCCAGCTATCAGAGCCGCCCGGCATGATATTACATCTGCACCGGTTACTTTTGGAACCGTGCAGGTGCCGGCCTCGGGAAACCCATATCTGTTATTGGCTGACGCCCAGACTACCGGCGGTTATCCCCGTCTGGCCGTACTTATTAGTGCCGACCGCCCTGTTGTGGCACAGCTTTGGCCGGGGCTCAGAGTACAACCGGTACGATGTACATTAGCAGAAGCCCGGCAACGACTGAGGGCCCTCAAAAGGAGATTCGACAACGCCCTCTGGCCGTCGGCGGAACAGCTGGTCGCTCCTGTCTGACACGCACTGCAGAATGCGCATCAAAGCCTATCTGGCGCATGATTGATTCTCCGCCTGATTGTGGCATACTACCCCTGAAGACAGCGGGGGTATTTTAGATGAAACTGAAACGATTGCTTGCGATTCTGGGGTTGGGGGTGCTCATCGTCGCGGCTTCGGCGGCAGCAAGGGTTGTCTTTTATTGGCAGCCGCGTATTCTCCCTGGAGTCGACATTGGCGGCATTGCGGTTGGTGGCATGCTGCCGGAGCAGGCATCCGAAAACCTGCGCCAAAACTTCCGCGCCAACTGCAGTAACCCAGATGTGATTACCCTGACTTACGACAACAGAATTTGGCAGGTGCGGATCACTGATGTAGCTGCAGTTCCAGACTGGGATCAGGCAGCGCAGCAGGCGTATGCTGTTGGGCACAGTGGCAGCGCGGCGAGAAAGACAGCGGCATGGATCAGACAGCTGCTGGCCAGAAAGACCCAGAGCATTCCGCTGCCGTGGAAGGCGGACGCCAATCAAACCGCGGCCTGGCGCGCAATTGCTGATACTATTGCGGAAGTCATTTTCACGGCTGCCGAAGATGCCTTTCTGGATCCCCGGACCGGTCAGATCTGTCCCGAAAAGGCTGGCCGAACTGCTGATATGGATCAGACCTTGACACAGGTCATTGACGCCATCGCGCAAGGGCGCGACAGCGTAGCAGTTACCGTAAAAAAACTGCCTCCAAGCATTACGACCCGCGACATTGCCCAGGGACGGGTGCGTTTCCTGTTAGCCTCTTTTACTACCGAATTCAGCGGCTCAAATGCCAACAGGATTCACAATATCACTTTAGCGACGCGTATGATCAACGGCACGTTGCTGATGCCTGGTCAGGAATTCTCTTTTAATCAGGTTGTCGGTCCCTGTACGTTAGCAGCCGGATTCAAACCAGCACTGGAAATTGTCCGGCAGGAGTACGTTCCGGGTGTGGGCGGAGGCGTTTGCCAGGTCGTTACAACGCTCTATAATGCCGTATTACTGGCTGGGCTTAAGCCTACTGAGCGCCGGCCGCATTCTTTGCTGGTCGGTTATGTTCCTCCCGGACGGGATGCCACAGTCTACTATAACACCATCGACTTCAAATTCCGCAATACAACCAATGCTAACCTCATGATCGCGGCCCGGGTGCACGAGAATTCACTGACGGTCTCGATCATCGGCGGGGCGAAGCCCGCGGGAGCATATAGCCTGAGTCACCGCATTATCACTCGGTTACAGCCTGAAACAGAGTATGTTGAAGTCTGGCGTGACGGCCCCGATGGTACACACGAACGGATTTCGGTGGATCAATACCCATCGAAAAACGCTACTGTAGCAAATGAATAGCGCAGTTTCTTGCGACTTCCGCCATATTATGTAACCTTTGGTTAGCGCTGTTTGCTTGACGCTTGAATTGTCGCTATTGTATAATGTTCATATGGACAAGCGGGGCAGTTATTTATTACATGGAGGCGATGTCGGTGAGCTCAGCTATTCCGCGAGATGCCTTCGAATCATATGATGAAATGGTAGA
>DHDG01000003.1:830-1000 GCA_002399265.1 Firmicutes bacterium UBA4882 | reverse complement strand
AAGTATAAGAATTTTGTCAGAGCCAAAGCGCGTTCTTATTTTTTAATCGGAGCAGATCGTGAAGACATTATTCAAGAAGGAATGATCGGACTCTATAAGGCGATTCGTGATTTTCGCAATGACAAACTGGCTTCCTTCCGGGCGTTCGCCGAATTATGTATCACGCGTCA
>DHDG01000003.1:360-653 GCA_002399265.1 Firmicutes bacterium UBA4882 | reverse complement strand
ACCCGGCAGAAGCATATCCCCCTTAATTCTTATGTTTCGCTTAACAAGCCAATTTATGATGAAGAATCAGATCGTACACTGCTTGATGTCCTGTCAGGAGCCAAGGTCACTGATCCTGAGGAGCTTGTTATTAGTCGCGAAGAGTTTGTGGATATTGAACACAAGATGGGTGAATTTCTGAGCGATTTGGAATGGAAAGTCCTGATGTCGTATTTAGATGGTCGCTCGTATCAGGAAATTGCCCAGGAACTGAATCGTCATGTTAAATCCATTGATAATGCTTTGCAGCGTGT
>DHDG01000003.1:0-217 GCA_002399265.1 Firmicutes bacterium UBA4882 | reverse complement strand
ATTGATAATGCTTTGCAGCGTGTGAAACGCAAACTGGAAAGGTATCTCGAAAAAAGAGACGAGTGCTGACCAATGCCAATGGGTGCTGACGATCGCCAACGAGCGCCGAGCTTTTCATAACCAATCAGTACCATCTTGACATATGCTGAACAGTATTGTATAATAGCGATTGTCGGTTCTTTGGGGACTCTAGTGGAGGGGTTCCCGAGTTGGCCAA
>DHDG01000016.1:14057-14286 GCA_002399265.1 Firmicutes bacterium UBA4882 | reverse complement strand
ATCCCCTGAGCTACAGGCGCAAATCCCAGCCATTGCGACCGGCTCACCGGTTCCGCTTAGCTATTATACTACAACTCCTGCCACTCGTCAAACATGAGTTCTCAGGAAGTCGCACAAATATCTGGCGGCAATATCTGGCAACGATCGGTCAGCTATCTGCCAGCGTCTTGCATCAAAAACCGGCGGTAGATTCCGCCGGATAATTTCTGGAGCGGGAAACGGGACTCGA
>DHDG01000016.1:4054-13935 GCA_002399265.1 Firmicutes bacterium UBA4882 | reverse complement strand
GGGATTCGAACCCGCGACATTCAGCTTGGAAGGCTGACGCTCTACCAACTGAGCTATTCCCGCAAACATGGATCGCACAATTAAGAATATCATAACAGCGCATCTGTGTCAACCGGCAACACGATCCAAAAATGACAGCGCGCAGCAGACGGAACATTTTGTCCTAACATTGACACTCTATTATCTTTTGGACATTTTACATTATTACTCCACGGGCAGGATAAAAATGAACTTCTCGCGAATAAAAAGAGTTGGTTTTGTCCGCATACCGGCAGCTGCTCTATTAAGACGCCGGCCCATCCGGTAATTTGCGACCAAGTGAAAGGAGCGACTAATTTGCACGAGAATCTCAAGAAGGTCATAGTCAGTTGTTGCGAAGACATCATAAACACCTACGAGACTCAGGAGTATTTGCCTACCCATCTTCAAATTATGCTATGCGGTGACCCGAGTTTTACGTTCCGTGACCAGTTGCTTTATTTCAAGTTTCGTCCGGGGTTGCGGAATAAACTAGTAGCCTCTTTTCTGATCAGACCGTTTTTCTTATGGCAGCGTCTGACCGACCGTAACCTTTCCAGGAGGCTGAATCTGAGCAGCCGGTCATGTTCCACGTTTCATACGTTCTTTAATGACATTTTCATTCTGGAAGCGCTACTGACCATTCTGACGGATATGCCCGATATTGTCAGCGATGATTTGTTCAATCGAATCTATCGCACCAGCGCTTCGATTCTGAAAAATATGATCGGAAACCTGGAACCTTACCAAACCGATGCCGGCGAAGTTGAGATTATTAATTTCTTCCCACCCAATGATCTGCACATGGATCCCGCCTCACCGATCTATCGCCAAATCAGCTCATGGAAAATTGATGCGGATACTGATTGTACATATGGCAATTTGGTGGCTTTTGATTATTTCCTGAAATTGACCGAAACCAATCCAGGCGGCCGTATAAAAGAAATCCCGACTGAACTGGTTCAGCGTATTAAGAAAGCTGTAGATAATCCGGCCTTTCTCGATCTGATCACCGAGTTCCAAGCATTACCGGAATCACGCCACAAGGCGCGTCTTACAATCAATGGTCTGGATCCCGAAAATGGCGGCATAATGACGTGGATCGGTACTCGTGAAAACGATGTTGACCCTACCGTGAATATTAACGTACTGACCTCTGTCCTCAGGAACCGGGCTCGCTGGAACCTCTTTGAGCGCCCCGACTTCCTGAAATCCCTGCAGCATACCCTGAATATGCTGGCCGGAGTCGTTCTTACCGGCATGCATGAAAAAGACCGCACTTTCCTGTATTATCTGCCGATCGTATTCTGCGTTAAATTCGGTCGCTTCTACCACGAATATGACTTGTTAAACGCCTCAGAAAAGAAGGCGTTTGATCCGAACAAGCTAATCGGAAAAATGCGCGACGAAGTCGAAAAAACGCTCTTAAAATATGCCATTTCAGGACGCCTGAGCAAATTGGACAATGTCTACATTGCTGGGGCCTTACTGGAGATCAACTATCACGGCGATGCTTTAGCTAATCTAATTGCCCAGATAGGGCCGGAACCGCACACCGGCAAACGCGATCAATTAACCCATCAATATCAGTCCTATGAGTTCTTTAAAGGCAAGCCACCTTTTCTGTTCATCTACGGTTCTGAGGTTACATCCGCCGGTTTTGCCTTGCGTACCATGATTCGTATGGCGGAAAGCATTAAAGCAGGAACCCTCAGTACAGAAGCTGTGGCGGCTTGTTCTGAGCTATAGAGTTTACCTCGTCGCTAAGCAAGAGACGTGGGGACGGTTCATCTGTCTCGCCCCAACGTAAGGACACAACTCGCGGGCGAAACAGATGAACCGTCCCCATGTCTCCGTCCCCCCCACGTCTCCGTCAAAATGTCGACAAAGATAATAATGGGCTCCCAACTGCAACAGTTGGGAGCCCCTCATTACTTCGCAACAACTTGATGATGCTGCAAAACTTCTACTGCGATGCCTTTTCATTACTATCATCAGGCTGCCACTCATCAAACATTTTGGCTGTCGGTATACTCTGGCTCAGACTCTCCGAAATGCGGGTGAGCTCCATTGCCGACCGGGTAACATACTCAACCGCAGCGGCTGTCTCTTCAGTAACGCTCGCCACCATATTGGCACTGGCGGCGTTCTTTTCCGCTACAGTTGCCAATTCTTCCGAAGAATTCTGTATGTTAGCCAAGGAAGAGAACTGACTCTGAATAGATTCATTAATTGAACCTAAACTGTCATTGGCTGCATTTGCCTTCTCAAGCAGGTCTTCAAAAATATCTGTCAAACCACTTCCCAATTCCACACCTCTGCTCGCCTCTGCATGAGAGGTTGCGAAAACGGCGGTCGTCGCATCAATTTTCTCTTTAACTCTAAACAACGACGAAGTGACTTTTCCGAGCATTTCATGCGAGCTCCGGGACATCTTGCTGATTTCATTGGCAATCACGGAGAACCCCTGCCCGTTATTGCCGGTCCGCGATGCTTCAATCGTGGCGTTCAGCGCAAACATGTTGATCTGTTTCGCAATATCATCCAAAGCCTTATTAGACGCCTCAATCTGCCCTGAGTGAGTTGCCAGTTCTTGAACCGAAATTTCGGCTTGGGTAATAGCATCAGCAACTTTATTCATCACGCCGATAAGCGTACGCACGGCTTCTGTCCCTCGCATTGCGGCCTGGCGCATTTCATCCGCAACCTCCTGAGAACTCTGTGCGGAACTGGCGACTTCTTGAGATACAGTAGCATAGCTAGAAATAATCTCAGCAGTCCGCCGCGCGTGCGATCCGGTCAAATCTGCCCCTTTCGCCATATCTGTAGTGGCGGAGGAAATCTCCTCAATTGCGGCACCTGTCTCCTCAGCATTGGCCAGCAATTCCTCGCCGGAAGCAGCCAAGTTGCTGGAAGCATCAGCAATCTGACCCATCAAATTCCTCAGGTATTGATTCATCGAGAAAAGACTGCTTTGCTGATTGGCAACCTTTCTGACCAGATTGCGCGCCAGTCGGATGAAACAATATACTCCGGCGGCAGCCAGCGCAAACGAAAGAAAGCGTGCACCAAACACGCCTGGAGCAGAGACTGCCGGTATTAACTGCGGATGGACCAACACCAAAAAGATGTTCCCGCATATTGATAATATGGCTGAAAATAAGGCTAATGCCGGATCCAAATACAGTGCGGTGACGACAACAGCATAATAATAGAAAGTGAAGGACTCATTCAGCTGAGGCAAGAAATAACACAACACCGTAACAAAGATAACTGAAGAGGCAATTAATAGATACTTCATCACATTCATCAGGATGTTGCTCTTTAGGCAAACAGTGGGCAATCCAAATAAGAGCAACCCCGCTATTGCAGCACCTATGATCTGGTTAACAGTAAGCATGTCTGACAAACCAGCGACCTTGATGCCCAATAGCATTAGAACACCTACTACAACTCCGCCCCAACTAACTTTCAGAAGCATGGCATGAACTCGGGCCTCATTTTGCGCAAAAATCTGTTTCTCCATCTTTACCTCCTTATGATTCCTGGTGATATAAGGCTTTACATCCTTATGAACACTGGAGAATTAAGGCTCTACATCCTTATGATTACTGGTGGATAAATTTCTCCCAATTATGTATCGGCATATTCGCCCGTTTGCTGAAGAAAAAAAGAGCATCACTGCTCTCTTTTCACACAAGTTTTACGGCGCAATCCGGGGCGGCTTCCTGGGCGTTCATCGCTGCGTTGATCGGCGCGCAATCCGCGGCGGCTATTCTACCGAGACCCATGCCCCGGTACTTGACATAACGTTCCGCCAGTAAGTCCTGCGGGTCCTTGGCACAAAGCTCATTCAGATAAGACGCAAAGATGCGTTTCAGACGCATGGCCACTTCTTTCTTGCGGAGATGTGCACCTTCGCGTTCTTCCACAATCCGATCAATAACCTTAAGTTCCTTCAAGTCCTGCGCTGTCAGTTTCATGACACCGGCTGCCTCTGCCGCCCGGCTGGCATCCTTCCACAAAATGGACGCAAAGCCCTCAGGGGAAATCACAGAATAGACCGCATGCTTCAGCATGAGTACCCGATCAGCAACTCCCAACGCCAGGGCTCCGCCAGAGCCACCTTCGCCGATAATCACAGAGACGATCGGGACCGCCAAGGCTGACATCTCCATCAGATTTTCAGCGATCGCCTGCCCCTGCCCGCGTTCCTCCGAGCCAATACCGCAATAGGCCCCCGGCGTATCAATAAAACAGATTACTGGACGCCCGAATTTTTCGGCCTGCTTCATCAAACGTAAAGCTTTGCGGTAACCTTCCGGATGCGGCATCCCAAAATTGCGACGGAGTCGTTCGTTCAAATCACGCCCTTTTTGGTGTCCGATGACCGTAACGGGCCGATCGCCCAGCAGCGCCAACCCGCCCACAATCGCGGAATCATCCTTAAAGCGGCGGTCACCATGCAACTCAATAAAGTCATCAAAGACCAGACTAAGGTAATCGAGCGTGGTCGGTCGATCTTTGTGCCGTGCCAACTGCACTTTCTGCCAGGGACTCAAATTCAGATAAATTTCTTTTTCCTGTCTGGCAATGGCTACTTCGAGCTGGGCGATGGCTTCCTCAAGGTTCAGAGACGAGCTCTCCGCCAGTTCTCGCAAATCTGCCAGCTTAGACTTCATTTCCCGCAGCTTAAGCTCAATATCAATTGCCATAGGCGTCCCCGCCCCCCTTCACGAATTCGTGGGTGCGGCGCTATGATGGAATTTCAGCATTCTGCCCAAAAATCCGCGCAGGTCTGCGCGCGCCACAATATGATCCACAAACCCTTGTGCAAGTAAGAACTCCGCCCGCTGAAATCCTTCCGGCAGTTGTTGCTTAATGGTTTGTTCAATTACGCGCGGTCCGGCAAAGCCTATCAGCGCACCGGGTTCAGCCAGAATAATATCACCGAGCATCGCAAAGCTGGCTGTCACCCCGCCGGTCGTCGGATCGGTCAGCACCGGGATGTAAAGTAACCCGGCGCGGCTGTGTCTACCCAGCGCCGCCGAGGTTTTTGCCATTTGCATCAGAGAGATAATGCCTTCCTGCATGCGTGCGCCACCGCTGGCTGTTACGAGAATGATCGGCAGCCTTCTCTCTGTGGCGGTCTCCACCATTCTGGTCAACTTTTCGCCGACTGCTTCGCCCATGCTGCCCATCATGAATCCTGGTTCCATGACGCCTAAAGCCAGCGGATGTTCATGGATGGCTGCCAAACCAGTGACAACACCTTCCGGCTCACCGCATTTACCTGCCTGATCGGTCAGTTTACCGGCGTACCCCGGAAACAGTAGTGGATCAGATGACAACAGCGCGGCATCCAGCTCCACGAAACTATCTGGATCAACCAAGGTGTTAATACGCGCCCTGGATCCCAGGCGGAAATGGTAGTGACAGTTGGGACACACATTGTCGGCGTCGGCCAGTTCAATAATATAATGGGCCCGCAGGCATCCGGGGCATTTAACGATTAAGCCATCCGGAATGGAGGGCTTCTTGGTTTCCAAATCGGGCTTGTTAACCGGTTCCATCGGCAAGACTGTATATTTCGTCTTGGGCAACAGATTGGCTATCATTACCTTTAATCACCTCATTCAACGCGACCACTCTAGCACGGCCAGTCAATTCGGCACTCAACGCGACCAATGTTTTTCAATAAAGTGCGTGTCGACATTGCCGTCCATAAAATCCCGATTGTTCAGAATCTCTTTTTGGAAGGATACGTTGGTGGTGACCCCTTCAATTCGGAACTCCTCAAGAGCCATCTTCATTTTGGCAATGGCCTCATGGCGGCTGCGTCCGTGGACGATCAGTTTGGCGATCATCGAGTCATAATAAGGCGGTATATAATATCCCGGGTAAATTGCGCTATCAATACGCACGCCCGGTCCCCCCGGAAAGAGATAGCTTTCGATTCTACCAGCAGATGGACGAAATCCTTGCGCGGGGTCTTCGGCATTGATGCGACATTCAATGGCATGCCCGCTGAATTTAATATTTCTTTGGCGCCATGACAGCGCCTCACCCTGAGCAACTCTGATCTGCTCCTGCACCAAATCCAACCCCGTGATCATTTCTGTGATCGGATGCTCGACCTGGATTCTGGTGTTCATTTCAATAAAATAAAACCGCTGATCTTCGTCAAGTAAAAATTCTATTGTCCCTGCGTTTTGGTAATTCACAGCCTTGGCAACATGTGTCGCGGCCTCACCCATTTTGCGCCGCAGGGTATCGGACAGCACATAGGACGGTGCCTCTTCAAGCACCTTTTGATTTCTTCTTTGCAGCGAGCAGTCTCTTTCCCCCAGGTGCACAATATTACCATAATGATCGGCCATGATCTGAAATTCAATATGCCTGGGGTTCTGAATCAGCTTCTCGAGGTAGACGCCCTCTTCATTGAAGGCCGCCTTGGCCTCCATTTTCGCCGTTTGAAAAGCTTGTTCCAACTCAGCGGCACTATGGGCGATTCTCATCCCGCGCCCGCCACCGCCAGCCGTGGCCTTAATCAATATCGGATAGCCGATGGCAGCCGCTGCTTTCCGCGCCTCATCCAAACTGCATAGTAAACCTTTCGAACCAGGTACTACTGGGACTCCGGCTGCCTCGACCGTACTCTTGGCTAGCGCCTTATCACCCATGCGCTCGATCTGTTCCGGAGTCGGCCCAATAAAGACCAGTCCGCATTCCTGGCACATCCTGGCGAAGGACGCATTCTCCGATAAGAATCCGAAGCCCGGATGAATCGCCTCCGCTCCTGTCAGTAGCGCGGCACTGATAATATTGACCATATTAAGATAGCTGCCCTTTGAAGAACCTGGGCCGATGCAGACGCCATAGTCAGCGAGGTGCGCATGCAACGACTGCTGATCGGCTTCCGAGTAGACTGCCACCGTCTCAATACCCATTTCGCGGGCAGCGCGAATAATTCGAACCGCAATTTCGCCCCGATTGGCCACTAATATGCGTTTGAACATAGCCACTATTCCTGATGCCGCCCCGGGGCCGCCGGAGTTGCGGCAGCAGGGGTAGCTGAGTCGATAGCAGTCGATGCCGACCCGATCGCAAAAACTAGTTCCGCTTCGACCGCCTTTTCATTGCCGACAAACGCTTCCGCTTTCCCGATCCCCATTGGACCACGCCGCTGGACTATTTCGGTGATCAACGTCAAACGATCCCCCGGCACGACTTTTCTCTTGAATCTGGCTTTGTTAATGCCGCCAAAATAGGCAATGCGGCCGCGAAACTCCTCCATGGAGAGCAAAGCCACCGCGCCGACCTGGGCCAGCGCTTCAATTAAGAGTACGCCTGGCATAACCGGCTCTTCCGGAAAATGTCCCCGGAAGAAGTCCTCGTTAATAGTCACGTTTTTAATCCCAACAGCTCTTTTTCCGGGTTCGAGTTCGGTGATACGATCCACTAGTAAAAAGGGTTGACGATGCGGCAGAATTTTTTTTATTGCATTAATATCCAGTTCCACGGCAAAGCTCACCTCTTGATTGCTCATTTAATCTTAACCTTAAACAACGGCTGGCCAAACTCGGCCATTTCTTCATTCTTGATCAAAATGTCAACGATTGTGCCTTCAATCTCAGCCTGTACCTCATTCATCAGTTTCATTGCCTCAATGATGCACAATACCTGCCCTTCACTAATCTGGTCTCCTATTTTGACGAAAGGTGGCGCTCCAGGTTGAGGGGCCTCATAGAACACGCCAACCATTGGCGATTTGATGACAGTGATGCCTTCTTCTACTGCTGGTGCCGGCGTTACTACGGCCGGCGTTACTGCAGCCGGTGCCGCAGCTAGCATTGCAGTTGCCGCTGGCAGGTTTGCCGGCGCGGTTGGCGGTGCCGCTATTGGAACGGCTGCTACTGCGATCGGCGCATTCGCGGCCGCTGCGGCTGGCGATAGTGCGGACATTGTCATAGCAGTGGCCTGGGCACCATTGATCTGAAGCGCTGTATCCTTTCTGAGACTGAGCTTAAGGCCTTCCTGCTCCATTTCAAAATGGGTGATTGCTGAGCGATTCATCGCCTCAATCAGCTCTTTCAGTTCCTTAAGATTCATTATTTCAGCGCCCTTCATAGTGTTTGAAGACGAGGGTCACATTGTGCCCGCCAAAGCCAAGAGAATTACTGATTCCGTAGGCTAAATCCATTTTTCGGCCTTCATTCGGTACATAATCTAAATCACATTCCGGATCCGGAACGCCATATTTAGTTGTTGGCGGAATAAACCCTTCCTGCAGGGCCTTGGCCAGTATGATCGCTTCCACGGCTCCGGCTGCGCCTAGCAAATGCCCGTGCATTGACTTTGTCGAGCTGACCGCCAGCTTGTAGGCGTGCTCTCCAAAAGCCCGCTTCAGCGCCATCGTCTCATACTTGTCATTCAGCTCGGTACCTGTACCGTGGGCATTGACGTACCCAACCTGGCTACCTTCAATGCCAGCGCTCGCGAGCGCTTCAGTTATGGCGCGCGCCGCTCCTTCGCCATCCGGCGAGGGACTGGTGATATGATAAGCGTCCGTCGAAGTACCGTAGCCAGCCACTTCAGCGTAAATGCGAACACCACGCCGCAGGGCGTGCTGGTATTCTTCCAGAATCAAAACACCGGCTCCTTCGCCCATGACAAATCCGTTACGCCGCAAATCAAACGGCCTGGGTGCGTCATCTGGGCTTTCCGCAGTTGAAAGCGCCTGCATAGACGCAAATCCGGCCACCGACAAGGGTGTCACCGCCGCCTCTGTTCCGCCGGCAATCATAATATCGGCGCGGCCGTCCTGAATGATCCTGGCGGCATCAGCGATGCTGTGTCCACCGGAGGCACAAGCTGTAACAACTGCAGTGCTTGGCCCCTTGGCGTTGAACATAATCGCCACATTACCGGCAGCCATATTCCCAATCATCATTGGGATAAAAAACGGACTAACCCGGTCGGGACCCTTCTCCAGGAAACGTGAATGTTGTTCCTCAAAAGTCTCCATCCCGCCAATACCCGAACCAATGGCGGTTCCAGTCCGCTCCGGGCAGGGAAAACCGCTGTTCAATCCGGCGTCTTCAATAGCCATGGCGGAGGCAGCCACTGCAAATTGGGTAAACCGATCCATACGTCGCTTTTCTTTGCGTTCGATGAAGTCCTCAGCTTCGAAGTCCTTGACCTCGGCGGCCAGCTTCGCTTTGCTATTAGTAACATCAAATCTGGTAATAATGCCAATGCCATTTTCGCCTTTACATAAGCCTCCCCAGAACTTTTCCGTTCCGGTACCAAGAGGTGTGATCGCTCCCAAACCGGTAATAACTACCCGCTTTTTCATGCTAACACCGTCCTTACATTACCATGCCGCCGTCTACATGGATCACTTGGCCAGTGATATAGCGGCTGTCTTCGGAAGCAAGGAACGCAATCAGATTAGCGACATCTTCAGGCTTGCCGAGCTGCTGCAAAGGAATCAGCCCGAGAATACTGTCTTTAATTTTGTCTGATAACACGGCTGTCATTTCTGTCTGAATGTAGCCTGGCGCGACCGCATTGACTGTAATGCCGCGGCTGCCGAGCTCTTTGGCGAGCGACTTCGTCAGACCGATAATACCAGCTTTACTGGCGGCATAATTGGCTTGTCCAGGGCTACCCGCCACGCCATTGACAGAAGAAATGCTGATAATTCTGCCACTGCGCTGGCGGATCATGACTTTGGCGGCCTCCCGGCTGCATAAAAAGGTTCCCTCCAAATTGACCCGCACTACGCTCTGAAAATCTTCGGTTTTCATGCGGACGATTAATTGGTCCCTGGTAATACCGGCGTTGTTGACAAGAATATC
>DHDG01000016.1:0-3983 GCA_002399265.1 Firmicutes bacterium UBA4882 | reverse complement strand
GGCGTTGTTGACAAGAATATCAAGCGTGCCACACTGCTCAATGATTTGCTGAAACATGGCAGCCACTTGTTCCTCGTTCGTAACATCCGCCATGATAGCACTGGCTTTGCCACCCAGTGCTTCAATTTCGGCAACCGTACTGTAGGCAGCCGCTTCCATGCCTGATACATAATTAATGATCACTTTGGCCCCATCATGCGCCAGACGTAGCGCAATCGCCTTCCCGATCCCGCGGGCGGACCCTGTAATCAGTGCGTTTTTACCATTCAGCGTCAAGTTCATGCCGAACCTCCTCGCAAAAGTATTATCACTAGACTGCAGATACAGGTATTGGCAGACCAGCACCAGCAAACTCAAGTAGCTGCGCCAGGGATCCCAAGTCTTCAACATTCAGTGCAACCGCCTCAGGAGCGATCTTTTTTGCAAATCCCGTTAATACCTTTCCAGGACCGATTTCAATAAAAGTATCCACGCCCTGTGCAGCCATGGCAATAATGGTATCTTCCCAAAGCACCGGGGATACCACTTGCTGGGTAAGCAATTCTCTGACTGCCTCTGAATCATCAATGGGCTGAGCTGTGACATTAGAATAGACTGTTTTCGTAAGCGGTTTGATTTTGACCGTTTCCAGTTCAGCGCGTAATTGAATGGCCGCCGGCTTAAGCATACTGCAATGAAACGGAGCCGACACATTCAAAGGCACAACACGGCGGGCCCCTTTTTCCTTTGCAATACGGCACGCCTGTTCAACGGCAACAACTTCACCTGAGATAGCGATTTGACCAGGGCAGTTAAAATTCGCGGCCTCCACGATTCCATAGCTGGAAGCCTCTTGAACCGCCTCCAGCACCAGGGTGCGCGCCAAGCCAAGGATTGTTGCCATGGTTCCAACACCGGCCGGAACCGCTTTTTGCATATATTTGCCGCGCATACTGACCAGTTTGATTGCTTCCACGGAGCTTAACGCCCCGCCGAACGCCAATGCGCTATATTCTCCAAGGCTCAGTCCAGCTGCCATAGCGGCGTCAAAACCGTATTCCTGTAGCACTGCCAAAATCGCCAGACTAGTAGTCACAATGGCTGGCTGAGTATATTCCGTTAGGTTGAGGCGATCATTATCCGCGAAACAGATCCCCTCGATATCATAGCCCAGAGTCCAGGACGCCTGTTTAAATACGGCGGCAGCGGCGGGATAGTGGGAGCAAAGCTCCTTTCCCATGCCGCAATATTGCGAACCCTGACCCGAAAACAAAAATGCTGTTTTCATCAGATTTCCTCCGGATTATTCTGATGCGGATACCGCAGGGGCCACTTTGCGTAGGACCTGTTCGGCTTCCGCAAACATACTGACTATTATTTCGAGACAAGTCTGCTCCTGCCGCACCAGTCCGGCTATTTGACCGGCCATCACAGACCCGTTATCAATGTCGCCGTCTCTGGCTGCCAGCGCTAACTTTCCAGCCCCCAAAGCCTCCAGTTCATTCGCCGCGGCTCCTTCTGCCTCAAGTTTCTGGAACTCGCGCGCCAGTTTGTTTTTGATGACCCGCACCGGGTGCCCCGTTGAACGCCCTGTGGCCATCGTATCAGTATCTTTAGCCTGCAGGATGCGCTGCTTATAATTTGGGTGCACGGTGCATTCTTGTGCCACCAGGAACCTGGTGCCAACTTGCACGCCTTCCGCTCCCAGGCAGAACGCAGCAGCCACGCCACGGCCATCACCAATCCCACCGGCAGCAATTACGGGTACAGCGACCGCTTGTGCCACCTGAGGTACCAGTGCCATAGTGGTTAACTCGCCAATATGGCCCCCGGCTTCACAGCCTTCGGCAATAACGGCGTCAGCGCCATTCTGCTCGAGACGTCGCGCCAATGCCACTGAGGGAACCACCGGAACTACTCGAATACCGGCTTCTTTGAATTGGCACATGTATTTGCCAGGATTGCCAGCACCGGTAGTAACCACACGGATTTTTTCACGACAGACCAGGTCGACAATCGCGTCCACATAGGGACTGAGCAACATGATATTTACGCCAAAAGGTGCGCTGGTGGCTGCCTTTGCGCAGGCGATCTGATCGGCCAGCCAGTCCACCGGGGCATTCCCGGCTGCAATAACCCCCAGGCCGCCGGCGTTAGAAACTGCCGCAGCCAATGAGTGATCCGCAATCCAGGCCATACCGCCCTGGAAAATAGGGTACTTGATGCCAAGCATCCCTGTTAATCTCGACTGCAATTCTATCACCTACTTGTGCGATTCAGTGCGCTGATCATTGATGCTGTCTCATAAGATACTGTTGATTCTGTTTATGACACAGGAGAACCGTCCCCCTGTATCCCCTATGAATTATGGCTTTAGGCGCAAAATACCTGCTTCCAATAGCTCAGCGTACCGCCTTTTTCACGCCAACGCTTTACTTTTTGGCCTCGACAAACTTGACTGCATCGCCAACGGATTGAATGTTCTCGGCCTCTTCATCTTCGATATGGATTCCCAGTTTCTCTTCAAACGCCATGACCAATTCAACCATGTCCAGCGAGTCGGCACCCAGATCTTCGATAAAACGGCTTTCCATAGTGACTTGATCCTTTTCAACACTGAGCTGCTCGGCAACGATCTCACAAATTTGCTCAAACATCTGTTTATCTCCTTTTTCGCATATATTGATTATACTATTAGTGGTCTGCAGCATTAAAAGTTGTGCTACAGACTACTAGACTACCCATTGCAGCAAATTGGCCCCCCAGGTAAGACCGCCGCCAAATCCGACCGTGATCAGCTTCATACCTTTCTTCAGCATCCCTTTATTGTTCATTTCGTCAAGGGCAATCGGAATGCTGGCTGCGGAAGTATTGCCATATTTGTGCAGATTGGTATAGAACTTTTCCCGCGGTAGTTTCATTTTGTGAGCCACCAGTTCTATAATCCGGTCATTGGCCTGATGCGGAATAAAATAGTCAATCTCCTCCAGACCAAAACCTGTTCCATTTAAGACCTGCCTGATGCTTTCGTTCATTGCATTGACAGCAAACTTGAACACCTCCCCTCCATCCATGATAATATGATGTGCCGGTTCGGTGCTTTGAAATGCAGGGTTATTGATGGCGACTCCTTCGATCACAAGCACGTCACCCCGGGAACCATCCGAACCGGTAATATGGTTTAAAATGCCATTTGTATCACCAGATTCGATCGCAACGGCGCCCGCCCCGTCCCCGAATAAAACACAAGTATTGCGATCCGCCCAATTAGTCAATTTGGTTAGTGACTCTGCCCCGATCACCAAAGCCTTCTGGTATGATCCGGAGGCCAGCAGGCGATGCGCAGTCATCAATGAAAAGATGAAACCGCTACATCCGGCCCACAAATCCAGACAGGTGGCTTTAACGAGTCCAAGCTTCTTCTGAACAAGACAGGAAACAGTTGGCGTGAAGCGGTCTGGTGTGACAGTGGCCACAACTACCAAATCAACTTCCTCCGGTTTAATTCCGGCGGTCGCAAGTGCCTGTGCGGCGGCGGCAGTTGCCATATCTGAGGTGGTTTCTCCCGCAACAATATGCCTTTCCTTAATCCCAGTCCGAGTGGAAATCCACTCGTCCGAAGTGTCCACTATTTTGGATAAGTCGTCATTAGTGATTACTCTTTGGGGAATAAAACTACCGGTTCCCGTGATTGCAATGGGTATCATGCAACGTCCTCCTTGAAGGAACGGCATCCGCCGTATTTGATTTTAGTTTGATAATAGAACTGTTTGATTCCAAAAGTACCGCTGTTAAAACACGGCCCCATTGTTCGGGACCAACTTTGCCATTCAAATAATTTGACACTCAAAGTCTAAACCAAGCTACTGATTTTGTCAACCCGGTTTTGGTAGCGCCGTCTGACTAGGCCCGCCTAACTGCGCGTTGAATCATTTTCCGCCAAAATCACTAATCGCCTTCCGGCTTTTGCTGCTCATCTTTGTCGAACGCTTCTTTGACTTGGA
>DHDG01000025.1 GCA_002399265.1 Firmicutes bacterium UBA4882 | reverse complement strand
TCCCGCAACAGGTTGATCCCGACCAGCACGTCGAACTTGCCCAGACGCAAGTCCCGGATGATGATCACCCGGTCTAGGGTTTCGACTTCAGAGTGCATATAGCGTACCCGGATACCCGATTCATCCAGATAATCAGTCAGATCTTCCGCCATTTTCTTGGTAAGGGTCGTTACCAGGACGCGTTCATTGCGTTCCGCGCGCACCCTGATTTCGGCGATCAAATCGTCAATCTGGCCTTGCACTGGCCGCACTTCCACCGCCGGATCAACCAACCCGGTCGGGCGGATAATTTGCTCGCAGACTTGCTCCGCACGCGTCAACTCATACTGCGCTGGCGTGGCTGAAACATAGATGACCTGATTGATACGCTTTTCAAATTCCCCCAGCGTCAACGGGCGGTTGTCAACAGCGGACGGCAGCCGAAAACCATGCTCCACCAGATTCAGCTTGCGCGAGCGGTCGCCCCCGAACATTGCACCTACCTGCGGCACCGAAACGTGCGATTCATCAATGAATAATAGAAAATCGCCATGGAAGTAATCCAGCAAGGTGGCCGGCGCTTCACCGGGAGCACGCCCGGTCAGATGCAGGGAATAGTTTTCAATGCCATTACAGCTGCCAACCTCTGCAATCATTTCCAGATCATGTCGGGTGCGCATCTCCAGCCGTTGCGCTTCCAGCAGCTTGCCCTGGCTGTTAAGCCAGGCCAGTTGCTCTTCCAGCTCCGCCTCAATCGTCTCCAGCGCTCGCTTTTTCTTTTCATCACTGGTAATATAATGGCTGGCTGGATAGATCTTGACTTCGTCCATTTTTTGAAGAATCTCGCCGGTCACCGGATCAGCTTCGACGATCCGGTCGACTTCATCTCCAAACAACTCGATTCTGATGATATTCTCGCCGTAAACCGGGATGATCTCAATGACATCCCCACGTACCCGGAAAGTGCCGCGGCTGAACCCGAGATCATTCCTGGTATATTGGATGCCAACCAGCTTGCGCAGAATCTTGTCGCGATCCCGAAAGTCGCCATATTTGATCGACAGCGTCATGCCATCGTAATCCTCCGGCGAACCGAGGCCGTAAATGCACGAGACACTAGCCACAATAATGACATCGCGCCGCTCAAACAATGATGAGGTGGCAGCGTGCCGCAGGCGATCAATTTCCTCATTGATCGTGGCGTCTTTTTCAATGTAAGTATCCGTCTGAGGGATATACGCCTCAGGCTGAAAATAGTCATAATAGCTCACGAAATATTCGACCGCGTTATTGGGGAAAAACTCCTTGAATTCGCTGTACAGCTGAGCGGCCAGCGTCTTATTGTGCGCCAGCACCAGCGTGGGTTTCTGGAACTTCTGAATGACATTGGCCATGGTAAATGTCTTGCCGGACCCGGTTACGCCCAGCAGCACTTGATGTTGATATCCCTTTTTGAGCCCTTCATAAAGCTGTTCAATCGCTTCGGGCTGGTCGCCGCGCGGCTCATATGGCGCTACCAGCTGAAATTGCGGCATATGCTCAACCCCCAAACTCTTTTTGACCTAGAGGCTATATGCCAGGGTGCCTCTCTCGGATTTTCATTATATCATGTCCAGATCACCCTGCGCGTGTATCGTATACTTTGCTTACGTGGAATTTGTGCTTAAACCATTGCGTCGCATCCCAGACATTGCATCGAACATATATTCGATTGGTAATGTTCTTCTCCTGCTCTCCGGCAAAACTTATTATGAGCAAAAAACATGCCTGGGATTTAAAGGAACGGAAAGGAGTGTTTCTTGATGGAATACCTGACCAGCCTGCATGATGACCTGGAAAACAATACAGAGGTCAACTCAACCTCCATAATCTTGTGGTGCTGAGTGCTGGTGTATAATCAAGTTCTTCTTGACGTAATAGAGTTATTTGAAGCCCCCGAACACGACAGGGTGCTCGGTGAGATTACCGAAAAACAGAAAGAACTGTTTCAGGCGCTGGAGGTTACGGTTCCATCGTTATAAATTCTGGGAATGCAGGCTGTATAGACGAGCGTGTCTCGCTGCGAAAAATACCAGATGCGTACCTCTGAGTACGCCCGAACCGCAAAAGGCCTCAGACTTTTTAAAGCCTGAGGCCAATTTCATATCAAAGCAAAGCGTTGAGCAGTTCTCTCCTACTCTTCTAATCATTAATCGCTAATCACTAATCCCTCTTTTACTTCCAGTCGGCATAATGGTCCAGGTTGGACTGGCTGACCAATGCTATTGGAATGCTGATTCCTTGCGGAAGCAGGGAATGCTTCAAAGACTTGAGTGCCGCAACCGCACCAACAGATCCAAACAGGTATGGACCAACCCACGCGGTTAGCGTTAAAGATTATTAACAGTAAATAATGAATAAAAGTATCCCTTGTTGCTAATCAACTGGTCAAAGGTGCCTTTTTCAGCTACCGTACCATTTTTCAGCACAATAATCTCGTCGAACTTCTGCAGTATTTCGGCGTTATAGCGATGTGTAACCAGGATCCGCGCTAGACCGCTCAATTTAACTATTTCCGATTGCACAAAGTAATCCAGATCGTTATCAAGCGCGGCCGTCGCTTCATCCATCAAAAGAACGGGAGCTTTCCTAATAAGGCATCTCGCAATCGCAATCCTTTGTTTTTCGCCGCCCGATAGCCAGCAGCCATTCTCCCCGCACCTGTATTCCAAGCCTTTTTCTTCAATTAATTTTGTCAAGCCAGATCTCAAAATCGCCATCTCAACGTCTTCTTGCCCGAATTCCTTTAGCATCGTAATGTTATTAATAATTGTATCATCAAAAATGAACACATCTTGGAGAATGACCGAGAATGTCTTATAAAGACTATCGTATCGTACGTTACTGATTTCTATATCGTCGATTTTTATGGTTCCGGCGTAATCATCAGCGTAGCCTAACATCAAATGTAGCAATGTGCTTTTGCCGCTTCCGCTCGCGCCGACGACGGCGTAACATTTACCCGCTTCGAACAGCAAATTTATATCTCGCAAGACGACCTTACCGTCAATTTCGTAACATATATTTTCAAACTTCAGCTGCTCTTTAAATACGCAAGCTATCCTATTAACCTCTTCATCATCGTTTGTATCCATAGCGCATGCCATATTGTTGATCAACTCGCGCGCGCCTCTCCTACTGCTGAACAACGGACCAAGCGCTTGTAAGGGATTAAGCGCCGAATCCAATAATTGAATAAATGCGATAATCATGCCAATCGACATCTGCCCATTGATGGCCAAAACCGCACCCAAACAGCAAACTGCGGCAGTTACCAGAAAAGAGCTCGCAAAAGAGATTAGATTTGACGCAGCCACTGCGTTCCGCTTTAATCGCTTGACGGACTCCAGGCGGCCGTTACTTGTAATGAAGCTCGTGAGTATTTCACGTTCCGACTGGAAGCTCTTGATTACTGCAAAGCCGGAAAAAATGCTGCTTATCCCAGAAAGAAAGCTGCTGTTTTCTTTGGAAAGGTTCTTCTCGGCATTAACGATATTCTTGCCGTACAATGATGTCAGCCCAATTGGCATCAGACAGGCGACCAGTATTGTCAGCGTCATGATCCAACTTAGCGCAAACATTACTCCCAATCCAAGCACAAATGTAAAGATATTTATGAAGATCAAAACACCGCCCAGTACATAGTTAGTCTCAATCGAAGCCAAGTCATTTGTTAAAGCAGAAATATAGGTATTCGAAATACCTTCATTAAAGGCATTCATGTTTTTGTAGAGGACGGTGCCCATGAAGTAGTTTTTAAACTGGAAAATAGCTTTGCGCACATATTCGTTCAAAAAGTGCCTTTTAATCAATGAAGCAATCACATATGCCAGGATGAAAACTCCCGATATCGCCAACAATCGCGTCACATCATGCATTGTACCGCCAGCCGCAATGTCCGCAACTTCCTTAAATAGATAGGCCGTAAATAGATTAAGGCAGCAAATGACTATGCTTAGCAACAAGGTTAAAACATAATTCAGTTTGTTGTGTACGCGGAATTGGCGAATCAGCTTTTTGCGCGGGAAGGTTATTCTTATATCACTCGTATGTTTAGTTGTGATAATTTTCATAAGGCCCTCCGAAAAGATTTAATGGTTTATACTGCACCCAGTTTTCAAGACACAATGGCGTAAATCCCCATATCCCGCATGAATCGTTGAACCTTCTTGCGGTTAATAACCAAGTCGTGATCACGCCGCAAAACA
>DHDG01000057.1 GCA_002399265.1 Firmicutes bacterium UBA4882 | reverse complement strand
CAGCAAAATATCATTTTCAATAACATAAGGACTGTCAGCGACAATTGTCGTGAAATCAGCACTCGTGTCCGTCAGACGTGTGCCGTGCATATTGTATGTTTGGTTGGACGGCTGCGATTCCGATTTACCGAAGGACGTAATGTGGTAATAATAGAGCGCGCCGTCTTCAACAATAGTATCTTCGTAGGTGGTGGCGGGAGCGTTGACAGTCGCAATTTTACTCAGGTTGCCCGGACTGGTACCGCGATAGACGTAATAAGACGCCAGATCGTTACCAGTGCTTGCCTCCCAGCTAAGAGTAATCTTGCCTTTCGTGCCGGCGCTTGTCAAACTGCCTGGAATGGTCGGTGACGGGTCTTTAACAGTAATTTCCCATTTTTTTGAGACGGATTCTTTACCGTCAGAGACGGTCACGACGGCTTCGGTTACTATGGGGTCCCCGGGAGCAGTCCAATCGACGGTCGTGCCGGTGGCGCTGCGAGGTGAGCCGGACTTGAAGACCCAGGAATATGTCAATGTAGTGTTCTTGTTTGGGTCAGAGGCGTTAACGGAAAGATGTATCGTCGCTCCTGTATGGACCTCGATTTTCAACGACGAGGGTGTAAAGGAATTGATGACCGGTGCGCTGTTGCATCCCGTAATCACGAGTAGCAACACTAAAGCAAGAACTAGAAAAGTGATTCGCTTCAAGGCATTACCTCCCAATATCAGATTTTGAGATTTTCCCATAAACTTGGGTGCTTATATTATAGTACAAATATTGCCTATCTTCCATTCCGATTTTGAGGGGAAGGTCTGTCCCAAAATGGCCCAAAATGATCCGATTAGGACAGTCCCCAATCGGATCATTTTGGGCCAAACAGATCTGTCCCCAATCGGATCAGAAGAAAATGCCGCAACCCGAGTGAGGGTTGCGGCATTTGTTCAAGAGTTGTTTGGTTTTCGTTTTGGAACTTTTAGAACCGTCCCCAAAGTTCCGTCTTCGTCCTCGGCGTTTTATCTGAAGAGGATGGGGGCGGCGGTTAGTGCCACGATTTCCAGCAGCTTGAACAGGATGTTGAGGCTGGGGCCGGCGGTGTCTTTACATGGATCGCCGACTGTGTCGCCCACGACCGCGGCGGCGTGTGCCGGGGAGTGTTTTCCGCCGTGATTGCCTGATTCAATATATTTCTTGGCATTATCCCAGGCTCCACCAGCGTTGGACAGGAATAAGGCCAGCATCACGCCGCTAACCAGGGATCCGCCCAGCATGCCACCGAGGGCTTCTTTACCCAAGATCAGCCCGGTCAGGATCGGGGCTGCCAATGCAATAATCCCAGGGATGATCATTTCGCGCAGAGCTGCTTTGGTGGAAATATCTACGCAGCGCGCATATTCGGGGCGTGCCTTACCTTCACGCAGCCCCGGAATCTCACGGAATTGACGCCGCACTTCCTCAATCATGTGTGCGGCGGCCCGTCCAACGGCATCGAGGGCCTGGGAGGAAAACAGGAATGGGAGCGCACCACCAATCAACATGCCTACAATGACATAAGGCGACAGCATATCGATCAACTTGAGATTGGCTGTTTCAGCATAGGCTGCGAATAAGGCCAGTGCTGTAAGAGCGGCCGCGGAAATGTCAAAGCCTTTGGTAATGGCAGCGGTAGTATTACCAACGGCATCGAGTGTATCAGTTACCTTGCGTACATCTTCCGGCATGCCGGCCATCTGCGCAATGCCGCCAGCGTTGTCGGCGACTGGGCCATAAGCATCGACGGCAATCGTCATTCCGGAAATGGACAACATTGAAACGGCACTGAGCGCCACACCATAGAGACCGCCGAAATGGTAGGCCAGAATGATGGCACCCGACGTGATCAGAATCGGTATCATCGTGGAACGCATACCGATTGCCAGACCGCCAATAACAATTGTGGCCGGCCCAGTCTTAGCTGATTCAGCCAGTTGACGGACAGGTTTTTTCTCATCAGAGGCATAGTATTCAGAAGATATGCCTACGAAGATTCCGGCCAGCGGTCCGGCCAATACTGCCCAGAAGAGCGACATGTCACTCAGATAATAGCGCACCAGGAGGAAACCGCCGAGAATTGCCAAAGCGCCCGTGATATAAGTGCCAGCGTTAATGGCACGGTAGACGTTGCCGTCACCCTTGATGCGTACGGCGTAGCTGCCGATGATGGAGGCTACGACTCCAACTGCAAAAAGCAATACCGGGGCAACAATGGCGCGCGGACCCATGTGCGCAGTAAGAGCAATACCGATCGTCATGGCTGCAACCATAACTTCAGCTTCACTCTCAAAAAGGTCTCCACCCATACCACAGACGTCGCCGACATTATCACCGACATTATCGGCAATAACCGCGGGGTTGCGTGGATCATCTTCCGGAATGCCGGCTTCGACTTTGCCGACCAAATCAGCGCCAACGTCTGCTGCTTTGGTAAAGATGCCGCCGCCGAAGCGCGCAAACAAGGCTACCAAAGAAGCACCCAGGCCATAACCGGTGATAAGCTCAGGGTGTCCAAAGAGGACATGCAAAAAAGAAATACCCACCAGATTAAGGCCTACTACGGTTAGGCCCATGACAGCCCCGGCGGGAAAGGCGATTGACAAAGCGGCTCCAATACCCTTTTCAGCGGCGCGCGCTGTGCGTACATTCGCCATCGTGGCAGCGTTCATGCCGATCAGACCAGCCAGCAATGAGAGCGCCGCTCCGACCAAAGCGGATAAGGCAGCTTCCCAGCCTAAGAAAATTGCCAAAAGGATGATCAGGACTACCAGCACAATCGCGACAGTCATATATTCGCGTCGGATAAATGCAAATGCGCCTTCGCGGATGGCTTGATGGACTTCCACCATGCGTCCGCTTCCAGGATCTGCGGCCTTAACACGTCGGTAAAAGCTCCAAGCTACTCCCAGCGTGATCAGACCGATAACAGGTACCAACCAGAACAAATCAGAAACAAGTCTTTCAATCATGGAATCAAGCATTTAGTATTGCCACCTCCCTGCGATGCGAGGAACATTCGCAAATCCTCGCCCAATTTACTATAATTCGTCTTTCCCTCCTGTCTTCCTGCAAAATTCGACGAAAAAAGTTAAAATAAGAGATCCTGATCTGACAATTGCAGGCAGGGACGCAAAGCAATGTCACGATGAAACCGGGCGTAACTCCAAAATACCCTTGCGCGCATGATATGAACAAAAAAAGGATTTTGACACTTGGCAGGGAACAGCCATAAATGCAAAACCCTAAGGCTACAACAAGGAACAGCACATCAACAATAGGGCAACGGTAAGTCAACGCTAAGGGAGAAGGTATAAGAAATGACCACGACTAATACACTGATTACGTTGCGAGAAGTCAATGCTGACACAGTTCGGGACATATGCAGGCTATCGGTAGCTGAGTCCCAGAAAGGCTTCGTGGCACCTAATGCGGCTTCGATCGCAGAGGCCTACTTTTGTGACAAAGCATGGTTTCGTGCGATTTATGCCGATGAACTGCCAGTCGGATTTGTAATGCTCTATGATGATCCACAAGATCCGGAGGGCCCCGTCTATTATTTGTGGCGTTTCATGATCGCTGCAGAGCATCAGGGCAAAGGCTACGGTCGCAGCGCGATGGAATTGCTTATTGAAAGAGGTCGGAACAGGCCTGGCGCAGTCAAGTTTGAACTCAGCTGCGTTCCGGCCGAAGGCGGAGCAGAGCCGTTTTACGAGAAGTTTGGGTTCAAACGCAATGGCAAGTGGGAAGACGATGAGGTTTGCATGGAAATGGCGTTCCAGTAGAAGCTGTCGCAAAGGCAGATACTGTTTTAATTTGGGGGGATTCGCAGATGGAATGGAAGGACTTATTTCCACCCGAGACAAAGCCGGAAATACAGGACATGGCTATTTTTATCGGAGGCGAAGCCGGTAATTTATGGTGTGTACTTGTAGATTACATGGAACAGACCTACCGGGCTAAGCCGAAAATTACATACAGCGGTTGCACTGGCAAACCCGGATGGAACGTCAAGTTCCAAAAGAGCGGTCAGTCTTTTGGTACCTTTTATCCGGAAAAGGGTTCTTTTTCAGTCCTCATCGTCATAAGTTATAAGCTGGATTCGCAAATGCAGGCGATTCTTCCTACGCTAAGTCCCGAAATAGCGGAAACCTATCGGCAGGCAGGCGACTTTATGAAGAACGGCAAGTGGATAATGTTTCGCATCAAAGACGCCGCCGACCTGGAGGATTATAAGCGTATCGCTGCGGTTAAAATGCTACGGTGAAATAGCCGTAGCGAAATAGCTGCATGAATTAGGCGGCGGATTAATTAGCTACGTGACAGAGGCAGGTGGATTGATTGGATAAAGGAAAAATCCCGGAAGTGCACGCATTCCTGAATATGCTTGCCGAATCAGCCGACAAAACGAAAACCGAACTGCGAGAAAAAGGTTGGGAATGTGTGCTGTCGCACTCCACCGGCAATTACCTGAAAATTGCGCAGCAATACGAGGAACAGCGCTATGCAATTCCCCTGATAATCGTTGATGGTATTGGCGATATCGGTTTTAACCTGGATGGCGTATTTTTTGAGTTTAGGCGTGATCCGAAACGCTATGATTTTGCTGAACTGATTGACCGGTTATCCAAAATCAGCAGCCAAGTCGAAATTTATGAATACAAGGACGACCAATACATCGACTATTATCGGCCTGGAACTGATCCAGAGGTAGCCGGTTTGCGTATCGCGCGGGATGGTAACTTTTGTGTCATGATCGACTTGTGCTTTGCCGGAAAATATGCGGCGGAGAGCGTAGCTGACTTGTTTGCCGAGGCGGTGCAGGTGATTAATCAGTGCCAAATGTAGCCTGGGGCCAGGGAGAATCCCAGCCCCAGGAAACCGCTCACTCTTAGAAGAATGGTGATGCTACATAATACTGAGCGCAATAAGACAGATCTTCCAGCCAGCATCGGTATCCCTGAGGTGCAAAGTCTTTTTAACTTCATCATCTGTGGTTGAAGGATCAGGATCGATGACACCGTCAACCACGGCATAACCATCGTAGAGATCCGTTTTGATAATGCTAAATGTGAAACTCGGACCAATGGTTATGTCATTCACTAATAGTTCAGCCAAATCCATGGCTGGGACTCCTTTATTTGGAGATATGTTAACGGCTGGCAGGTGTTTCGCATTCTGCCCACTAACTGCTTTGCCTGACCACTGACGGCGATGGATATTTTATTTTTGCGAAAAAAAGGATCATTGGAATAACCGTGGAATCTTCCGATAACATAAAAGAATAACATGAAGATGATACTGTATATCTTTTGGGGTGGTGTCTAATAGGTCGGAATTCCAGGTATTCGAGGAACTATGAATTCCAGAAGTTTGAGGATATAAGCTTCAACAGATCAGAAAGAAAGGGAGATGGGCTGCATGAGACCAGGAATAGCCAGTTTTGCGGTGGTTGGCGTTTCGATTTTGATCTTGTTGTTCGTCACGCTGGTTGGTTGCGGAGTCAAGGCGGAAATAACGGTGCAGCTGGTTAAACTGTCAGATAATACACCGTACGCCGTCTCACAAATGAAAGTGTTCCTGGAAGACGAAAACGGGAAGGTCTCCTCCGCCCTTACGGATGCAAATGGCAAGGTTGTGTTTCCAGTAACAGAACTGGGAAAATATAAGGTGATCCGGGTGGAAGGTCTGGACGTAACAGGTGGCGCGGAGGGCGCGATCGGTCGGGAATTCGTGAAAGCAAGCCCTATCAGCACATCAGTTCCGCAGAACGATCATGTATATACTGCATGGCCTACGGTAACCATCGTTGGCAAAAAGGACCAGGTTGAGATCCAAAGTCCGATCCCAACAGTGCGCAAAACAACGATACTAAAGGCTGAATCAGTTGATACTCCGGACGAGGCTAATTTTAAATATTATGTTCCGCAAGCTACTGCCGGGCGTCTGATTATTCGCAACAAAAACTGCGATTGTGGTGGCGGGTTGATTATTCATGCTTCGGGAGCGAATGACAGAAGGATGTCTTTTAGCTTAAGCCCGTCTGATTGGGATTGCACAATGAGGTTTTGGGATGGTTTGGATGATGTGATCGCGCTTAATCCCGGGAAGGTAGGAGACCCATGGACTATAGAGATACCGGGCAATGGTGACTGGGCCTTTACGTCGGGAACAGCGGCCTTTTCGAGGGAAGCCGATGGCTCAAACGATGCCACTGACAGTTTTGGTTTATTTGGAAAGGAACCAGGTTTGCTCGCTTTCGAGGTCTACAATTATGGCATACCCAAAGATCCACCTAATGATCACTACCGCTTTGACTTTGAATTTCAGAAGTTTGAGGAACTATAGGCAGCTTGAGAATGCGCGAAGGCCCTCCGCTTTGTGGGGGGCCTTCTCTTTCTCTAGCTGCTACCAGCGCGCCTGATGTTCTTCCGCCCAGCCAATCAGCCCGGACAGTTCCACCGGTACGCCTTTATCATCAATGATCGTCCCATAATAGCGGCCGATCATCTGATGCATATCGGATTTAATAATGACAAAATTAGTATGCGCGCGCCGATCAAAGAACGGTTCAAAGCGTAAGTCGACCCGCTGCGTGTTGGCGGTACGGATGGTCCAGGGTTTCATAAGGTCATGGCGATCATAGGTATAGCTCACATCCTCGTGCAGCTTCGACACGCGGCCATCGAACCATATTGCATTTTCAGTCATGCCTGTGCCATCGGTCCAACCGGCACCCAGATTGCCACCAACCAGCCGACCGTCCTGAGCCAGTCCGGAAAATGATCCCCAGTTCCAGCTACTGGCGTAAGGCCAGATACCTCTGCCTAAGTCAAGACATGCATAGGTTTCACCGGGCTCAAAGGTTAGGGTGGTGCCATCCAGTTCTATGGTACCCGAAGCCCGCAAACAGTTTTGTTTGGAGGTAAACTGGAAGCGGCGGCGGCTCCAGGGGATGACTACATTGAGCGATTCAAGCGCGGGAGCGGTGGTAGTGTCGGTGGCGGGCGCTTCGGGACCCTTGCCGCCCATGCCCTGTATCAGGAGATCGGCGTTCAGAACCACACCGTCGAAATCGGGGATGCTGGCTCTCAGACGGGTGCCGCCCTGCTCGGCATCGGCGGTAAAGGACACATGCATTTTGGGGTGCCTGATCATGATATCGCCATCGACCGTGTCAGGCATAGCACAGCCGTGCGCAAACGGAATGATGAGGGATTGCTCGTGAAAACGCAGTGTCTGAAAGTCCAAGTAATAAGCGAAAATCATGGCCGCATAGTCGAGGTTGGATACAGTCACCGAGAACAAACGCGTTTGGTCAGCGGCACACCAGTAATTCCATCTTTTTTTGCGTGCCCAGTGCCCCGACAAGTTGCAGTGATGCAGCGGCTGTCGTGACCACCCAATGCTTGTGGGGTTCAGCCGTCCGCGCGTGTCGCACAGTTGTTGTGCGAGCCCAGTCAGTTCGGGTTCATCATAGTAAAGAGAGCGCAGCTGCTTAGTGGTACTCATTAGTGCTGAGACCTCCCCGAAATAGTATCGACTGCGATTACTTGGCCTTAAAGAGTTCAAGGGTATCGTCGTCTGAGGTGAGGGTCAGCTTATCGCCCTTGATTTTAATGGCATAAATCTGAGTGTCGCCTAATCTAAGAAAGCCTTCGTATTCCAGCTCGATGTGTTTCTTATCGGGGAAACGGTAGTATCCGGAGTATGGCATTCTACCAACGCCTTTTAAGGTGCCGTCTTTGAAAAACTCAATACCTACGCCTTTCGCGGTTGTCCAAGTGCCGACGATTGAGTTTTTGGGATGGGAAGCAATACTGATCACAAAAATCAATAATAACCCAATGATAACAACAGTTGCGGCGACATATAGGGTGGTAAAGGTGCGTTTGTCGGGTTTGGGAATACCAACACGCTTTGTGACAGTGGCGAGCTGTTTGCCACATTGTCCGCAGTAGATGGATTCACCAGGCTGATACGGGGATCCACAGTTTGAACAAAATCCGCCGGCGGTATTCGTCTTCAATAAATCTCCCCCTAATTCTGAGGTGCATAGACAAATGCAACGTAATCGGAACTGCCTTTCAAATTCTTGCCTAAAGCGAAAAATCCTGCCATTAAATTGCAGTGTCCTGTAATTACGGCAGGAATAGCGCGACAAAAGGACAAATATGATAAAGTAATGCCTGATGACAGAATATACTTCTAAAGGAGTGGATGTTGGATGAGTAGTATTTTTGATAAGGTAAAGCGTGAATTAAATAAAGGGGTCACGACTGTAAACGTGAAGTCCAAAGAGCTGCTAGCTATCAACCGGTTGAATGCGCTCATCTCCGCTTATCAAGACAAACGCGCGACCTTGATTGTCGAATTGGGCAAAGCGACTTTTGATATGTTTGCTAACAGTGCTTTTGATGAGTCGCGTTTGGTGCCTAAATGTCAGGAAATTCAGGATTTGGACAATAAGATTGCCGGGGTTGAGGCAGAGATTGCTGATATCCGCAAACAGTCCCAGCAGGTTTTGGCTGAGGCTGCCGGGGACAATGATAAAGATCCGAATGCGCTTACTTGCGAGTGCGGTAATGTAGTCAGCGAGGATATGAAGTTTTGCAATAAGTGCGGCAAGAAGTTGGAATTCCCGCTGCCCGAGCCTGAGACGGGGACGGAATCCGAAGCCGAACCGGCGGAACCGGCGGTCGCAGATCCGCTGCACTGTTCATGCGGGCATGTAAATAAAGAGGGTGCCAAGTTCTGCATTAAATGCGGGCAGACGCTTTCCTGATCCTTTGATCCTTTGGGGACGGTTCTATTGGTTCAAATGTAGCCATGAATACGAATGAACCAATAGAACCGTCCCCGAAGTTCCGATACGTCACATCTCTTCGATTTTTTCGATGCCTAGAAGTTCCAGGCACTGGCCGCAGACATTGCGGAATGCGGTCACCAGGGCCAGCCGCTGTCCAGCCACTTCGCTGCGCAAAACCGGGCATTCGTGGTAAAACTCATTGAAATTACGGCATAAGTCAAAGAGATAATTGGACAGTGTCGACGGGGTCAACCGGGCGCCAGCCAGTTTGACGATGTCGGTAAACAGGTAGATCTTCTTCAGGAGCCGCACTTCGAATTCGCTGACCTCCCATGGGTTGGCATCGAGCGGCACATCCGATTTGCGTAGAATCGAAGAGGCACGCGCATAGCTATAGAGCACATAGGGTCCGGTATCGCCTTCGAAGCGCAATGCTTCCTTAGGATTGAATACCATGTTTTTACCGGTTTCGGTTTTGAGCAGTTGATATTTAATGGCTGCTAGGGCGATTTTCAGGGAGCGTTCTTTCACTTCCGCCTCGCTCAGCTGCCAGCGCTTGTTAACCTCCTCAGCAGCGAGGGCCGCGGTCTCCCAGATGAAATCATCCGCATCAACGACCGTACCTTCTCTGGATTTCATCTTGCCTTCGGGGAGCTCGATCATGCCATGGGATAGATGATGAACACGACCGCCGGTGCATTCCGTATCAAGCAGATCCAGAATGGCCTTCAGGACTTTGAAATGATACTCCTGTTCATTACCAACTACATAAATGGAGCGGTCATAGTTAAACTCCTTCGCCTTCAGGTGGGCGAGGTAGATGTCCTGCACAATGTAAACGGAAGTGCCGTTCGAACGCAACAGTACTTTTTCATCCAAGCCGATGTCGGCCAGATCCACAACAACCGGGCCGTCCTCTTTTTTCTGGAACAGCCCCTGCGCCAGACCATCGAGGATAATTTCACGGCCTTTTTTGTAAATCTGGCTTTCGTAATATTCACGATCAAAAGACGTCCCGAAAAGATCAAAGGTTTCGCGGAAGCCTTCAAAAGCCCAGCCATTCATCGTGCGCCAAAGAGCAACGACCTCGGCATCGCCAACCTCCCATTGCTCCAGCATCTGCTGAGCCTGATCCTCATAAGTCGGATCTTCCTTAGCCTTTTTCGCAAATAGGACGTAATAGTCGCCGACAAAGTGGTCGGGCTTGGTGCCACTGTCGCCCGGTAAGGTGCCCCCACCAAAATCCCGGTAAGCCAGCATAGATTTGCAGATATGTACGCCGCGGTCATTAAAGATACAAGTCTTATAAACCTTGTTGCCATTAAATGATAAGATGCGAGAGACGCTTTCACCAATCGCAATGTTGCGCAGATGGCCCAAATGTAATGGTTTGTTGGTGTTGGGCGAACAGAACTCCACGACAGTCGTTTCATGAGCGCCCCCCGCACCGAATTGCGGGGCGAGTGCCAGGTCCAAAACGCGGGCAGAAAGCCAGGAGCGGTCAAGAAATACATTCAGATAGCCGGAAACCGCTTTCGCTTCGGCAATAATCGGATCGTCAGCGATTTTACTGGCAAGATCCGCCGCTATGATCGCGGGGCTTTTGCGCAGCTTTTTCGCCAGCGTGAAGCAGGGCAGAGCATAATCCGCCAGCGTTTCATCAGGGGGAATTTCGAGCAGATTACTGATTTCATCAGAAGTCAGATCCGGAGCCAGATGTTTGGCCAGAAGTTCGATCAATGCAGTTTTCATAATTACAATGACGCTCCTTTGTCAGGTTAGGTTAGGTTGGGTTTTCCCAAACCCCGGTAAAAGGATTTACACGCCCTTTTTTCCGTTGCTTGGCAAACCAATCTACAATACCTACGAGAAATAGCGGAAAAAACCTTAACCGGTCCCCGCTGAGGGTGATAGCCATCCATAGACGCTCGCCAGTGTTATCATATTTGCTTATAATAAGCGTATCACGCCAGGATAATGCCTTGACTTGTACTATGTTGCCGGAGCAATCCAAATAAAAGTCAAGGCATTATCCTGGCGT
>DHDG01000068.1:29671-51575 GCA_002399265.1 Firmicutes bacterium UBA4882 | reverse complement strand
AGCAAAAAAGGGGGGGGGGCCGTAAAGTAGGGGGCCCCCCCCGCCACAAAAACAGGTGTATAGCCGTGCGCTTCGATTACTTGTCCGCCGACGTAAGGTCCGATGACCCATCCCGTCGAAAACACCAGTGAAAGCACGCCGCTCATCAGACCGTGTCCGTTTTCGCCTACAGTTTCCATGGCAAGCACACTGAACAAACCGTTGTTCATATTCATCAACATCGTGCGCATTAGGAACGCCACAACGGCCGGGCCAGGCAGCGGGACAAAAGCTAGTATTAAAAGAAAGGGAATAGACAAGCATTGACAGCCGATAATAGTTCGCACTTTGCCAAAAACCTTAGCCATGGACGGCGCCGCTAGCATGCCAATAGCCTGGGTAAGCGAAGAAATCGCCATCCAATTGCCAATGGCGGCGGTGGAAAGTTCGAGTACGTCACTCATGTAGAGGTTCATAAATGATACAAACAAACCGGCACCAAGTCCAATCAGGAGCTGACTGAGGCCAAACCAGAAGATGACGTTGAGCGCCTCTTTTGATAAGGGGGGGGTGGCTCCTCTGGCCTTGGGTGCGGCCTGCTCCGGCCACGTCATCGTCGCAGTCATTGTCGCAGGCGCAGATTCTCCGTTCTGAGCACTCTGACAGCTATCCTGACGCTTCCGGCTTTCTTTGGTTAATAATATTGGTACAATCGCGAATGCCAACAAAGTGGCAGCCACGATAAAGGTCAGGCGGTAGGATTCGGCGCTTTCCGGATTCCAACCCAGTATGATTGCAGCCAGCGAAGGGAGCGTCCCGCCCAAGTAGCTGCCAACAAAGCCGGTGGCAACACTCATTGCAGAAGAGATGCTGAAAAGATGGACTCGCTCGTTCGGGGAGCTGGATTGCGTCAGAAATGGGGCAATAGTTACTTGAGTAATGGCGGAAGCACAGCCGACCATGAAGTTGTTGAATAATAGGCTGCTGCGGCCAATGGCCAGGCCCCGTCCAAGTGAAAATGGGATCGCCAGTGCGAACCCTATGATCATTAAACGCCGCGGTCCAGTCAGATCACAAAACCGGCCTGCAGGAATCGCCAAGAAAACGATAGCCAGATTAGTAAGGCTGGTAATCATGCCGGGGAACTCAGGTCCGAAACCGAGTTCTTTCAGATAAAGATTGTATAGCACAAAGAACATGCTGTTGGCAATGCCGGCGATCATGGCTGACAATAAATAAAGCTTGGCATTCCGGGTAAATGAACGGAAAGAAGATAAGTAATCCGAGATGAAGCTCATGGTCTAACCTCCAAGTGTAAATAAAAAGTATAAATAAAATGAATCGGCCCCGACAAAGATGCGCCACGCCGGATGTCGCCAAAATCAAATTCAGCGCCCAACTTAAATAAATTCATTATCTGGGTAATAAATCCTGCCACGCAGCAGTCAGGAAGCAAAATAAAGCGGTAGCGATCACACCTCTTGACAATTGGATATTTAGGTATTAAAATACTTAAATAGGAGGAGGTGTTTTGAACGGGCGGAATAATACACGTCCCGGAAATGATCTCTCTGGCGTTGCACGGGATGGCTTACATTGCTAATAACAATAATAGAACCATAAGTATTAAGGAAATAGCTTCCGGTATCGAAGCGTCCGAGGCTCATCTTGCGAAGGTGATGCAGCGATTGGTGCGGGAAGGTTTGGCGCACTCGGAACGCGGCCCCAAAGGAGGTTTCACCTTAACCAGACAGCCGGAAAAAATCACGCTGCTTCATATTTACCAAGCCTTCGATAATAATATGGAAAAGACGGATTGCCCAATGGCGAGGAACAAGTGTCCTTTTGAGCACTGCCTATTTGGTGGGATTCTTGGAGAACTGGAAGGACGCCTGGACGACTTTTTGGGAAGCCAGACACTGGCTAGTTTCGTCAACCGAGAAGAACAAGGCAAAGAGCAATCGCCGGGAGAGGAAGAACAAGGTAAAGTGTAATCACACCAAAACATAAGGGGGAATCTGTATTGGGTATGTTCTGCTATCAATGTGAACAGACGGCCAAAGGAACCGGATGTACTGTCGCAGGGGTTTGCGGCAAAGAAGAGCAAACAGCCGTACTTCAAGATTTACTTGTGTATGCTGCGAAAGGGATATCAATGTATGCCCATCGGGCCGGCCAGCTTGGCATGCAGGATCGTGCAATAGGCAGATTTGTCATTGACACTTTGTTCACAACGGTTACAAACGTAAACTTTGATCCGGAGCGCCTCAAGAAACTGCTTGATCAAGCTTATGAGGTTAAAGAAAAAGCGGCCGCATTGTATCAAGAGGCCTGCCGCGCCAAGGGTGTCACCCCGGAAAAACTGGACGGTCCGGCTCAATGGAAACCGGCTGCTGACTTGAAAGGACTTGAGGAGCAGGGACGCAGCGCTTCCATTGAACAACGCGCTGCAAAGCTCGGCACCGATGCCGCTGGATTACAGGAACTGATTATGTACGGACTAAAAGGTATGGCGGCTTATGTAGATCATGCGCATGTACTTGGCGAGGAAGATGACGCTATTTATGCTTTTGTTTTCGAAGCATTGGATTTTCTCGCAGCTGAGGGAACCGACCTCAACCAATATCTGGGCATGGCGTTAAAAACCGGTGAAGTCAATATCAAAGCGATGGAGTTACTTGACAAAGGCAATACCGGACGTTTTGGCCATCCGGTTCCGACTTCAGTGCGGGTTACTCCTGTCAAAGGCAAGGCCATTCTGGTCTCCGGTCACGATTTGGAGGATCTGGCCGCTCTGCTCAGACAGACTGAAGGCAAAGGGATCAATATTTATACCCACGGCGAAATGCTGCCGGCGCACGGTTATCCGGAACTGAAAAAATATCCGCACTTGGCCGGTAACTATGGCGGCGCCTGGCAGGATCAGCGGAAAGAATTTGACGAATTCCCGGGTGCGATTCTCATGACGACCAACTGCATCCAGAAACCTGCTGATTCATACAAACATCGTATCTTTACCACCGGCTTGGTGGCCTGGCCTGGCGTGCATCACGTACCCAATGGCCAGTTTGCTGGGGTTATTGAAGCGGCGCTGAACGAAAAGGGATTTGAGCATGACGAACCCGAAAAGACTATTATGGTTGGATTCGGCCGTAATGCGGTGCTCGGAGTAGCCGATAAAGTGATCGACGCCGTCAAAGCCGGACAGATCCGCCACTTCTTCCTGATTGGAGGCTGTGACGGTGCTAAGTCCGGGCGCAATTACTATACGGAACTTGCCCAAAAAGTACCGCAAGATTGCGTGATTTTAACTCTGGCCTGCGGCAAATACCGCTTTAACAAACTGGACTTCGGAAATATTGGCGGCATTCCCAGACTCTTGGATGTCGGACAGTGCAATGATGCGTATTCGGCCGTCAGGATCGCCATGGCACTGGCGGGGGCATTTAAGACTGACGTTAACGGCCTGCCTCTGTCGCTGATTCTTTCATGGTATGAGCAGAAAGCAGTCGGAATTCTCTTATCACTGCTATCCCTGGGGATCAAAAATATCAGACTGGGACCGACGCTGCCGGCATTTCTCACGCCCACAGTTGTTAAGATTCTGCAGGAGAAGTTTAATATTATGCCGATAACCACTGCCAAACAGGATTTGAAAGCAATTCTCGGATAAACAAGCGGACCAGAACCGGCCTTTGCGGCCGGTTCTTCGCGTGTAATGGGTAATCGCCAGGCGGGGGTCATGGCATGGGACCAGCGCTGCATTTGGCCGCGGGCTCACTCAGGCTTTCTAGTCAGCGCTGCCCACAGAATGCCGATGACAATAAACCCTACGGCAAATAAGGCCGAATTAAGCAGCGGCTCAAATGACCCACCTTTACGCACCGTGTTATAAATCATTAGCGGAATAGCCGGCCACGCCAGATGGCCCTTATCCCCCTGCAAAGCCAGCAAACCGCCAATTTGTACCACCATGGCAGCAGCCAGCGGTACCACGAAGTTCTTGCTGATCAGACTGACAGTCAGAGCGAACGCCAGACACGGCCAGAAAGCAGCAAATAAGGCAGCCTGAGAAATCGCTGTATGACGAATTACGTCTGTCAGAGAAGACCCTGCCGCTGGGTCGAGGCCAAGTGCCATTGGAACCAGAATTGTGATAATCCCGGCAGCCAACATTCCAATTGCCAGTGCGATCATGCCCCAAATATTTTTGCCAGCGAAGATGGCAGTGTTTGACATTGGCAAAGGCAGCAGGCTTTTCATCGTTTTTTGCCGATATTCCAAGGTGACGAGATAGGCACCGATGATGGCAACCATCATGGGGCCCAACAGCAGTGCCTCCGCTTGCAGGGACTGATCGACAAACCAGTCCAAATTCCATAAATTGCGCCTGACCAGGTCATCTTTGCCAAAAACGAACATAACCAGTACCATTAAGGTGGAGCCAAGCAGTCCGGCGACCGAAAGCCAGAATATCTTGTCGCGGCTCATTTTAAGGGTTTCAGCTCTTAACGCTTTAAGCAATTTCATTCCCCTCCGTTATGCGTAAAAAGTAATCTTCCAGTTCTTGAGCAGGGCAGCCTGCGGTATCGTGTTCAGCTACCAGATGTCCGTCATGAACAATGCCTATGCGATCGGTGACTTGTTGAATTTCAGAGAGTATATGGCTGGACAAGAAAATCGTCACTCCACGGTCATCACGCAGACGCCGCAGCAAAGAGCGTACTTCGCGTACTCCGGCTGGATCCAGGCCGTTAATCGGCTCATCAAGAATCAATAGTTGAGGATTGCCAAGCAAAGCCCAGGAAATCCCCAAACGTTGCCGCATGCCCAGTGAGTAGCGCCCAACGAGTTTGGAAGCGGCCTGGCTCATATTTGTCAGGTGTAATGCTTCCGTGATGGCGCTCTCAGGAAGATCCCGTACCATACATGCGATGGCCAGATTGTCATAACCGGATAAGTGATCATAAAAGCCGGGTGTCTCCACTAGTGAACCGACGTTGCGCAGCTGCATCCTGCCGCCACGGCTGGCAGTATCAGTGCCGAAAAGCCGGATGTGACCGGATCGCGGCTTTAGCAACCCCAGAATATTGCGGATGGCCGTACTTTTGCCGGCTCCGTTACGGCCCAGAAAACCATAAATAGACCCTTTTTCGACATTCAGTGACAGTTCATTCAATACTTGCTGGCTGCCATAAGACATACAGAGTTTTTCAATTTGCAGGACATACTCGGACATCAAAAAACCTCCCCCAGACTATTTCGCTAAATTGGTGCTGCAATTCCAATCTTAGCAGGAACAGCTTAAGGAAGGCTTATGCCATTCTAAAGGTTTTCTAAAGATTAACAGCCGGCAGGCAGTTTCAGTATAAAAGCCACTTTTCCACCGGGCAGGTTTGCGGCGCGGACATCCCCGCCGTGCGCCCGGACTATTTCAGCCGCAATAGCAAGGCCTAATCCGATCCCAATTCCTTCGTTCTGTGATTTGCCGCGGTAGAAGCGCTCAAAGACATGAGGCAGATCCTCCGGATCTATTGGCGTGCCCTCATTGGTAAAGGTCATGACAATGTTATGCGCAGTGGTTTGCAGACTCACCTGCAGGCAGGTGCCCTGGTGGGCGTAACGGATAGTATTTTGAACGAGGTTGCCAATCACCTGATTCATCTTACGTATATCCATTTTGATTAAGGAGGTTTGATCCGGAATTTCGGCCTCAACACTCAGTTCGGCAGCCGCAATATCCGGCTCATAATAGGCCAGCGCTTCCCGCAGCCATTCTTCGCATTGCACTGTGGAAAGATTGAGAGGATAGTGACCGCTCTCCAGCCTGGAATACAGCAGTAAATCCTCCACCAGCTGGGCCAGTTCCCGGCTTTTGCTGCGAATCACTGATAAGTACTGTTTGGCTTTTTGAGGATCATTTGCCAGGCCTTCTTCAATGGCAGCGAGATAGCCTTCAATTGAAGTGAGCGGACCGCGTAGGTCATGGGAAACGTTCGTGATGAGCTGCCTTTTCAAGCGTTCGAGCTCAGCCTCCTGTGCCCGGGATTCCTCCAGGCGATCGGCCATATCATTGAATGCTGTCGCAACTATGCCGATTTCATCCCTAATGGCGGTACTATTAATTCTGGTGCGGTAATCGCCAGCGGCCATAGCTTTAATAGCTTCAGTCAGATCGGCCAGACGTGCTTTCAGCGAACGCGCCATATAGAAACTTGCAAAAGCGCCGGTGGTGATGGTAGCCAATGCCGCAATTAAAAGAAGACTATACTGATTTACCTTCAAATGATTAGCGCTACTCAGGATTGCTATAATCAGAAAAACAAAGATCGTGAGAAAGCCTGCCAAAATGACTGTCGCCACTGAAACGAAAAAGTAGCGCCTGCTGAGGTTGACTGGCTTGGCCAGCTTGGCATGCTTTTTGCTTTGAGTTTGTTTGGCATGGTGAGAGCGCTTCACTGCTTCGGTTGATTTGGCGGGGTAACACTGCATCTGTCAGGCACCTCCTCGGGCTGAGGTATAAATTTGTAACCGATCCCGCGGATGGTGACAATTAGTGAAAGTCCCTCGGAGCTATCGCCAAGTTTTTGGCGTAAATGGCTCAGATGTACCATTAGCGTGGCATCGTCGCCGAAGTATTCCTCTCCCCAGGCACCTGTGACTAACTGTCTTTTGGTAAGGACCTTTCCGGGCCGTTCAGCAAAGTACTTGAGAAGCTGGAATTCCTTAGCCGTCAGGTCGATAGCTTTGCCAAAGCGCGTGACCTGGTATGCTTCAGTGTCGATCTGCAGCCCTGCAAAGCTGAGAATTGCATGCGAAACCATGGTATCGCCGGTGTGTTCCGGGCTGATATCGCCTGTGGCAGCGGCAGTGGTAGCAGCAGAAGTTCGGCGCAGGAGGGCTTTGACGCGGGCGACCAGCGTTCTGGGACTGAATGGCTTAACAATATAGTCATCCGCACCAAAGCCGAATCCCAGGAGTTGATCAACCTCATCATCACGGCCGGTCAGGAATACAACGGGAACATGAGAATTGGCCCTGATGCGACGGCAGACCTCCATGCCGTCCATACCAGGCATCATGACATCCAGGATCACTAAATCAGGATGGTATGTTATGAAATGCTGCAATGCCTGTTGTCCATCGCAGGCAGCGATGACCTCGTAGCTTTCAAAATGTAGGTAAACTTGAAGTAACTCCCGGATATCAGGATCATCGTCGGCTATCAAAATACGCGCAGGAATCATTGGGAAAACTCCTTTGTTTTTGGAATGCTTTCTCCTATTTCGGCTTCCCTCGATGATCCCCTGCCTTTGGTGCGAAGATGCTCCCCAGTTGCAGATCCCCGCTCGGATGCCAAATTTCCTTCGGGTTCCTTATTAATTTTGCAGGAGTCCCGCTCAGACCTGCCGAAGGGAAAGGAGGAGAATGATAGTAAAACAGTGATGGGAGTATAGGGCGTACAACATCAACATAAGGCGCAGAAACTGCTGCTGACGGAGGGGTTTTCTTGAAGATACTGATGCGACTGCTGAAGTTCACCAGACAGGACTGGCCGAACTTTATCATTGCAACTGTTTCGGTATTGGTCATTACCGGGTTCAATTTATGGATCCCCATGATTATCAAGCAAATATTGGCACTGATTGGTGACGGCCAGAGTCCTGATGCACTGCTGGGGATCACCCGTAGCGGATTAATGCTGCTCGGCGCCTATTTGGGCAGAACAGTCTGCCAGTTTCTGCAACGGTATTACAGCCATGTGGGTGGTTGGAGCTTGGTAGCACGTATGCGGCAAAAGACCTATGATCATATCCAGAAACTATCCCTGAGATTTTTTCAGGATAAACCGACCGGCCAGTTGATGTCACGTATGATCAGTGATACCGCTAACATGGAGACCTTGACGGCCCACGCCCTTCCGGATATGTTAAGTAATACATTGCTGCTAATTGGTGTGACCGTGCTGGTCTTTTCCTTGAATGCCACTCTGGCATGCTATGCTTTGATTCCGATTCCACTCTTGATCTTTGCACTCTTTCGATTTAACACCAAAATTCGGCCGGCGCTGCGCAAAGTGCAAGCAACGCTGGGGGATCTGAGCGCGCTGGTGCAGGATAATCTGTCCGGGATTAAAGAAATTCAGCTTTTTACGCAAGAACCGCATGAAAGTGAACGCGTCGGCGGTTCGGTTTGGAAATATACTAACGGTATGTTGGCCTCGCTCAAAAAGACCGCTTTCTATCACCCGCTGTTCGAGTTTTTGACCTCGATCGGCACATTGCTAGTGGTCTGGTTGGGAGCACGGCAGATTATGATCCACGGTACGATGGAAGCCGAGACATTGGTAGCTTTTATTCTCTATTTAGGCATGTTTTATACCCCGGTGACTACGTTGGGGCGGATTGTGGAAGAAATCCAGACCACGCTGGCTGGCGCGGAACGCGTATTTGAAATTCTTGACACGGATCCCGACGTGGCTGATTCGCCAGGGGCCTCGGCCATGCCGAAAGTCAAAGGCGCTATTCAGTTTGACAATGTTTCGTTTGCTTATCGGAAGGATGTTCCGGTGCTGGAGCACATCAATTTCGCAGTCGCGCCAGGTTCTTCGCTGGCACTGGTTGGTCCTACCGGAGTTGGCAAAACAACGATCGCCAGCCTGATCCCGCGCTTTTATGACCCAACCGCAGGACGGGTACTCATCGACGGGGTTGATATTAAGACGATCACGATGGAATCACTCAGAAGTCAGATTAGTCTGGTGCTTCAGGATGTGTTCCTGTTTAACGGCACAGTGGCGGATAATATCCTCTACGGCGCACCCCAGGCCGATGAAGCGGCCATGAAGCGGGCGGCGGAGCAGGCCCACGCCTATGAATTTATCAGTCAGTTGCCGGAAGGTTTTGATACCAGGATTGGCGAACGTGGTGTAAAGCTCTCTGGAGGACAAAAGCAGCGTCTGGCCATTGCCAGGGCGATCTTGCGTGATACGCCGATTTTAATCCTGGATGAAGCGACTTCAGCCGTTGACTCCGAGACCGAAACAGAGATTCAGGCCGCCTTACGTGAATTGATGCGTGGCCGGACCACCATTATCATTGCGCATCGTCTGTCCACCGTCCGTGAAGCGGACCAGATTTTGGTTCTTTCCGACGGGCGCATTGCCGAAATCGGAAAGCATCAGGAACTGCTGCGCAAAGGCGGATTATACAGTAAGCTTTACCACATTCAATTTAAGGATGCACCTGAGCCGCCGGAAATCCTGGAGCATGTTGAATTAGCCGGTGGCCGCGGATGATGACTGGCGTCGGGAGGAGAGGTTAGCGTGGCGGATCTAAAACGCGATTTTATGGCCAATCCGATCATCGCAGCTGTCAGGGATGTCAGTGGGTTGAATACGGCATTGAAATCCGCAGTGGAGTTTGTTTTCCTGCTGGATGCCTCGCTGATGAATATCAATCGGAGGGTGCGACAGATCAAGGAATCCGGCAAAAAGGCGTTTGTCCATCTAGATATGGTGGCGGGCCTTGGTAAGGATGCCGGTGCGTTGGAATTCCTGTGGGAGGATTGCCGTCCGGAGGGGGTCATCCTGACCAAACCGAATCTGATCCAGACTGCCAGACATCTCGGATTTGTAGCGGTGCAGCGGCTGTTTGTACTGGATTCTTTGTCAGTACAGACCGGTCTTAAGATCGCCAATGAGAGCCGTCCGGATTTTATCGAAGTCATGCCTGGGGCAGTAGTCGCGAAGATTATCGCCCAGATTCGTCAGAAAAGCGCTGTGCCAGTGATTGCCGGCGGTCTGATCGAGACGCGGGGCGAAGTGGCTGAATTGCTGAAGGCCGGGGCTTTGGCGGTATCAACGAGCAAGACAGACCTATGGAAAGCGAAAGAGGTTTTTGGATGATGTCTAGTGCGAATAGCGACGCCTCCTTAGACAGACTGCGGAGTATTAAGACCTTCCTGCTCGACTTGGACGGTACATTTTATCTGGGAGATCGCATTCTGCCAGGTTCGCTGCGTTTCATTGAGACTTTGCGGCAGACTGGCCGAGAGTTCTATTTCGTGACCAACAACTCCTCCAGAAATGCGTACTATTATGCTGAAAAAATCTCACGCATGGAGGTCAATATTAGTCCGCAACAGGTTTTCACATCCGGTGAGGCCACCGCCTATTACCTACAGAGCATGGGTTTTGGCAGTGGTGCCAAAAGCGCTAAACTGTTTGTAGCTGGAACCGAGTATCTGAAGGATGACTTCCGGAAAGCCGGCTTTGATCCGGATTGGACGGCGGAAGGAGCGGCTGCGGGTCGCGTCACTGCGGGCTGTAACGCTGCTGGTCAGCCGGATGCTGTTGTTTTAGGCTTTGATACGGACTTTGACTATTCCAGGCTGACACAAGTCTGTAACCTGGTTCGCCAGGGCGTTCCTTTTATCGTAACCCATCCCGACTTTAACTGTCCGACTCCGGAAGGTCCTATTCCGGATTGCGGAGCGCTCACCGCGGCAGTCGTTGCTGCTACTGGAGTTGAACCGGTGGTGGTGGGGAAGCCGGCAGTGCATATGATTGACGCCTTTTGCGCGAAATACGGAACCGCGCGGAATACACTGGCCATGGTCGGCGACAGGCTGTATACTGACATCGCCATGGGTATTAACGCTGGGATTTTGGCGGTATTAGTACTCAGCGGAGAAACTACCGCTGATGATCTAATAACGGCAACGCATCGCCCGGATTTGGTCTTAAAGGATCTTGGCGAAGCAGCCGGGCTCCTGGTGCCATAGTAGCGCGCAGCATTTGGGGCGGCGGCACCATGGCAACTGCCTAATCGTTGACATCAGTGCCTGTTTTGGTATAATTAGAGTAACAGAATAACATTGTCCGGAGAAATGAGAGGACCAATCACCGCCAACCTTGGCGGTAATTGGTTTTTTTCTATTTGGGGGATGATTAGATGGCACACAAAGAAACCGATGTCTTGATAATTGGCGGTGGAGTTACCGGGACGGCTTTGGCCAGAGAATTAAGTAGGTATGAAGTGTCGGTCATGCTGATGGAAAAAGAAGTGGATCTGGCATTTGGTACCTCCAAGGCTAACAGTGGCATTGTCCACTCCGGGATTCATGACCGGCCAGGAACCCTGAAAGCCCGGCTGTGCGTCGAAGGCAACCGGATGTATCCTCAGATGGCGCAAGAGCTGGACTTTCTGTACCAGAACAACGGGGCGGTAGTCGTGGCCCGTCAGGAGGACGAAATCCCGGCACTTAAGCGCTTAATGGAGCAGGGACAGCAAAACGGCGTTACCGGAGTACGCTTGATCGGGCGCGGCGAATTACTGGCGCTAGAGCCGCATCTGGCCCCGGATCTGGCGGCGGCCTTGGTAATGCCCAGCGGTGGTATTGTGATCCCCTTCGATCTGGTCTACGCACTGGCGGAGAATGCTGCGGCTAATGGCGTTGAAATTGTGCTGGGCACTCAGGTGACTGATATACAGGAAGAAGACGGCGCTTTTACAGTGCAGGCCACGCATATCGCAGGACGGACGCCTCGGGCGGCCCAGGCGGCCCAGACGATCCAGGCGGCCCAGACCGCCCAGACGACGGTGCTGCCGGTGGAGACGGTGCGCGCCAGATACATTGTTAATGCGGCCGGCTTGCATGCCGGCACAGTGGCGAGTATGATCGGCGACGACTCCATCAGTATTCATCCCCGCAAAGGAGAAGAGTATCTACTGGACAGAAGATTGGCAGGCTTTGTCAGACATACCGTCTTTCCGCTTCCGACGCCCGTTTCCAAAGGCATCTTGATTATTCCGACAGTTGAGGGCAATATCATGCTTGGTCCGACAGCCTGTGCAACGGATTCCTTTGATGATTATGGTACAACTGCCGTCGGATGGCGCGAAGTCTTTGACTATGTGCGCCAACTGGCGCCAGAGTTGAAGGCTTCGGACCTAATCACTGCTTTTGCCGGCCTGAGGGCGGCCAGCAACCACGAGGATTTCATTATCGGTCCATCCGCTGTGTCACAACGCTTTATCCACGCTGCCGGAATGGAATCGCCGGGGTTAACGGCTGCGCCGGCGGCCGCCCGCCTAGTCTGTGAGCATTTGCAGGAGGCTGGGCTGGATCTGAAGCCGAAGAAGGTTTTCGACCCAATCCGCAGGGTGATCCGCATCCGAGATCTGAGCGCATCCGAGCAGGCGCAATTGATGCAGCAGGATGCAGCTTATTCAAAAATAGTATGTCGCTGTGAATATGTCAGCGAGGGCGAAATCCGCGACGCGATCCGCCGTGGGGCTACGACGCTGGATGGCGTTAAGCTGCGCACGCGGTCTGGCATGGGAAGGTGTCAGGGCGGTTTTTGCACGCCAAAAATCATCGGGATTTTGAGCCGCGAATTGGGACTACCCCCGGAAAAAATCACGAAGCGCGGTCCGGGAAGTCCGTTACTGGCAGGGAGGTTGCGCTAATGCATGAGGTAAATGTCGATTTGCTGATTGTCGGAGCAGGACCGGCCGGCTTGGCGGCGGCTATTGCGGCGGCGGAAGCGGGTGCAGGTGAAATAGTACTAGTCGATCGTCTGGCCGAACTTGGCGGGATTTTGCAGCAATGCATCCATAACGGTTTTGGGCTGCGCTTTTTCAAAGAAGAGTTGACCGGCCCGGAGTACGCTCAGCGCTTTATGGATAAACTGGCCGATTTTCCTCAGATCAGAATAAAGGCGGAGACAATGGTGATCGAAATTGCGCCTGATCAGCGCGTCACTCGCGTAACCACTGTCAACGCGCGTGACGGTCTGGTAATCTACAACGCTGCCGCCATCATTCTCGCCATGGGTTGCCGTGAAAGGCCACGCGGTGCCATTAATACGCCTGGAACGCGTCCGGCTGGTATCTATACCGCCGGAAGTGCGCAGCGTCTCATGAATGTCGAAGGCTTTTTACCGGGTCGGCGCGCCGTCATTCTCGGTTCCGGTGATATCGGACTGATCATGGCCCGCCGTCTGACACTGGAAGGGATTAAAGTGGAGGCGGTTGTTGAGCTGATGCCCTATTCGAGCGGTCTGACGCGCAACATTGTGCAGTGCCTGGACGACTTTGGCATCCCCTTATATGTGGGACACACAGTGACCGAAATTGTCGGCCGGGATCGGGTGGAGGGTGTTGTGGTGGCACCGGTGGATAGCACCCGCGTTCCGGACCAGAAACGTGCCTTCCGGATTGACTGTGACACCCTGGTGCTGTCGGTTGGCCTTATTCCTGAAAATGAGCTTTCGTTGCAGGCTAGTGTCCTGCTCGATCAGGCCACTGGGGGGCCAGTCGTGGATTCGGATTACCAGACCAGTGTTCCCGGTATTTTTGCCTGCGGGAACGTAGTGCACGTACATGATCTGGTGGATGATGTCAGTGAGGAAAGCATTGTCGCCGGTCGGTCGGCGGCCGCCTTTGTGAACAGCCGGCGTGACGAGCGCGACCTGTGCGACCGGCGCGACCGACGCGACCTGTGCGACCGACGGGACGCCTCCAGCGCACTTAGCTTTAGTGAGCATCGACCGGACGCGTTCATTGAAACCAAGGCAGGGCGTAATATTCGTTCAATCGTGCCGCAAAAGCTGCGGCGGGATCGTCCGACGGTGCTGTACATCCGTGTAGCCAACCCAGAGCAGGATGTAGTGATCAGTGCTGGTGGACTGCGGCGTAAACTACGTCAGGTTACGCCAGGTGAGACGGTGCGCCTGACGGTGGCGCCGGAGCATTGTTCCGAAGAATTGCAACTGACAGTGACAGTGGAGAAAAGCGAGGCGTAAAAAATGAAGCATGAAATCACCTGCACGGCATGTCCGATGGGGTGTCGCATCACAGTTGAATTGGAGGAAGCGGGAGGGGTCAGGGGTGGCGCCGGGGCCGGGGGTGAGTCCGGGGTTAGCGCCGCTGATGTCAGCAACGCTCGAATCACTGGCAATAGCTGCCGCCGCGGCGCTGAATATGCCTGGGAGGAAATCACTGCTCCCAAGCGGGTTGTGACCAGCGTTGTAGCTGTTAAGGGGCAAGATAGGATGCTCCCGGTTCGTACAGCGCAGCCGATACCAAAAGAGTGCATCTTTGCGGTGATGGATGCCATCCAGCGGATTGAGGTTAGTTTGCCAGTCCAAACCGGGCAGATCTTGGTGAGCAATATCGCGGGTACTGGCGTGAGTTTGACCGCATCGAAGAATATGATGGACATCCAGGGCGGATTTATGCGTGCCAGGTAGCTGGCCCGTTTCTTACTTATCCCGCAACGTAGCTGCAATGCGTTGGCCTGTCTCCGTGACGGCCAATCCACCCTTGGATGTTTCGCGCAAAGTACTGGGGATGCTATTGCCAATCGCCGCCATCGTGTCAATCACTTCATCCAATGGGATCACCGTTTTGATACCGGCGAGTGCCATTTCAGCACAGGCGACTGCGTTAGCGGCAGCCACAACATTGCGCTTCACACAGGGTAACTCTACTAGACCGCCCACGGGATCACAAGTCAGCCCTAATAAATTTTTCAGACCAAAAGCGGCCGCGCTTTCTATCGTCGACAGATCATCTACAAAAAGTGCGACAATAGCGGCGGCTGTCATGGCACTGGCAGACCCATTTTCGGCTTGGCAGCCATGAGTGGAACCTGAGAGTGAAGCGCGGATGGAAATAATGTCCCCGATTCCGCCAGCCACAAATAAGGAACGCAATAAACGCTCATGAGTAATATGATGTCGCTCGGCGACTGTCAGCAGCGCCCCTGGGATGACGCCGCAGCTGCCAGCGGTGGGCGCTGCCACAATACGTCCCATGCAGGCATTGTGTTCCGCTACGGCCATCGCATTACAGATGACCTGGCTGAAGGCTGTTCCGAGGAGCGAGCCGCCCGCGGCGCTAAATTGCTGCAGAAGACTGGCTCCGCCTGCTACCATGCCGCTCTCTGTATTATTCGGCTGACTCAGTGCACCGACGATCGATTCTTCGAGGGCGTTCAAGACGCGCTCCATTTTGTCGATGACCTCCGCACGGGGCATCGACTTGTTTACCGATTCAGAAAGGATGAAAAAATCCGGCAAGGTCGTGACATTGAGTTTGGACATGAGCCGCGGAATGTCCGTAAATCCATTGATGCGAATGCGGCGGGCTTTCATGTTCATATCCCGTCCCCCAGTTTATTGATAGTGATGACATTAAACACATTCGGATTAGCACGCAGCACGTCCGCACATTCCAGCGGGCAAGGAGCGTCCAGCTTGAGAAAGGCCATGGCTGTTGCCTCAACGGCGTCGCGTGCGAGTGACATATAGGCAATATTGATGTGGCGCACGCCAAGTGTATCACCGATGAAGCCAATCATGCCGGGGACATCCTGGTAAGTAATCATCAAGACATCATGATAACCGGAATAATCGACACGGTGTCCGTTAATTTCGATAATGCGTACATTGCCGCCACCGATGGAATTTCCGGTGATTGAAAATGTTCCGGTGCCGTCACCGCTCTCGCGATTGTTGCCATTTCTGATGTCATAAAAAAGGAATCTGGCGGTATTGGGGTGCTGTGCCAAGTTTTGTTTCCAGACGAAATTATAGAGCATACCTTGAGCCTCCGCGATCGCCAGAGACTCCCTCAATTGCGGGCTGTCTACCGGCAAGCCCAGCAATCCTCCGACCACGGCCAAATCTGTGCCATGGCCATGGGCAGTTTCCGCAAACGAGTTGTACAATGTGATCTGAACCTTCTTAATCGGCCTGCCGTAAATCAGTCTGGCCATATAGCCAAGACGGGCGGCACCTGCAGTGTGAGAACTGGATGGGCCGATCATCACCGGTCCCATGACGTCGAAAATACCCATGGTGGCACCTCCTGTTTTCATTGATATTTTCGTGATTAGCGGGTGTTTTCCCTGTGTTACTCTCCTTAGCATTTATTGACACAAGGGGACGGTTCTTCTGTGTCATTTTACCTTGGCCGCTGCCAGTGATGACACAGAAGAACCGTCCCCTCGTTACTCTCCTTGGCATTTATTGTCGCAGGAAGGGAATTTACAAAAAGGCACGAAGATCTGATCAAAAAGGTCAACAAAATATGATTACATGTCAAAATGATAGCATGCCGCTGAACATAATGCGTCAGGCCAACAATGAGACAAGGAGAGATTAAGATGGCAATCAAAATTGTCACCGATAGCACCGCAGACTTATCGCCGGAACTCATCCAACGTTTTAATATTATCGTAGTGCCGCTGTCAGTCGTTTTTGGGAGTCGGGTTTTCGCAGATACTACGGATTTTCGCGGCACCATTTTCTATGACAAAGTCAAGGAAATGAAAGTCCACCCGAAGTCAACCCAAGCCACCCCGGGCGATTTCACCAAAGTATTTAAGCCGATTCTGGATGCCGGGGATGAAGTGATTTACGTCGCCCTTTCATCGGGATTGTCAGGAACGATCAACTCCGCCGCCAATGCCGTCGAGGAATTGGGAGCTGTTGATCGGGTGCATATTGTCGATTCGCGGAATCTTTCCATGGGTATTGGGCTGCTGACATGCCGGGCCGCCGAAATGGTTGGGAAAGGACAGACTGCTGATGCAATTGTCAAAGAGCTCGAGCGGCTGGTGCCCCGCATCAGAGTGGCGTTTATCGTACACAATTTGGATTATCTGTACAAGGGCGGCCGGCTCAATGTGGCGCAGGCTGTGATGGGCAATTTGCTTAATGTTCATCCTATGATTGGCGTTGCTGATGGCAAAATGTCGGTTATTGAAAAAGTACGCGGTAAATGGGAGAAGGCACTCTTGGAGCTGGTCGCTGTACAGCTTGGCAAACCGGAAAAAGTAGACCCGCATATGATTTCGATCACCCATAGCGCTGGGGTTCCGGAATCCAAGTTTCTGTATGACAAAGTAGCCAAAATTGTTCCGGAGGCCAACATCGTCACCACGGAAGCCGGAGCGGTCATTTCCTGCCATTGCGGTCCTGGTACGATTGGCATTCTGTACATCGAAAAAGAGTAAAGCCCTGAGCGTAGACGATTGGCCGTGGCGCGATGTGCCTTGGATGCGCCTCGCCTAGCTGAAAACACAAGAACCGCCCTATAGGACGGTTCTTTTTTACGCTGCGGACGAGCGCTTAACCGCTGATATTAACTTTGTCGAACAGGAAGTAGGGTAGCACTGCATTCGGGGTTTTGATCAGTTCTTTGCTGCAACCCAGGAATTGGCTCTTGAAGCCCTCAAAGGCGTTGATCGAAAACATGCAGTCCTTAACGCGGCCCACGCGGCGGCCGTTCTCAATCTTGTAACCCAGAGCAATATTGCCATTAATGGCACCGGTATAAGGGTTACCAGCCCAGGCACCCATTAGCTGATCAACCAGAATGCCTTGCTTGATGCCCTTGATCATGTCATCGATACTGGTCTGTCCGGCCGGTGCCGTCAAGGTTGTCGTTCCGGGAATAGGCGAGTTGCCCCCTTCACGGCTGCCATTGCCGGTAGGCGCCATCTTGAGTTGGGCAGCAGTCTGCAAATTCAGCAGGTAATTGCGGATCACGCCGTTTTCAACCAAAGCCGTGCGCTGCATGGGCACGCCTTCGCTGTCGAAATAGCCGCTGGAGATGCTGCGTGCGATGGTGCCATCATCATAAAGGCTGAAGGTCTCATCAAACATCTTCTCGCCAAGACGATCTTTCCAAGGTGAAATGCCTTTGACGACCGCGCGGCCGTCCAAACAAGCGATAATTGGACGGAGCAGGTTCCCCATCGCCTCGGGGCTCATGATGACCGGGTATTCACCGGCTGCTAGAGCAACATTGCGGCGGGCGATGCGGAAGTCCGTCAAGACACGTTCGATGAGGGCAGCGAGGCCAAAGTCGCGATGGGTGCCCAGCCTAAAATCGTAAATTGACAGCATATTGGATCCTTCTGTGAGGTTAACCGCGGCGACTACTGCGAAAAGGGTCTTCTTGAAGCTAGCATCAAATCCAGAGGTGTTAGCCAGATGGTATTCCGAATAGACGCGGCTGACCTGTGTAAAAGCCAGAATGTGCGGGTCCTCTTTCTGCAGCTCCGCCGCAAGGCTGGTGGCAATGTGCACCAGTTCCTCAATTGACAAAGACTCCAACGTGGGGTCGTAGATTTCCGGCTGCGGCAGTTTGGCAGGCTCCGGAAATGTAAAAGCGGCCTCAGTACCGAACTCGGAAGTGTCCATCGCATTTTTTAGCAAGTTGTCACCGTCATTCGGTCTGGAGCTGGAAGCCAAGCCGATTTTTCCGTTACGGATGACGCGCAGGATCGTGTCGTGTGTATCGGTGGATTTAAGATTTTTCAGTTGGTTATCGTTGACTTCAACAGTATTTTCAACGGCGGAACTACTGAACACTTCAGCAGTGCAGCCGCGTTGAGCCGCTTTTTCGATCAAACGCTCCATTATTTCACACCTCCGATGGTCACATTCTTAATGCGGATATGTGGTGAGCCTTCACAGGTCGGCAGTGGCACTTGGGCACCTTTGCCGCATCCTCCGGCGCTATCTTGCAAATACTTGTCGTTGCCGATCATTTCGATGTTCTTCAGCGTAGTCATCAGATTACCCGTCAAAGTGACATCCCTGACCAGTTCGGCGATATTGCCGTCGCGAATCATGTAGGCTTCGGCGGCGGTAAAAGTAAACATTTCTCCGTTAGTCTCCCCGCCGTAAGCGCCAACTGCATAAATCCCCAGGGGAATACCCTTAATCATATCCTCGAAAGCGGTCTGGCCTTGTTCAATGTAGGTGACCCGCATTCGGCAGATGGGCGGGAAATTATAATTCAGCGCCCGGGCACTGCCAGTCGGCTTTTCGCCCATTTTACCGGCGCTTTCACGCGAATGCAGCCGGCCGACCAGGATCCCGTTCTCGATCAGTGGCGTACGCTGCATGGCCACCCCTTCGTCGTCGTACTTGGCGACTCCGCGGTGCCCGGGCTCAATTCCAGAGTCATAGACATTCAGAATCTCCGGACCAAAGCGCGTCCCCAGAGTCATCAATTTCTTCATGTTTTCGTTATCAGCTACCTCATCGGCTTCGCTCAGGTGGCCAAAAGCCTCATGAATGAAAACACCAGCCAAATCAGGATCCAGAATTACGGTATACTGTCCGCCCTTAACCGGCTCAGCGGCCAGAAGATCCACCGCAATCCGGCAGGATTTCTTAATGGCATCCTCTAGTCTTGGCACTACCTGAAAGCCATTGGAACCGCCGGCGCTGGTCGTCCGCTGGGTAGTTAGAGTGCCATTGCTGGCGATTGCGGTGATGTTGCATCCCAGGTCGCTCTTTTCCTGAACGATGTATGTACCCGCGCTGTTGGCAAAAGTAATTTGGCGATATTCATCGAAGTAGTAGATGGAAGTGCTCTTGATGGCCTCATGATAATCCAGCATCAATTTGTTGTATTTGCCAAGCAGGGCAACTTTATCAGCCAGACTGACATCACGGGGATCTTGAATTACTTCCAGGGCAACGTTGTCATGCACGATTGGTGCAGGTGCCAGTTGGCTGCGCCCGTTTTTCAGCGTACCGGTAATGTGTGCCTGGCGGCAGGCCAGCCTTACTTTTTCGGGTAAATCGCTCATATCATTAAATGAAGTAAAACCCCAGGCGCCTTTATAGAGTGCCCGCACATTGCCGCCCAGTTCCGCCGAACGGTCGCAGGATTCCAGTACGGGTCCGCGAAAACTAATCATCGTGCGGTCGCTTTCTTCCAGGCGGATTTCGCAATAGTCGACATCTGATTCGGCTAATGCGCGCAAAATAGTTTCTTTCAACACTTTACCCTCCCAGTCATAATCGGTCTTAGTTGTCTGCCGGTTGGCTGCCAGGCTGCTGGAATGGGCAATGGCTCATCAGACTTACCGCTTCCGGGCTTGGGCTTGCAGCTACCGGATTGATATAGATAATAGATTATCGTTTTGAAGAAAATAATCCTTCAAAATCCGAATAAATCGCCTTGCGAAATATAGTATCCCAAAATGCATCAAAAATGTTTTGCTGTGCCAGAAGGATTTTACGGATTTCAAATAGAAATGGGTTCTTGTATTGTGTATACACAAATACATCTTTTGAAGGAGGACAATGCGGTGATTTGCGCGGCAGTCGACCCGATGCGGGAAGAACGTTTTGCTCTGGTGCTTCATACGGGAAGCTCTGCGTGGGAAAATGGCTGTGATGTTGAGATTTCTTCTTGGGGTGATTGCTCTTATGTTGTGCATCCGGGACTTTCCGGGGGGCGTTTGATGTCTCAGAAGTATGCTTTCAACTTAAGCGCAGAACGCTTGGAAAAACTGATTTCCGTAATACGTAAAGTCGGCTTTTTTAGATTGAAAGAGCTTTACAACGAGCGTAACTCGCGCAACTGTATGCAAAGATACGTTAAAGTTGTCCTCGATGGTGAATCACATGTGGTGAACACACGCACCTGCAGTCCAATCAGCGAAATAGAGGATATTATCAACGCCGTTAATGAATTGCTTCCGCAATCGTATCCGAAAATTCAGTAGTAATCCGCATTGTGTCATTTGCATAGCCATCCCGTAAAAAGTTTGCGGGATGGTTTTTTTATTGGAGGGCGGCAGCGTGCAGCGATATGGGGCGGCGGTGGGATGCGGCGGTAGGATGCGGCGGCGGGACGCGGCGGTAGAGTGCGGCCGGCGCTATCCTTATTTCGGCAAGACGAAAAAACGGCATCCATGTGGTGGGACAGTCATTTCCAGGATGGAGCCTCTTATTTCAAACTTTTCGCCGGTCCAGAATTCCATAGATTGTTGGGGGAAGGTGCGTTCTGAAAAGAGCCGCTCCAAATCAACCGCCATGGATTTCGGGATGGCGGAGTTATTGAATAAGGCAAGATAGTCATGGCAAAGCCCGCTGCGCCGGAAGACAGAGGGAAACGCATTTAACAACAGGTCCGGGGCAGACGGGGAGGTAAACGCCAGCGCAGGCACGGTGCCAGCGGAATGGTTGTCCACGGCATCGAATGGCTGATCTTTGCCAAACGCCGCTAGTTGACGGAAAACTTTGCGGTACTCAGGATCAAGACCCACCAAACGCTCCGAAAAAGTCGTGATTCCCCCCAGCACAGCGGAAGCCGTAGCGAAAGAGCGGATCTCATCTTCAGTAAGCCTGGGTCTGGTAACCTCATCTACGCGCAGGACTATACTGTCGGGCGCATTGAGCCACAAGCGTCGATTCATATATGAGCGCGTGATAGTATTGCGGGTGGCATTTTCCATGGAACGCAGGTTAAAGTCGTTGCCGAACTTGCGGACCATACGGTCTGACCAGAATGGCGCGCAACCGGGCGTAATGCCCATACCGTCGGCAATACCGATTGCGGGGCTGATTGGGCAGCCGGAGGCTAGCAGGAAAACCCGTTCGCCGCAGCCGTGACGGACTGCTTCCAAACCAAGCCGGAGCGCACCCGCGTCCGAGTAAATCGGATTATGGCGGGCAGCGGGTAAAGCTGCGGCATACAGATAGTCGGCTTCAATGAAATCAAAACCCCAGTCTTGCGTAAGCGTCTTAAAGAGTTGGACGAGGTAGTCCAAAACTTCTGGATGCGTAAGATCAAGGGCGAACAGCCTTTTGGAGATCCATTGCGGATTAATGCAGGCAGTGACGGGCCGTCCGTGATTGTTGCGCAACAGCCAATCGGGATGCTCTCGGCTGACCGGCGCATTCGGAGCGACCAAAAATGGTGCCAGCCAGATGCCGGGACGCAATCCCGCCTCTTTGATATTGGCAGCCAGGTATGGCAGTCCGCTTGGGAATTGGCCATTACTCTCCAGCCAGTTGCCAATCAGCGGCTGATAACCATCCCCAATTTGAAAAACGTCGACGAGATTGTGGGGGAATGCAGATGGGGATGCGGCTGTGGAT
>DHDG01000068.1:20181-29519 GCA_002399265.1 Firmicutes bacterium UBA4882 | reverse complement strand
GGATGCGGCTGTGGATGATGCGGATGCCTCAGTCAGATTCGCCAGCAGATCCGCTTCAGTGACGACGGGTTGATCACAGCCTTTCGATGACCAGACACTCAGGTGATATTGTGGAACGCGCGCTTTCATGTGCTGCGCTGTCATATCCATATAAGCTTCCAGCAGCTTGGTTTCATTTTGTCCGAAAGCGACGAGCAGGGTCGGAAGCCGCAGATCCTCACCCGGACGTAGCGGGATGCCATCCAGATTAATGCGGCAGGCGATGCGCGAGCGTCCTCCCCGCACAAAAGTGACCTTAATATCGGTAAAGAAATAAGCCGCGTCTAAAAAACCGCACAAAATTGCGCCGCGGCCTTTTTCCGGGCGTATGACCGTGAACATTTCGGAGCTAAACTGTCCTTTTTTTCCGGGAGCGGGTCTAGTGGGATTTGTAGTTAAGAGGCGCATAACGCGGGAAGGCGGATCGTAGTCGATACTATTATTGGTGAATGAACCGGTCCCAGACCAGGATTGCCAACCATGCTTCAACATATGTCGTACCGTCATACCACCTGCGCCATCGGAGACATATTCGGCGATCAGAGGGTAGAGGCTGCTTAAAGTGAGAGGGGCGGTGTTTCGGCTGAGCGAAAGAGAGGTGTTCAGGAGATAGCCGTCGTTCCACGCATCTAAGTTATCAAGGGGCTTTAGGCCAGTATGTACCACAAAACCGGCTCTGAGGCCAATGTCACCGGGGCCGAGCGGCCACATTCCTACTTCATCATGATCTTTGGCAAACAGAATCCGACCGCCAGTCTGCTGCAGAGCGAGTGGCGGAATAGTACGGCTATGTAGTTCAATTCCGGATATGTCGTGATAAGGCTCCATTTAACCCACCTCGACAGATGACAATTCATCTCTACTGTTCGCGTTTCTGCAAGATATTCCTTTCTATTTCTTAAGAATGAGCATAATAAAGAGGTTAACGCAATATCAGCGGGGAATTCTCCCCAATCGGCACTTTTTGCTGTTTCATCCAGAGAAAAACAGTTTATGGAGAATTAGATTTCTGGGGGGATCAATTTGCGGCTAGGTGCACATCTGACAATTACCAAAGGGCCTGCGTATTTGGAAAAACTGAGCAAGAGTATTGGCGCTGATTGCTTTGCCTTTTTTTCCAGAAACCCGCAAGGGGGATCGGCGCGCACTATCCCTGAAAGAGAAGCCGCAGAGTGGCGTAAGCTTAAGAGTGATAAGGGAATCTATCCACTAGTCGGGCATATGCCTTACACTGTAAACTTGGGAGCCCAGAAAGATGCGACTTATGAGTTTGCCGTCAGAGTGCTGGCAGAGGATCTCCGGCGTTGCGAGACGTTTGGGACAGATTATCTGGTAGTCCATCCAGGCAGCCATGCCGGTAGCGGGCCGGATGCGGCGATCGATCGCATTGTGCGCGCCATTGACGCGGCCTTTAAAGGATACACCGGGCAGACCACCCTGCTGCTGGAGACCATGGCGGGACAAGGCTCGGAAGTCGGAAGTCTGGCGGAGATCGGGCGCATTTTTAAGCTCCTGGGCAGTCCCTCGCAGTTGGGCGTATGTTTTGATTCATGCCACGTATTCGCAGCTGGTTATGACATTCGTACTAATGAGGGGATTAATCAGGTCATTGAGGAACTGGACTGTGAGGCGGGATCGGAGTGCATTAAAGCGGTTCATTTTAACGATTCTAAGTTCGGTTTGGGCAGCCATAAAGATCGGCACGCGAGAATTGGCACAGGCGAGATCGGAGCCGACGGACTGCGTACGGTGCTCCTACATCCGGCGCTGCACATGTTGCCTTTTATCTTGGAAACCCCCGTAGATGATTATGAGCAGTATGCGGAGGAAATCAGCGCCGTGCGGGCGTTGTTGTAGAGTGCTCGCGCGCCTTGAGACGGCAATCCTTGCAGTAGCCGTAAAACTGCAAGTTATGGCCAGCCACCTCGAAGTCGTGCTCCTTGGCAAGCTGACGCTCAACTCTTTCGAGAGTGGCGCTACTGAATTCCCAAACCCGGCCGCATGACAGGCAGACGATATGGTGGTGATGGGAATCGTCGGAGGCGCACTCATATCTGCTCATGCCTTGACCGAAGTCCTGCTCGCTGATTATATGAAGCTCGCGGAAGAGTTCCAGAGTGCGGTAGACAGTAGCCACCCCGATTTCCGGATTGGTGGATTTGACCAGAGAATAAACATCGTCCGCGCTTAAGTGGCGGTCCGGATTGGACAGAAATGTCTCCAGCACAGCCTGGCGCTGGGGCGTCAGTCGATAGCCCTTCTCTTCAAGTCTGGTACGAGTTTGTTCAACGTCTAGAATAGTAGTCATTCGTTCCGCACGCTCCATTGGCAAAAAGTTCAGATTTCAGGTTGATCTTGCTGTTTGTCGCATTCTTTGTCAACCGCCGGGTCTTGGGGCGGGTCTTGAGGCGAGTCTTGTGCTTGGATTTGCATCAACTTTTGCGCCTCTGGAAATTGATGCAGAAATTGCTCATTGGCTTCGTGTAGCTTCTTAAGATAGGAGCAATACGATTGGCTGAGGATTTTCAAGTTGGGGATCAAGATGTCATAATAGCCACTGCTGCGCTGAAAATCCAACAACAGTTGCTGCAGTTGGCAGGCGGGACTGTTTTGATAGGCTTCGGAGGTGCGATACTGAAGATAGTCTTTGATTGCCAGTCGGTTGGCTTCCATATATTCCTCAGGGTGATCCATAGCTTGAACCATGGTGTGGAAGCCTTGGGCGATATTCTCCAGTGTTTCCGCTTCAATTCCGCGATAAGTTTCATTAAGAAGATCGGCAAGATCTTTGGGGATTTCAATGTTCTCAACATGGTCCAGGAAACTAATGATTTTATCAAAGGCAGCAGCTTTTTCGGCGCTGTCTATTTTTTCGTGTAAAAATCTCCCGAAATGCAGGCTTAGGAATATGCCATAGTTGCCGGGGAAAGCTCTCTCCAGCCGATCTTTGATGATTGCGTTTTCATCGAGACTGCGTTCAACATGGATCTCTGACTCAGCGAGATTATAACCACCTGCGATTAAGTGGTCAATACATTCAATCCGGGCTTTGATTTGATGAACCTGTAAGTGCATTTTGCTTTTGTAATTTTCAAGGGCCCGGCATTTATCGGGGCTTTCCAAAATCACGCGTATTTCCGGGATGCTGAGATTCAGCTTTCTTAATAGTGCAATTTCGCGAAGAATGGCCGCATCCGCATCTGTATAGACGCGGTAACCGTTTGGGCCGGTTTCCGGCTTGATAAAGCCCTGCTGTTCGTAGTATTCGACTGCCTTTTTTGTCAAATTGCGCTCGCGGCAGATTTCGCCTATCAGCAATGGAATCACCTCAAACCTATTGTAAACCGATCCCCAAGGGGACAGTCAACATGTAAATGGCGGTGCGCATCTAAGGGTAAATGGCGTTGCGCGTCTGAGCGCAGCACAGCGGTACGCAATATTAGGATGGGCCATGCATGGTACCGCCTTGGGCGCGATATAAGTGCGCTGCTCCAAAGCTTGTTCTATATAGAGCTGCCGGCCACTATAATTATATAGGTTCCTGCCGTGATTGTCTCGCTGCGCCGCACCGCGCCTCGCCACGTCATGCGATGTCGCGCCGCAATGCTCGCAGAGTGCAAAGAAGGTGATCATTTGCCCCAGGCATCGCAATCCCGCCGAAAAGTCGGATCGGTCAGTATTGCCATGACAGTGATTGGGACGATTGTCGGAGCCGGTTTCGCTACCGGTCAGGAAATTGCCCAGTTTTTTGTGCGTTACGGCAGATTAGGGTTGCTGGGGATGGCGATCACCACCATCCTCTTTTGCGTCGTGATCATCATGTTTCTCACCGCTGCCCGTCAGCCGGGAAGCGGATCTTATGCTGATTTGCTCAAGCGCTGGGGCGGCGTTGGCTTGGGAGGTATGGTTGACCTGGCGCTGACCATTTTCCTAATGGGAATTACCGGGGTCATGTTCGCCGGTGCCGGGGCCAGCTTTCAGGCACTTGGTTGGCCCGCCTTTGCTGGAACCGCATTGACCTTGATCATTACTTTTGTGGCGGTCTGGTCCGGCCTTAGAGGGGTCATGGCGGTAAATGCAATAGTTGTGCCAATCATGCTCTCGTTTACCGTAATTATCTGCCTACTGACCCTGATCAGTCACAGTGCAGTGCCGACGCCTGTGCCAGCACCGATGGCACCGGTGGATCCGATAGCGCCAACAGCGCCGGATGCGATCGGAGGAGGTGGCGGCGGCGCAGGATGGGCGTGGCTTTGGGCGGCCGCAATTTATGTATCGTATAACATGATTTTATCGTTTCCGGTATTGGTTCCGCTGGGGCAATTGGCCAGTCGCTCCAAACTGATTACGGCTGGGGTTCTGGCTGGGGGAACACTGGGGTTGATGGGCACCGCTGTCTTCATGGCGATTTATCTGAGTCGCGCTGTCATGCTGGAGGTGCCTTTATTGCATGTAGCGGCGCGTTACGGTCGCCCATTACAGGTACTCTATGGGATCGTGGTTTGGGGCGAAATTATGACCACCGCCGTTGGCAACATTTTCGGGGTTGCCCGACGCTTTGCTGCCGATTCTAAAATACCCTACCGCCTGGCCGTCGGAATTGCCATTACAGTTTCGCTCTTGATTAGCCGCTTTGGATTTGCGGCACTGGTCGGTAATTTGTATCCCTTTTTTGGGTGGGCCGGAATCATTTTCGCATCGATCGTGCTCTGCAGAGCAGCTTATCTGAGGATCCATGCAAAGACTAGACGCTGATTATGAAAGCGTAGTATAATAGGGACGATGATCCTTAATATTTTTGGGAGGTGCTAACATGCCACACAATATCAGTGAAGAATGCATCAGCTGCGGCGCATGCAAACCGGAATGCCCGGTGGATGCCATTTCTGAGGGGCCGAACTTTTATATTATCGATGAGGAAAAATGCATTGATTGCGGCGCCTGCGCTGGCGTATGCCCGGTAGGAGCGCCACAGCCGAAATAACCTCGCGGGTTAGTCGTCTGCATGGAATGGTTTTGGTTATGCAGACGAGCATAAGTGTCTTAGGAACGGCCTGATGCTAGGCCGTTCTTTTATTCTGATCGCCGTGCCGCTGCGGCAACATGCTGCAATGCCAGGTGATCAAGCTGCAGGCGGGCATTTTGAACTTGACGCCGACTGATCCCGACCAGGTCGCTGATTGGCGCGTCGGCCATCAGCCGCGCCGTAATCCCTTTCAGCAACACACTGTTGCCTTCCAGACCAATCACCTCGAATATTTCGTCACATCCATAAGAACGGCGTGCCACATAAGTACCTTTTTCAGGAAAGCTCATCCTCCTTGCCTCCTGCAGTTTGCTGTTATGGTATTATATGCGGCGGTTGATTCTATGACGCGGACAGCAAGCATAAATCTGGAAGGGGGTGAATGGGTGTGTTCATTTCAAAAAGGCGCCTGCGCTATATGACAGCCAGTGTCACGATTTTAATGGGACTTTCTTTTGCGGTTTATCTGACGGCACGCAGCCCCGGTTATCAGGTGGAATCCGGTTTTCCGAGAATGGTCTACGTGCCGGGTTACAGCAAAGGCCCTGCGGTAACAGCAGATTCAGCGGTCCTAATTGATGAAGAGAGTGGCGCCATCTTGTATGCTAAAAATGAACATATCAGGCGCGCCCCAGCCAGCACGACAAAGATTGTCACGGCGCTGCTCGCCATCGAATACGGGAAAATGAATGAGACTGTAACAGTCAGTCCGCGGGCGGCTTCTGTTGGAGGCACCTCAATCTGGCTGAGACCTGGCGATAAATTGATGTTGGCCGAAATGGTCAAAGGAGTATTGATGCGATCCGGAAACGATGGCAGTGCTGCCATTGCGGAACACCTGGCAGGTAGCGAGCGGGAATTTGCGGTCATCATGACGGCCAAGGCCCGGGAAATGGGTGCTCTGAATACTCAGTTCCGCAATGCCCATGGACTCAAAGCAGTTGGTCACTTTTCGACCGCTTATGATTTGGCGGCTTTGGCGCGCAATGCCATGCAAAATAAAATCTTTGCCAGCCTGGTGTCGACCAGGGAGTCACAGCTTTCCTGGGAAGAAAAGGAGCAGGTGCGGGTTCTGCGTAATACCAACCGCCTGCTATGGACACTTGACGGCGCAGATGGCATTAAGACCGGGACCACCTCTCAAGCGGGAAAATGTCTGGTGGCGTCGGCTACCCGTGGTAACAGGCGCTTGATTGCAGTGGTGCTGCATAGTGACGATCGCTGGGGTGACGCCGCCCGTCTGTTGGAGTATGGCTTCCAGAGTTTTAGTCTGTGCTGGGGTGCCCGGGCAGGTCAGACCGTCGCGGCCGTGCCGGTTAAGGGCGGTAGTGTCAGTGAACTGAAACTGGTCCCGCGCACGGCACTTTGCGTACCGGTACGTAGTGACGGAAGTGATTCAGTGCAGCGGGTCTTGGAGATTCCGGAACAGATCAAAGCACCGATTCGCAAAGGCGCGGCGATTGGCAGGGTCTCCCTGATGAGCGGCGACACGGAGCTTTACTCCGTCGATTTGGTGGCGGCCCATGCGGTTAAGAGGCATTTTTTGTGGTGGAACTGGTAGAAGGCTCAAATATTGGTAACGGGGCACTCCATCCATTGGAGGGCCCCGTTTTATTTTAGTTTTGCCATTATTTTGTCTGATATGGGCCTTATGGTGCGGTCGGGGGCGGGATAAACCCAATAAATAAACACCGCTAAACTTTGCATAATTCCATTTGCTTAGTCTCAGTATATTAGCACTCACAGAGCGAGGTTACAGGACAAAGGCATAAATGGCGTAAGTTTATCCAGTCCAGGGAAAATCAATGCCGGACGAGGGAGGAATGGCACGCATCTACGAGAAATCCTTTTACTATACAGGAGGGGTCCAGATATGCCAAAAAGGTCATTACGAACGATTCCCCTTATTATCCTCATCATTGCATTGTGCGCCAGACTGCCAATCGCATGTGCCAAGGAGCCGCCGCTCAAGATCGTCTTTTTTGATGTCGGCCAGGGCGATTCGGCCGCCATATACTTTCCGAATGGAGAAGCCTTGCTTGTCGATGCCGGAGCCGGCAAAACCGATATCGTTAGAAAGCTGCGTGAAACCGGTGCGCCGCAATCAATTTCTATTTTGATGACGCACCCGCACAGCGATCATATTGGCGGGATGCTGCCTGTCGTGAAGGAATTTAACATTATCCACGCCTATGACACGGGCTATCCCTATTCCCGGATATATGAGAACATTTTGAACCGGCTGCTGGCTGTTAATGTACAATATTCAGTAGTAAGAAGTGGCCAAAAGTTCAACTTTGGGGAAGCCCAGATTACAATTTTGCATCCGGATGAGGGCTTCGAGCCTCACGACATCAATGATTCGTCAGTTGTCTTTATGCTGCGCTATCGAGATTTTACGGCGCTTTTTACTGGTGATGTCGAGAAAGTGTCCGAAGCCAGAATGGTGAAAAAATGGGGCAAGCTGTTGGACGCCGATATATTGAAAGTCGGGCATCATGGCAGCCGTTACAGCAGTTCCAGGGACTTTCTGAGCGTTGTCAGACCGCAGTTTGCGGTGATCAGTCTCGCGATCGACAACAGCTATGGCTATCCACACAAGCAGGCACTCGCAGCACTGGAGGATAGCGGTGCCGAAATCTATCGTACTGATTGGCATGGTGACATTACAGTCATCAGCGATGGACGCCACATTGAGATTAGTGCTACGGAGAGGTAGCGGTAGCTGTGCTGTAGCAGTAGCTGTAGCAGCAAGGAGGCTTTTGCGGCTTGCGGTCAGGGTGAGGTCGGTCCCAAACTTCTGCGGGGTGGGGGTTTTATTATGGAATTACAGGTTTTTTATGACAGAAGAGAAACCGACTGGGCGGTATTATTGGTGGGAGACTGCTCCATTCAGGTGGACTGGCCGGCCGAGTTACTGCCGGAAGAGGCGCTGCCGGGACAGTACCTGAAGTTTACGCTGGCAGTTGACCCCAAAAGTACCCAAGACGCCAAAATCAGAATTGAAGATCTGATCAAAAAACTCCTCAATAAATAAACACGGGAGCGGGGACACAGGGGGACGGTTCTGCTGTGTCATTTGCAAATCAGAAGACAAGGGACGGTTCATGCGTCTCGCCCCATTATTGAGGCGAGACGCATGAACCGTCCCCTTGTTCAGGATGACACAGCAGAACCGTCCCCCTGTGTCCCCCATTGTCCTCCAAATTCCAACTTCTCCTTCCTTTCCCTGACAACCGATGCCCTGATCCTTACCTTTTTGCACAAAATATTCAAAAGCAGACTTCTCATTATGTTGTCGAAAGGAAGGATCCTAATGACTCTGGGTATTATCCTGCTGGGAGCGATTGTGTTACTGACGTTTCTCGGCTTGACACAGCGGGTGTTTGATCGGATGCACCTGACAGATTCCAGAGCCTTGCTCTTTGTGGGCTTACTGATCGCAGGCAGCTTCATTACGATTCAGCTTACCGGGGGGACGCGGCCGATATCCGTGAATTTGGGGGGAATTGTCCCGGTGATTCTGGGGTTTTATATTCTCAAAAAGGCGGATTCCCGTAAAGAGTGGACGCGCGCGCTCGTTGCCACGGTCGTCACTACCGCAGCTTTATACGGGCTCAGCAAACTGATGTCGGGTTTCGGCCACGGGCGCGACTTGATTGATCCGCTCTATCTTTATGGTATTGTGGCTGGACTAGTAGCCTATTTCGTGGCTGCCAGATCCAGACGGGCAGCTTTTGTGGCGGCGACCATTGGAACCCTGCTGCTGCAAGTAGTGCATTTGGTTGAGTTGATTGTGACTGATTCACCTGGCACCGTGAATCTGGGCGGTGGGGGCGTCTTTGATGCGACGATCATCGCCGGAGTCCTGGCAGTCCTACTGGATGAGCTAATCGGTGAGACGAGGGAGCGGCTGGGTGGAGGACATCATGAAGAAAAATAGCTTTTGGAAAGGGGAGTTTCGCGTGCGTTATGCACAAAAGCTGCGGCTTTTATTGACGATGCTGCTCCTGCTGATCTCCGCGACGATCATCGCCGGTGCGGCTAATGAAAGCTATAATGAGCACTCGTCGGATGATTATTATATTATCCATGACGAAAGTGGCAATGTGCTTTCCATGATGAGCCTGCTGGTATCGGCCGGGGATTATCTGATCACTGAAGATAACCGGGGCTATACCATCACTGGGGTGGAAGGCTTTAAGGCGAAAGCCCGCTTTGATCAAATTGTGGACTTGGATGGGGCCGCAACTTTAGGGGTGCCAGGGGTGCC
>DHDG01000068.1:0-20021 GCA_002399265.1 Firmicutes bacterium UBA4882 | reverse complement strand
AGGGGTGCCAGGGGTGCCGAGGGTGTCGGAAAGAGGGCCGGGGCTGGTGGCTGTACCGGGATCGGCACCAGAGAGTCTACCAGCACAAACCAGTCAGTCGGTCGGGCCAATTGTCACTTACTGTACTCATAGCGGGGAGTCGTATGAACCGACCAGCGGCACTGATAATAAAAAGTACGGCGACATTTTCGAAGTGCAGGACGCGCTGGCCAACGCCCTTAAGAAGAAAGGGTTTGAAGTGGTTGCGTCCAAGGATAACTTTAACCCTCATGATGCGGACGCGTACATGCGCTCCCGGAGAACGGCCGCTCAACTTTTGCAGAAGAGACCGGTCGTCATGATTGATATTCACCGGGACGGGATTCCGAACGCTTCCTATTACCGCAGAGAAGTGAGCGGTCAGCAAGTGGCTGCTACCAGGCTGGTGGTCGGCCGTCAGAATGCCAATCGTGGAGTTAACTTCGAGTTCGCCAAACAAATCAAGGCGGCTGCCGACAAATTGCACCCCGGACTGGTGCGCGAAATTTTCTGGGCGAAAGGCAACTACAATCAGGATCTGGCACCGCGCAGCATTTTAATTGAGTTTGGAACCCACAAAAACTCACTGGATAATGCGGCCAAGGGGGCTGCTCTAATGGCAGATCCCATCTCACAGGTGATTACTGGCACAGCTGGCAACCGTGCTGCCGGGATCAGTCAGGGACAAGCCACCGGGCGCAGCGCATCAAGGGCGGTCTGGTGGGTCTTAGGACTGGTCGTAGTTGGCGCTGTGGGCTTTGTCCTGCTCAATTCCGGCAGCTGGGGCCGTGTTAAGGAAAGATTCGGCAAGTTCTTCAGGCAGGAAGTCGGCCTGGGCAAGAAAGATGATGACGGACCCGAAGGGGAATGAGCGCGTTACAGTGATGGGGCGGCAGCAGGTGAATGCTCTGCACGACAGCTATAAAGGGCTGCTTCTAAAGAGCGGCCTTTTTTATTGAGCAGTAGTCTCTTTTTCATGGAGCAGGTGTATAATGTGGTTTGATAAAGGGGCGGGAAGAATCTTTGAGAACGATTAAGGTAGTGGCGGCGATCGTAATTCAAAATGATCAGGTGCTGTTGGCCAGGCGGCCTCCTGAAAAGCACCATGGACTGCTCTGGGAGTTCCCGGGCGGCAAAGTTGAAGCGGGTGAATCCCCTGCGGCAGCGTTAGCCAGGGAGTTGCGTGAGGAGCTGAACTGGGACGTTGTTGTAGGGCCATTGTTTGATTCGATCGCGCGGAACAGTGATGGTGTCATTACCGAAGTCTGCTTCTATCTGACCAACGCATGCCCAGATAGTACGCCGCAGCCATTGGAAGGGCAGGAAATCGTCTGGGCAAACAGCCAGATTATCAGTCAGTTGGCACTGACACCAGCTGATGCGATCATTGCCGGGAGACTGCTGAGGGATGGACAAATTCGGCCGATTCCCTAAGAAATTCCAAGGCGGCTCGCGTTAGCCGCATTTTTCCAATAAAAACGTGCATTTCGCTCCTACTTGCGCGATTTTGCACTGGTGTGCGTTTTTGACACTTCTTTTCAAAAAGAATAGAATGAGCAGGTGTTATTTTTGAGTCAGGGATTACTAGATCCGGAACTGCTTGGTACCCTTAAATTTTATGGGACGATCGCTTTTGATCTGGCTGGATCATTACTGGGTGGGTTTTTGCTGGGGCGCTTTTTAGATAACGCTCTCGGCACTAGGCCGTGGGGGGTGCTGATTTGCCCATTGCTTGGATTAGCGGCCGGCTTTTCGGGGGTCTACCGTTTGGTGATGCATGAGGCTCAGAAAAAGAAAAAACCAGGTCGATGAAAAAGGTGATCATTATGCAAACTGTCTGGAAAAACATTTGGCATAGAGTTCTTTTGTACGGCTCCGTAACAGGGGGCCTTCTTTCTTTCGGCGCAGGAATCATACTCGGGTGGCGCGTCACCGCCGGCGGCATAATTGGTGTGGCGATTGGCTTGCTGAACCATTATATTCTGGGTATCTGCGCGCTGCACTTAACCGAAAAGGGTGCGAGTGGGCAGCCCCTGATGGCGCTGGGCCTCTATGGCAGATTGATCCTATCGGGGCTAGCGGCGACAGCGGTAATATTCATCTTTGGATCCAGTCCCGTACTGGCTTTTCTGGCTGGGCTTCTGGTAATCCAAATCGTGGCTGTCGCAGTTGAAACACGTTTGCGGGGCTCGAATGACTCGGCCCCGGAAGGAGATGACAGCAATGCATGCCGTCGGTGAGCATGATGTTAGACTACTGTTAGGCTTGAAAGTCAATTTTGATACGCTGACCATGTCTTGGATCACCATCGGGGTGCTCGCAGTGATTTGCCTGATCGCATTCATGTTTCGTTATCAAAAGATCAGGGACTTCAGCCACAAGGCCAATATGCTGCTAGGTGGCAAGAAAACGCGCTATTTTACCGGGGCAGTGTTCGGCATCATTCTGGTGGTCAATTTTTTGGGATTCATGACGGATAGCACCGCTTTCTGGTGCATCGCCGGCTGGATCCTGCTGTTGCTAATCCTGCATGGTCATGAATTGCAGGGCATTTTGGAAGCACTCTACAGGTTTCTCAAAGATACGGTCGCCGAGAATATGCCGGCGGCGGCCCACAGCAGTTTTAATTTCATCGCCACGATGTTCATTTTTATATTGTGTGCGAATATGATCGGGTTGTTGCCAATCGCAGGTTTCAAATCACCGACTGCGGATGTCAACGTCACACTGGGACTGGCACTGCTGGTGCTGGCCGCGACAATCTACTACGGCTGCAAAGTGCGGGGCGTTAAAGCTTACTTGCTCAGTTTCTTTCAACCCAATGTGGTCTTTTTTCCAGTACATCTAATTGACATGCTTGTCAAACCGTTTTCATTGGCCTTTCGTTTGTTTGGCAATATCTTTGCCGGAGAAGTTTTGCTGATGATCCTCTACTTCTTGATTCCGGTGGCGGTTCCGGCGCTATGGATCGCTATCAGTATGTTTATCGGAGTGATTCAGGCTTATCTGTTCGCCATGCTGTCCATTGCCTATATCTCTTCAGCCACTAATCATTAGATTAGCAAGACTAAATCCCAGTTTACCGGACTAATAGTTCAGATTCTTAAACCAAAATCATTGATTGATCAGGAGGGTTTTCAAATGGCCGGAGATGTAATCGTCAAAGTGGTTTCCCTGATTGTTGTCGGGGTCGTATCCAGTATTGCTGCGCTGACAGCGGGATTCGCCAACTCCAATGTGGCTGGCAAAGCCGTCGAGAGTATAGCCCGCCAGCCGGAAGCCAAACAATCGATTTTTTCAACCCTGCTAATCGGCTGCGGTTTGGTTGAAGCCACTCCGATTATTGCACTGGTCGTCGCCTTGCTGCTGCTCTTTGCCAATCCGTTTCTTCAGTAACCTGCCGTACAACCGGCAAAATGAAAAGGGTGCGGGGCTTGGCGGGGACTTATTGTTCGTGACGACAGTCTGCGCAGGCGAGAGGGGGAAGCCGGAACGTGATTGAGATTAATTGGACCTTGGTCTATACGTTTATCAACTTTGGGCTGCTTTACGTGGTATTGCGGCTATTGCTCTATAAGCCGATTCAGAATACGCTGGCAAACCGCAAAAGGGAGATTAGTGAAGCGCTCGAGAAGGCGGACGCCCGTATGGGCGAAGCCGATCAGCTTAAGCGCGAGTATGAGCAGAAAATGGCCGACCTATACGAAACAGCGCGCCAAACATTAGATAAAGCCCGCGCGGATGGCAAAGCGCTGCAAGACGAGCTTGTTGCCAAAGCGCAAGAGGAAGCCGGCGCGATTAAGGGGCAGGCCCAAGCCGATGCGGACCATCTGAAAAAGCGCATTTTCACGGAGATGCGGGAGCAAATCGTGGAAATGGCCATGGGAGCTACGGCGAATCTGACGGGCTGGGCATCTGATGACGAACAGCGCCGGCAGATTGAATTGTTTCTCTCCGGTCTGGAAAGCGAGAAGCGGGTGAATTAATGAGCATACAGCGTCAGTATATTGATCTCGACCGGAAGCGGCCGGTGAAGGCTGTCATCACCACTGCTCATCCGCTGGACGATTTAGGGCAGAAAATGATCATTGCTGAACTCGATCGGCGATTGGGTTTGGCTGCTTGGCATTTTGTCGTAGATCCGGCGTTGATGTCCGGGATTAAGGTTCAATATGGTGAAACGGTTTATGACGGTTCGGCTGCCCGGAAAATGGCCATTCTGAAAGAGCGTTTGCTGGAGGAAGGTCATAGTGCGCAAGCGGATCCGCAGCAGTTTTTTGCGCTCGCTGACCAAATTTTGAAAGAGCCGACTCCAGTCGTTGTCGAAGAAGTCGGCAATGTGCTGGCCGCAGGCGATGGCATCATCCAAGTAAATGGCCTGCCAGGTGCGATGCTGGGCGAATTAGTGGCTTTTCCGCGCGAGGGACTGAAAGGCATGGTTATGAATTTGGAGGAGGCCTCCATTAGCTGTGTCTTGCTCGGAGATGAGCGCAAGGTTCAGGAAGGCGATGAAGTCCGACGCACCGGAAAGGTCGTGGAAGTTCCGGTTGGTCGGGCATTGATTGGCCGTGTTGTAGACGCCTTGGGGCATCCGCTGGACACTAAAGGTTCAATTTTGACCGACAAGAAGCGGCCAATTGAGGCACCAGCACCCGGGCTGGCTGATAGAACTCCGGTTGGGCAGCCGCTGCAGACCGGCATCAAGGTGATCGACGCGATGATCCCGATCGGACGGGGTCAGCGCGAGCTGATTATCGGCGACCGTCAGACCGGCAAGACCGCGATTGCGGTTGACACCATTCTGAATCAGAAAGGTCGCGGTGTCCTTTGCGTTTATGTTGGCATTGGGCAGAAAGCTTCCACGGTAGCCCAAGTGACTGATGTTTTCACGCAATATGGAGCGCTGGAATATACGACGGTGGTCCTGTCACCGGCCGGAGATCCGGCTCCGCTGCAATATATTGCGCCTTATGCGGGTTGCGCCATTGCGGAAGAGCTAATGTATCAAGGACATGACGTCCTGATTGTTTATGATGACCTTACCAAGCACGCGGTGGCCTATCGTGAGATGTCGCTGCTGTTGAGGCGTCCGCCGGGGAGAGAGGCTTATCCAGGCGATATCTTCTATTTGCATGCCCGCCTTCTGGAAAGGGCCGGTAAGCTAAATGAAGTTCATGGCGGAGGCTCGCTGACCGCGCTGCCGATTGTTCAAACGATGGCTGGCGATATTTCAGCCTATATTCCGACCAATATTATCTCGATTACAGACGGCCAGATTTTCCTGGAGAGCGATCTATTTTTTGCAGGAGTGCGTCCGGCCGTTAATGTAGGCATGTCAGTTTCACGCGTCGGCGGTGATGCCCAGATTCGGGCGATGAAGGAGACCTCCGGGGCCTTGAAGCTAATGCTGGCTCAGTATCGTGAAATGGCTTCCTTCGTTCAGTTTGGAGCAGAGCTGGACGCAACGGCGCAGGCTCAGCTTGCCAGCGGCGAGCGTCTGGTGGAACTGCTGAAGCAAAGTCAATACACGCCAATGGAGATCAGCGATCAAGTCGTGATGATGTTCTGTGCCGCCCGTGGGTTGCTTGACGGTATTCCGGTTGGCGCGGTGCGGGAGTTTGAGAAGGAACTGCTATCTTACCTGCATGCCACGGCAACAGCGCTGTTGGATGAAATCGGCGCAGGCGCTGCTATCAAAATGGTGGAGGATCGCCTGCGGAGCCAGATTGTGCAGTTTAAGGAGCGGTTTCTCGCAGAGTTAGAGAAGGCAGAAAGCTAAGAATTAAGATATAAGAGTTAAGATAGAGGTAGGAGGCGGCACCATGGAGAGTCGTCTGGAAATTCGCCGACGGATTCGTGGCATCCGCGAAATTTACCATATCACCAAAGCCATGAAACTTGTGGCAGCGACGCATTTGAAAAAAGCGCAGGAAAGGGTGGCCCAGGCGCGTCCATACGCCCGGAAAATCAGCGAGGTTATGGTTGATTTGCATGCTCTGTCCAGAGAGAACCTGCATCCGCTGATGGAAGTTCGCCCAGTCAAGAGAGTGCTGTATATTGTCATTACTGCGGATAAGGGTTTGGCGGGTTCTTATAGCCAGAACATTGTGCACGCTTTTATGGAACATTATCGCTCATTACCCGGAAATCCGCAGGTCGCAGTGATTGCGGTCGGCAAGAGAGGGCGCGATCATTTCCGGAAGGCTGGCATTGAGACCGTTTCCGAATATATCGGCGTCTCGCATCATACAACTTTTGCGCATGCGGTGAAGATTGGCGGGGAAGTTGAGGAATATTATCAAAACCGGCGCTTTGATGAAGTCTTTATTGTTTATTCACGGTTCAATTCGGTTACTTCGCAGCAGCCCAGATGTTTTCGTTTGCTGCCGGTAATCCCAATCGAGCCAGGGGCGGCGCAGGCGTGTGGCTCGGGGGGTACCGGCGCTGTAAGCGAGGAAGGCGCGAGGGCGGCGCAGGCGAGGACGAAGACGGATTGGATTTTTGAACCATCGCCTCGGGAAATTCTGGACTTTCTAGTGCCGCGTTATGTTGAGACTGAAATTTATCGGGCACTGCTGGAAGCCGATGCTGGAGAGCGGGGGGCGCGCATGACCAGCATGTCAGCAGCTAGTGACAGTGCCAAGGAATTAATGGACGAATTGATCATGAAGTATCATCATTTGAGACAAGACCTGATTACCCGCGAAATCACTGAATTGGCGGGCGGGGCTGAACTCATCCGGGCTGACTCCGATGCCAAGGGAGTCAATGGAGGGACCTAAAATGTTTGTAGGCAAAGTCATAAGGGCGGTTGGCCCGGTGATCGATTTACAATTCTCCTCCGAACAGCTTCCGGCGGTCGGGAGTTCGCTGATTATCAAAACCGATCGGCATGACCTGATTGCGGAAGTGAATCAGCATTTGACTGGTGGACGTGCCAGAGCTATAGCAATGGCTGCCACCGAAGGCCTGAAGCGTGGGCTCCCGGCTTATTCCGAAGGGCGGCCAATTGAAGTACCGGTTGGGCGGGAAACCTTGGGACGCGTCTTCAACGTACTGGGCGCGCCAATTGATGGCGGCGAGGTGGTGCAGGCGCGGCAGCACTGGCCAATCCACCATCGCGCTCCTTTTTTTGCGGACCTGGATACTAAGCGTACGGTTCTGGAAACCGGCATCAAGGTGATCGACTTGCTGGTTCCTTATCCGCGCGGCGGCAAAATAGGCTTATTCGGCGGGGCCGGTGTTGGTAAGACCATGCTCATTATGGAATTGATCAGGCATATCGCTACTGAACACGGCGGTTTTTCAGTATTCGCCGGTGTCGGCGAGCGTAGCCGTGAAGGCAATGACCTGTGGTTGCAGATGAAGCGCTCGGGTGTTATTGATAAGACGGCGCTTGTTTTTGGCCAGATGAACGAGCCGCCTGGAGCACGGCTACGGGTGGCGCTGACTGGCCTGACGATGGCGGAGTACTTCCGCGACTATGAGGGGCGCGATGTCCTCTTCTTTATCGATAATATTTTCCGGTTTATTCAGGCTGGCTCTGAGGTGTCGGCGCTGTTGGGCAGGATGCCCTCGGCGGTGGGCTATCAGCCAACCCTTGCTACCGAGCTGGGACGATTAGAAGAGCGCATTACCTCGACAAACAGAGGGTCAATTACGTCGATTCAAGCTATTTATGTACCAGCTGACGATTATACGGATCCTGCGCCGGCGACGACATTTTGGCATTTAGATGCTGCGACGAACTTGGAAAGAAGCATTGCCGAGCTAGGTATCTACCCGGCGGTAGATCCGTTGTCCTCATCTTCGCGCTATCTGGAACCAACCATTATCGGAGCAGAGCATTATCATACTGCGCGCGGGGTTCAGGAAGTCTTGCAGAGATACAAGGATTTGCACGATATCATTGCGATTCTGGGCATGGACGAACTGTCGGCGGAAGATAAGCAGATCGTCGCGCGGGCCCGTCGCATTCAAAAATTCCTGTCACAGCCGTTTTATGTTGGCGAAACTTATACCAGCATTCCAGGACGGTATGTGACCAAGGAAGAAACCGTCCGTGGCTTCAAGGAAATCCTGGAGGGGCAGCATGATCATTTGCCTGAACAAGCATTTTTCATGGTCGGCGGGATTGATGAAGCGGTCGCGAAGGCGAAGACGCTGAAGACGATGGACGCGTAGCAGGCGGGGAGGTCGCGGAGGCCAAGGCGGCGACGATGCGGGGGTGTAGGCGATGGCGGAACTTGATCGAACATTAATATTACATGTCGTGACCCCTAGCGGTGGCTTGGAAGTCTCGCGGGATGACATTGATATGGTTGTCGCCCCCGGAATTGAGGGAGATGTAGGGTTCCTGCCAGGCCATTTGCCATTTATGACCCGGCTGCGGACTGGCGTTTTACGCTACTATATTGGCGATGATATGCACGTCATGGCAGTCAGCGAGGGCTATCTCGAAGTAACGCCAGCGAAGGTTATTGTTCTGGCGGAGGCGGCTGAGATGCCCGAAGATATTGATGTTCAGAAAGCACTGGAGTCGAAACGCAAAGCTGAAGCAATACTGGCCGCCGGTACTTACTCGCCCGCAGATATCAACAAGGCCACTGCTTCACTACGCAGAGCCCTGCTCAGATTGAAAATTGCCGAACAGACCCGCGACGATGAGTGATCAAAAGAGGAGTTATCTTTGCGGGGGAGAATAGCTTAAAATAGGTTATTACGGATTTATTGGGGAGGGTTTGCTTGTTATGGGTGAAAACAGAGTTCAAGCGTATTTCGAAGGCAAGTATGTCCCGCTTGAAGAGGCCAAAATCAGCATACTGACACACGCTTTCCTATATGGAACTGCTTGTTTCGGAGGAGTACGCGCCTACTGGAACCAGGAAAAGGGCCAACTTTTCGGGTTCAGGTTTGAAGATCACTACCGTCGTTTGCTCAACGCCGCGAAACTCTTACGCATGAATCTGAAGTACAGCAATGAGGATCTGCGCAACATCACCGTGGAACTACTCAGGAAGGCCAACTACCGCGAAAACGTCTACCTCCGTCCTGTGGCTTACAAAAGCAGCCAGGGCATTGGCGTAAAGCTGCACGGGCTGGAAGACGATTTTACCATGGCGGTCATACCGTTTGGCAAATATATTGATAACAACGGTCTGCGCGTGACCATCTCCGGCTGGAGACGTCTTGACGATAACATGCTTCCATCACGCGGCAAGATTAACGGTGGCTATGTCAATGCTTCTCTCGCCAAGAGCGATGCCGTTGAAAACGGTTATGACGAGGCCATTTTCCTCACTGCCAACGGCCATGTAGCGGAAGGCAGCGCGGAGAACCTCTTCATTGTCAGGAAGGGCCAGCTGATCACGCCGCCGTCTACTGACGATGTACTAGAAGGCATTACCCGTGATTCTCTCATGGTCCTGGCCCGCGATATGGGGATTGAAGTTGTCGAACGCAGCATTGACCGTACCGAGTTGTACTTGTGCGATGAAATGTTCCTCTGCGGAACAGCCGCTCAGGTTTCGCCGGTTATTGAGGTGGATCACCGTATTGTTGGCGACGGCAAGATTGGCCCAATCGCCGACAAACTGCAACAGGCATTCAATGACGTGCTGCTTGGCAAGAACGATAAGTACAAGCATTGGCTGACTCCGATTTTCTAAGCACGTCGAATCACATACTGTAAGTCAATAGTTTTGGTGACAAGCCGAACCGAAAAGCCCGTGGGATTCTTCCCGCGGGCTTTTTTGAAAACAGGTGGTTATTTTGCGCGCAAACATCCTGTTTGACGTCCCTGGTAATAGTGGAACATCGTGTTCCATGCGTACTCAGGTGAGGAACGCCAAACATCCTGTTTGGCTAGAATAACTCGCAGGCATAATTGTCTGCGGCTGGAAAAAGCAGCGCGATCTGATCGCGCAATGGGTTGTCAAGACGATGCATGGTTGCCTGGTAAAGTTCATTATCCGCGGCACCCAGAATTAAGGCAGCCCAGGCATTGGCAGAAGCGCTCATGAGTTCCGGCGCAGTCAGAGCCATGTCGAAAGAGAGTGGCGGTCCTTTATAATCAAGATCATGAGACGCTTGCGGTACATGGCAGTTTTCCAGTAATCCGCGCAGATTAATAATACGTGTCATCAAGAAAGGCTTGGTGCGGGTTCTGATTTGCGGTGCTATGCCATCCCGCGCACCAAAACACACAAGCTCTTTGATCTTTGGGAGCGCATCGTCTTTGCTCTTGCCTGCGTCTTCGTTTTCGGCATCACTCAACAGCAACATGTAGCCGCAAGGCGCATCGGTGGCGGTATTCATAATCAGATAGGCCTGGCCGCCATCCAATTCCAGATCGGCCAGCAGGTTGCGCCAGATGGCATTGTCCCTAAGAAAGTAGCCATGCCGCCCGGCACTGCAATAGCGCTCATAAAATGATTGCAGCAGCGGGATCTCTGCTGTTTGCGCCGGTTGGAGGCAGTGCGGTAAAGCTGAAGCGGCGCGGAATCCGGCCGCATCCATGGTCATTTCCGTGATATTATGGGTTGGTTCCCAGCCGAACTTCTGATAAAAGCGCGGATCCACATCTGAAACGAGCACAGACAGCAAGTAGCCGCGCTGATTCATCAGCTCTGCCGAGGCCTGCAGCATGTGACCGGCATAGCCCCGTCCCCGGTATTGCGGAAGGGTCATAACGCCGACCACATAACCAGTGGGCTGAAATGTGCCCCGCACAAAAAGCTGGCGCGGCAGCATTTGCATGGACGATAGCAGCGTGCCTTTTTCCCAGACACACAAGGTATGCTCTGGCAGATAAATGTTCTCGAAGTACCAGTCCACAAAAGCCGCTGCATCGTCAAAACAGCACGACCACATCGATTTGATGCGGTCGTAGTCATCACGTTCAGCAATCCGGATATCCAAGGAAACCACACTCACATTCCTTTAAATCCTGATCAATTAAATCACGATCAATTCTTGCTCGTCTATACTCGCTTTTAGATCTCAATTAACTCGTGCTTTTTCACCATAAAAATGGGGTGATAGGATCGTTTGGCCCTGCGCAAACCAGGCAGCCCCAAATCCTCTTCGCGGTTAATCAACTCTACTTCTGCAGGGACATGTTCCGCAAATTGCTGATTAATCACGGCAAACATACCCGGATAATCAACATCAGCCTTCTCGATATGAACGACAGCTGTTTCCGGATTAATTAACGCACCAGCCGCAAAGGCTCTGATTTTACCGTCCACTCTGATAGCGCCGCCCAACAGTTTCAGTTCTTCGCAATGGAAAAGCGCTTCTCTAATTGCCTTTTCTTCTTCAGCCATCAGTTCGCTCCCGGAGTCAGGATGTTTAGCGCGCCATCTACTATCCAGCTCCAGACACTCTTCGATAATGGCCGGACTCAAGGGTTCGTAGCTGAACACATTTTTCTGTGTGAACTGGTTCAGGTGGTTGCGTTTACCCTGATACTTGCGGCCAGGCAAATCGACAAGGTCGCTGGTGCGATATACATAATCCCAGGTACCAGGATCGGATTTGATCTCCACTTTGGTGCCCAGTGCTTTTACAATTGGATCAACAAGCCGCTCGGGTACGGCCTTCATATAAAACGGCCGCCCGATGGAGTGAAAATAGTCAGCCATGGCGGGAATTACGCGCGTCAAAGCCTCCTCGGGCCCTAGTGGCGGCAAGGCAAAAAACATGTCTTTCCTGAGAGTGAACACGCAAAGGGTGCCTTCCAGTTCTTGCAGACTGGGACGAAAGGCGTGGCGCCACATAAAAAGGCTGGCAAAAGAGAAATCCGATACTTCTGTATGATAGGCACGCTCATACTTTTCGAAAACGGATTTGTGCCCAATATTTAGGGGCTTTGGTTGCACGATGCCGGCATTCTTTTTAGCCGGACAAGTATTACAGACAAAGCAATTACCTAATGTGCCGGAGCAAATGATAGAGACCCCCCTGTATAAATGTCCTCTTTATATTTTACTTTCCACGGATAATGGTACAGTCCTGCCTTTCTGAGCGCTTACCAATTAAATATATTCTATGCCTTGTACCAAAAAAAATGAGTGTCCGGCACGATTGTGCTATTATACCAGAACACTATGCTCCCGGCAGCCATAAACATGATTAAGGCCAATTATCACAGAACAGAGGTGGTCATCTCATGCCGAATATCTGGTCGGATCCGAACGGTTTTCTTAAGGATTATCGTCATTCCGGTAATATTAATCAGCTGAACCAGCGCCCAGACCAAGACCCCAAAAACAACGCGGGTAAAACAGAGGTCAAATCAATTGGCGCCATTCGCCGCTGGGGTACTATGGGGAAAGGCTATCGCTAGTCAATTCAAAAGGGGTGTCGCGCAGGACGCCCCCTTCTGTGTACAGCTTTAGATTAAGCACTGCTTTTAAAGTCGCGGGACATTGGGTAGCATAAAAGAAGAGGTCAATATGGCTATGATAAAGTGGAGGCGCGGCACAACATGAGCGATATCAAGGTTTATACGACGGCAACCTGTCCGTGGTGTACCAAAATTAAAGATTACCTTTCTGATAAAGGGCTCAAATATCAAGAAATTGATGTCGGCAAGAATTCTGAATCAGCCGAGGAGATGATCGCGCTGACCGGGCAGCGCAGTGTGCCGGTCACAGTGATTGATGGTGAAGTCATTGTCGGGTTTGATCGGGAAGCGCTGGATCAGCAATTATCATGAGGTTACCAAAATGCACAAACTGATAATCATCGGAGCGGGGCCGGCTGGCATGACAGCCGGAGTCTATGCGGCCCGTAAAGGACTGGCACCGTTAGTCATCAGTGAAGATATCGGCGGTCAAGCCAACTGGACCAAAAATGTCGAAAACTATATGGGTTTCACCGATATTGGCGGGTCAGAACTGATGGATCGTTTCAAAGAACACATGGATGCTCAGCGCCTCACTTATGAAGCCCGCCGGGTGAAGGCAATCCGCCGCGGCGAAAATGGCGTGGGCTTTGTGATCCAGTGCGACGATGGCAGAGAGTATCAGACGCGGGCTCTGATTATCGCCACCGGGAAGCGTCCGCGGATGTTGCATGTTCCGGGCGAAGCAGAGTTTCGCGGCAAGGGGGTTAGCTATTGTGCGACCTGCGATGCCCCTCTTTTCAGGAATGCCGATACAGCGGTAATTGGCGGCGGCAATTCCGGAGCGCAGGCAGCTTACGATTTGCTGCAACTCGGGGCGGACGTGCATTTGATCACTAATGAAAATATTACGGCTGATAGGGCGCTTGTTGAAAAAATCTCCGCCCATCCCAAGCTCAAGATTTATGAAAAGCATCAAGTGCGCCGCATTGATGGTGGCGCAATGGTTGAGGGAATCACAATTGCCGACACAAGCGGCACCGGGGGTACAGGTGGTGCCGACAGCACTGGAGGTGTAGGCGGCCCGGACGCTACCGCCGCCACAGAAATCCGGCTGCCAGTAGCAGGCGTTTTTGTCGAAATCGGTCTTGAGCCGAACAGCCAGATCCTCGGGGACATTTCACAACTGAATGATGATCGGGAGATCCGGGTGGATTGCCAATGTCGGACGGGAATCGATGGGCTGTTTGCTGCCGGAGATGTCACGGATGTCTATGGCAAACAGATCATTATCGCGGCGAGTGAAGGTGCCAAGGCGGCACTGGCGGCCTCTGAGTATTTGCTCTATAAAGCATAGCGGGTGGCGCTGGTGGCGCGCGCCGCTGCAACCCTCCAAAGATTGGCGCTTTGTCTCAGCAGGTATTGCCCAACGAACGGCGAATAGAAAAATCGAATGAGAAATGTGAAATGCTGTAAAAATCGCAAAAAAAACCGCAGTCCGATTTCGGGGGGTGAAGTCTATGCGTTCCCGGCGCAAATTGTCGCTGATCATACCGGGGTTGATCTTGGCACTCTTGATGATCGTCAGCACTGTTTCTGCCGAATCTTTGGCGGTGACTGATCCGGACAGTGGAATTAGTTACGTTGTGCCGAATGGCTGGAAGCAGGTTAAGAGACTGGGCACCACCAGCGCGGTTACTAGTTCGGATGATCTGGCTTATATGACAGTCGCTTTTACCAAATTTAACCCGAATGATCTCGACAGCATTAAGAAAGAGTTCGTTAAAGCCAGCGAACGGAACCTGCGCTCTTTCGAGCTGATCTCTGCGGAGCCGGTTACAATTGCCGAGAAAAAGGCGCTGCGCGTGGTAATCGAATTTGAATTAGGCTACCGTTTCAGACAGCTTCACCTAAAAGTCCCTAAAGCCGGCGGATACGTAGATATCGTGTTCGGTTCCTTCAAGGAAGACTGGAGCAATTTTGAGGCGGCGTTCACTGCCATACAATCATCTTTGAAATTTCAATTTTAAACGCCTGCGGGCGTTTTTTTTTACCAAGGCCGTGGCGCGGGAGTGGAGGGACACTTATGACCGTAACGGTATTGTTGATCATTGGCGGAGCGCTGTCCTTATTAATGGGCATCAGTTCCGGCTTGGAACGTAAAAAGCAAAGCCGGGTAGCTTCGGTAGAATCCGCACCACAAAAAAGCTTATCTTTCACTACAGTTTTCTGGATTTATGTAGCGTTAGTCCTGGCGGGGGCAGCCGGCTGGCTGGTTTCGTCTTATCTGGCGGGCGATGCGGCTGGAAGGGTCAAGCTGATTGATGATCTGCGCAAGATGTCGATCTTACTAGTGATAATGACAGCAGGCATGTTAGCGAGCGTACTAGTAGGGCATATCCAGAAAGGCAAGAAAGTGGTCAGTATCGAGAATATTATGCTGCCGCTGACCTGTTCCTTTTTGGTCTTTAACTCTGTATGGGCCGGACTTTCAGATCGCTCCATCGGCGCCATCGAATTGCTGGCTGCCTTTGAAAGCGGATTTGGATGGGAGTCGTTCCTGAACAGGTTTATCAAATCAGGTTCGTCCACTACCAAGACTAGCACCGCCAAAGCCAGCAAAGCCAACACCACTGCCAAGAAAGCTGGCGCTACCAAGACTGTTGCTACCTAAAGCTGGTGCGGCCAAGACCAGGCCAACCAGAAAAAAAGAAAAGCGGCGGGGTGTAGCCTGTCGGTGGCGTTCTTTATAACGCCCCGCCAGCCGCTGGTAACCCGCGCCGCAACATCCCAGCCTGCTAATCCCGACTAAGCCCCCAAATCCGCGCAATGTTATTCCAGGATGTTGGCAATCCAGTGGTAAACATGGCGGTAAATCTGCGCGCCTAAATCGTCATTCCATTCGCCTTCGCCAAACCGCAACCTGACACTGGCGATCTCGGTATAATCGCCTTCTTCTTCGCAGCCCAGATGAATATCGGAGTAATCGCCCAGGTCGCATTCGCTGACATCAAAGACCAGCCGATACTGGAAAAAGGAAACCTCGAAACCCTGGATGCAGTTATCATCGCTGTTCCGAATTGTCCGGAATGAAATCTCATCCAGCCTGCGGAACGGCGCGACCGCACTTTCGATAATCCGGTATGTACTTTCAATAAAGTGGGACACGCGGTGCGGGGTTAACTCCCGGCGGGCAATAAACACATCGATGAGTGACCTCAAGTCCGCAATCTCGTCTGGTTCTGGAACTGCCACGTTGACCGGTTCTGTCGGGGAATTTAATTCATCAATAGGCAAAGACTCATAAATCATGCAAACGCCTCCTTTTCTGGTATTATGCACCAAGGCAGGATGATTTATACCTCTGGTGATTGCGTAGCAGAAAATATAAAGGTACAATAAAAACGTGTTGGGGCGAAACCATGCGGCCGCCGCGCCGTATCAATTAAAAGAGATTCGATGCTTATAAGATTGCGATGGATAGCTAACGGAAAGGGAGGCTCGCAGCGAAGATGGAACAGTATGCTTTGCTAAAGGCGTTGTCGGACGCTTTCGGTGTATCCGGGAATGAAACAGATGTGATCAGGATTTTCCGCGAGGAATTAGGTTTTTGTCCGCACTGGGCCGGGGATGCGTTGGGCGGTGGCTATGCTGCCTTTGAGGCTGATAGCGGCAAGCCTAAAATCCTGCTAGTGGCGCACGCTGACGAAGTCGGCTTTGTGGTGGAAAACCTCACCGACAACGGGTTCATCAGATTTGTGACGGTCGGCGGCTGGAACCACCTGACATTATGCGGTCAACAAGTCGTGTTGAGGACTTTTGGTGGTGAAGAAATTCCAGGCGTAATCGGTGCAATCCCGCCGCATTTCTTAGGATCAGGTGATAATTTTAACGAAAAAGAGTTATTTATTGATGTCGGTGCCCGCGATCGCGCTGAACTGGAGAGCTGGGGCATTTATCCCGGTTGTTTTGCGGTTCCGGCCCCCAACTTCCGCACCCTCAAAAATGAGCAGTTTGTGATGGGCAAAGCGTTTGACGATCGCGTGGGCCTGTTGGTGATCATTGAGTTGTTCAAAAAATTGCGCGCAATTGGTATGTTGCCGTGTACGCCGCTGGCAGGTGCCTCCGTTCAGGAAGAAGTGGGGTGTCGCGGTGCTCGCACTCTGGCGGCACTGGCCCGTCCGGATCTGGCGCTCATCATTGAAGGTCCGCCGGCAGATGATACTCCGGGTCTGAAGGATTCTTTACGCCAGGGCATCTTAGGCGGAGGGCCGCAGCCGCGCGCCTATGATAAAACAACAATTCCGAGCGTACCGCTGCTGAAACTGGCTGTAGATACCGCTCGCGATAAAGGTATCCCCTGTCAGCTGGCGGTTCGGCGTACCGGTTCCACCGATGCCTCGCAGATTCATATCAGCGATGTTGGTGTTCCCAGCCTGGTAATCTCGGTCCCAGTGCGTAACGCGCATTCGCCGGTTGGCATTTTGGACATTCACGATGTTGACTGGACGGTTGACTTGCTTGTGGCGATGCTGCAGAAGATGGACGCGGGCTTTGTGCGGCAATGCCGTCTGCAGTAAATTAGCGCCAGCAGCAAATGTCCTGATATGCTATTCAATGACGAGAGGAGTTTTTGAGTTTGACCTGCATCAAGGTTAAAGATCTTAAGAAGAGTTACGGATCCCTGCAGGCTGTAGATGGGATCAGCTTTGAGGTAAGGCCGGGCGAGATTTATGGGCTGCTAGGTCCCAATGGCGCCGGCAAAACCACCACAATTGAAATGCTGGTTGGTCTACGCACCCGCGATAGTGGTACAGTTGACATCTTGGGCTACGATCCTCAAGTAGCGCCCGAAAAAGTTAAGTCGGGAATTGGAGTTCAACTGCAGTCGCCAGCAATGTTCCCGCGGCTGACCGTCTTAGAACTGGTGGAGCTTTTTGCGTCGTTCTACCAGGATCCCCTACCTGTTGATGAAGTGATCGAAATGGTCGGCCTCACTGAGAAGAAGAAAGCGCAATCCAGAAAGCTGTCTGGCGGACAAATGCACCGGCTGGCGATTGCCTTGGCCATTGTCAGCAACGGGCGCATTATTTTTCTGGATGAACCGACGACCGGTCTTGATCCGCAGGCACGCCGCAACCTGTGGGAAGTCATCTTGGGGCTGAAGAAGAGCGGCAAAGCTGTCTTTCTTACCACACATTATATGGATGAAGCTGAAAAACTTTGCGATTGGGTAGCTATTGTCGATCAAGGGCGCATTATTGCCGAAGGCCATCCCGAAACGCTTATTGATGAGCATTTTAAGGAACGGGCTCTTGAGTTTGAGCAACCGGCTTATGTCAATGAGAAGCGCCTCGAAAAACTGACTGGCGTGAAGAAGATAGTTACCGATGGTGATTTGGTGACGCTTTATACTGAGACAGTGTCACAGACCATTGCTGAGTTATTCGATCTAGCCAAAGAAACCGGCCAGCCGGTGAATGATATCGCAGTCAGGCGCTCAACTCTGGAGGATTTGTTTCTGAAGCTGACCGGAAGGAGAATCCGCGAATGAAAACGTTCTTCAAACTTTTTGCGGCGCAAGCCAAAGAACTGCTGCGTGATCGTATGTCACTGTTCTGGTATATTGCCTTTCCGGTTATTTTCATTTTAATCTTCGGTGCGATTTTTTCCGGCGGCACTAATTTAAACTTCGAAGTGGGCATTGCGGCAGAGTCGGAAGGGCCGGTTTCGCAGGGAATTGTTCAGGCTTTCGAGGCAGTCGAATCCTTTACCATGCATACCGGTTCCAGAGAAGAAGAACTGGAAGCATTACGCGCTGGAAACCGCTCTGCGGTTTTGGTGATACCCGCTGCGGTGGAACAGCTTGTTTCTGTTCCCGGGGGAATGCCGGGGCAAGGCGCTTCATCATCCATTGCAGAGCCTGTTAAAGTTGAGGTTCTTTATGATAAAGGTCAACAACAGACGACCTCGATCGTCCTTTCGATAGTCGATCAGCTGTTGGAGGGGATCGAGCAGCAGCTTACCGGAAAAACGCGCCTTTTGGTGGCGGATCAAAAACCGGTTGCTGCCGAACAGCTAAGAGACATCGATTTTTTGCTGCCGGGCATTCTGGCGATGGCAATCATGCAGCTGGGGTTATTCGGCTCGTTTAATATCGTCAGTCTCCGGGAGAAGAAAGTCCTCAAATCCTTGGGCGCTACTCCGCTCCCGCGGGTAATGCTGCTGGGCAGTGAAATTCTTGTCAGGGTACTGCTGTCATTGTTCCAAACGCTGCTGATCATCATCATTGGTAGGTTAGTCTTTGATGTACAGGTCACCGGGCCATGGTATCAGGTGATCGCCACGGTGCTGCTTGGGTCGGTGACGTTTATCAGTTTTGGGTACTTATTGACATTATTCTCAAAATCGGAAGAAAGTGGCATTGGACTGGTACAGCTGGTTCAATTTCCGATGATGTTCTTTGCCGGGATCTTCTTCCCAACGACCTTCATGCCTGATTTCCTGCAGCCTTTGGTTAAGATCATTCCGCTGACCTATCTCGGGGATTTGCTCCGCCATGTGATGGTCAGTATGCCGACTGAGTATCCCATCGTTACGAGTCTGTTAGTCCTCGGAGGCGTTACCGTTGTCTCCGTTATCGGGTCGGTTCTGCTCTGGCGCTGGGAATAGAGGAAAAGCGCGATTTGTGGTATGATATAGAGAAGGACATCATGGCTGTAAGAGCATGATCATGTGCAGCGACTATATCACAATACTGATCAGTCAGGGGGAGGAATCGAAAATTGTCGGTTAGTTACAAAGAACTTGGTTTTGTTAACACGAAAGAGATGTTCAAGAAAGCTGTCGGTGGCGGCTATGCCATTCCGGCATACAACTTCAATAATATGGAGCAGCTGCAGGCGATTGTCATTGGCTGTGGCGAATCCAAATCACCGGTGATTCTTCAGGTTTCGAGCGGTGCCAGGAAGTATGCCAACCAGACTTTACTGCGCTACATGGGCGAGGGTGCCGTGCGGATGAGTCAAGAGATGGGCTATAATATTCCGATCGCGCTGCATCTGGATCATGGCGACACCTATGAATTGTGCGTTTCCTGCATCGAAAGCGGATTCTCGTCAGTGATGATCGACGGTTCCCATCATTCTTACGAGCAGAATGTTGAGTTGACCCGCAAAGTGGTTGAATATGCCCATAAATATGATGTTACGGTCGAGGGTGAGCTAGGTGTTCTGGCCGGCATTGAGGATGATGTTGAGGCAGCCGCCCATATCTATACGCAGCCGGACCAGGTGGAGGACTTCGTCAAGAAAACCGGTGTCGATTCGCTGGCGATTTCGATCGGTACCTCGCACGGTGCCTTTAAGTTCAAGCCGGAACAGTGCACGGTCAATGCCGAAGGCGTGTTGGTGCCGCCACCGCTGCGTTTTGACATTCTGGAAGAAGTGGAGCGTCGCATCCCCGGGTTCCCGATTGTGCTGCACGGGTCCAGCTCGGTTTTGCCGAAATATGTGAGTATTATCAATGAACACGGTGGCAAGTTGGAGGCGGCCGTTGGTATTCCAGAGGAACAGCTGCGCAAAGCGGCCCGGTCAGCAGTCTGCAAAATCAATATCGACTCCGACGGCAGGCTGGTCTTTACGGCTATGGTGCG
>DHDG01000052.1:7236-24657 GCA_002399265.1 Firmicutes bacterium UBA4882 | reverse complement strand
CTCGTTGAAAGCTCGGGTGATCCAGAGAGTGAAGCACCATTTCAGAAGCGTATGCACCTGATTATGCCGCAGCCGTTTCCGTTTATTCCGGGAACCCTGCCGTATGAAGTGCATAATGTTTGGGAAGACGGTAGTTCCGGGGTGTGGGAATGGACGGAAATCCCGACCAAGTGGCGTTCATCTGTTCAGGTTACCGTGCAGTCCATGATGCGCGGTCAGCGGATTCTGTTGACTGGCACAATCATCACTCCTGAATTAACGGACGACCATCTTTATGTTACCTACATTCCGGCGAGTGAAGAAGACCAAGCCTTAGTCACACAATATGGCGATATCTGCAGTGTACCGGCTTATCTGCTGCGCATTAAGCCGATCTTAATGGCGGGCGAGCGCATTCTGGCTCTTGGCGAGGAATGCAGGGTCGGGGAACCACAGCGGCTTTTCGTGGATATCATACGTCCTCAGCATCAGGTGATGACTGTACCCTATGAAATATTCGCTCCCAGTTCCATCAGTTTTGGCGTGATACCGTATAGTCCGGCTGTTATTGAGCGGGATGAGCAAATCAATGATATTATTCCGGAAGCGCGCCAAAACATGCTGCATTTCTTGGGATTACTGAATGATAAGTACTTCGAACATGTCTATCGCAGTGCCGATCGGGCGAAAGAAGTGTTTTGGCTACAACACGCAATTTGACATAGGAAAAATATGAAATGGCAACCAGACGCGGTTAGCTTACAAACCGCAGCACATCCTTCACGGTCACAAAAATGATCAGCAGAAAGATCGCGGCAAAGCCGACCAGATGCACGATAGCTTGTTTCTTATCGCTGATGCGTAAGCCAAAAATGCCTTCCAGGCCCAGCAGAATCAAGCGTCCGCCGTCCAGAGCCGGGAATGGGAAAAGGTTGAACCAACCGAGGTTGACGCTGATCAGAGCCAGAACGGTGAGGAAATTAGTCCATCCGGTGGCGGCAGTGGCGGCTACACCCGAGACCATGCCGATGGGACCGGAAAACTGATCCAGACCGGTTTTGCCAGTGAAAAGTGCTGCGAAAGCCCGGATGACAGTGGTCGACATTTCATGCATGACCGTACCGGTATGCGACAAGATCGCACCAATGCTGGCAGCTGCATGGCTGTAAATGACTTTTTCCCGCATTGAAATACCAAGGCGCCCGGAACGCGGCACGATTTCCTTGGCAATAGCAGCGTCCCCACGCCGTAATTGTAGCTGCAGCGCATCGTTGGAAGGATTTTGGCGCATCCATTCTCCCAAAGCGACGGACGAATCCAGCACTTGCCCGTTCACATCAATGATCATATCCCCGGGGAGCAGCCCGGCGGCTTCAGCGGCAGAACCCTGTTCAACCTCGACAATGTATACTTCGCTGCCAATCGGCAGACCTTGCACAGCTGTAATGGCAAAGATCAACAGCGCGGCCAGCACAAAGTTGAACAGCGGTCCCCCAATGGTAAAGATCACCCGTGACAGCACGGGACGGTTTTGCATTTTGCGTGGGTCGGCCTTTTCTGCTGGATCGTCGGGGTTTTCGATGCCGTCGACCAGCGTATATCCGCCAAATGGAATCAGGTTCATGCGGTATTCAGTATCGTCTTTTTTGATGCCAAAAAGGCGCTTGCCGAAGCCCAGGGCTAGCTGACGAACACGCATGCCGCCTGCTCTGGCTCCGAAAAAATGTCCTAACTCATGGATGAACAAAACCAGGCTCAGTCCAATAACAGCTGCCAGAATGTTCATAATAACCTGCAACCTGCCTCTCGCACATCAGTTTCTTCGCCAGCCGGGAGTGCCATGAAACATCAATATGAGTTAATAAACGCCGCCGGGGTTTCAAAGTTCCGGAATCGATCCAAGGCAGCCGCTCTGGTGTTGGCAGTCTTTCTAGTTTTGGTCGTCGTCATATTCATCGTCGTCTTCCTCGTCTTCCTCGTCTTCGCCCCGTTCCTCATCTGCATCATCGAAATCTTCGTCAGCTTCATCGTCCTCGTCTTCGTCCCAGTCTTCCTCGTCGCCCTCATCGTCAGAATCATCGTCATAGTTCAGATCATCATCATCGACACCCTTAAGTTCCAAAGAGAGGTACTTAATCAGCATTATGGCGGCTACGCCCATCTCGGCCAGGTAGCGCTCTTCCTCATCGGGGTCGACCGAGTTTGCCGGCAAGGGTTCAAACAAATCAAGCTCCAGGTCAGGCAGATCATGGCGCAATTTGCTAAGGACCAGATTGAACTGTTTGATGGCGTAATTACCGCCCCGCCCGAACGAACCAACCAAAGTGATCTCTTCTGCCACATTGCGCAGACTCTTCAAAAGCGCGAGGCAGCGCCTAATCTTCTGATGGCGAGCGTCTGAATCCATTATTACACCCCCTGATTGATCCATTTGGAGCCCGACCGCCGATCGATTGGGGACAGTCCTATTTGGATCAAAATAGCCCATTTAAGTCTGTCCCCAAAAGGAACATAGTATTACATGGAGTCCGGCGGGTATTCCGGAGGCATATTAGGATCAGAATCGGATTCTTTCGGAGAGCCGGTTGGCGAATCAATTTTCTGCCATTTTAAAAGCAGCACCAGTCCGGAGGCGATCAGGATAAAAGGCAGTAATGCTTTACGCAGAAAGATCGCCGTCGGGGTGCTATAAGATGAAAGCCCTATCACAAACAGAAAAGCGGCAAATGCCAGCAACCCGCCAGCCGGGTAAAGAGTCCAGGAACCTGCCTTAAACAGATAAAGGAATCCAAATCCGAGTCCTATCATCAAGAAGAACATGCCGCCAACAATTGTTCCGTCCATGTTACGCAGGGGGCCTTCCGCAAAAAGACCGATAAAAACGGCAAATAGCAGAAGCCAGGTAGCTACAATTAGGGGCCAGCGGCGCCGCAAGCCTAGTAAATACATTGTGAAAAACGCCAGCGCCTGGGAAAGAAAAAACATGGTTCCCTCTAAATTGAAAAGAAACCTTAGGTCATAAGGGGTTCTGATGGGGGCGTGCAATGAAGTATAAAAGACAAACAAACCCATAAAAAAGCAATTACAGGCTGGGATCAAGAAACCAATTTTGGATGTCTGGGTATAGGCAACAAAAAGAATCGCGGCGGCAACCATAAAGATGCCTGAGCCGATCCACTCGCTGTCTGCATCAGTCACGCTGGCAACTAGCGAAAGTGCGCCTATAATAATCAAAATCACGCCGATGTAGAAACGCGGGTTTTTCATTAAACAACTCCTCCTTCATCCAAGTGCATGCTCGGCAAATCGATTCTGCGCAAAGTTTCGACATTATTTTATGATGTACCTGTTTTTTGATGTGCCAGTTTGGATTATGCGAATATGTTTTGAATCAGACTGAAACATTCAATAGGATTGGTACGTATTAATAAAGTAAACTGAGTATCATCGGCCCATTCTGGTTTTTGGGCAACGGGGGAGTTAGCTATGACGCAGGTTTATTACCCATCCAAAAAAAACGGCTTTATCTGGGGGATAATGCTGCTGATTTTAATTGTCGCGCCATTAGGTGCTATCCTTGTAGCGTTGCGCAAAACACACGTTGATGGTTCTCTGCTGTCAATAGTCCTGATTGTTTTCTCGTTTTTGCTCGCCTTATTCCTTTATTTTCTTTATGCCCTGAAAACAATGCGCTATCAAATTGATGCAGACTCCGTCACATTGAACTGGGGAACGGTGCGCTATACCATTCCAATGACGGCGATCTTGGAGGCGCGTAAGGTTGAAGGTCCGTTGGTTGGACTACGTACTTTTGGGGGCAGCTGGCCGGGCTGTCATTTTGGGTTATTTCGTTTTCGCGGGTACGGGCAGGTCGAGGTGTATTCCACCAGGCTCAGAGGAGATATAGTCCTCCTGCGAACCACAGCCCAAACCTATTTGATCTCACCGGATGATACTGACGCATTTTTGGCTGTCCTGCATGAAACGATGGCGTTGGCACTGGCCCCGGCGCTGACGCCAGCGCTGATGCCGACATCTCATCGAATGGCTGGCCGCGTCCACCTGGCCGGATCCACAGCGGCAGCGGACGCAATCCGGTTCAGGCAGCCGATGTCTTTTTTTCGGGATCCAATAGCCATTGCACTAGTCTTGGCAAACGTCGCACTATTAGCGGTGGTCTTTATCTATCTCACCCGATTGATGCCGACGCTGCCAGAGAAGATTCCGGCGCACTGGGATCTCGCCGGCAACGTTAACCGCTACGGAAACCGGGAAGAGCTCTATATGCTGCCGGCAGTCGGTGCCCTTACGGCGGCCCTGCCGTTGGTGATGGGCTTTACACAACATGGCAAGAACCGCAAAATACTGTACATTTCCGCAGCGGTTGGGCTATTGCTGCAGGTTTTGTTTATCAGTATTCTGGGAGGATGGATTGGGAAGATCAATTTAATCTAATGGCTTAGTGTAGCGGCTTAGTCTAGCGGCGGTAGCGGATGCATTCGCGGATGCACCGCTTCTTTTTTTATTGTCTGGGACATACCTATCTACTCAGGGCGTACGATCTGATTTGATTAGGCACGTTAGGGGACGCCCATTTATCTGGCAGCGGAGGTGGCCCATGCATGCATATCACAAAATCTATGCTCGTAATCAGAGATCAGGCTCTCAAAAAGAAGCGTGAAAAGTGGCGCTGGGGATGGGCGATGGTGGCCTGCATATCAATAGGGGCGCTAAGTCTATGGGTTGCCATAGAGCAGATGTTTGGAGCGGTGGCAGCCATAGAATCGGCTTTAACCCCATTTTATGGTCCGGCGCTGGCGGTCGGGATCACGGCTTCATCGGCAGGCTTGATCGTGGCGACCTGGTATAAGAAGGCTAAAGATGAATATGATCGGCTGCGCTTATGGATGATGGCGCGGGTCGGGGCCCGGGTTTGTGAGTGTGCCGGTTCCGGATGCAATTGTCGTGAGGAATTCCTGAAAGAATGCAAAGAAAAGTATGACCTGAATCTTTACTATTATAAGTAAGCGCATGAAAGACGCGGGGAAACGCGGGGATGGCCCCCTGCGTCTCCCCTTCCCGCGTCTCCGCTCTCCCTTATGGAGAGAAAAGCTTGCGCAACGGCGACTGTTGCCGTTCTTTGCTCTGATCATTACCAGTTGGACCATCGTCACCAATCTGGCTTTGATTGTCCCGGTCATTCGCTCCGCCGCCGGTGCCACCTCCGGTCCCACCACCGGCTCCGGACCCAGAATCCGACTTCGTATCGGATTTCCCGGTCAGCCACTTCCAGAAGTTATCCCACGCTGAACACCGGCGGCACTGTCCGGTCGGCCGGTGTTCAGCGTCAAAAATACGCACTTCGGTATCTTTACAGCTCGCGCCTGCCGGTAGCCCGCTTTTGCGGCAAATCGTGATATGTAGTTCGCGGTGTACCCGGCAAAATACGGTCGGATCAGTACCGGCGACGAAGTATTCCGCATGATTGGGGCAGACAGCCGTGGCGAGCAGACTTGTTACGTCACAAATGGCACGTTCAACGAGCCCGGCCGGTTTGGTGAAATCCACCGGTGGTACCCCAACCAGCGCCTTCTCCATAAACGTAGCCCATACCGGCGCTGCCAAGGCACCCGCCCCAGCCGGCAGACCCTTCTGTCCGCGATCCGGGCCAAGATAAACAAGTCCGACAAGGTTCGGCGTATATCCCACAAACCAGGCGTCTTTGTTGTTTTGGGAAGTGCCCGTTTTTCCGGCAGCCGGACGTCCCGGACGACCGTTGAGGTGGCCGGCGGTGCCATTGCCTTTGATGACATCGCGCAGCATATCGGTCACGATATAGGCAATGCGTGCGTCTAAAACTTGTTCCCGTTTGGGTTTCTGCTCAGCCAGTACTTTGCCTTCGATAGTCTCAATGCGGGTCACGCAGAACGGCTGCACCTTTCCGCCCCCATTAGCCAGCGCCGCATAGGCCGCAGCAAGCTCCAGCGGGGTCAGCTCAGAGGTGCCTAGGGGCAGTGACAAGTTAGGTTCCAGCTCGGCAGTAATGCCCAGGCGGGCAGCAAAGGAAGCCACACTTTCCGGGCCCAGCCGGTAGCCCAATTCAACAGCGACCACATTGCTCGAGCAGGCCAAAGCTTCCCGGGCGGTCAGCATTTCGCTGTCAAATTCATGTGAATCCGTCGGGGTGTAGATGCCACTGCCGTTTTGATAACTTTTGGGCTCAATCGACATCAGGGTGGCAGCGGTCAACCCGTTTTCAAGCGCGGTTCCGTAAACAAACGGCTTAAAAGCCGAACCGGGTTGGCGCTTGGCGGAAGTAATCCGGTTAAATTGCGTTTCCTGGTAATTTAAGCCTCCGACCATGGCCTTGATTGCGCCGCTCTCTGGCGCAAGGGCCACAATAGCTCCCTGAGGCTGAGTGACACCGCTTTCTTTCCATTGCTTTGTCTTATAGCCAGTCTTCAACGCAAATTCCGCGGCTTGCTGCGCCTGAGGATCAAGGGTGGTATAGATTTTGAGTCCGCCTTGCTGCAGCCAGGTTTCGCCGTCTGGAAAACACGCCACGATCTCCTGATAAATGTAGTCCATAAAATAGGGTGCCGGGCGGTTCGGAACTTTCATGCCGGCCAGCTTGATCGACTCTTTCTTGGCCTGATCAGCCGCTTCGGACGTGATCTGCTCCAGCTCCACCATCCGATTCAAGATGAGATTGCGCCGCCTGGTGGCATCTTCCATATTGCGGTAGGGCGAATAGATCTCCGGACCAGGCAGAATGCCAGCCAGCAGCGCCGACTCTGATAAAGTCAGCTGCGCAGGCTTTTTGCCAAAATAGAAATGGGCAGCGGCACCCACGCCGTAGGTCCCATGGCCAAAGAAAACCCGGTTCAGATACATCTCCAGAATTTCATTCTTAGAATAAACCCGTTCCAGCTTCAGAGCGTAAAACATTTCAGTAAGCTTGCGAACGATCGTCTTATCGAAAGGCAGATAGAGGTTTTTTGCTACCTGCATCGTGATTGTGCTGCCACCCTGCCCGAGACTCCGGTTCCGGACGTCATACCATAACGCGCGGATCAAGGCGCGCAGATCGATACCGGCATGTTCGTAAAAGCGATCGTCCTCCGCAGAGATCACTGCGCTGATGAATGACTGGGGAATTTCCGCAAGGTCGACAGGCTGAAAAATCTCTGTCCCAAGCTGGGCATAGAAGGCACCGCCCTGATCAAAAACCTGACTGCTGCCGGGATAATAGGGAGTTGGCAGTGAAAACAGCGCCAAAGCCACGAAGAAGATAAAAACAAATAAACCTGGAAGAACTATCGGCAAGTAGCGTCGATATTTGCGCAGAAAGGCTCTGGCTTGAGAAAGCCGATCACTACCATTGCGTCTACGATCAGCCCAACGCTCGCTGCTACCATGATCAGTTTGAGAATCCATGCCCTCGATCCTCCCAAAAGACAGCGCAATTTAAAACAACGCCATATTTAGACTTCACCAATTCTTATTACCATTTTACCCTGAACGTTCCTTTTCCTTGCTAAAAACACAATGTTGTGCAAAACTTTTGCCTGGACATCAATCTGTGATGAAAAACTTTGACCTTTCCGCCGATGAGTTTAATATATATCGAATAAGTGGTTCTTAATGGCGGAGCAGGGCATTGATTCCCAGCCTGACGCCATTTTCTTGCAGGATTCCCTCGGAATACGTCGAAAAAAATCTGAATGAAGCGCATCCGCATCATTTGCGGCATGCGCGGGCGACAGCGATAATCATCTGCAGGAGGCCAAAAGTTTGAATGCTATGCTGCGTATGAGAAGTGTGTCCAAAGTTTATCACAATGGTACAGTAGCTTTATCAAGCATTAATCTTACCGTTGATAAGGGCGAGTTGGTTTTCATAGTTGGTCCGAGCGGGGCCGGAAAATCGACGCTGTTTAAATTGGTTAACCGCAAAGAACTGCCGTCATCTGGCGAGGTCTGGGTCGGCCGCAAAAGTGTGCCTGATCTCAAAAAGGGCGAGGTGCCAATTTTCCGCCGCAATGTCGGCATGATATATCAGGATTTCAAACTGCTGTCCAACAAAACGACGTTTGAGAATATTGCCTTTGCGCTGGAAGTCGTCGAGGCCTCCCGCCGCGAAGTCCTGCGCCAGGTGCCGGCTGTGCTTGAATTGGTTGGTCTGCGTGATAAAGGCAAAGCCTACCCGCATGAACTATCAGGCGGTGAGCAACAGCGTGTATCCTTAGCCAGAGCCATTGTTAATCGTCCGATTATCCTGATGGCCGATGAGCCAACTGGGAACCTCGATCCGGATACTTCCTGGGGCATTATGGACCTGTTGGTTGAGATTAACCGTCGTGGTACTACAGTATTGATGGCCACTCACAATAAAGATATCGTCAATCGCATGCGCCGCCGCGTGATCGCTATGGAACACGGAAAAATCATCCGGGATGAACAGAGAGGGGCGTATGACATTGAAAGCTAAAACTCTGTTTCATTGCTTTAAGGAAGGTTGGGGCAATTTAGCCCGCAACAGTCTGATGAGTTTGGCATCAATAGGTACTGTACTCGTATCTCTTCTTGTTTTGGGAGGCGTTTCCCTGCTGGCATTAAATCTCAATCACATGGCGGACATGGCTTTGCAGAGCACCAAGATTCGGGTGCTGCTCAAAGAGGATGTGAATTTCGACGCTACCGAACAAGTTCGCTTCTGGCTGCAAAGACAAGCAGGTGTGGAAAGCTATCAATTCATCTCCAAACAAGAAGGTTTAATGCGGCTGGAAGGCATTTTTGGCATTGAAGAAGGCGTTTTTCGAGACGGAGATGAAGAGTTTCTCCCGGAGGAATTCGAAGTTAGTCTGAACAGCGATGCCGATGCCGAAAAACTGGTTACGGGATTGCTGAGCCTCTCCAGTGTCGAAGAAGTCCTTTATGGGCAGGAGTTTTATTCTCAAGTGCGAACTGTATCCAAAATAGCTTTTATTGGCGGAATTATTGTACTCCTGCTAGTCGGCTTTGCCACGCTCTTAATTATCACCAATACCATCCGGCTGACTGTTTTTGCCCGCCGGCGTGAAATTGAAATTATGAGTCTGGTAGGGGCTACCGATTGGTACATCCGCTGGCCATACATTTTCGAAGGATTATTGATTGGCATTATCGGTTCGCTGCTGGCCGCGCTGTTGCTTTCGCGGGGCTATTACTTCCTGGAACGTAAACTGGTCAATGTGGCCTCTTTTCTACATTTGGTCACTTACGACAGTGTTCAACTCCATCTGACATGGATCCTAATCGGGGTGGGCGCTGCCTTTGGATTAATTGGAAGCCTGATTTCAGTGAAACGCTTCTTAAAGGCTTCTTAGGGGGTAGGATTGCGAATGCGAATACGAGTGCGCATGGAGACGCGAAAACCTATATGGACGCGGGTGATGCTAATCCTGCTGTTAGCGGCAGGACTGCTGATTGCCTGGTGGCCGGCGGAACGAGGCCTGGCGGCCGGGGAAGATTTGGGCACCATTAATCGCAAAATTGATGAAACAGAATCGAAATTATCGAATGTTAAGAAGCAGGAAAGCAGTACGCTCAAAAAGCTCACCAACACTCAGAAAGAGCTTCAAAAGACGCAGAACAATCTGGCCAGTCTCACCAGCCAGCTAAAATCGACGCAACTGAGCTATGATAAGGTTGCGACAATGATGAACCAGGCTGAAGCGGAGTTGACGGTTATCAGTGAAAACCTGGAGTCGATCCGGAAAACGCTGCAGAACCGGTTGCGGGCGGTCTACCTTTATGGACCCTCATCTTATTTGGAAATGCTCTTCTCGGCTACAGATTTCGGGGACTTTGTAGTGCGCTTTGAACTGATGAATTACTTGATCAGCCGCGATGTTGAGAACAAAGCGTTGTTTGAAAAAACACAGGCTGACATGGAAAAGAAGAAGGCAGAAATTGCCGAACATAAGAGCACGCTGCAAAGAGAAACAGAGCGGATCGCCACCCTCAAAAAGCGTACGCAGCAGGAACAGACTAAAGTTGCCAGCATGGTTAATCAGACTAAACGTGATTTGAATCGGATCCAGGAAGACCGGCGCGAATTGGAACGCGCGCTGGACGAACTGGAGGAAACCTCGAAACAGCTTGAGGCTGAACTGAAAAAACGCGGCAGCGGAGCCCAGATCGGCACAGGGAAGTTCATCATGCCGGTGAAGGCTAGAATATCATCGCCATTTGGCTGGCGTATGCACCCGATCCTGGGTAAGAAGAAATTCCATTCCGGCATTGACTTGGCGGCCGGCAGAGGCACCTCTGTCCTGGCAGCTGATGGCGGCGTCATAATTACTGCTGGTTGGCAAGGCGGATATGGCAATACTGTAATTATTGATCATGGTGCGGGCTTTACCTCGTTGTATGCCCACAACGATAAGCTCCTGGTCAAAGCGAAGGATAAAGTGGTTAAAGGGCAGGCGATCTCTAAAGTTGGCAGCACCGGTCTGAGTACCGGGCCGCATTTGCATTTTGAAATCCGCATCGACGGCGCGCCTGTTGATCCAACGGAGTATGCGAAATAAAGCCACGGAGTGCGAGGCACCTGAATGTTGCCTTGGGCACGACGGTAATTCCGGGGTATAACTCTGTGAAACAGGCATATAACTGTGAAGTAAGTAAACCGGAGGCGGGGGTTTTAGTTTGAAGCTCGGCACAAAAAGGAATGTGCTTATTGGCCTGCTGATTTTGGTCATTGTCGCAGCAGGTGCAGTATTTTTTGCATTGCGCACTTATGGCGCGCACCTCGAAAATGTCCCGACCGCTCTTGAAATAATGGCGCTTGTGAGGATGAAGTACGTCGATTCGATCAGCATTACCGATTTGGCCAGGGCATATGCCAAAGACGGCACGATCGCCGGAATGTTGGAGCTTCTTGATGATCCCTATACACGGTATATGAATAAGGCGGATTTCACCGCGTTTGAAGAAAGTACCGAAGGATCGTTCGCGGGAATCGGGGTTTCGGTTGATATCAAAGATGATTATGTCGTAGTAGTGCAGCCGTACAAAAATACGCCGGGATATCGTGCCGGGTTGAAGCCTGGCGATTTGATCATTGCCGTTGACGGCAAAAGCACCAAAAGCATGGCGCTTGACGCGGCCGTTTCTATGATTCGCGGACCGGCTGGTACTACGGTAGTGTTGACTATTGAACGAGAAGAGGATGGCCAGAAAAAGGTTTCAGAGGTCCGGATCACCCGGGCGATTATTCACATTCCCACCGTCGAGTATGAGGTGATCAAGGACTCAAGTTCGAACGGGCCAGGCGGATCAGGGCCAATTGGCTATTTGTATATCAGTCAGTTCACGCGGGGCACCAGCAAAGAAGCGGCGGAGGCACTGAGCGAAATGAAGGCGGAAGGCATTAAGGGCCTGTTGCTGGATTTGCGCTTTAACCCCGGCGGATTATTAGATGAAGTGGTGGCGCTCTGCGCCCAGTTTATGAACAGACAGCCGGTGCTGTATGTTGTGGAACGTGATCAAAAGAAGCAGCCTGTCTACGCCAGTAATTATCAGCCGCTGGGACTGCCGATGGTGGTGCTGGTCAACGAGTGGAGTGCCAGTGCTTCCGAAATTGCAGCCGGTGCGCTGAAGGACCTCAAAATAGCCACGATTATGGGGAAAAAGACTTTCGGAAAAGGCGTGGTCCAGACAATTTATCCGCTGACCAGCGGTGGCGGAATGACGCTGACCACTTCACGTTATTTGACAGCTGGTGGCAACTCGATTCATAAGATTGGGATCAAACCTGATATCGAAGTTGATTTGCCGGAAGGCAGCAAGGAGGACGTGCAGTATAACGCCGCCCTGAAGCTGTTGAGAGGAAAGATTAAGTAGCGCAAAGGCGACTAGATTGGATTAAAGCGGGGATGCCGGGGTAACTATGGCGATCCCCGTTTTGTTTTTGGTTTTGAAAGGGTTTTGCTACTTCCGCTTGATCAATAAAGAGGAATGTGAATATGGCGGAGGGATGTGTGTTGCCGGTAGGACCAACACTGCATATGATTCTCGCAGAATACGGCGAACTGTTTTTTGGCAGGGGGTTGCCGGCATTTTTGTTGGTTATCTTTCTGACGGCCTGGATTATCTCCCGCAACCGTATACTGGAGCGTCAGATGATCGGATTGAACCGAAAGAGCTTATTAGCCGAGGTGCTGGAAAGTTTGGCTGCCGGATCGTTGGGCGGTTTTCTGGGGACGTTAATCTTTATCTTTTTGGGAATCAGCGTTGACTTGACATCTTCAGCGATCGCGGCGCTCTGGGCAATTGTGGTCATCTTGATCATGATCGACTTGCGCTTTGCGTGCGTTTCATATGCTGGTGGGATTGTGGCGCTGCTCCATCTCTTGATCGGCTGGCCGGATGTTAATGTGGCGGGATTGATGGCCATGGTGGCGGTGTTGCACGGTGTGGAAGCGATGCTGATCATGTTTTCGGGTGGCAGAGGTGCCATTCCCGTTTACCTGAAGAATCCGGAAAATGAAAAACTGATTGGCGGATTCACACTGCACAAGATCTGGCCCATCGCCGCTGTGATCATCATGGGTCAGCGCAGCGCCGGTCCGGGATTGCTGGCGGCACCGGGATGGTGGCCGCTCATCAAGAGCGATAGCGTACCAGTGCCAGGCAATGCCCTGACATATATGATGTTGCCGCTGATGGTCGTCTTGGCCTATAGCGATTTAACCATTACTATGAGACCAGGCACAAAGGCGCGCCGTTCGGGAGGGTTGCTCGCCCTTTACAGCGCGCTATTGCTTGCCCTTTCCATTCTGGCAGGCAAGACGGCGTTCTTTGCCTATCTGGCTGCCATTTTCGGGACGCTCGGGCATGAGTGGGTCTTGGCGGTTTCCCGCCGCTTTGAAACGGAACGCCAGCCAATTTATACGAGTAACCCGGATGGGCTGGAGGTCATGGATGTCATTGATGGATCGCCGGCGGCGAAAATGGGTATTGTCAGCGGTGATCTAATTACCGGCATTAATGGATGCCAGGTGCGAACCAAACAGGACCTGGCAGATGTGCTGACGCAAAAGCCACTACTACTACGCGTTTCGTTCAGGTGTAAAGGTGGAGAGGAGCGTCATGGAGAATATAGCGGATCAATAACCTATTTTGGAATTGTCCCAGTACCGGGACCCTGTGATCAGGTGTTTGTGGAGATCCGCCGGGGTGGTCTGCTGCGCAAGCTGGTCGATTTGCTGCGGGACATGCGGGACACGCGGAACATGCGGGACATGCGGGACGCGAAAGACGCTGGACCAGGCAGACCAGGCGCAAAGGGGGAAGACAATTGCCCTTCTGGCGAAAAATAACAGGATTATGGCAGCAGCTGGATCATCAACTACGGCAAGCCGCGATCATTTATATCGTTTTTATGATCTGTGTTATTTTGTTTCAGGTATACATCAATATCGCGAGGCCGGGATCAGCGGAGGCGATGGCTGTCAGTACGGCGGAGATTGGCACGCGGGCTGGGGCCATGCACAAAGTGGATTTGACGGACTTATGTCTGGAGCTGGATCAGGAAATGGTTGCCAAGCTGGGCTTTGATCAACGCAGTCCGGGTGTAGCGGCGATCCCCGCCCATCATTCCTGGCAAATTGCTGTGAAGCAGACTCAGGACGCTGAATGGCGCTGGATGGAGTCCAGCCATCAATATGATCTTTATGATGTGTCGGATTCCACCGCCAGAAGTGCTGAAGATTTGCGGCAAGCGGTACTGGCTGTTAAGAACCACTGGACTGAAAGCAGCGGCCGCGAAGTGGCAGAGAGCCTTAGCAGAGAAAATGACATGATGGTCCTGAATCTGGAGCTCAAATTGAAAGCGGCCGAGGATGAGAGCGCGCCGTCCCTCACTATGAGTAGGCTGCAGATTAGGCTGAAGAATGCGGCGGATGTGGCGGATACTCTGGGGGGCATGATGGACGAGGGCGTGGTGCCGGAGGGTGTGGCGGCCGGGGTAGCGGGCGTGGCACCGCCCGGCTTTGGAATAGCGCCTGATGCTGGGAAAGCACCCGGTAATGTAACAACACCAGGCACTGGGACAACGCCGGATAAGACCCCCGCTCCGGGAGTCAGTATCGGTGATCAGCCAGCCAGGCCGATCCGGCCGAAAATCTGCATTATCCTGGATGACGGGGGAGAAGCCACGCCTGATGTAGCGGATGAGTTCTGGCAGCTAGGTTCCAAGTGGCCGCTGGCCATGGCGGTATTGCCCTTTTCTCCGTTCAGCCATGAGCAGGCTGTGATGGCTAATAATTATGGATATGAAGTCCTGTTGCATTTGCCAATGGAACCGCTGGGCTCGGAAAATCCCGGGCCGGGAGCCATCTTCACGGATCTTACGGATGCAGAAATACGCGAACGTGTGCAGGCCGCACTTGATGCGGTTCCGGGAGCGATTGGCGTCAATAATCATATGGGTTCGAAAGCTAGTTCCGACCCGCGCGTGATGCGGCTGGTTTTGGCAGAAGTCCGGCGCAACAATCTGTTTTTCGTAGATAGTGTTTCAATCGCTAGTACGGTTGGCTATCAGGAAGCGGTTCGCATGGGCATACCGGCCGCCAGAAGGCAGGTTTTCCTTGACAATGTGGCCACCGAAGAAGCTGTACTAAAACAACTGGAGGAGCTGGTCCGGGTGGCGCGCAGTAAGGGGACGGCAATCGGTATTGGACATTTTAACCGAGTCGCCACCGCGCAGGCGCTGGCACGTTTCCTGCCGCGGCTCGAGGAATTGGGAATTGAATTGGTGGCGCTGTCAGAAGTCATAAAATAAGGGTTGCCGAAATAAGGGTCGCCAAAGGGTTACTTCGCGAGGTTGCACAAGCCAAGCCGTCCCTGCCGTCGTTGCGGGAAGGCTTTTTTTGTGGACCCGCAGAGGATGATCGGGTAATAAGTAGTGGCCAAAATGGGGAATGTTTTTACATAGCAGACGTCAATCCTCAGACGCACCGCTAATGATCAGGAAAGATTGTTATTAAGTTGTGAATTCTGTGGATAAAGTGAGGAACAGTTGCGGAAAGGCCGGGTATTAGCGTGGGAATTGCTGTTGGCATTTGGAACGTTGTACACCAATGCCCGCGCAGCAAGGTCAAAGCCAGTTTTGCCCTTGCAGTTTCAGATGGTTTTCGATAGGATAGAGAAGTGATGTAAGAGATGGCAGATAGTCTCAAGCGTTTGAGATTGTGAATAACTACTGGAGGATGAGGAATGTGCTAACCTGTGAAAATGAAAAAGAACTGGCATTGCGGGCCCGAAATATGCGTTGTCATATTATCCGGATGCTTGAAGCAGCCGGTTCGGGTCATACCGGAGGGTCGTTATCAATTGTCGAAATCATGGCCTTGCTTTATTTCAAACATATGAATATTAGGCCGCAAGAACCGCGCTGGCCGGATCGGGATCGGTTTGTATTGAGTAAGGGGCATGCCGCGCCGGGACTTTATGCGGCGCTATGTGAAGCGGGCTTTTTTCCGGAAGACGAGCTTAAGACGCTACGTAAATTAGGTACGCGTCTACAGGGGCATCCGGATTGCAAAAAGGTGCCGGGCATTGACATGTCTACCGGCTCATTGGGGCAGGGACTGTCAGCGGCCAACGGTATGGCGCTGGGGCTGCGCTTGAGCGGCAAGGCGGCCAGGGTTTATACGACTCTCGGGGACGGCGAAAGCGAGGAAGGCCAGATTTGGGAAGCCGCCATGACCGCCGTCCATTACAAGCTGGACAACCTTACGGCATTCTTGGATCATAACGGTCTTCAGATTGATGGGGATGTCACCAAGGTCAAATCGATGCTTAATCCGGGCGCGCGTTTCCAGGCGTTTGGCTGGAATGTGCTTTATGCGGATGGTCATAACCTGAGACAACTGGACGCTGCCATTGAGCTGGCAAAACAGACTAAAGGCGTCCCGACAATGATCATCGCCAAGACGATTAAGGGAAAAGGCGTGTCATTTGCAGAGGACAAGGCTGAATGGCACGGAGTTGCGCCGAAAGCGGACGAAGCGGTGCAGGCAATTGAAGAAATCATGGCCGGGGGGTGCAAGTAATGGCAGAGAAAATCGCTACCCGCGACGCCTATGGTAAAGCTCTGGTGGCGCTGGGTGCCAGGAATAAGGATGTCGTAGTGCTGGATGCTGATTTGTCGAAGTCGACCAAGACCGCTAAGTTTGGAGAAACATACCCGGAACGCTTTTTCCAGATGGGCATTGCGGAGCAGGATTTGATGTCAACTGCGGCGGGACTGGCCACGGTCGGGAAGATCCCCTTTGCCAGTACGTTCGCGATCTTTGCGACCGGGCGGGCCTTTGAGCAGATTCGCAACAGTATTGCTTATCCGCATCTGAATGTCAAGGTGGCCGCCACACATGCTGGTATTACGGTTGGGGAAGACGGCGGATCGCACCAGTCAATTGAAGACATCGCCTTGATGCGGGTATTGCCGGGAATGACCGTAATCGTGCCGGCTGATGGTCCGGAAGCGGAGCAGGCGGTGTACGCGGCCGCGGAACATGATGGTCCGGTTTACTTGCGCTTTGGGCGCGGCGGGGTGCCGGTGATTCACGGCGCGGATTATCAGTTTAAGATTGGTAAGGCGGAAGTGCTGCGCGATGGTGGCGACGTGGCGATCATTGCCTGCGGCGTGATGGTGGAGGCTGCCTTGGCGGCTGCTGATCTGCTGGCGGCCGAAGGGATTACGGCGCGGGTTATTAATATGGCGACTGTAAAGCCGCTCGATGCTGAGGTGGTTAAGGCGGCTGCTGTGCAAACGGGCGCGATTGTGACTGCTGAAGAGCATTCGGTGATTGGCGGCCTGGGTGCGGCGGTGGCGGAACATGTTGTCGGCAACGGCAACTGCCCGGTACCGGTCGAGATGGTTGGTGTGCAAGATGTCTTTGGACAATCGGGCAACCCGGCCGAGCTGATGAAAGAATACGGACTGACGGCGGCTGATATCGTCGCGGCGGCGAAGCGTGCGGTCGAGCGGAAGAAGAAGTAAGGAAAATTAATTGACACAAGGGGACGGTTCTTTTGTGCTGTTGTCGGTCTTGGCGGGAAGAGCACAAAAGAACCGTCCCCTTGTGTCCCCTTGTGTCCGGAACGGCTCCCTGTCAAGCAGACAGAATCGGTGCCATTTTGCTCAACTTCCTAAATGGCTCAATGACATGGCCGAAAAGCGCTCCGGTTTTTTGACTTCAGCACCAGCTTTTCTTTCGCCGAAGTTCGGTTCCGGCAAACATATAAGGCTACCGCATCCCCAAGCGGCCCCGGACGGCATATTCGCAGGTAGAAAGATGCTAAACAAAATGGTAAAAAAGATCCTCTGCGGAAAAGGAGGAAAATGAAAAGCTAAATAGAAAAGTATTACGTATGACCATTAAATAAAAAA
>DHDG01000052.1:509-7078 GCA_002399265.1 Firmicutes bacterium UBA4882 | reverse complement strand
GGACTGATAGTGTACGGGGATTAGCGGAGCTATAAGTATCAGGATAGGAGCAAGCCAAGCGCGCTAAATGCCCATATAAAATATCAATGGAGGGGTACTATGCAGCAAATAGAACCGGTGGGTGATGGGCGTTCTGTACCTGAGCGTGCCTATGAAAAGCTTCTTGCGTATGTAGTAGAAGGCAAGTTTGCCGAAGGAAAACTACCTCCTGAAATGGACCTGTCAAAACAACTGGGTGTAAGCAGAACCGCTCTTCGGGAAGCCTTACTAAGGTTGGAATCACAGGGCTACATTTCCCGCAGGCGACGGGTAGGCACAGTTGTAGTGGCCAACAGGCCGAAGGTAGAGGGCGGGTTGGAAAAACTCAATTCTGCCACAGGGATCATCAGAAATGCAGGAATGGAACCGGGAACCACTTTCAAGTCCTGGAGAATGGAAGAAGCGAACCCCCTGGTCGCCCAGCAATTGGGAGTAGAGAGTGGGACTAAAGTATCTGTGTTTGAGCGTGTCCGTACGGCAGACGGCATTCCATTTTGCTTTGACATCAGCTTCATTCTTGAAAAGCATTTTGGCGAAGCAGATGCAAATAAAATGGGCGAGTCTCTTTTTGAGTACTTCTCCGAGCAGGAAAAGCTTAGGATCCGGAGAGCAGTTTCCCGCATCTATCCCTATGTGGCTGATAGTTTGACAGGGGATAGACTGGCGTTGCCAAAGGGACATCTGCTCACTCTGCTTGAGCAGACACATTATACAGCATCAGGAGAAGCATTATGGTATTCGCGTGCTTTCTATCGCAGCGATTTGATTGGCTTTCACATCGTCCGTGTTCCATAACATCAGCTGAGAGACAAGGAGGATATCTATGACGTTAAATCTCGCAATGGTGAAGAAAATTGAAGGATCTTTGGCAAGTATTGCAATTGGTGATGCGTTGGGCTTTCCAGGTCACGATCTTACTCAGGAAGAGATCGCCAAGCGTTTTAATGGTCCCTTGACTACTTTCCATGACGCATTTCCTGATAACCCCTATCATGAAGGCGTAACAGCGGGCAGCATTACGGATGACACAATAATGACACTATTGTTCGCTGAAGCAATGCTTGATGAAACAAAACCTAAAGATGCTTATTTTTTTGGCCGTGTTCTTGCCGAATGGGCAAAGAAGAACAATATCTGGAAAATTAGCCCGATGTTCGGCCCAACTACAAAAGCTTCTCTGCAGCTATTGATTGACGGAGCTGACCCAATCAAGGTCGGAACCGCGGGAACGAAAATGGTTCATGGTTCCTCAAACGGTGCTGCGATGAGGGTTGCGCCGATTGGCTTGATGTGTCCGGGTGATGTATCGAAGGCTATCGAACTTGCTGTGGCGGCTTCCCAGCCTACCCACGGAACCCAGACCGCAATTGCTGGTGCGTGCGCCATTGCCGCAGGAGTAGCCGAAGCACCTAACGAGAATGCGACGGTTTTCAGCGTTGCTTCTGCCTGTCTGCGGGGAGCTCAGGAAGGCGAAAAGATAGGGGAGAAAGTGGGTCGCGTCGTTCCGGCTCCTAATACCCGGGTCAGGATTGAAATGGCGATTGAGGCTGCTATCAAAGCCAAGGACATTTTTGAAGCCGGCCGTCTGATAACTGATTGCGTCGGCAATGGGCTGCCTTCTTGTGAAGCTGCACCGGCTGCCGTAGGTATATTTGTTGCCGGAGGAGGCTGTCCGGAAAACACGGTCATTGGCGGAGCTAATATCGGGGGTGACTCTGATACAATCGCGAATATGGCTGGTGCAATGGCGGGGGCTTTAACAGGCATTGACACCGTGCCGCTGGATCTTTACAGGAGCGTTTCCGAAAAGAATAATCTGAAGCTGCATGACTTAGCAGTAAGGATGGCCCAAAGTCAGAGCAAAAGGAAGTGAATTCCCTTGAATAAGTCAAGTGGACTCGCTATTGGGCTCGGATCCGTTGCCATCGACATTATTGGTAAAGTTGACGCATTGCCAAAAGAAGACGGTTTCTGCATGGTTACAGAACAGCAAGCCCTCGATGGAGGCAGCTGTGCCAATGTCATGACGCAGATTGCCCGCCTGGGAGCTCCTTCCGCTTTAGTGGCACGGATTGGCGACGACGATAGTGGGCGAAAAATTAGAAAAGGGCTGGAGCATTATAACATTAACACAGCCTGGTTGATGACTAAGCAGGGCGGAACATCGCTGACGACCCATATATTTGTCGACCCGATCGGTGCCAAAACGATTGCGTTGTATATGGGCGACTCCTTAATGACAGTTAGTTTAAATGATTTAGATCTGAGTTTTCTGGATCACTGCAAAGTTTTATATACAGATCTGTTTCCTCCGCATACTGCAGTAGCGGTCGCTAAGGCGGCCAAAGCCAGGGATATCCCGGTTGTATTCAATATGCAGGTGGGCTGGCCGCTAATGGAGGCCTTTGGGGCAAACCGCAGTCTTATCGGCGAAATGCTGGAGTACAGCGCGGTCTTTGCTCCATGCCGCTCAGCCGCTTTTGATCTGGCTGGTACGGATGAGCCAAATGAATGTATCCGGAAACTGCGCGCTGATTTTAACTATCAAGGAATAATCATCCTGACATTGGGTACAGAGGGATCTCTGATTGAGCATGATGGTCGGTTGGTGAAAATACCTGCCTATCAAGTGGACGCAGTTGACACTACCGGTGCGGGCGACTCTTACATCGGGGCCTTCCTATATGCTTATTATTTTGCCGGTTTTGATCCGGAGACTGCCGGGAGGTTTTCGGCTGCCGCAGCGGCACTCACCTGTATGCGTGTTGGCGCAAGATCCACCCCTAGCTTGGAAGAGGTCAATTCCTTTAATAAGTGGAGGTAAACCGGGATGTCGGATTATATTTTAGAAGCAGTTGAAATATCCAAAAGTTTTCCCGGTGTTCAGGCATTGGACGGCGCTTGTCTGCGCATTCGGACCGGCGAGGTGCATGCCTTGTTGGGGGAAAACGGGGCTGGCAAATCAACACTGATTAAGATTCTATTTGGGGTGTATCAGGGCGATAGCGGCAAATTGATCGTAAAAGATCGGGAGTTCGGTGCCATGATGCCAAAACTGGCTTACGAGCTGGGTATGGCCATGATCCCACAGGAACGTACCTTGGTGGGTCACATGACTGTAGGCGAGAATCTAGTGCTTGGCAGAGAACCGCGCGGGCGGTGGGGAGCTCTGGATCGTAATGCGATTTTCCGTATGGCTGATGACTGTTTACAAAAATATGAAATTGATCTTGACAGCAGAGTGACAGCCAATTCGCTTGGAGCAGGAGCCCAACAACTGGTTGAGTTGGTCAGGGCACTAATGTGTAATGCCCGTGTTATTTTCATGGATGAGCCGACTTCAGGACTTACTGAAGGTGAGACTCAAATCCTTTTCGGGATTATCGAAAGGCTGAAGAAGCAAGGTGTGGCGATAGTTTACATTACTCACCGACTGGAAGAAGTTTTCCGGCTCACTGACAGAGTAACGGTCCTAAGGGATGGAAAAACTGTCGCCAATTTGAATACCAGTGAGACAACTTCCGCCGAGCTGGTTCAGCTCATGGCAGGAAAAGCAGTATCGGAAGAAAAGGCTTGTTCCGTACCGCCCGGGGAGGAAGTTTTACTGCGAGTTACCGGACTAAATCGTGGTTCGAAAGTGAAGGACATATCTTTGACGGTGAGAAAGGGGGAAATTGTGGGTCTTGCAGGCCTGCTTGGCTCAGGCCGCAGTGAATTACTCAAATGCATCTTCGGTTCTGATCAAATTGACTCCGGGAAAATTGAGGTTCGCGGAAAGGAATATCTCATCCGCAGCCCCAAAAACGCGATTGCCGCAGGGATCGGTTTTTTGCCTGAGAACCGCAGGCGGGAGGGCCTTTGTCTGAAGATGACTGCTACTGACAACATTGTACTTGCGATTCCCGAAAAGGTGTTTCAGTATGGCGTTACCAATAAAAAGAGAAGAACAAAAATCGCAGGTAACAGTGCACGGGATGTTGATTTCAGTCCTAATTACATGGATGTGGAATGCGGGACTTTAAGCGGCGGAAACCAACAAAAGGCGCTGCTGGCGAGATGGCTCTCCCGTAATAGCGATGTACTGATGCTTGATGAACCGACTAATGGTATTGACGTTAATACGAAGTCAGAAATACACAATCTGATCCGCCAGCTCGCGGCTAAGGGAAAGGGAATACTGATCGTCTCTTCCGATTTTCCTGAATTGCTTGGCTTATGTCACCACATTATTGTCCTGCGTGACGGTCGTATAACGATGGATATCTCGAATTCAGAATTAACAGAGAGCGAGTTGCTGGGATACGCAGCCGGTCAGCATATGGGGGCATGACAAGATGACAAATTCGAAAAAGATACGGCTATTACGCCTGGGGCAATCTGTAGGGGTTCTGATCGGGCTTTTGGTTCTGGCGGTAATTTTATCGATTTTGACACCCCTTTTCCTCACAATTGACAACCTTTTAAATGTGGCTTTGCAGTCTGCAACTTATATTCTTGTGGCAACCGGAATGACTTTTGTTGTTGTGACCGGTGGAATTGATCTTTCTGTGGGCTCTATTGCCGCACTGGCTGGAGTTGTAATGGCGTTAGCAATGAAGGCTGGAGTAAACCCGGGGATCAGCGTTTTTCTAGGGCTTATTGTCGGCATAGTATGCGGGTTGCTTAATGGTTTACTGGTGGCGAAAGCCAATTTGCCGCCTTTCATTGTCACACTCGCCACAATGAGCGTTATCCGAGGCCTTGCCTTGATCCTAACAGGCGGTATTCCAATTTACGGCTTTCCAGCTGCGTTTCGCTGGCTTGGGACAGGCAGAGTGGGAGTAATTCCAGTTGCGGCCTTAATATCACTGTTGATTGCGGCACTTGGCGGCCTGATTTTCAAAAAGACCAGGATAGGGCATTACGCCACGGCGATCGGTGATAATGAAGAAGCAACAAGGTTATGTGGCATTAATGTTTCGAAATATAAAGCACTTGTATACGTAATCAGCGGGCTGACAGCAGCCATGGCTGCTGTGATTATCACAGGAAGGTTGAACACCGCGGAGCCCTTGGCAGGATATATGATTGAAATGGACGCTGTTGCCGCTGTAGTAATGGGCGGAACATCTCTGGCCGGGGGCAAAGGTTCAATTCTCGGCACAACGCTGGGTGCCCTTTTGATGGGGGTAATGCGCAATGGGCTGAATTTAATGAGTGTCCAATCGAACTACCAGCAACTAGCAATGGGGGCTATTATTCTGATTGCGGTGCTGCTGGACAAGATCAGGGGAAAAAGCCGGGCTTAGTGGGCTTTTTGCGACGGAATATTTCCCAGCGAGGAAAAACATGGAGGGAATTGTAATGACAAAGAGAGTAGTGTTCATCGTGTGTCTGTTGTCACTCGTCATCGCATCTGTCTATGGTGCAGCTGCCGCGCCCAGCGCCTTTAAGAAAGCGCAAGCCGATATCATTGGCAAAATGGGCGAAATTCCAAAGCCAAGCCGTGCATATCGCATTGGTGCCCTTGAGATCACATTGGCCAACCCGTTCTGGGTTACGATGAAGGACGGCTATGTCGCAGCGGCAAAAGATTTCGGATTCAAGGTTGATGTTTTGGCGGCCCCATCCGAGAGTGATACCGCTGGCCAGCTTAATTTCCTCGAGACCATGGTTGATAAGAAATACGACGCACTCTGTGTTTCCCCTATTACTCCGTTTAACTTGATCCCCGGCGTAGAGAAAGCAACCCGTAAGAATGTGCCGGTAATTTGTGTTGGAACCTGGCTGGATGAGGAAGCTGCCAAAGAAGCCGGGGCAAAAGTTGCAGCACTGTATAGTTCGGATTTCGAAGGTCAGGGTTATCTAGGAGCAAAATACATTGTTGATCAGCTCAAAAAGGTTGGCGGCGGCAAGGTAGCCATTATCGAAGGGTTGCCTGGTGCTTCGCAGGGTGAAGCCCGCAAAGCAGGTGCGTTGAAAGCCTTTAAGGAGAGCTCTGCAATTAAGGTTGTATCCACTCAGCCGGGCAATTGGGATCGTAATACTGCTTTAAATATTACCACCAACCTGATTCAGGCGCATCCGGATTTGAAAGGGATATTCTGCGCCAATGACACAATGGCGCTGGCGGCCGTAGAGGCACTGAAAGCAGTAGGCAAAAAGGCGCAAGTAATTGTGGTAGGCGTCGATTATATTCCGGAAGCAAACGCTTCAATGAAAGCCAAAGAGCTTGATGCTTCAGTAGCCCAGTCCCCATATCTGTTCGGATATGTCGGCGCAGTCGCGGCACTCAAGTCTTTGGAGAATTCCCCGCTTCCGAAAGGAATTAGTATACCAATCGCGTTGGTCAGTCAGTCCAACCTGGACCAGTATAATGACTGGAAGTAAACGAGAGAACTGGTGGACAGGAGAGAAGCGCTAAAACGCTGAACACTCTGTTTTGACATGAATTGGCCCCAGGCTTTAAAAAGCTTGGGGCTTTTTTGTTCGGCGTGCCCAGAGGCACGCATCTTCTAGCCGGTGAAAATCCGGTCACGGGAGGGGCCAAG
>DHDG01000052.1:0-172 GCA_002399265.1 Firmicutes bacterium UBA4882 | reverse complement strand
GGAAGCTGTTTTGAACTTGGAGCGACAGCAAAGAATCCTCCGGCGTAGAGGGAACGGCATGGGATGATAGAAGATGCAGTGAACTGGGGAGACCCTACCCTGCACGAAAGGTATTCTTTCGTAGCAAGACACTCTATAAGCTAAAAGGCGAAGTGAGCGGTCTGCAGGAAGG
>DHDG01000004.1:33880-40362 GCA_002399265.1 Firmicutes bacterium UBA4882 | reverse complement strand
CTTTCGGCTCAGCAGACATGCCGGGCGAACATCAAGGTCGCAGACTTAGTCAGCGACCTTTTCTTGACTTTCCGAGGACTTTTAATTTGTATCTTATATAATTACTTTCACCGGTACTTTTATCAATGCCTCAATTGGCGTGTATAAATCTACATCTTGTTTTTGCGTTTCAACGGAAACCACCAGCGAATATCTTGCTTTCCTATTCCATCTTCCCAACCATGGCCTTTCTCTCCACCATCCAATGGCGGGATATATCCCCACAAGGTTACTAGTTGCTAACTCTGCCGCTGTTGTATGCCATGAATCAGAATGAATAGAACCCAAATGTCTGTTCTGCTTGCCCAATGTCCAGTTGACGCTTCCACCATCGCCCGAAACTTCGTTTTCTTCATCCATCGATGCCCTGTTGATTCTGGCCAAAAAGCCTTCGCGAGTAGCTGTACCGTTAGTGTCAAACCTCAAAAGGCATGACGGATAGCGATAACGGCTTCCCCAGCCAATTTCTCCCGGCCCCGGCTCAATAAAATATGATAAAGTAACCCTTAATGTTACTGGGGTTTCGCCCAAACCAATCAACACATCTTTTGGCCAAGGAAGTTCGTGAATATGCATATCTTTAGTGCAGTATCCACCACCGACTTTTCTGTCGTATGGCTGAATTTCTGACTGAATAACTAAATTAACACTATTCCTCATGCACCAGAGTGCCTTATTCAGATCCGGCACACCATATCCGCATATCCGAAGTAATTCATAATAGTTCATTTTGTTAGTACCGTGCATAAACTGCTGTTTCATTTCATCTGTCCAATCAGCAGAATGAATGAGTAACGCGCGAATAGTCTCCGGCCATGCCTCGGGGTATGCCGCTTGGATCTGTGCAGCCATCCAGGCAGCTTGAGCAGTAGCAGCGCTGGTAGCATTAATCGTACTAAATTGCCGTTTTGTTGGCTTGTAGTTAAGTGTCAGCAAGGACAATTCAGAACACTCGCAACAACTAAGATCATCCTGTAACACATTCCCACCTTCAAGAATGATGTCAGGCTTGATAGGCCATTTTCTACTCTCCCAAAGGTATGATGTCGAGCTAAATGGAGAAAGACCGCCTACCGGGGCGACCGGTTTGGCACCAGCGTATTTCGCAGTATCAATCATTGATTTTTTTGTATAAGCTCCAACCGTTATCGCATTCCAAGACTGCCCCGGATCTTGTATCGTTCTCGTCGTATTACTTGTGGGATAATCCTTCCAATCATCCATCTCGCAAACATTACCGGCGGACAAAAAAATCAGTTTCCTTTGTTCGTCAAGATAACCGGAAGTTAATTCATCGATGGCTGCTGACCAGGAAGAAGGATGCCCGTCGTCTGTTGAGTACTTCTGCGATGTAACCGCCATACAGAGTATCCGTTGTCGTTCTGGGTGATCGATAATTGCATTACTTACTGACTGGACAACTATCGCTCCGTATAGTTGCGGATCGTTTTCACCTCTCGGTGGTAAAATTTTGATGGATTCCAAACGATGCGGTACATCAATTGTTGCAGCGCTTTCCAAAGCCACCTGAAGATCTCCGTATGCCGCAAGTCCGGACATACGCGTACCGTGGCCTTCATGATCATAGGTTTCCCATTCAGGGTCGTAGCTCCGACAATCTTCATCATTCAGGATATCCTTCAAGAGAATATGACCGTTGTTTACCCCCGTGTCCAAAATACAAACGTAGACCTTAGATTCCCTATCGAATTGAAGCCGTCCACATAAATCCTGTGCCCATTTTGTCTGTTCCTCATTCTCCAATTCCACAAAGAAATCTGCAGTCTCCGGAGCACTACGAAATTCGGCGATATGCGGACTCGTGACTATCAATCCCTGGAGTTGTTCCCGGTTTGCCTTGCCAAGTATTACGCGGCGTTCAGGGAATTTAAGCGATTCTGGTAATAGGTCGATCCCTAACTCATTTATGGCGAGCTTACGAAACTGATCCTCAGCTTCGTCAGAATCTTGACTAAGCCAAATTTCGCACCATACTGGCGTATCTCCGGGGATCCATTCTTTACGCCCCTGCCAGAATGATTCTGCCATTACAGCCAATTTAATATCATTGATGGACTCGATAAGAGGTTGATTCTTTGGTCTTCCTTTTTCGGTCTCTTCTCCCAAGTAAGCTTGTACTTTGCGAAGAAAAACGTCCTTTTTGCATAAAGGGATGAACACAGTTGCTATGTATTTATCTTCAGCATCGTCTGTTCGGATATTGGCAAGACGAATCCCGCTTTTTGTCTGTTCCAAGCCTTTCGTCGCCAAATCATACCCTGGTGAGCTTTCAAATTCCAAATAAAAGCCATCCCTGGTAGATAAGGCAACCGCTTTACGTTGTTCGTCTATCATAGTAGCCTGCTGCCAAGCCTTTTCTAATCGTTGCTTGATCTTTGTCCCGTGTTGTTCACGTATTCGTTCAGGAATTACTGGCTTCTCTCCACCTCTTAACTTTGAGGTGAAACCGATCGACTCACCAGTCTGCGCTACGAAAAAATGCCGCAGATTCTGTTTCGTCATACTTACCTCCCGTTTGAGTGGTAGGCGTTATTTCTTTCGTCGATCATCGTTGTCAGTAATGAGCCGTCCACCTTGGTTTTATTAGTAAGAATGGCCTCCTTGATCGCATCATCGCAAGCCTTGGCAATCTCAGCATGGCTCAGAGAGGTAGCTCTAGCCAGGATAATACTCCACGGTAAACTTGAACTCCGAAATTCGCCAAGACGATTCTTGACCAATCGGCGAATTTCTTCCTCACCTGGAAAATGATAGTGTAACACATCGTCAAACCTGCGAAATAAAGCTTGATCCAGTAGATTGGGATTGTTCGTCGCCGCCACGATCAGACTATTAGAATCATCTTGCTCAATGAACTGCAAAAAGGAATTGAGAACGCGTCGCATCTCACCTACATCATTGTCGCGACTGCGCTCGGCACCAATTGCGTCAAACTCATCAAAAAGATAAACAGCTTGGCTTTCCGCGATGATCTCAAATACTTGCCTTAGCTTGATACTAGTCTCCCCCATGAACTTGGTGACCATCTTATCCATCAGGATTGTTCGAAATGGTAACTGTAACTCCCCTGCCAGTACCGACGCTGTCATCGTCTTGCCCGTTCCAGGAGGTCCAACCAAAAGGATCTTTCGGCGGTTGCTAAGGCCATGCTTTTTTAACTTCTCGCGCTGACGAAATTCGTTAAGGATCCGCTCTACTCGGGCCTTAAGCTCCTCTGTGACTACCAAATCGGCGAGTCTCTCGTCCACAATTGTGCTTTCGATAAGCTCACCAAAGTCCTTATTAAGTGGCACAACCTTACTGGTGCTACTTTTGTTCCGGTCAACAAGAGTACGTATCTCACGAGCCAGAGCACTATGCCCCTGTCTGGCTTCATAGGCGGCCAACTGAAGAACCGCGGACTGAAAACGGTCGTCGTTGCGGTCATAGTGTGATTGAATCAAAGTCTTGATCTGCTCCGCTGTGGCCATCTGACATACCTCCTCTTTACGGAATGATCCTTGATATTTCGGTTGCCGTAGGAAGAGCTAATTATACTTACTACATATTATTGTCATATTTTTTCAAGTTCAGGATAACATGAATGTTTGTTTGAATCAAGCACACCCGCAAATCCACGCAATTTAGCTCTCATCTGCGGCTGGTTCCCACTATTCTCTTAAATTGATTTCGCCACTACGCGCCTGTTTCCCGCTTTTTGGTGCAATACTATCTACATAACGCACCAAATGACGCATTAACGCGCAGCGGGGAACGGGGAGGTTGTTCATGGGTCAAGCCGTTTTTGACAGCCTGGATGCAAACTTCGCTTTCTTGGAAGAAGCGCTCGGGCACAGTTTTGACGCTAAATTCAGACGCTTCGTCCTCAGCCGGAGTAAAGGACCACCCGCCGGGATCATGTTCATTGATGGGCTGACTAATGAAGAAATTTTGCACCGGGACATCCTGCGCCCATTGATGCTGGATGAATTGCCGCTTCGCGCGGGGCCGCTTCCAGAAGAACCGATCGCAGAGATCGCCGCAGAAATCGCCGCGCACCTGTTGCTGGTGGCTGAAGTTGAAATCGTCACCACCTTCAATGCCATTTTGGATGGTGTTTTTTCCGGAGACACCGTCCTGTTTGTGGATGGTGTCGCTACCGCTCTGCTGATTAATACCAAAGGCTGGGCATCGCGTAGCATCGAAAACCCGGACTCTGAATCCGACATTCGCGGTCCGCGTGATGCTTTCAATGAGGACCTGCTAACCAATGTGACCAGGCTGCGCCGACGCGTGAAAGACGCAGCCTTTCATTGTGAAACACTGGCGATTGGTGCCAGAACGCGCACCCAGGTAGCTCTGGTATTTCTCAAGGATCGCGTCAATCCGAAGGTGCTCCAGCAGGTCCAGGACATCCTGAAAAACATCGATATTGATGGTGTCATTGACAGCGGCTATCTCCAAGAATTCCTACAGGGACGGCGCTGGAGCATTTTCCCGCTGGTGCAATCGACTGAACGGCCGGACCGCGCCTCCGCAGCCCTACTGGAAGGCAGAATTGTCATCATTGTTGATAATTCGCCCTTCGCGCTGGTGCTACCGGCCGTGTTAGCCAGCATGTTCCAGGCCGCTGGCGACTATTATCATCCTTCACCGATCGGAACCTTCTTGCGCATTATCCGCGTCATCGGATGGATGCTGGGAATGTTTTTGCCAGGCCTTTATGTAGCGCTTTCTTCCGTAAATCCGGAAGTTATGCCGCCAGCCCTGGCGATAGCGCTGGCTGCCTCTCGGGAAGGCGTACCTTACCCAGCCATTTTCGAAGTATTAGTTATGGATATCGCCATTGAACTGCTGGCCGAAGCAAGCACCAGGCTACCATCCCTTATTGGTGGGGCAGCCACTCTGGTCGGCGGGCTCATTATCGGCAGCGCCGCTGTGGAAGCCAACATCATCAGCAGCACCATGATCATTGTCGTAGCGATCACCGCCATCGGTCTGTTCACCATCCCCAGTTACGAATTGGGGCTCGCCTGGCGCATCGCCAAGTATTTGATTACTATTTCGGCCGCCTTTTTCGGCATCTTTGGTATTGCCAATGCTTTTATACTGCTCGTAATCTACCTATCGTCGCTGCAATCATTCGGCCAGCCCTACCTAAGTCCAGTCGGACCTTACCGTCCTGGCGATTATGAGGATTTCATCCTGCGCGCGCCCTGGTGGAAGCTCAACCCGACCAGCAGAACCTTTGACACGGAACAACCGCACGAAGATTCCGATAAGGGAGGTCGCTGATCATGGGGATGGATGTAAAGCCCTTGCGCATTTCGACCGGACAGACGATTCTGCTGCTCTCGATGGCTAACATGGGTGCCGCACAACTATATATTCCCTCCCTGTCCTATGAGGCGCTTGGCCGCAGTGGCTGGCTGCTCCCCTTAGCAGCCATCGCAATCGCCGCTCTGGGAGGAAAGGCTTTTGCGCGTCTGGGCCGCGAATATCCCGGGCGCAGTTACTTTGATTACTCCACTGCAATCGTCGGCATGCCAGCCGGTCGCTTGGCAGCCCTGTTCATGGCAGTAGCCATGGTGGCTTTCGTCCCGGCGGTTACGAAAGTATTTACGGCTTTGGTCTCGGCGGAGTTACTGCCCAGGACGCCGCCGGCGATCATCAGCGTGATCGTCTTGTTAATCAGCGCTTTTGCCGCGCAACATGGCGTTGAGGCGTTGACCAGGCTGACGCAGATTTTCTCTTTAGCCGTATTACCAATGATTATTCTGTTGATGATCATGCCGTTACTGCTGCCGCTTGAACCTGGCCACCTGATCCCTGTTTCTCTGGTCGAAGACTGGCGAGTCTCAGCTTCCGCCACATCTTCCGTTCCAATAATGCCTTTCCAAACTTGGATCGCGCTGGCCGCCGGGCTGATGTCCTTTCCCGGCTTTACGCTGATGGCGGTCCTGGCTCCGTTTCTGGATGAACCGCGCAATACCGGCAAGGTCGCTTTTTGGGGGACCTTGCTCCCTGCTATCCTCGTCATCCTGTCGGTGGTTTATCCGGTGATGATCTTTGGCTGGCCTGAGGCAGCAACGTATGCCCGTCCTTTTTGGGAGGTGTTATCGGTGGTGCAGCTGGCCCCGTCCATCCCCATCCAGCGCTTAGCCTATTTTCTGACGATCGCCACCAGATTCGTCAGCTATATTACTTTAGCGGCTTACTGGTTCGCAGGCGCGGCCGGCTTAAAAGCCATCCTGCTGCCCAAAGCCACACCCTATAGCAAAATTGTCTGGGGAACGGCCCCTCTAATCCTGGCTGTCGTTATCCTTCAGCAATCCACGGTGGATTTTCCTGCTGGAATAGCGTTCAGTCATATTGGGCTGGCAGTGGGCGGTTTGCTGATTCCGGCTACGCTTCTGTGGATCGCAATGGTCAGAAGGAAGGGA
>DHDG01000004.1:33383-33695 GCA_002399265.1 Firmicutes bacterium UBA4882 | reverse complement strand
ACCGGCTGCTGGGATGCTCGCGAAATTGACCGCCGGGCCTTCATCTTTGTCATGGGAATTGATCTAAAAGAAGACGGCCTTTACCGCGTCTCGGCCATTGCGGTTAGGGGGCGTAACCCGGATTCCAGTGTCGGTACCACTACCAATGATGCTGCTTCGAAAGCACCGGTTATGATAGCCCAGGGACGAACTGTTGCAGAGGCCATGGACGCTCTGGCAGGCAATTCGGCGCGCAGTATTGATTGGGGTAACTTGCGCTCCATTATCCTTGGAGAAACGCTCTCGCAAAAAGGAGTCAACGAAATTGTACAC
>DHDG01000004.1:32907-33276 GCA_002399265.1 Firmicutes bacterium UBA4882 | reverse complement strand
CAACGAAATTGTACACACCGCGCTGGCGGATCCACGCACTCCAGCCGATGTGATCCTGTTTCAGGCGCAGGGCCCGGCGGAGGCCATTGTGCGATCCGAACCGACTGGCGAAGAGCACCTGCAGGCCTGGTTAGATCATTATCGTTCAAAATCCAGTACAGAAACTCCCGCCCATTTTTTTGTCCCAGCCTGGCAATTTCGTGCTCAGATTAATAACCCGGGAAAGGATGCTTATCTCGGTGCGATCGCCCTGCATGAAGGCGCACCTGCACCGATGTCAGGCGGCGTTGAATGCGCACCGCAACCGCTGCTCAGCGGAGTCGCAGCCTTCCAAAGTGACCGGCTGCGCGGTTTTCTGAACGCGGATCA
>DHDG01000004.1:29490-32741 GCA_002399265.1 Firmicutes bacterium UBA4882 | reverse complement strand
GATCCACAAGCGCCTGACAACGCACCGCTTGCGGTCCGGATCAAATCGCTGCGGCGCAGTCTCGCCGTTTCCAGCGGCAAATCCACCGCTCCGGTCCTCAGGATTAAAATACAGGCGACCGGCGCTATTAACGGCGCAAACAATATGACTGGCGCGCACGAGCGTGAGCTGGCGTCACTAACAGCCGCTCAGATGAAAAAGCAAATTACAGCCACTGCATTAATAATGCAAAAAGAATTTGCTGCCGACTTACTGGGTTTTGGGGAGTTGGCCCGCCGCGCAGCGCCATTCGAATGGCGGCCGGCCATGTGGGATAATCAATGGAACCAGGCCGTTTGGGATGTCACTGTAGAAGTGTCGTTACAGGCTCAAGGACGTTACCAATATTGATTTTACAGTCAAAACTATTGCCAACACGCGCAAGTAGTGATAAAATGTAGTCATCGTCTAGGAACCTCGTGCTCTGCACCCATTTCCTTTTGTTTATACTCTTAACATCGCTCGCAATTCCCCGTCCTCAGCCGAGCCGGTCTCTCAGACGAACTAAACCAATGGCCGACAAGGCTATATAAGGAGGACCATCGTGTACCAAGACAAGACAATCGTATGCCGCGACTGCAATCAGGAGTTCGTATTTACCGCTGGTGAGCAAGAGTTTTACGCCAGCAAGGGCTTCGAGAACGAGCCTTCCCGTTGCCCGGCATGCCGTAGCGCCCGCAAGCAGCGTCAGGGCAGTGGTAACCGCGAAATGCATACCGCTATCTGCGCCGACTGTGGTCGTGAGGCCCAAGTCCCGTTTGCTCCCAATCCGGAGCGCCCAGTGTATTGCCGTGATTGCTATGCTTCCCGTAAAGACAAAGCTTCTAACTGGTAAAATCCTAACAATATAACGGCAAAACGAGGTGTCTACGGACACCTCGTTTTTTATTGCTCGCGCCCACGCTTCCAAAATTGCCAGGGCTTGCGTTCGGCAGCCGCATCTTTCGCATCCTTTAGCTTACGTTCTGTCAAAGCCTGAACCATTGCCTGTGCTTCCTGCTCTCTGCCTTCAGGAATAAGGATTAGCTCCGGCAAAGTGTTGGAGCGACGCATTTTCCCCTTATGCACAATCTTGAGGTAAATTGGGGCTGCAGAGTCATCAGCCTCACAAGCTGCCTCACCACGCGCACTACGCCCGGCCCGATACAGTTCTGCGCCAAGGATGCGCCTGTTATCAAGCCGCACAACCCTCTCCCCCAGCACAAAGTGAGTATAAGATACCTGCGCCAACGAAACCATTGATCCAGCCGGCTTGCCCAGCAAGCTTTTGCTGCTGCTATTGGCACTAAAAACCTCCATTACCGGAATCCAGGCTGTCAATAGTACCAGCACTGCCAAAGCAACCCAGCTATGGCTGACTAACACCACGCTAGCACATGCGATTAGCGAAACAAACGACGAACGGATTGCCCCCCGCAATGCCTGGTGGCGCTGCCATTCAACATGCCTGTCCCACTCTGAATCACTATAATGCCATTGAAATTTCGGTGTTTCCAAAGCGATCCCTCCATCCCACGACTGCTTCATAGTTCTCTGCCGATCATTCAGTTCCTGTAGGCATAAAATCGCATTTCATTATCGGAAGGAATTCGGAAGGAATAAAGACGTATTTAGCAAATAATGTATAGCAAAGTCAATCGTTTTTGGACTCCAGTCCTGATGAAATGCTAGGGATTCTGAAGCAAAGGGGATCTGAAACATGAAAAACACGCGCCTTAAGAGAAACTCGCACCTTAACAAAATCCTGATCGTACTTACTCTAACTTGTTTGGTTCTGGGCATGACGGCCTGCGAATTGACTCCCGCATTACGGCGTACTGCGGAAAGATCCATTAATTCTTTGATTGCGGGAATTCCATTAAGCGCCGAGGACCTGGCCGGCTCGATGGAACTCGATTACAGCCCCATCCCATTTGTGCGCCTGCGACTGGAAATCACACCGCAATCTCTGACTAAAGAAGCAGTCGACATTGATTTCGATGCATTTCCGAAGATCCGTGTGTCTACGAAGTTTCATTTCAGCGGCCTCTACCGCCTATACGCCAACGATCGTCCGATTATCAGCGACAAGAAGATCGACCTCATCGGCGAAGGTTGGATCAATTTGGGATTCGAGGATACCCGCTTTTTCATCGATGACTTTCCGTCAATCGCACTCAAATTGGCTGATCACGCCGCCGAATGCCCCGACATTGACACCATTGTGCGGGAACCCAAATCGGTTCTTGCGGGCGAAACCTATCGCGTGTCCACAACCCTTAATTCGAATGTCCCGGGTCACCTGGCCTACCTGGTTTTTAGCAACAATAAGGCCGTCACTCCGGACCGCACCGTGCTGAAAACCAGTATCGGAAAAGCACAGTATCGCTATGAAGCCAGCATGCTTACCAATACTGGCATCGCTGCGGACAATTACTATGGCAACATCATGGCCGTCCAGTTTATTACCGCCAACCCCAAGAATCTGCTGGATCTGAGTGCCTATGATGTGCTGTTTACAACGGCGATTACATTAGTCAAAGTGAAATGAGGACCGCTTCCACCAAGGGAGTTACCCGGGCCTTGATTTGGTCCCAGTCATGGGTGAAATCAGGGAGCAATTTGCCTTTGGGCTCGATCATCCCGGTAATCCCGAATACAACGCCCAGCGGCCAATCGGCACTGGCACCGGTGATCTTCATGCCCACAGAAGCAAGCGAGTTGGCCACCGGTTTAAGCAGTTCGTCAACATAATAGGCTAGCGTTTCTTCTGATTCAGGCTGCCCTCCGTGCGCAACGATTCCGACCTTTTTGCCCACGAGGGGGTAGCCTTTTCTCTTAGTCAGATAATGCAGATACGCCATCTCCTGGAACTTCTCGAACAGCATCATCAGTTTCGCGGGAATCGGCGCATAATGAGGCACAGCAATAAAAAGCGCATCCGATTGGCTGATCTTAGTGAAGATCTCATCAAAGGCACTGTCATAGACGCATCGCACGGTATCGGCGCATTCACCGCACATGACACAGGGCTGCAGTTCATAACCAGATAATTCGACGATTTCGAGCTGTGCTTTTTCTCCAACCCTTTCCGAGATCAGCTCGCTTACCAAACGGCAAACACGTGTGGATGTGCTCTCGGGACCCCGCCCCCGAACATTGGATGCTGCCAGACAAGTTACTTTCATTTTTTGACTCCTCCCATGTTACTCTTTGTGCATATTAAGGGCATA
>DHDG01000004.1:25397-29244 GCA_002399265.1 Firmicutes bacterium UBA4882 | reverse complement strand
ACTTGGATCTTAACACCCGGAAAGGATGACCGCAATTGAGGAAAAAAGCATTCCCACCGATCGTTTTAGCGCTGCTGCTGATAGTGGTTGGCGTCGCAGCCTGGCTTATTTGGAGAAGCAACAACCCTGGATCCGACGCTACAGTTGAAGTTACTCTGTATTTCGCTAATGATCGCTATGTCCAATTTGGTGATGCCAATGAGCCGCAGGTGTTGCCCGAAAAAAGAACAGTGCGTCCAGGCGTGCGCAACCTTCCGGAGACTGTGATGGATGAACTCATTGCTGGTCCAGACACAGCCGGTCTCTCAACTGTGCTCTCCAATTTGAAGGTTCACAGTGTCTCAGTCAGGGAGGGCATTGCCCATGTCGACTTTTCTAGAGACAACATGAACGGTGGCTCGTTATCCGAAACCTTGTTAATTGATCAAACCGTGCGCAGCCTCACTGCCCTGGACGAAATTGAGGCCGTCCAATTCCTGATTGATGGCGAAAAGACCGAATCCCTGATGGGACATATCCTGGTTATCGACCCGGTGCGTCCTTAGATCTCGCCTTCCCGGCAACGCGAGACCCCGCCCCAGGCAAAGGGCGGAAGTGATCGAACGGGATCAGATGGATGACCGTCGTCAGAATGTCACCCTTCATCCCCCGACCGCCCGCGTGGTTAGTTGGTGGATTGCCCTTACCCTTGCCATTGCCGTTGCGCCCGCCGCCCAGAACGAGAAAGGCCACTCCCTGCATGATGCGCAACCCCTGGCGGAACAGATCATACGGGAAAGTATGTTCTTCTACGGCTTGGTAATTAACAGATTTGGACAGGTTCGAATTCCTGGCGACGCTCCGCCCGAACATCCAGGAATAGTTGGAATTCTTGCCGCTTTCCGTAAGGCTTTCGGATCGACGAAACTTGATCTCCTTCCCAGTCGCCCGCTGGGCTGCTTCAATCGTATCATGATCATCGCTGCGTAGCCAGATTTTATTCACCAGATTTTGCAGGATGGTCTCCACTACTGTCTTATCCCCCAGGCTATCCACCAGAGAGGTAAAACTCTGCGTCGCTACAACATTGATACAGTCGGCCTCGCGACAGACCGAGAAAAACTTACTGTCAGTTCGGCTAGCCATAAAATGATATTCATCATTAATAAAGATCAGGGGCCGCAAGCGGTTGGCACCCGGACGCACCAGTCTGGTCATAACGGAGGACTGAAAATCCAGCTTCAGATAAGTACTGATTATTTTGGCCAGATTCTGATACTCTTCCGCGTTCATGCGCAGTATTACTATTTTACCATGATCGACCAAGTCGTCGAAACCCGGAAAGTTCAATTCCTCCTGCGGCGCGCAAAACGACCTCCTGATATCCGGATCAGTGGTAAATGTCGCCGTCATGCGGGTAACTTCGCTTTCGATGATATTGCGCACCCGCTCATCACTCTGTTCAAATTCGTAAGTGAAAAAATCCCGCACCGAGATATAGGTCTCCAGTTCCTCCGGACTGAGCAGGCCGGCCCGCTCTTTGCGCGCCAGCTGCGCCAAATGGCCCTGATATTCTTTCCTGCGGATCAGCCGGTCAATGTCCTCGAAAGTCACATACCCGCCATGCACCAGCCTGGCCAGCTTAATGGATTCCGCGATCATGAATTCCGCCTTGTCGAGCCAATAGGTATCATGGTTTTTACCAATACTGAAGGTCTCCAGAATGACCCTGAGCCGGTTGGCGAGCACCTGCGGGCGCAGCAGCGGCTTGTGCAGGGGATTGTAGCGGTACTGACCACCAATTTCAATAATGATCACGTCCTGCATCCGGCCAGTCGCGTTCTGCCCGGCCTCCGCCACGAATTGCAGCACTTGATCACAATAGTTGCCCTTGACATCCAGGATCAGAATCCCGGGTTTGCGCTCCGGATCATCCGGCCGGTAATGCAGAAATTGTCTGGTGTAGCTGTATAGCGCGCCATAAGTCTTGCCGGTGCCAGTAGTCCCGGTAACAATCAGGCCGGTACGCAGACTCTGTAGCCCAAGTCGGATTGGGACAGGTTGATCAATCAGAGCGGTCGACTTTTTCTGATGCTGCAACCCAATCAGCAACTCCAGCGGTTGTGCTTCTCTGGAGCGCGCTTCCACCTCGGCGAGCTGGTATCCAGAGTCTACGCATCCACCACTCGCCGCCGATGGCCGCCCAATTTTGCTGGCCAGCGGGTAGACGGCAATGTGATAGACAAAACGAGCGCACAGGTAAAAGAAGGCCCATGCCAGGCCCAGATATAGTCGCATGAAGAGCAAGTAGGCCTCAGGCGATGTGTAGATCGCCTTCAGTAAAACCGCCTGTTCTGGCGCTAACGAGACGGGTCCCGATAAGCCCTGCAAGATTGAGGCCTGCATTGATGTCCGCCCGACTATTTCCATGATAAAATCCAGCAACGGCCGCGTGCTCCAGCCCCACCAGTAGTATGATAGCATCGGCAAGACGATTGCCCCATGCGCCACAAAGCAAATGGAGGCGGTTATCAGAGCGAAACCACCCGGGGAGAACGCTAATCTGACCAAGTAATTGCGCATTAAGCGCAGCGTGTGCATTGGAATGTTCGCCTCCCATTCAGGGCTTCCATGTAGTGGCTATTTCACCATTTTTACCCTTTTCCCTGCCGCAGTCATCCTTCGCGCCGGTCGTGTATACAGTATTCAACATCGCATGCGGCAAGAAGGATTTTGCGGTATATTGTGGAATGGATAATGGCTATTATAATGGTTATAAGCCATAGTATGGGAGGAGCTGCAATGTTTAGCAATTTCGGAGAACTGGAGCGCTACTGCAAAGAACAAGGCGTCAAGATGATCGACTTCAAATTGATCGATTTGTCTGGCCGTTGGCGCCACATCACCATCCCAATCGAACGCCTCGCCCCTTCGCTAATGGAAGACGGTATTGGCTTTGATGGATCCAACTACGGATTTGCCTCTGTCGAATCGAGCGATATGGTGTTTGTTCCAGACCTTTCCACCGCGATGATGGATCCCTTCTGGGAAATGCCCACGCTCAGCCTGATTGGCGATGTGATCAGCTTGCATGATCACAAGCCTTTCACCCACTATCCACGCGCGATCGCCAAGGCTTCCGAGAAATATCTGGCCACCACCGGGATTGCCGATCGCTGCTTGCTCGGACCGGAGTTTGAATTCTATTTGTTTGACCGTGTCGCTTTTGATCTGCAGCCGCATTCAACCAGTATGCAGATTGAAACGGCGCAGGCCAGATGGACCTCCGGAGATAACTTCAACAACAACGGCTATCAGATTAATCATAAAGGCGGCTACCACATTACTCCGCCGATGGATACTTCCCACGATTACCGCAACGAAGTCACCCGTATGCTGGAAGAGCGCGGCGTGCCCATTAAGTATCATCATCACGAAGTAGGCGGTCCCGGCCAGCTGGAACTGGAAGTCGAGTCTGGTCCGTTGACTGTCATGGCCGACCGTTCCATGTTGATCAAGTACTTTATCCGTAACAGCGCTGCCGCTTGGGGCAAAACCGCGACCTTCCTGCCGAAACCGCTTTATGGCGAGGCTGGAAGCGGTATGCATGTTCATTTCTGGCTCTTCAAGGGTCAAGAACCGTTGTTCTTTGATCCGGCCGGTTACTCTTCACTGAGCAAAACTGCACTTTATTCGATCGGCGGTATTCTGAAACATACTCCGGCATTGCTCGGACTGACTAACCCCAGCACCAACTCCTACCGCCGCCTGATTCCGGGCTACGAAGCACCGGTCAGCATTTGTTACGCGACCAGTAACAGAAGTGCGGTTATCCGCGTGCCGGGCTATGCGAAGACCCCGGCCAACA
>DHDG01000004.1:8465-25251 GCA_002399265.1 Firmicutes bacterium UBA4882 | reverse complement strand
AACAAACGTTTTGAGTTCCGTTCATCCGACGCCACCTGTAACCCGTATCTGGCGTATGCCGGCATCCTGATGGCTGCGATCGACGGTATTAAGAATAAAATTGACCCGGTCGCCGAAGGATTCGGACCCTATGATATCAACATCTTCGAGCTCCCGCCGGCAGAACGTGACAAGATTAAATCGCTACCACACAATGTTGAAGAAGCTCTGAACGCTCTGGCAGCCGATCATGCCTTCCTGACCACAGGCGGCGTGTTCCCGGAGAAACTGATTGAGAAGTGGATTGAGACTAAACTCGCAGAGTCCCGCCAGATCGATGCCCGCCCGAATCCGTATGAAGTGGCGACGTATTACGATCTATAAGAGGCGCGGAAGATGCGCGAGGGCGCACAAAATGCACAAGTAAGCAAATGCCAAGTACGCACAAAACAAAAGGCCGTAGAGACATTCTCTGCGGCCTTTTCAACTCAAGAGACGCATTATGAATAGCATCCCGTCAGATGCACAGTAATTCATAGGCTTGATTGATCACATCTCTTAGTTCCAACAGCAGCACCCGGGTGCGCTTTCACTCCACACGTTCCATCCCTACCGCTCTCTCCTCCGCTAGATACTGCAGAAACAGCTCCAACTCTTCCAAGCGCTCCTTGGCGTTCTTTCTTGCTTGCGTTGTCAGAAAAACATCTGTACCGTCCAGTAAGCGCTTCTCCAGCATTGCCAGCGCATCGTCCAGACCGTTCGGCGAGCGCTTCATAGCTGACAATTCCCGGGCAAGACCGATCGCACCGATGCCGTCTAACAGATTGGCATCATGCAGCAGGGCGGCCTCATGACAGGCGCTGGTATTACCCAGCAAGATCTCGCGCAATGCGTCCGTCTTAAGAATCGGGAATCCTTCCTCAACGAGAAAAGCGATCACTGCCTCGACGGCAGCCTCAATTCTGTTGCTCCCATCTCCTCTGTCTGACAGGAACGGCTTGAAATCGTGCATCATTGCCGCGGCAAACACAACTTCCTCATCAAGCAACATGTTACAACCTAGTGCCAGAGTCATATGATAAACGCGAAAGCAATGTTCCTGACCATCCTTAAAATCGTAGTTTTCATTGTCGAACAACTCCAACAAACGATCTCGCCACATTTCCGGCACCCCCGCATTAACACTTTCGCTATGCGGTATTGTTTTCCTGCGCTGTAAGACCCAGGCGGTCGCGGAGCTCTAAACTAGCGCAGCACCAGGCGTATCGGCCTTGATCAACCGCCGGATTTACCGCAGCTGCTGCAGTCGCCACCGCACCGCCTCCAATACGGGTAAAGGAATGGCTGGTGCAACGTCGAATTCTATAGTTTTGACCACCGAATAAAGTGTCAGGATCTAAGAAAGGGATGACTTCCTTTTGGAATTTAGTGAGTATTTCACATCGTTGCTTAACAACCGATCATCCAGTAAATTTATGGCTACCCTTGATACGGCTCAGACCCCCAATATCATACCGGTTTTTTCACTGGAAAGCTGGGATCGCAGCACTGCCATCTTTGGCGAGTACCTAATGTGGAAAAGCAAACGCAATTTGCAAACTGTTCCGCGGGCTGGCCTTTTGGCGGTCCTGGACAGAACTCAATGCGGTATGGCCATTTGTGACTTTGATGGATTTGAGGAGTCCGGCCAGTATATGGAAGCGCTCCAAAAAAACAGCATTCCAGTCTGTAGCAACAGCGCAGACTGGCAAGGTTACCGTAATGCCGGACGCCTTAACTATGTCAAGTCCTGGACAATGACCCTAACTAACGGATCGAAATATCTTAAGAAACTGATTCAGCTCAGGCTTTGCCATTCCAGAAGCAGCAAAGCGGCGACGGCCATGCCAATTTCTGTATTTCGCCGCCTGAATAAGTCCGATTCAATCAAGACACTGGCATTTGTGGGAGGAGACGGGTATCCGTTAGCTTTTCCCGCCTTTCCGATGATCGCACCCGATCGCCGGACCATTTTATTTTCGCTTTCCCATCTGCCCACGCGCCCTGCTGATGGGCAGTCTGTTGCGGTCTGCGTTCTGTCTGCTGACAATGTGGCTTACCAGCTCAAAGGGAAGTTCCACCCACTCAGAAACAGCCGCGGCCTGATAGAAATTAGTGAGGTTTTTACGGCTTGTCCCCCTCTGTGCGGAGAAAAAATCGGCGGCTGAGTCAGCTAGGCATGCGGGTGTCGGGAATTGAGTGCTGCCTATCGCTCGGAGGCGCTCGGGTGCCTACGTGCATTGACTTTCGTCCCAATAAAGGTTATAAATAAAGCAGAAGCTTCTTTAATAAAATATGAAAAGCGAAGGCAGGTGAGGATAAATGGAAGGTGACCCCGGCAGTAGTCGAAAATGCACTCATTTATTAACATTGCGGGCAAATTCACGCCATTTTCCGAGCCGCTTGCGAGACATGTTTTTGAAATACCGGACTAAAACCGGTTATTAAACTATGTCTTAATAACGAATCTTTAAGTGCTGATTTTGCCCGCAACATTGAAAGGAGTCGATCCAAATGTTGCGGGTATTTCTTTCTGTCAATGACGACCTTACTCAGGTTGATGACATCTGCACCAAAGGGACTTGGATTTCGCTGGTTAACCCTTCAGAAGAAGAACTTGAAACCGTCCGCAAAGCTACCGGAGCCGATCCGGATTTTCTGAAAGCACCCCTTGACCCGGAAGAGCGCTCCCGAATCGAATCAGATGAGGGACAGGTGCTTATCATTATCAATGTTCCCATTATGCTGAACGACAGTTCAACAGTGCTCTATGATACGATCCCATTTGGTATCATTGTTACCAATGACAATTTTATTACTGTCTGTCTCAAACAAAACCCATTATTAGATGAACTCGTCGAAACCAGACTGCGCGGCTTAAATACCAAAAAACGCACCCGTTTCTTACTGCAATTGCTTTTCAAGACCGCCACCCAATATCTGAGGGATTTACGTCAGATTGATAAACAAACCGACGAAGTCGAGAAAAAGCTGCATCGTTCGATGAAAAACGAAGAACTCATTAAGCTATTGAGTTTAGAGAAGAGTCTTGTCTATTTCAACACCTCTCTGCGATCCAACGAGTATGTCATGGAAAAACTGCTTCGTTCGCGGCTGATGAGGATTGATCCTGAGGCAATCGAAACCTCACAGGTATTACAAATGTATCCGGATGATGAAGAGTTGTTGGAGGATGTCATTATTGAAAATAAGCAGGCCATGGAAATGTGTCAGATTCACAGTGACATCTTGAGCAGCATGATGGATGCTTTTGCGTCTGTCATATCAAACAATGTTAACATCGTGATGAAGTTCCTGACCTCTGTCACGATCGTACTTTCCATCCCCACCATGGTTTCCAGCTTTTTTGGCATGAATGTACCTTTACCGTTTGACAAAACACCGTTTGCTTTTAGCATCATTATGTTGATCTCGTTTGGCATTTCAGGCACGGTTGCCTATCTCATGGCCAGGCGGAAGATGTTCTGAAGTCACAAGGCTGAAATCAAGAGCTGCCTCGAATAGGTCAGCAGCTTAATCACACTGACACAAGCCCGCTCTATTGCTGAGCGGGCTTGTGCGATGGATAAAAGGGATAGGGAGTATCGTAGAAAGGACCGGGCCGCGGCCCCTACAATCAACGTGCTGCAACTGGATCAGAAGACGGCAAACGGACTCATCCATGTCCGCTTTTTGGGTTCTTATTGCCGCAGCCCCGCCTGCGGCAATAGGATCCGAATACATACGAAGACTTTGCGCTATTGGCCTGCTATCACCACCTTCAGTAACGCTTCGGTCAGATCGGTGCAACTGTCTGCTTTACGAAAACTAGTAGGAACTATATCATCGGCAACAGCGGCCGCGGTTTTGCTAAGACCCATGATGCGTTCCGCAATCCCTAAAGCCATGTGCCGGTCTCCTGAGAGTTCACGAAACTCCAATAGTGTTCCGTGCGATTGTGCACGAATGACATAGGGCGCAATTGCATTAGCCGCAATATCGACGGCCGCCAGAGGCAGCCTGTTGTTCCAGCGCTTAGTAGCGATCGCACTGATTGGCAGTTCATTTCTGAGCGCCGGCAACAACTGCTTGAGCACCGCTACGCCGGATTCAGTCAGCATCAGGACTGGCATACGGTAGAGCGCATCTTGGGGAATTAACCGCACGGTTGCTCTTACTTCCCGAGCCAAAACCTCCAGGAGCGCCACTTCCGCAGCATCAGGAGCGTCAGAATTTTGGCTGCTGGCATTAGAGACGCCAGCATCGTCAGCAAACAGCGGGCCCGCGCAATTGCCGGCGAGGTACTCCGCAATAATCCAATCTGCTAATACCGTGCGAATCGCGAATGACGGATCTATTTCCGCGAACCGGCAATTATCATCCCTAATCCGGATCACCTTTTCCATTATGGCGCTGCCACGCTCCGGAGCAAACACCGCATAGGCCAGCCAGCTCTCCTGTTCAAAAAATGGCATCAGGCTGCGTGCCTCCGCCGGCGCGGGATTGACGATCGACGCCACCAGCACCACGGCAATTGCCATCGCCATTGCTAAAAGCACAAGCCCCCCTCTGTAATGCCGGTCGACTGCCTTTCCTGGCATTTGGCTCATTACATTTTGCCTCCTCATCTCACCGAACTCTGCTTCCAAAGAACCCGACCAGAATATCAAACGGTATTTTTTCCAACAGTATAATTTTGATCAGCTTACCGGGATTAACGATGATTACTGTTCCTTCCTGAGCAGCCTGTTCAGCTAGCACCCGGGCAACCGCATCCAAACCGCCGCCTGTACCGTTGACCAAAACTTGCATCGCCGGGTTTGTTTCCGAGGCTTTCGTCAAAGCAACCTCTGGGATTACTGCCTGCTGCCCTGAAAATACCCTGCCAAATTCGGCCAAAACACCGGCAAAAAAGGCGGGAATCAGTTTCCTGGCTGCGGCGTTAATGCGCCGATCAGCCAATCCGGCTTGTCCGGAAGCATCGTAGACTAAACCACTAATTTTAATCTCAGCATTACCACAAATCAGCCATTCAACGTTAATGCCGATCCGCCCGGCTTTATAGTCTGCTGCGGCTGTACCTAGCAGGACGGCCCCAGCCGGTATTACGACCATCTCCCGCGACACCACATCCCGCTTTACTAACATGAATACTTTTGCTGGCGCACCGGAAATAATGCCTGTTATCAATTCAGCGTCAATCGTCGTCCCAATTTGCAGTCCAGTGATCTGTTGGGCTTTTACAGAATCGCGGCTTTGGATCGCCTGGTCATCCAAGCGTCTGTAAGCCACGCCGCTTCCTTTGACCAAGCCCAGATCACGCGCGGCTTCTTGCACCGTTTCCTTAGACAAACTAAGGGCTCCCGGATCAAATGACAGGCTACTGCTATTTAGATTGGCATACGGAACAGCGTAATTGGTGGTCGTCACCGCAGTATTTTCCGAGCTCCCGCTCGCCGCCGGCGCGGTGGCGGCGGCCGCTTTTTTCCCAACAGCCGGGAAATGAGGGACGGGCGCGGCCGGTGCCGTCGATGGGATTGGCGCAGCCGCTGATGCAACCGGCGGAGCTGGTGAGCCCAGTCGCGCGGCAAGCATTGCCACCGAGGCCTTCCCCGGAGAAGCTTTCTGGCCGTCTCCCTGCGCTTTCATAGCTTCCGCCGCTTTCTGAGGCTCCGGACTACCTTCTACCAGATCCCAAATCTCCTTATTAACGGGTAGAATGCGTTCGCCCGCCTTTACAAATGTCTCGTTTTCCATCACCAATTCGGCCTTGGCCTGAGAGCGGCGCACATCGCCGACCTCCACGCAGACCAGCAGTGCTATCCCCAGAATTACAGCGGCAGCGATCCAAACTTCCTGTCGCAATTTTCGAATTCCCAGAGCCGGATTTATTCGAAAAAACAGACTGCGCATTACTGCACCCCTCTTTCCAGGAAACGCTGTATTTCCAGGTAATCAAAATGGCCGGGCACTTCTACAGCTTTTCCGGTGGACTCGTCTACAAACGGATCAATCCATACCCGGAACTTGCGCAATGGGACAAAAAGATCATTGGGCTCATAATGCACCCCGGTTGTCCCGCTGACCTGTACGTAGAGCTTTTCGCCGTTCCATGGATGGCAAATGCTGAATCGATCTGCCAGGCTAGTCCCAGCCAGTACAATGAAATAATCCCGATAAGCGCGACTGAACATTTCTTCTTTCGTGAGCGCATCCGTAATGACGGCAATACGCTGGCAGCCCAAAACAGTAATGTCACGTTCATCGAGCGGCCTCAGAGTATTGAAAATGCGCCACCAGATCACGGAATAATCTTTGCGCGTATCACGCATTAGGCGCACAAAAGCCATTTTGAGTGTTCCTGCGGCCGTCTCTTGATAGTAGAGATTATTGATATCTGTAATGAAGCATCCGTCATGCTCAATTCCTTTGTTAATCGTTTCGAGCACCGCCCGAAAATCAAATCCTCTTTCAGGGTCAATCATCGTGATCACGTAATCAGGAATAACAGTGCTGTCTTCATTGAGCTCAAAGACATAACGCTTTTGGCTGCCAATACCGGCAATCAGGTTTGTGCTGGCTCCAGCCAAAAAAGGTTTAATGATCACACGACGTCCAACCACCTCAATGCCAAAGGCATTGAGATCGCCGCAATAGACTTCATCCAGGACGGACGGGAACTCCAATACCGATATGTAGCCCAGACGCGTTTTAATCGGAAAAACCTTTTCGGCGTTTAGAACATACCGCATCGTAGCTTGCTCCGGTTTGGCAGCGACGGCTGCCGCTCCGCCAACCACGATCGCTATTAAAAAAGCCAGACAAAGGATCCAGGCCTGTTTTTTCACGAAGCCACCTCCTCTTCCACTAAACGCGTTACAATTAGACCCCAGACGTTCTCTTCACTAATACGGGTTTCCGCTACTGACACAGAAAATCCGACGCGACGCCGGGCATCTGTAGTGCGCCCGCGCAAATGCTTGATACCGCTGGCATGCCAGTCATTACCGCTCAGATACGTCAGCTTGTCCAGGATCAGCGTGCAAGAGAGCTTCTCATTTTCAATGCAAGCGGCCAGCTGCGTATCAAAGGTGCGTACCAGCTTACTGCCAAGATCGGCAGACAATAGGCGGGAAGCTCTGCTATGAGCAGACGCAGCTGTTATGTAATCCCAGTTATATAAAGTCAGCAACATTTCGCTTATGAACCCCTCCGTCGGATTCTCGCCAGCTGCTTGCGCCAGCAGGGATCTGGATCCGTCTCCATCCACCGCCACAATAATCTGCCGCCTGCCAGCCAGCAAGATGATGGCCAGTACTGCCAGCAGCAAGGCTGCCGTCAGAATCAAGCAGACCAACCGCATGACATTCAGATCCTTCTCCAGGTTAGCCCAACGATGGTAATACTGCCTTTCCTCAGCCATTGCTGTCGCGCCCCTCCACCTTCCATTTATTACCGGAAAAGCCCAATTCCCCGAATGATCTTGCCTAACACGGTGGGAATCATCAGGATCATCAGCACCAGCACAATACACTGGAAAAAGTACCATCTGGGTCCCAACATATCCGCCGCAGCGCCTTCAGCAGTCCCAATGACGTCAATTCTGGCGGCCACAAAGGCTAGTTGAATCTTTACGAGCAGCCCCATCCATATTGGCCAGGATGCCACATTGATAAGGTGTTCCAGCCATCCCGCTGCCAACCGGCGCGTTTTTTCATACACGTAAAACCCAATAAACAGCGGTCCGATGGCCCGCAGTGCAACCAGATAGACATCCCGCAGGAATCTAATGGCATAGAACACGCCCTGCGTCACGAAAGCTGCAAATTCACCCAGCATGGCGTTAATTGGCGCCCTCAGCAGTGAACCGACGGCATTAGCGATCCCTTTTATTGATGGCTTTTCCGCTGCCCGGACGATTAGCTGTACTTCCATGTCGAGAAACATTTTTCCAATCTGATAGATAAAACTCTCACCTTGAATTTTGCTGCCGACATAATCGCAGAGGTTCACAAACTCATCGAAAATTTGAGCATAGCTGGCGGCCACGATAAATACCAGCGTGAAGCGCCCGATCACCGCGAGATATTTCGGCCGTTCCCCCAGGGCGGCATGCTTCAGAAAACGATCATAAATGGCCCACAGAAAGAACAGTATTGCGATTACTCTGGTGATGTTCAGCATTTCGGCAAACCCCTCGGCCGCTTTACAAACCGATTGATATCCCGGAACTTGGAGCGCTTCTACCATAGCATCCAGTTCCGCATTGCTCTCCAGTGCTGTCGGCATGCGCCTCCACACCCCGCTTTGCGCCTGAGACAGTGCCCTCCAACTTAATCTGCGCCAGCAATGGCACCGACAAGCACCGTTAATAGTCTGTTTTGATCGTTCAGGTTTTGCAGCATTTTCACTAGCGCGGCGTGGTTCATCAATTCCACCTGTGTATTGAGCTGCATGGCCCGCATTAGTCCGGCCTCCGGATCCTGATTAATCTTTGCCAATTCTGCGCCCAAATTGACATTGGCCTCCGTCGCATATTCTACATAGGCCGGCATGCTATTGCCACGCTGGTATTCCACCAGCTCGCCATTTTCGTCCACAACACTATCAGCATATCTTTCCGTCATAACCTCCAAAATCTGGGCACGGCCTTTCGCCGCGATGCGCGACTGTTCAGCCAACTTGCGGGCATAGTCCGCCGCACTGGAGGCATCAATAGGTTCATAGGCCGGATTTAAATACTTAAAGTCATTGATTGTCTTTTTAGTGGTTTTCATAGTCAATTCCAACTGATCAATTAGTCCCGTCAAGCTTGGATTCCCAACCATCCGGCCAAGACCATCCCAATCACCGGCTTCGATCATGCGCCTAATCAATTGGATTTGTTGGAGATGATATTCCAACTGCTGAATCGACCTTTGCGCTTCTTCCAGCTCCAGGCCGAGCGGGATCCTGTAGACCGGCACCGGTAAAATCTCCGGAATAGAGCTTGCCGCCACATTACCCAGTGAGCATCCCAGTGCAAATCCAACCAGACACACCGCGATCCACCTGGCCGTATGCCCGAATTTTACAGCCATGAATTCACCCGCCCCGTTTCACTTTGATAAGCAATTTCTTTGACAGACTCCCACAGTGTATCCGCCGCATGATCGGTCGCTACGCCATCAGCTTTGCCATCGACCGCCGTGCCAGCCGCCGTGCCAATCGCCGCATCAGCCCCCACTCTGGCGATCACCTGCGCAAGCTTTTCCCGGTCTGCCCAATCCGAGCTGGCAATCCAATATTCCAAAGGAGTCGGTTTCACCCGCGCCACGAAAGTCTCTACACCCTTGACCAAAACCTCTGCGTATTCGCCTTTTACCTGGTCAAGTTGTCTGATTAACTCCATTTCACGATCATTCAGGTTAAGTGCCGACCTAATTTCGCTATCATTAATCGCGGAAGAAAGCTTCAGGATAAAGAGTGTCCCGGTATTGGCCAGAATGCCAGCGTGATGGCGCGTCAGCTTGAAATCCGAAATATCCTGCGATACTGACATGATGCCGGCACCATATTTCCGCAAGGTGCGATACAGCTCGGAAATGAGTCGACCGCCGGTTTCATCTCCAAGCAAAGCCCAGACTTCATCAAAGATAATCATCTTTTTGCATCCCGGATTAGCCTGACATGCTGACCAAATCATCTCGGTGATGTAAAACAGGAAAATGCGCGTTATTTCAGGATAATTTTCCAGGTCTTTCAGATCAATGGCAGCGATCGAAGCATTTACCTTCAGGCAGGTTCGAGTATTGTTTAGCAGCCGGCCATGCAACCCCGATGTCCATCTTTCCAAATGCCGGGACATCCTCAACCCAATTTCCCGATAGGTTGCGTTGTCATACTCCGCCTCTCGTAAAGCTGCGGCTACACTTCCTATGGTAAGAACCTCTTGCCGTTCGCGAGCTTTGTCCAGGGCCAGGCCGATCACAATTTTCTCATCATTTTGCGTGGTGCGGCCTTCTTCGCGCACCATTTCGCCAATAACTGCCTGCAGATAAGCTTTTTTCTCCTCGAAAGGTTCAACATCAAGCGGATTGATCGCGCAGTCGCGTTTTCCGGACACCTGAATAGCACTGCCGCCGAAAATTTGAGCAAATCTGCTGTATGATCCGCCTTTATCAATAAAGATCAATTTGGCGTCCGGGTATGTAGAAAGCAACTGCATACACAGGTTTTGCACTAAGAATGACTTACCGCCACCGGAGGCTCCAAAGACCAACGCGTTGTAATTAGGTAGATCTGCTCGAAAGGGATCATAGCGGCACACTGTCTGTTCACGGGTTTCAAAGAGTACCGCCGGGTTGCCGCGACCCCGATAGGGTAGAAAGACCGGAAGTAAATCTGCCAGATTACGTGTCAGCATGCGGTGGAAGCGGTAATCACCTGCACCGGTACCACTTCCGGGCAGTGCCGAAAGCCAGAGCTGCAGATTGGCGGCTGTCTCACTAAGCCCTTCCGCTCCGCTTAACGCGCTGAAGGCCATTTTGACCTCTCTGGTGGTCAACTCCAGTTGTGCGGGTGATAGTTCACCCAAAATCAAAACCCACTCGCCGAGAAAGATCTGCTCATCACCCACAATCAGTTCCCGTTCAAGCTCTAGCGCTTCCTGAACAGCCACATCCGCTTTCAGATTGTGGTTTTTTTCCAGGTTCAAGGCCTCTGCCAGATTACGTCTGATCTTGACCCGTGAGAGTTCTTTGCCTTTGGGTATCTTTGAAAACCTGACCGACATCCAAAGTGGATGCCTTAAGGCTGTCAGCGCTTGAATCATCGCCGGAAATGTCTCATCCGGAATGCGGCGCATGGTAACTGCTCGCACGTAGGTGCCGCCAATTTTCAAATAACGCCATTCCTTGCTGATGTCAAACGCCGGAAGATCTTCAATGGCATGGGCGTTGATGGAAGAGAGCACCGGCGCATGATCGTCCGGATTAAGGTAGTAGCGCAGCAAAGCGGTAATCTGGCCATGATGTAGTCGGCGTGGATCAAGTCCCGTCTTTTTTAGGGCCACCCTGACAGTCTCTTCGATTCCGGCTGCCAGCGCACGGCCGGCTTGATGTCTTTGAGAATAGCGATCTGTAATGGCTTCCGGATTAAAAACGCCTAATAAGGAACGCCTTAAGAAACCACCCGCTCTAGCCTTGGCGGACTGCTCATCTGGTATGACACAGACTGCGAAAAGGTAGGCTCTTATTTCAAAGACACTCCGGTTTGCAAAAGCGTCCCGCCACATGTTTTCCCTGACGGTCGTCAAAATGTTGATCACATTAGTGCGAGCATTAGCGCGTTCATTGACGCGGGCATTAGCGCGATTGTCGACTTGCCCGCTGCTACTGCCACCGCTGCCTCCCTCCCCGCGGCCTCTAACGCTACCAGCGCCACCTTCCCCAAATGGCTGATTACTGCGCACATAACAAATCTGATAGGTCACCGCATCGCCCGGAACTGAGTTTAGCAATAAGTGCAAATTGTGGTGCAGGCCGTTCAGTTCTTCCGCAGTTTTTGCTTCAACGCAAAAGCCGGCTAGTTCAAATCCGAATGCAATGCTCCCGTTTTTTAGAAAGATCAGATTGTCGCTAATTTGTTCATAAGGCAGTAAATCAGCAACAGTTTTTAGCTCATCGCCACGCACGCTTCATCCCGCCTTTTCCCGCTACGCCGCGCCATTTTCATCAAGCCCTCTGAATGCTGGAAAGATATTTTGTTCCGCCAGCCACCGGCCACAGTGGCTTAGAAAACCGCTGGCACAGCACTGCCGCAATACGGTCATCAGCACATAAGTGACGCCGCCGGTAATCAAAGCTGGTATTAGGCCAAAACATGCTTCGCAGATCAGGAACAAAACAAAGACCATGGCGCAATCAGTCAATTCCAGTCCAAGCACCAGATCACCCTGATTGATGTTGCGAGCTGTTTTGCGGCGGATCAGTTGTCCACTCATTTCTTGGCCGCCACCACCAATTGCTCGGTCGCTCGTTGTTTGTATGCTCATTGTTTGGTATCCCAAATCGTGTTGACTATGACTGCAGCCAGCGCCAGTACTACACAACCGATTAGCACCGTTTTAAACTTCCGCTTGCCTTCTTCATTTGGGCTGAAAATCAAGCCAGCCGCGCCTGCCACCGCGCCCAGGATTCCAATACCGCGGCCCAAGCTAATGGCCAGATTAACATAGGTCATTAAGTGAGTTTCCAGTTCCGACCCCGCTGCGAGGGTTATCAGCGAGCTGAGCAGCCAAAATCCTACTATTAAGCCGAGGCACATGGTTTTCTTGATCATTTAAAAAGCCACCCCTAATATAACCTTGTCGACTTCATACTTCACCCGGAGCTCAGCGTTTTTTCCAAGCGCCCAGCGGGCATTCTCATAAGCGGAACAGGTATGATTCGCCGCCAGCAAAGCTAACGCCACCCAATTTACTTTTAAGACTGAATAGGTATCTCCGTTATTGACAGTCTCGGTCCTTCGGAAAAGGAAGATGAAGGCACCAATCTCCACGGCAATATGAACCGTTCCCTGCCATATTAACCCCCTCCTTAGCTGAAATAGGCCTGGAACCGCGAAACCCTGCCAACCTGCCGTCCAGGCGTCCTCCTCTTCGTCGACAAATGCCGCCAGGCGATCATAGCTTTCCATTTCGGATATTTCGGGTGTTGTTATCGATGCCATTGTTTCTGGAGATGTTAGCATTAGGAAGAGGAGGGCACACAAAACTGTGATTGCTATACGCATTTGACATCACCTCCGGTTCGGTTCGTTATCCATATATTAACAGTTCAAGGAATTGCTGTCAATATATAACATGTAAAAATTTAGTAATTTTACTATTGCCATCCATTCCGTCCTCGATTAGAATTTTACATATAGCGATAAAAAGTCAGGGGGTTTGGCGCATGTCGGATATCGGTCTAGTCATCCTCATTTTGCTATTGGCGGTTCTGACCGCTGCTCCTCATGTAACGTCGCATCCGCTATACCTCTTGTATCTGGCCATGCCGCTCTACATCCGCATTTCCCTACCCCTTTTCGCCGTAACAGTCGTCTGTGCGATTTCGGCCTATTTGATTCGCTTTGTCAGCCAGGATTGGGCTGGGGTAAAAATTGAGTATGAAGAGCGCAAATTACGAAGACGACATGCGCCAGAGGAATAGCAGCAGTTGCTTTTAACTTTTTTAGACTATAAAATGAGGTTGGTGCTTTGCTGATTGCCGTCCGATTTTGGCAAGCACTACGGGATTAATGTCATTCCCCTTACCGTAATTTTTGGCGACAAAGAATATCGCGATGGCATTGACATCACCGCCAACCAGGTTTATGAGCGGATTGTCGATGAACCGCGCAGAACCGCCACCCCTGCTCCCAAACTGATCAAAGATACACTTGACCGCCTTGTGGAGGAAGGCTATACTCATATCATTGCTTTGCATTTTGCCTCCGTTTTGAGCGGGACTTATCGGTTGGTTGACGCGATCGCCAAAGAAATCAAAGGCGCGGTACACACTGGTCCAGGTCTCCTCGGAGTAGCTTATTATCAGGAAGCTTGATAATCGGCTTTGTCTGCTTTGTTAGCCTATTTGTGTCCGATAACGGCTTTCAATGCAACCTTTCCGGTTAAACAGCAATCATACAGACAGAATATACTAGATACCGGAAGGAGAATAATTTTTGCAAAAAATAGCCTTGATCACTGACAGCGCCTGCGATCTTGACCGTGCTGACATTGAGCGCCATCGTATCAGAGTAATCCCGCTCACTCTCATTTTCAGCGACGGCGAATACCGTGACGGCATCGATATTACTCATGAGGAAGTCTACCAGCGGATGTCGCAGGATCTTCCGAAAACATCACTGCCTGCTCCCGGTCTAATTCGCGAAACGATCGATGCCTTAATCAAAGATGGATTCACGCATATACTGGCCATCCATTTGTCGAGCGGGTTGAGTGGTACATTCGAGTTGGTATACTCTATCGCCGCCGAGTACAGCAATGTGCGGATTGAGGTTATTGACAGCAAAATCCTGTCGATGGGATTGGGATTCATCGTCCGTCAGGCGGCCCGATGGATTGAGTGCGGACTTGAATTCGATACAATTGTGCGCAAAGTACGGGACATGCAGCCAACGGTTAAGGGGTTTTTTACGCTCAAGACTTTGGAGTATTTGAAAAAAGGCGGCCGCATTGGAGCTGTTCAGGCAGCCATTGGCGAAATCCTAGATCTCAAGCCGATCATTGCCGTCAATGAGCACGGCAAATATATCTCCCATGCCAAAACCCGCGGACGCAAACAAGCTCTTGACAAAGTGTATGACATTGCCCTTGATTTTCTCAGTCGCGGAAAGGCTTCCATTGCTGTATTACAGGGTGACGCTCGCGGAGAAGCCATGGTACTGATGGAACGTATTCGTAATGCGCCCAATTTGATGGAACTAATCTTACGCCCAATTAGCCCAGCCCTTGTAGTGCATACTGGCCCAGGCTTAATCGGATTAGTAGTGTGTCCGCATATCGCAGATTGAAGCATGCTTGTCTGAGACTCCCTGCTTAAGACAAAAGATTTGTTGAATCGCCCTGTTTATTTTAAATAAAAATAAGCAGGGCGGTTATGTTTTGGTGATACTGCGCGGACGGTGCCGAGCAGCGCCAAAAAGCGGTTTTATTGACAAAATTACTTTTGTCCAATAGAATGAAACTGAACGCATGAAGCTTAGCACCTGTTCTCCAGGTTTTTGACATTACTTAAGTATGCTACTTCAAGGAGATGTTGCTCTGTGAAAGACGTAATGGTAGTCAGCGATCTCGAAGCCATCAAAACGCTGTCCGATCCCTTACGACTGAAAATCTTGGAATTGCTTATTGATCATCAAGCTACTGCCAAACAAGTCTCCCTGAGTGTGGGCTTGAGTTCGGCCAATGTCCATTATCATGTCAAAGAGCTGGAAAAGCAGGGCTTGATCGAAATAGTTGAAACGGTTGAAAAGGGTGGCATACTTGAGAAATACTACCGTGCCATCGCCAACAACTACTTCATCGACCACAGCCTCGGCAAGCATAAGATGGGCTCCTCAGCCTTGGATGCTTTTAACCGCGAAATTATGCGCCACCGCCGGGACGAGAAACTGCAAATCAATCTGGAACGCCTCTCCGATCGCATCGCCAATTACGGTTTAAGCATCAAACCCGGTGAAATAGTGTTAATCTCCGGCGGATTTCATCAGCAGGAAATGATTGAGCATATGTATGCTGCGGTAGTCAATGCCGGTGGCCGTCCATTTGTGACTGTTACCTCGGATCTGATGGAACTCGTGAACATTGGTGCCCTGACTCATGACGGGCAGGCGCAGAGCGATCCCTTTTATAACTGGCTACAGGACATCAAAGTGCTAATTAAGTTTGATGAATTGGTCGATCCGTCATTGTTTGCGAGTATTGAAACCGAGCAAATCGACCAGATCGCCAGAGAAAACCGCGTGTTTGACATGCGTATGGACGAGCTGGGCGTCCGTAGATTGAATGTCAGCTATCCTACTCGCAAGAAATCCGAAGTGCAGCATATTGATTTTGAGTTGTTGTATGATACTTACTGGAATGCCCTTAACATTGACTATGCTGAGATTCGTAAGATCGGCCGCAAACTCCGGGAACGTATCAGCAACGCCGAAAACGTCACCATTACCGGTCCTTTCACCAACATCTCATTTAAGCTGGTCAATCGCACTCCTTGGGTGGATGACGGCGTTATTTCGCGCAACGACTTGGCGGGCGGCCAGTTTTTGACCACCCTGCCAGCCGGGCAGATTTGCATCGCGCCTCTCGAGGGTTCCGCCAACGGCAAGGTGCTGTTCCATTCAGCCACATACAGCGGACAGGTCTTGAGCAACATTATGATGGAATTTAAAGACGGCGAAGTCATGAGTATTACCGCCGAAAAAGAAGAAACCGCCAAATATGTACGCGACTTGCTTTTTATGCCCGTCGATGACGATCGTCGCAAGCTGGGTGTCTTTTCTATGGGCTTTAACCCCGCCATTAAGACACCGCTCGGCAGTTCCCTGATTGATCACAAGTTGTACGGAGCAGCTCGCTTGGTAATGGGTGCCAATGACCGCTTTGGCGGTACCAATATTTCTGCCATCACATGGAGTTTCCTTCTGCTTGGTTGCCGTGTCGAGCTGGATGGCAAAGTGCTTTTGGATCAAGGGCAATTCATATTGGATGATAATCCCTCATGAACCTAAAGCCTTGGCTGGGATACGCCCAAAGGGCCTTATGTGAACGCCACATTCCTGAAGAAGCCTTTGCCTCTGCAATTGCTAATCTTGCGGAGAGTTGGATTGGGCAGCCGAATGATGCTTCTTCTGCCCCAGCCCTGGCTCTGTTTCCTCCGGATGATATCCCCCTTTCTGAGGCCATTCTGCATTTGTCCGCGCTGCAACCCCAACAGCAAGCTCTCAAAAAGAACTCCGGCCAATACTTTACCCCGCTTAGTCTGGCCGAGAATTTGCTTAATGCGAGCGTGCGCAAATCTAATGGCACTGTACGCGCGGAGTCCTGCGGCAAAGGACTTACCTTCCTTGATCCCGCCTGTGGATCAGGGGTTTTTTTATATGTTGCGGCGCGCATGGCCGCTCAGGTTACTCCATCGTCCGGTCTTGACACTACTCGAAAGCGTGCCACATTTGTCAATGACTGCCTGTTTGGTATTGAGAAGGATCCGCAGGTCGCCCG
>DHDG01000004.1:7886-8346 GCA_002399265.1 Firmicutes bacterium UBA4882 | reverse complement strand
CCCGGCTGGCCAGGGCGACGCTAACCGCGTGGATTTTGGAAGGAGCGGGGGTTGCGGAGGGGGTAGGGGTCGGGGCTGGTATCAGGGCTGAGGCTGAGGCTGAGGCCCGATTAGGTGTGCACGCAACTTTCCTCGCAGAAGCGGCCCAAATAACCACCGCCAAGATCCTTTGCGACGATGCCCTGCTGGGGAATGCCTGGCGCAGCAGCCATTTTGATTGCGTGGTGGGCAATCCTCCATTTCTCGGTGTCCGAAGGGGGCGCATTCCGGTTTCTGAGAAGGCCGCCTTACAGCACCGTTTCAAGACCGCACAGGGACAATTCGATCTTTATGCCCTTTTTGTGGAAGACGCCCTGACCCGCATTAATGAAGGCGGGTTTATTGCGTTCGTTTTGCCGCGTCCACTTTTGTCAAACCATTACTCCGCACTGCTGCGCAATTTGCTTGCCCGGGAGACAAC
>DHDG01000004.1:7502-7733 GCA_002399265.1 Firmicutes bacterium UBA4882 | reverse complement strand
GTCCACAATATTCTGGACTTTGGCAAGCCTTTTCAGGCTGGCGTTGAAATTATTGGGTTGGTTGCTTCAGGAAATTCTGCCGTCTCCACTGTAACCAAACCCGAGACAGCGATAAGTTCTCCGAGCGCAGGATCTGCGAACGCGGGTTCTACAGGCCACGCCGGCATCCGGGAGCAGCAGGCACTGCCTGTCATGCTTTTCCACACACCCGAAAATGGTCTGGCAAATCTT
>DHDG01000004.1:6189-7325 GCA_002399265.1 Firmicutes bacterium UBA4882 | reverse complement strand
TCGAGCGTTTATCGGTAGAGTTTCCTCTTCTCGGAGACTTGACAGTCTCTTGGCGAGGATTAGAGTTCGGTAAAAAAGATGCCGCCATCATAAAATCCCGTATATCTGCCGGCGCATTACCAATTCTGCAGGGCAGTGATGTGCAGCGCTATGCCATCAAAACCCCGACCCGTTTTTACTCCCCAGCAGAAGAATCCACTATGGGTGGTATGCAGAAAAGGCGCACCTTCTCAAGCAAATTCCCGGCCGGAAAACTGCTTGTCAGGCGGGTTTTCCCAGGTCTGGCAGCCGCCTACGATCCTGATCCCAACCTAACGTTGAATACAATCTACGTCTTAATGGCCCGACCGGAATACGCGAAAGCGCCTCATTTCTCGTATTTGCACTGGTTCCTGCTCGGGGTAATCAATTCAGGCATCGCTTCCTTCTGGTTTAGAAACGCTTTTGTCTTCCAGGAGAACCTCTTTCCTTATGTACGCCTGAGCCAGCTGCGCCGCCTGCCCTGCCCGCCCCCTGATCATCCCTATGCCTCACAATTGGCCGAATTAGCGCACACCTTATCGCTGGCGCATCAAAAAAGCAGCGCCCCTGGTTACGAAGCGCTGCAGCAGACAGAACAACATCTGGAGATTTTACTAGCGGACATGCTGGGACTATCTGAACCCGAACGTAAGATGATCCAATTAAGTCTGTCCCAAATCGGATCAAAATGAGCCAATTGGTGACTTGCTTTATTTAACTGTGCCGACGCCGCCGAGGTTCTCAATTACTGTGCCGAAACGTTTAGAAAAGGCTTGCATGTCACGGATTACGCGGGCGCTGTTCTCCGCATCGTGCAATCTGGTGCGAAACTGGACGATGCGGTTTTCAACCAATACCGGATAAAACCGCAGCCCAGTCACTGCCTTATTTTCAATGGTAAACTCAAAAACGGCGCTATCTTTGACCTTATTGGAGGAGTAAGTGCCAAATAAAAAGTTGCCTAGACTGTAAGCGATGTACTTTCCCTTATATACTTGAATACCCTGCAAAACATGGGGGTGGTGCCCGATTACGATGTCAGCCCCGTTATCAACGGCCATTTTGGCATAGTCGATCTGATACTGCTTCGGATCATTATAAAGCTCGCCACTCCA
>DHDG01000004.1:5246-6060 GCA_002399265.1 Firmicutes bacterium UBA4882 | reverse complement strand
ACCACCACGATGTCAGCTTGTTTGGCAGCAGCTGCGACATCAGCCTTGATGTAATTTGGATATCCCGGTGCCGTTCCCGGACGCGTAGTGCCGGCGTAAAACTCGGTTGGATACGTGTTTGAAAAGGAAAGGAATGCGAAACGTACGTCTTTAACGGTCAAATAGGCACAACGGCGCGCATCCGCCAGATTCATCCCGGCACCGGAATGAGCGATCCCTTGATCCTTAAGTACCTGTAGCGTTTCCTGCAGCGCCAGCGGACCAAAGTCCATCATATGATTATTGGCCAGACTGACGTAGTCATAACCAGCCGCCACAAGCTCAGCAGCCATGCGCGGATTAGCTCGCAATGTATATTCCTTAGGCACATAGATCGCGCCCTTGGTCGATAGCGGACTTTCTAAGTTGCCAGTCAAGACATCGGCTGCATCAAGCAGCGGTTGGATAGCACCGAAAAGATAGCCCGGTTCATTGGGACGCGAACTTTTTTCAGCCCAGCTGCCCAAGTGAAGGTCGCCAGTCGCCAACATCGTCACAATTAGCGGCTCAGCTGCATTAGCGCTGGGATCCTCGTCTGTTCCAGTAGCTGTGCCGCTGGCAGCCTTGGTGCCTATGGCAACGACCTGTCCGCCACCTGGAGACAGCAGCACCAATGCGCTAACCGCCAACAATACCAGCATCATCATTAATTTCCTGCTCTTCATCAAACCGAACACCGCCTCGCCAAATTGACAGCAACTTTTAGCTACACCTGTCTTAAATATAGACGTTTTAGGCGTATGCGTCAATATACCGCGATCACTCAGGTAAAATC
>DHDG01000004.1:0-5143 GCA_002399265.1 Firmicutes bacterium UBA4882 | reverse complement strand
GAGAAGGATCTGTGTCGACACGCCGCGATCACTCAGGTAAAATCTTACCCAAGGGGATCCGGATCACTCACATCGAAATCCTACCGAGGGGATGTGAATGGGTATGTCGATGTCGAGCCGCCGGGAATACTTGGGTACCATGTGCCAGCGTTACAAGAAAGCCTCTACCAGGGAGGAAAAATCGAAGCTTATTGATGAAGTCGTGAACACGTTTGGTTACCACCGGAAGTATGCCATTCAAGCCTTGAACAGCTCAAAGGTGGTGCTAAAAAAGGCCGTTAAAAGGTGCCGCCCCATTCAATACATCCAGGCGTTACCGGCAATCGAATTAGTTTGGGAAGCCTTGGACTATCCCTGTGCCGAGCGCCTACATCCGGTGTTGGTTTCGACCGCGGAACTGTTGTCCACTCACGGGGAGCTAAGTCTGACGCCAGAAATACGCCTGCAAATCTCCCAGATCAGTCGGGCGACGTTAGCCCGTCGGTTAAAGCGAATGCCCTCGCCCAAGAGTGGCCGTGCCCTGCCAGGGCGCAGGCAGATCCTCCTTCGGGATCTATGCTTACACACTCGACGTGGTGGACGTGGTCAGCGGCTATAGTCGCCGTCGGGCAATTCTCGGCCATGATCAAGCTGGAGTACATCGGGAACTGGCGGCTATTATAAAGGACTGGCCAACGCCTGTCTGGTGCCTGCACTGTGACAACGGCAGCGAATTTATAAGCGTCAACCTGATTAGCTTTTGTCAAAAGAACAACCTTACCTTCACTCGTTCCCGTCCCTATAAGAAGAACGACAATGCACACGTGGAGCAGAAAAACTTACAGTATGTCCGCGAAATCGTGGGTTATGAACGGTATGACACCCCGGAAGCTGTGGAGTGGCTCAACCAGGTCTACGCTTGTCTCGACCCCTATGCCAACCTATTCCTGCCAATGCGCAAGGTGATCGCTAAGGAACGCTGCCGCAGCCATGTTTACAAGAAGTTTGATATCGCCCGAACACCTTTTCAACGATTGGTCGAAACCGACAGCATGACTCTCAGGGCCAGATTGACCCATCAAAACCAACTGAAAACAGGCAACCCGCTGGAACTTCATCGACAGCTTGAAAAGCTATTGCATAAAGGATCTTCATCATTACAGGAGGCGATTGGACCTTAGAATGAAGCGGATTACACCCCGCGTCTACGCCTTGGAACTGGACCACCAAACATTACAAGGGTGTTTATTTAGCATCGGAATCGACTTTTTATCGTGTACTCAAACTTTCTAACATGCAACACCATCGTGGGCGGAGTCAAAAACCTTCGAAAAAACCTAAAGCAACTCATTGTGCAACAGGACCGAATCAAGTTTGGATGTGGGACATTACCTGGCTTCCAGGACCGGCCAAGGGGATCTATTTTTACCTGTATCTGATTCTTGATCTGTTTAGCAGAAAGGTTATAGCTTGGGACATATGGACGGAAGAATCAGCAGCAAACGCCAGCATTCTTGTGCATCGAGCTATCTTGTCCGAACACCTGACAATACCTTCTCATCCATTGGTACTTCATTCTGACAATGGCAGTCCAATGAAAGGAGCTTCGTTGCTGGAAACCCTGTACCAGTTGGGCATAACGCCTTCGAAAAGTCGCCCCAGAGTTAGTGATGATAATCCTTATGCGGAAGCGATTTTTCGTACGTGTAAATACCGCCCGGGTTATCCGTCCAGTGGATTTAAGAGCTTAACAGAAGCACGTAAATGGGTGCTGGCATTTGCCCGGTGGTATAACAACGAACATCGCCATAGCGGACTAAATTTCCTAACTCCCATACAACGGCATAATGGCATGGCCCATGAAATACTTCAAAAGCGCTTACAGCTCTATGAACAGGCCAAAGCTATTCACCCTGAACGGTGGTCAGGTAACATACGGGATTGGTCTTTAAGTGACGAAGTATGGCTTTACCCAGAACGTCTCAGCGAATTGCCCCAAGAACAAGAACTCTTGATCTCTTGAAATCGATACAATTTTTCAGGGCTTTTGTGACAACTATCTTGACAAACACCGGATCGTCCTCGCTAGCGATCTCGAAATAGACAGTTTACTGTACAACGCCAGCTGAAATATAGACAAAAAAGAAAACCCGGATCGTTGTTTGATCCGGATTGTCATTTATTCTTTACGGTTGACATCCACCAATTAATATAACTTCCGATATGCATGTATCATCATATTTAATTCCTTTGTAGACTTCATCTATTCTTAGCCAAACTTCCTTAGTCATTGGGTCTAAATTAATAGCCTTGTTTCGATCCGGTAACTCAAAATATTGTACTTCGTTCTTGTCTTGAAATTTTAACCGAAAAACCATCCATTGATATTCTTGTGGATAAGATGGCGGCGGAGAATAAACAACTAATGTTGCAGTTTTTACTCGGTTATTTTCAATCCATGTTTTAGAACTTTTCCCGTAACCAGGAATAATTCCTACTTCGGTAATACTAAAAGGCGTAGATGAAGGACTATCTTGTATTGCATCTAACTTTATCTTAATCCATTCACCAATACCATTTCCTTTAACTCCTTCAACCCAAGCAGTTTCAACCTTCCCATCACATATATTGGAACTCTGATATCCTTCGCCTAAACTGGATGACGATAGAGTCTTTATAGTAAGTTTGCCTAAATTAACCTGATTCAATGTACTCCACAAAGCAGAATATTGTTTTTGATCATTAAGATCATTTGTTTTAAATTCCGGGAAAGAATAGAATTCTGTTGGCTGCAACTCAATAACAGAGATATTCTTTATCTTTTTATCTGGAAATCGCTCAGTCTCGCAAATTACTGGGGTGCATAATATAACGAAAAGGCAGGCAAACAAAAGCGACTTTTTCATTTTTATTCCCCCTATAAACTCATTAAATTAAATGTACCAACTTGAGTTCCTTCAGTCTGGCCCGATGGGAAAATTGAAATAAACCTTTCCCATTGACCATTTGCATCCCTAATTGTTATACAGCCTGCTGAATAGTTCCAACCATCCGCTCCACCCTTATGAATATGAACACCATCGGCATAAGGTGGATTTCGTTTTGGCCGGTTAGGATTTGTCCCCTGAGTTGGGATAGCGGCATTATTATCAACTGATAAAGCATAATATCCACTATGTATTGTTATATTCAAGGTATAAGTGCCATCTACAATACTTGGATTAGTTCCATCTAAAGTAACGGTTTTCTCTAGCTTTTTACTATAATAAGAACCCGTTGCAGTTGATCCCTCAAAATTAGCTTCACTAAAGGAACTTAAATTTCCACTTTGATCCATTACTAATAACATATCATTATATCCATTGGTTTCCCCTTTAATATCGCCACTTGCAGGTATATTAGTTCCCTTACCCCAATCTCTTAAGCCAATCAACGTTACTCCGGAAGAATCTTTTGTAGCAGAGAAGAATGCAGAATATCTGCTTTTAATTACCTCTTCAAAGTCCTCCGCATCAGGCGAACCTGCCTGTTGTTTATCTGCTAGCTGTTGAAAATCTTTCTTCATCTGTTCCTTATTGTAGATTCCGGTTATATTGCCGGTATTATCTTTAACAATGACTTCGTTATCGGTAGATTCTACACTACCTTGATTGGTGTTGGCAGCATAGTCTGGATTGTAATCTGCACCTTCATTAGCGTTATCGTTGAAGTCTATTCTTCTTCCCAGTAAAACATTGATTATATCTTGTATTTTAAGGAGTATATTGCCACTCGGATCTATTCTGTTCATGGGGTTATTTCCAACATAGCTATACAAATTGCTATTGTTCGGGTCATATGCGAGATCCTCACTCAGAAATCTGCCAATCATCTGGTCATACCATCTCGCATTAAAATAGTACAACCCGGTATCTTCGGGAAGTCAACACTTTTCCGGACACGGTGTTAAGCGACACTCGCCAAAAGCTCTTCCGTGTGATGGCTCAGCCATTCCATTGGACTAAGGTAACCTAGCCGTTTTTGTACGCGACGCGTGTTGTAAAAACCTTCAATATATGCGAAGATTGCTTGGCGGGCTTCTCCGCGTGTTTGGAAGTGCCGCCAGTGAACAGCTTCCTTTTTAAGAATGGAGAAGAAGCTTTCACTCCAGGCGTTGTCACCGGGCTTTCCAGCTCGGGAAAAGCTTTGTTGGAACCCTAAGTCTTTTAGTAACTTCTGAGTTTCTATGGCGGTATATTGCGCTCCAAGGTCACTATGGTGGATACAGTTTTTGGGTAGATGCCAGCGTTTTTTGGCTTTCTTTATGGTTTCTGTCACTAATGCAGCTTTCATGTTATCTGCCATGGTATGAGCTAAAACGATACCTGTGGCCACGTCCTTGACTTTACAGAGGTATTCAAAGCCTTCAGCGGTTTTGATGTAGCTAATATCACTTGTGATGGCCTGGAAGGGTTCACAGACATCTAGTTCGCGGACCAGGTTTGGCCATTCCTTGCCCCTGGCATTGCGGCTATCGGTTAACGAGCGCTGGCGGCGCCTATTGTGAATGGAGGAAAGGCCCAGTCTCTTCATGATGCTGGAAACCCGTTTGTACGATGCCGTGTGCCCTTGTCTCCTGAGGAGTCCACAGACACGATCGGGACCATAGGTATTCCCACTGCCGGTGAAGATCTTTGTAATGGCTGTTTCATACTTTTCTTGTTTGTTATCCCGTTTATCTTTGATTTTCAACCAGTCATAGTACGCACTAGTCGAGAAATCCAGCATATCGGCCCACTTTTTAACGGGATATTCACTGTTCTTTTGAACAAAGCGATATTTTACTTCAGATGTTTCGCAAAGTAGGCCGCTGCTTTTTTTAGCATTTCGTTTTCCATTCTCAGTTCAGCGTTTTCGATCTGGAGCTGCCGCAGCGATTCATGTTGTTCAGCCAACTTGGTCTTATCGCCCTCTTCGGTATAGATCTTTCTCCAGCTGTAAATGAGACTGATGCTAATGCCCAAGTCGGCGGCGAAAGCTTTCATCGTCTTGGGACTAGCGTAGCTTAGTTTGACGGCATTTTTCTTAAATTCTTCATCGTAGTGCTGGCGGATTTTGGACATGATTGATCTTCCTTTCAGATATTACTATCTTATCATCATGTCCGGAATTGTAACATAGACCC
>DHDG01000058.1:4222-15760 GCA_002399265.1 Firmicutes bacterium UBA4882 | reverse complement strand
CGCTCGAATTTTTGCTTAGCCATTAATCTTACTTCCTCCTTCAACCGGAATGTCGGGAGTCTTCCTCTCCCAATTTAACTCGTTCTTTATATCAACACGGCCTTTTGCTTTAGTTTCAGGCCGCGCGTGCCGCCTGCCGGATTTCGGGTATTAGCTTACCGGCGACCAATAACTTCTTCCGCAATAGCTTTAGGAACTTCCTCATAAAAAGCCGTATGCATGGTATAAGTGGCGCGTCCCTGTGATCTGGACCGCAGTTCCGTAGCATAGCCGAACATTTCGGACAATGGAACATGAGCACTAATCACCTGAGCGCCCGGCCGCGTGTCAATTCCCTGAACATGTCCGCGTCTGGAGTTCAGATCTCCTAAAACGTCACCCATGTATTCTTCCGGTACAACAACTTCTACATCCATAATCGGTTCGAGTAATGCCGGCTGAGCTTTACGGCAGGCTTCACGAACACCCATCGAGGCAGCGATCTTGAAAGCCATCTCCGATGAGTCAACTTCATGATAGGAGCCATCCACAAAACGGACCAAAACATCTACGACCGGGAAACCAGCTAGCACGCCATTCTGTAGAGCCTCGCGCACTCCGCTTTCTACTGCCGGAATGTACTCTTTGGGAACTACACCGCCAACAATTTTGTTGACAAATTCAATACCTTCGCCTGCGGAACGGGGCTCAACTTCAAAAACAACATGCCCGTATTGCCCGCGGCCGCCAGACTGCCTGACAAATTTGCCTTCGGCTTTGGCCGCCGTACGAATGGTCTCTCTGTACGCAACTTGTGGCTTGCCAACATTAGCCTCGACGCGAAATTCGCGCAGGAGTCTGTCAACGATAATCTCCAAGTGCAACTCGCCCATACCTTTGATAATTGTCTGGCCGGTTTCCTGATCGGATTGCACCCGGAAAGTTGGATCTTCTTCAGCCAGCTTGATCAGAGAAGTCGCCAGCTTATCCTGGTCGGCTTTTGTTTTCGGCTCAATGGCAATTGAAATAACCGTCTCTGGAAATTCCATCGCTTCAAGCAAAACCGGGTGTTTCTCATCTGTGAGAGTATCTCCGGTGCCGCTTTCTCTGAATCCTACAATCGCGGCAATGTCGCCAGCGTACAATGCGTCAATATCTTCCCGGTGATTAGCGTGCATCCGCAGGATGCGCCCTACTCTTTCCCGTTTTTGTTTCGAAGCGTTGTAAATATAGGATCCCGTATTCAGCACGCCGGAATAAACTCTGATATAAGTAAGCTTACCAACAAAAGGATCCGTCATAATCTTGAAGGCTAGGGCTGTAAAAGGAGCGTCATCTTTCGTTTCCCGGATGATCTCTTTTCCTTCGGGGGTTGTGCCGGTGGTAGCCGGCAGATCCAACGGCGAAGGCAGATATGCCACCACACTGTCCAACAGAATCTGAACGCCTTTATTCTTAAAAGCCGAACCGCATAATACAGGGATGATCAGGTTCGCGACGGTGAGCTTTCTGACGGCAGCCTTAATCTCATCGACGCCAGGCTGAATACCTTCAAGATATTTCTCCATCAGCGCCTCGTCATGTTCTGCCAAACCGGAGATCAGGAGCTCGCGATATTGATCGGCTGCTTCCTGCATATCTGCTGGTATAGCAACAACCTCACGCTTAGTTCCTAAATCATCCTCGTAGACGATTGCGTTCATTTCGATCAGATCAATGATGCCACGAAACGCATCTTCGCTGCCAATGGGCAGTTGAATTGCCAACGGGTTGGCACCCAAACGTTTACGAATTTGTCCGACAACCCGCTCGAAATCCGCTCCGACACGGTCCATTTTGTTAACAAACGCCAGCCTGGGTACTCCATATTTATCGGCTTGACGCCACACCGTTTCGGACTGCGGTTCCACTCCGCCAACTGCGCAAAACAGAGCCACGGCGCCGTCTAGCACTCGCAGCGAACGTTCGACCTCCATGGTGAAGTCCACGTGGCCGGGCGTGTCAATAATGTTAATACGATGCCCTTTCCATTCACAACTGGTAGCAGCTGATGTAATGGTAATTCCGCGCTCCTGCTCCTGAACCATCCAGTCCATTGTCGCGGAACCTTCGTGAACCTCGCCCATGCGATGCAACTTCCCCGTGTAGAAGAGGATGCGCTCGGAAGTCGTAGTTTTTCCAGCGTCGATGTGCGCCATAATGCCGATGTTTCTTGTATTTTCAAGTGAAAATTCGCGAGCCATCATCTCATACCTCCTTCAACACAGGCTCTATTATACTCCAAATCTTTACCAACGGTAATGAGCAAATGCACGGTTGGCCTCTGCCATTTTATGGGTATCTTCACGCTTCTTAATCGAGGCACCCACGCCTGACGCGGCATCCATAATCTCTCCGGCCAATTTCTCGACCATCGTTTTCTCGCCGCGTTTACGTGAATAGCTGATTAACCAGCGCATTGCCAAAGCAGTACGGCGCTCGGGGCGAACTTCTACCGGAACTTGGTAGGTAGCACCACCGACTCTGCGGGCTTTGACTTCAAGTACCGGCATGACATTCTTCATCGCTGTTTGGAATACTTCCAGCGGATCTTTGCCGGTTTTTTCCTTGATGAGGTCAAAAGCATCATACATAACTCTTTCGGCAACGCCCTTTTTGCCGGAATACATAATCTTACTGATAAATTGTGAGACGACTTTGCTCTGATACAACGGATCAGGCAAAATTTCGCGTTTGGCTATATAGCCTCTTCTAGGCAACCAGGAGTCCCCCCTTTTTACTTCTTGCCCTTCGTCGCAGCGGCTTTCGGCCGTTTGGCGCCGTATAACGAGCGACCTTGCCTGCGATCCTGGACACCGGATGTATCAAGAGTACCACGAATAATGTGATAACGGACGCCGGGAAGATCTTTGACACGACCGCCGCGGATCAATACTACTGAGTGCTCCTGGAGGTTGTGCCCTTCACCCGGAATATAGGCGGTAACCTCGATCCGGTTAGTAAGCCTCACTCTTGCGGTCTTCCGCAAAGCTGAGTTCGGCTTTTTCGGAGTCATGGTGGAAACGCGGGTGCATACTCCGCGCTTCTGCGGGTTGCCTTTTTTACTGCTGACTGCTTCTTCACGATTGGTGTTGTATGACCACCGCAAAGCCGGAGCGCCGCTCTTAACAGCAATCGACTTGCGTCCTTTACGAACCAGCTGATTAATGGTCGGCATGATTGCTACACCTCCTTCCCGGCAAACACTGTTGATCTGGGGTGGACTGGCCCGGTTCACGCAAAAGCGTGACCACGCTTGCTCCAACCTCAATCTTACATAATTTCCCCAAATCGCTTTGAGAAAATGTCGTTTTTTCGATCGATAAGCCTTTTTCCTGACAAACTTCGGTAATCTGCTGCACCAAATCTTCTTCGGCATCCGCAGCCAACAATACTCGAGCGGCCTGATCCTGTTTCAGTGCGCGCAGGGTCTGTTTGTAACCGACTACTTTCGCTTTACTGCTAGCGATCAAATCCTGCATCCTGGCAGGTTCCTCCCTTATGCCGAAAAGAATGCTCTTTTCCGGACACTATTATATTTTAACAGCAGGGAGAAACACTGTCAAGAAAATATCATTCTGCATCCGCAAGAGGTTCATCCTCGTGGAGGCCGGTGTTCTCCACTCCGGCTTCCATTTCTGCCTCATCGTCATCCGGGAATCCAACCATACCAGTGCCGGCCGGAATCAATTTGCCGATAATGACATTCTCCTTCAACCCCAGAAGATGATCGGCCTTGCCCTTAATGGCGGCATCCGTAAGCACACGGGTGGTTTCCTGGAAAGACGCTGCCGACAGGAAGCTGTCCGTAGCCAGTGAAGCTTTCGTTATTCCTAGCAGTACTGGCTTTGCAGTCGCAGGCTCGAGACCTTGCTGGACCACGGCTTCATTTTCGCTCTCAAATGTCAGAATATCCTCCAGACCGCCTGGCAAGAACTCAGTATCTCCGGGAAGATCGACTTTGACTTTGCGAAGCATCTGCCGCACAACCACTTCAATGTGTTTATCATTAATTTCAACGCCTTGTGAGCGGTAAACCTTCTGTACTTCGCGTACCAGGTATTTCTCTACCCCGCGGATTCCTTTAATCTTTAGGATATCATGCGGGTTCACAGAGCCTTCTGTCAGCTGATCGCCAGCCGCCACAACTGCGCCGTCGCGAATATGCAACCGGGCCCCAAACGGCACCACATAAGATTTTTCCTCGCCATTCTCGGTGGTGATGTTAACCTTACGGCTGCCTTTTTCGTCAACAACTGCCGCAGTACCGCTGACTTCGGTAATGACCGCCTGCCCTTTCGGCTTTCTGGCCTCGAAGAGCTCTTCAACCCTGGGCAAACCGGCAGTAATGTCATCGCCGGCAACACCGCCGGTATGGAAAGTACGCATGGTCAACTGTGTACCCGGCTCGCCAATCGACTGGGCAGCGATAATACCGACTGCTTCCCCGATACCAACTGACTTATTAGTAGCCAAATTGCGGCCATAACACTTGACACAGACACCATTGCGGGTGCGACAGGCCAGAACCGAGCGCACTTTGACCTGCGTGACATTGGCTTTGACCATCGCCTTGGCCAGACTTTCGGTAATTTCTTCATTGGCCTTCACAATCAGCTCGCCGCTTTCAGGATTAACGACATCATCTTGCGCGTAACGACCGATGATACGATCCTGCAATCCCTCAATCACTTCATTTTCGCCTTCGCGCAGATCCTCCAGGATAATCCCATTGGTTGTTCCGCAATCTTCTTCACGGACAATGACATCCTGAGCCACATCTACCAGACGACGGGTCAGGTAACCGGAGTCTGCAGTACGCAGCGCTGTGTCAGCCAAACCTTTGCGGGCACCATGGGTGGAGATAAAATACTCCAAAACGGTCAGGCCTTCGCGGAAGTTCGCCTTAATAGGAAGGTCGATAATGCGTCCGGACGGGTCGGCCATCAAACCGCGCATGCCTGCCAGCTGGCTCAGCTGCGAGATATTACCGCGCGCTCCGGAAGTCGCCATCATGTAAATTGCGTTAAACCGATCCAAGCCATCCAGCATCGCCTGCGTCACTGCTTCACGGGCTTTGGTCCAAATATCGATGACCCTTTGGTAACGTTCATCAGCTGTAATTAATCCGCGTTTATACTGCAGCTCAACCTGCTCAACCTCTGCTTCGGCATTGGCCAGGATTTCCTTTTTAGCCGGCGGTACCGTAATGTCACTAACCGCAATCGTCGTACCGGATTGCGTGGCAAAACGGAATCCGAGGCGTTTGACCGTGTCCAGCAGCAAAGCCACTCTTTCAGTCGGGTAAATACGGGTGAATTCCCCGACTAATTTACCCAGACGCTTACGATCAATCACTTCATCAATGTAACCTAGATCCTTGCTGAGCTCCGGTACGGCCTTGCGCAGTGAATCGTTGAAAATCAAGCGGCCGGTTGTTGTCTGGATGCGTTTGCCGTCCAGCCGGACCCAAATTTCCTCGTGAAGCTCAACGTTACCGGTATGATAGGCCATAATGGCTTCTTCTGTATCTTTGAAAGCCGGGAGAGCTGCATCCTCCAGAGCGTCTCTCTTGACAGTCAGATAATAGCATCCCAGTACCATATCCTGCGTAGGTGTAGCAATTGGCCGGCCATGTGCTGGAGACAGGATGTTGTGCACCGACAGCATCATCTCTTTAGCTTCCTTCTGAGCCTTCCTTGACAAAGGCACGTGGACAGCCATCTGGTCACCATCAAAGTCAGCGTTATAAGCTGAACAGACCAGCGGATGAATCTGAATGGCGCGTCCTTCAACCAAGACAGGCTCAAATGCTTGGATACCAAGGCGATGCAGGGTTGGCGCACGGTTCAGTAACACCGGATGATCTTTGATTACATCCTCCAGCACATCCCACACTTCCGTACGGGCCCTTTCAACCATGCGTTTAGCGCTCTTGATATTGTGCACCAGGCCTCTATCGACCAGTTGCTTCATGACAAAGGGCTTAAACAGCTCCAGAGCCATTTCTTTTGGCAAACCGCATTGATGCAGCTTCAATTCCGGACCGACTACGATTACGGAACGACCGGAATAGTCGACACGCTTGCCAAGCAAGTTCTGGCGGAAACGTCCCTGCTTACCCTTCAGCATATCGGAAAGGGACTTCAAAGGGCGATTGCCAGGACCGGTTACGGGGCGACCGCGCCGTCCGTTATCAATCAAGGCATCGACTGCTTCCTGCAGCATACGCTTTTCATTGCGGACAATAATGTCGGGAGCACCCAGTTCCTGCAATCTTTTCAGGCGGTTGTTCCGATTGATCACACGCCGATAGAGGTCATTCAGATCTGAGGTCGCGAAACGGCCGCCGTCCAACTGCACCATTGGGCGCAAATCCGGAGGGATAACCGGAATTACATCCATAATCATCCATTCAGGACGATTGCCTGATTTACGAAATGCTTCAACAACTTCCAGGCGGCGGATAGCGCGAATACGCCTCTGTCCGGTGACTTCCTTAACTTCTTTGCGCAGATCTACGCTATACTGCTCCAGATCGATCTCTTCCAGCAGGTTCTTGACCGCTTCCGCACCCATTTTGGCCTTAAAGACCTGGCCATAGCGCTCACGGGCTTCCCGATACTCATTCTCAGTGAGCAGCTGTTTCTTGCTGAGCGGCGTCTCGCCGGGATCGATCACCACATAGGAGGCGAAGTACAAGATTTTCTCCAGCGCCCGCGGAGACATATCAAGCAACAGGCCCATACGGCTCGGAATGCCTTTAAAGTACCAAATGTGCGAAACCGGCGCAGCCAATTCGATATGACCGAGACGTTCACGACGCACTTTGGAACGTGTCACTTCCACACCGCAGCGATCACAAATGATACCTTTATAGCGGATACGTTTATACTTGCCGCAGTGACATTCCCAGTCTCTTTGCGGACCAAAGGTTTTCTCGCAGAATAGTCCTTCGCGTTCCGGCCTGAGGGTACGATAATTGATCGTCTCGGGCTTCTTAACTTCCCCGCTCGACCAGCCTCTGATGCGTTCGGGCGACGCGAGTCCAATTTTTAAGGCGTCGAAATTATTAGCTTCCGGCATCACAGCGACCCCCTCTATTTGTCAATTGCTCTATCGAGTTCTTCAAAATCTTCCGCTTCAGCTTCTGCCTCGCTATCGATTGCATCGCCGTCAGCAATCCTGGCTTTCACGGCGACATCGGCGGCCTCGCCGCTATCAATGTCGGCTTCAAGAACCGCGTCAAGGTCAGGTTCTTCCATATCCTCAACTTCCATGTCCGCTTCCAGGCCTACCTCAGCTTCGTCGGCAGCGTCAATTTCATCCTCGCCGCCATCTTCGTCCTGGTAATCGTCATCGCCATCATCGCTGTCGCCGCTACGACGACCGGATCCGGACCGCGATGCCTTTGCAGCTGGTATCGGCTCAATGTCGATGCCCAGTTCTCTGGCCATTTCACGAACATCCTCGCGTGAATCTTCATCCTCATCGTGGATCTCGATTTCACCGTGCTCTTTAGACACGACTTTGACATCCAAGCCCAGACTTTGCAGCTCTTTGATCAGAACCTTAAAGGACTCGGGCACGCCCGGTTCAGGAATTGGTTCCCCTTTGACGATCGCCTCATAAGTCTTAACACGTCCAACAATGTCGTCCGATTTGACTGTCAGCAGTTCCTGCAGAGTATAGGCAGCACCATAAGCTTCGAGCGCCCATACCTCCATCTCTCCGAAACGCTGGCCGCCAAACTGAGCCTTGCCGCCCAGCGGCTGTTGGGTAACGAGCGAGTACGGACCGGTCGAACGGGCATGAATCTTGTCGTCAACAAGATGCGCCAGTTTCAGCATGTAGATATACCCTACAGTAATCTCATTATCAAAAGGTTCGCCGGTACGCCCGTCATAAAGCACTGTCTTCCCGTTCTTGGGAAGCCCGGCCTCTACTAAAGCATCAAAGACGTCATCTTCATGGGCACCCCCAAATACCGGAGTGGCCATGTGCAATCCCAAAGCATCGGCAGCCCAGCCTAGGTGGGTTTCAAGGACCTGACCGATGTTCATACGGCTCGGCACGCCTAGAGGATTCAGCACAATATCAACCGGATTACCGTCTGGCATATAGGGCATATCCTCGAGCGGCAAAATCTTGGCGATAACACCCTTGTTACCATGGCGTCCCGCCATTTTGTCGCCTTCAGAAATCTTACGCTTCTGGGCAACATACACGCGTACCAGTTTGTTAACACCAGGCGCCAGTTCGTCGCCGTTTTCACGCGAGAAGATCTTTACATCCACAATTTTGCCAAACTCGCCGTGTGGTACCCGCAGCGAAGTATCACGCACTTCGCGAGCCTTCTCTCCGAATATGGCACGCAGCAGGCGCTCTTCCGCGGTCAGTTCGGTTTCTCCCTTGGGAGTCACTTTGCCGACCAATATGTCTCCCGCACGCACCTCGGCACCGACACGAATAATGCCCGAAGCATCCAGATCTTCCAGGGCTTCCTCGCCAACATTCGGGATGTCCCGCGTAATTTCTTCCGGCCCAAGCTTAGTATCACGAGCTTCGGCCTCATATTCCTCGATATGAATTGAGGTGAAAACATCGTTTTTAACAAGATCTTCGCTGATTAGAATCGCGTCTTCATAGTTGTAGCCTTCCCAAGGCATAAACGCAACCAGCACGTTGCGTCCCAGGGCCAGCTCGCCGAAATCAGTGGCCGGTCCGTCAGCAAGCACATCGCCTGCCTTAACTTCCTGACCGCACTGTACGATTGGCTTCTGATTAACGCAGGTGCCTTGGTTACTGCGCTTATATTTCAAGAATCGATGTCTTTCGCAGGCTTTCACAGAAACCGTCTCGGAAAGCTCCAGTGCCTTCACGGGATACAAGTCCTCAGAGTGCAGGCCGCCTTTGGCAACATTTGTGATTTCGATGCCAGGAACCTCGGACAGCGCAGCGCACAAACGCCCAATTGTTTCAAAAGCTGCGAAGCTGAACTCACCCGCGGCCACAAACTGCTCGGCTTTCTTCCATTTAAAATCGATGGCCAGGTTCGCGTTATATTTCCCGATCGCCAGCCGCGCCTCTCCAACTGTGCCGAATTTGGACATCGGAAGGCTGGCTTTGGCGGCTGTTTCTTCAGTCGGGATGCGTAGAGCCTGAATGACTTTACTGATCGGAGCATCAGCAAATTGATCGGCATTAAATCTGATTGTAAAGCCTTCGATTTCAAGCTCTGTCTGATCGCCAGATACATAAGTTACCCGGCCATCATTGCGTGCCAGAACGACTACACCAGAATCAATGGCCGCCTTGTATTCCATTCCAGTACCAACAAGCGGCGCCTTGGGTACCAGCAAGGGCACTGCCTGCCGCTGCATGTTTGAACCCATCAGGGCACGGTTGGCGTCGTCGTTTTCCAGGAACGGGATCAAAGCAGTCGCGATACTGACGAGCTGCTTTGGCGATACGTCCATATAGTCCACTTGCTCTGCCGGGACGACCAGGATTTGGTCTCTCAAACGCACTGAAACGCGCGTATTGACAAATTTGCCTTCTTCATCAAAAGGTTCATTAGCCTGCGCAATGACATACTTATCCTCTTCGTCAGCGGTCAGATAAATGATATCATCAGTCACCTTACTGTCGATCACGCGGCGGTACGGAGTCTCAATGAACCCAAATTCATTGATGCGCGCGTAAGTCGTCAAGGACCCGATCAAGCCGATGTTCGGACCTTCAGGGGTTTCAATCGGGCACATTCTCCCATAGTGAGAATGGTGCACGTCACGCACTTCAAATCCGGCGCGTTCACGGGAAAGACCACCGGGACCGAGTGCCGACATACGCCTCTTATGAGCCAGTTCATCCAGCGGATTGACCTGTCCCATAAACTGAGATAGTTGACTGGAGCCAAAAAACTCTTTAATAGCAGCAACTACCGGCCTGATGTTGATCAAGGCCTGCGGAGTAATAGCGTCCACGTCTTGAATGGTCATTCTTTCGCGGACGACACGCTCCATACGAGACAGTCCGATGCGGAACTGGTTCTGAAGCAATTCGCCGACCGATTTGAGGCGGCGGTTGCCAAGATGATCAATATCATCAGTTTCGCCGGTTCCCAGCAACAGATTATACATGTAAGTTACTGATGCAATAATGTCTTCCTTAGTAATTGTCTTGACGTCGCGCGGGATGTCCAAACCGAGTTTCTTATTGAGCTTATAACGGCCTACCCCGGCGAGATCATAGCGCTTCGGATCAAAGAACAGCGTCTCAAAAAGCTGACGAGCGCTTTCTGGTGTCGGGGGCTCGCCCGGACGCAGCCTCTTGTAAATCTCAATGAGCGCTTCGTCTTCGTTGGTGGTATTATCGCGCTCCAGTGTATTACGGAGCGCATCCGAATCACCGAGCGCCTCGATAATCTGATTATTGCTCGCATAACCCAGAGCCCTTACCAAGACAGTGGCTGGATTCTTTCTGGTCCGATCCACTCTGACATAAAGCACGTCGTTGGCGTCAAATTCAAACTCAAGCCAGGCTCCGCGGTTCGGAATAACGCTGGCGGTAAAGAGCGATTTACCGCTGGTGTCGAGCGAACTATTAAAGTAAACCCCAGGCGACCTTACGAGCTGGCTGACGATGACACGCTCGGCTCCATTGATGATAAAGGTGCCTTTTTCCGTCATCAATGGGAAATCGCCCATAAATACTTCCTGCTCTTTGACCTCTCCGGTTTCCTTGTTGATTAGACGTACACGGACGCGCAAAGGAGCGGCGTAAGTAACGTCGCGTTCTTTGCATTCATCAACTTCGTATTTCGGTTTTCCCAGACTGTAATCAATGAATTCCAGCACAAGGTTTCCTGTGAAATCCTGAATTGGCGAGATGTCTCGAAACATCTCTTTCAAACCTTCGTCCAAAAACCATTGATAAGATTTCTGCTGAACCTCGATCAGATTGGGAATCTCAAGGATTTCCTCAAACTTGCCGTAACTGCGCCGTTTACGCGAACCACAATAAACAATGGTATTGTTACTTTGTCCGCGATCTTCTGCGCGACTGGCGGCCGACTCTTCCTCAATGAAAGCGGCGCCTGCTGCCTTTTTGATCCTGTTCGGCATACCGTTCACCTCTCATCCTAGATTCCTTGCTGAGCAAACGAGCATGCTAAATATGTAAGACTGCGCTTCTCAGCTCCACTATATATAACCAAGCCAGTGGTTACAACTCATCGGTACTCTAATGGGAATAACTATCCGTTCCTTAAATCGGTTCCTTGAATTGTGGATGTATAAAGACAACACAAAGCAAGGCTGCTCCAAAGCCACCTCGCTTTTTTTAAAACCACAATGATGACTGTTGATGATTAATTGAGGACAGTTTAATCTCATGTGAAACGATGTTATTCACAGTGATTATCCCCTCGACTCCCCTCTACCACCCGCATTTTTTAATGCTAACATATCATAGCATGCTTGTCAATCTTTTTTTAATGCATAAATTTTATAATTCGCG
>DHDG01000058.1:0-4065 GCA_002399265.1 Firmicutes bacterium UBA4882 | reverse complement strand
TTTGAGTCGCGTTTTGGGTCGCGGCTGACGCAGTACAAAAAGCTGGACCCCGTTTGTGACAAGGCCCAGCTTAAGCTTGAAATGGTGTGCAACCGTAGGTTGTTACTTAATCTCCACTTTCGCGCCGACTTCGGTAAGCTTGGTTTTGATTTCTTCGGCGTCAGCTTTGGCAACACCGGTTTTAACAGCCTTGGGAGCGTTATCGACCAAATCTTTAGCTTCTTTCAGGCCCAGTCCGGTAATGTCGCGGACAACTTTGATGACCTGAATCTTCTGGGCGCCGGCTTCGGCAAGAATGACATCAAAATCGGTCTTCTCTTCGGCGGCCGGAGCGGCGGCGGCCGGGGCTGCAGCAGCGACTGCTACCGGAGCAGCGGCGGAAACGCCAAATTTCTCTTCAAACGCTTTGACCAAATCGGCCAACTCAAGAATAGTCATACCTTCAACAATTTCAAGCACCTGATCAATTTTCGACAATGAATTCTCCTCCTCTGACTTTTAACTTTAAATGCATTTCATAGCAAACGGAATGGACTCCTTACGCCTCTGCACGGGAGGCACGCAGCGCTTCCAATGCATAGCCAAGATTGCGGATCGGAGCACCAAGCAGCCTGGCAAAGTTGGTCATCGGTGCACTCATGCTGCCGATAGCTCTGGCGAGCAATTCTTCTCTGCCCGGTAAATCGGCTAATGCTTTCACTTTATCCAGCGAGAGAACCTCACCGTTCAGCAAGCCGCCTTTCAGCTCCAGATTCTTATGGGTCTTGGCGAACTCAGCTAGAATTTTCGCCGGAGCAACCGGGTCTTCGTACCCAAAGGCGTAAGCGGTCGGGCCTTTGAGCATCGAATCCATACCGTCGATTTTGGCTTCCTTGGCTGCCAGCGCCGAAAGCGTGTTTTTAACGACACGGTATTCTACATTGCTCTCGCGCAGTTTTTTGCGGAGAACGGTTACCTCACCGACATTCAGTCCGCGATAATCCGCGAGCACAACTCCAGCTGCCCTGGAAAACTTCTCTTTCATTTCAGATACGGTTGCCTCTTTTTCGGGTCGTGCCAAATAACTACACCTCCTATCCAATAAAAATAGGGCCCCCGCAGACAAGGAGGCCCTTCACATTACTGGAAGGTCTTCTGCCTCGGCAGGCGGGTCAAAAACCCCTTAAGCATACGCACCTGCTGTCTGCGGCAAATCCAAAACGATATATTTTTACATTATGCCCCCTGTGCTGGTACGGGCAAGTTCAAGAGGTAATTATTTCTCCGTTCCTCCACCCGCGGCCGCCACTATGGGGCTGATTTTCACACCAGGACTCATAGTGGAAGAAACCACTACACTCTTAATATAGGTTCCTTTGGCAGTGGCCGGTTTAGCTTTGACAATTACGTCAAACAGGGTTTGGAAGTTGCCAATCAGTTTATCAAGGTCAAAAGAGACTTTGCCGATGGGAACATGGATAATACCAGTCTTGTCGACGCGGTACTCCACTTTACCGGCCTTAATGTCCTTGACGGCTTTGGCAATGTCCAGAGTAACTGTGCCAGTCTTCGGGTTCGGCATCAAACCTTTGGGACCCAAAACACGGCCCAGTTTACCGACAGCACCCATCATGTCGGGTGTGGCTGCGGCAACGTCAAATTCCAGCCAGCCTTTGGAAATATTTTCAATCAGGTCTTCCGCGCCGACCACATCGGCTCCAGCTTCCTCAGCCTCTTTCGCTTTTTCGCCTTTTGCGAAAACCGCGACTCGGACGGTACGGCCGGTTCCGTAGGGTAATACAACGGCACCGCGAATTTGCTGATCTGCATGACGCGGGTCAACGCCCAGACGTATGGAAAGTTCGACGGTCTCGTCGAATTTGGCCTTAGCCATATTCTTAATCATTGAGAGAGCTTCTTCAGGACTATACAGCTTTTGGGGTTCGACACCAGCAGCCATTTCACGATAGTTTTTGCCATGACGCGGCATTTGCTTTTCCTCCTTTGTGGTACAAACGGACTTGGTCCTCCCACTGTGCCAAAAGGCACTATCGAATGATTATTCTTCGACAACAACGCCCATGCTCCGGGCTGTCCCTGCGACCATACGCATCGCCGCTTCAACATCCGCAGCATTAAGGTCCGGCATTTTAACCTGTGCTATTTCACGCACTTTATCTTTGGAAATGCTGGCCACTTTGTCACGGTTGGGAACGCCAGAACCTTTCTCAAGGCTGATGGCCTTTTTGATTAGCACCGGGACCGGGGGCGTCTTCGTGATAAACGTAAACGAACGGTCTTCATAGACAGTAATGACAACTGGAATGATCATCCCGGCCTCTTTGGCTGTCCGCTCATTAAAGGTCTTGACAAACTCCATTATGTTGACACCGTGCTGTCCAAGAGCAGGACCGACTGGCGGTGCAGGAGTCGCCTTTCCGCCGGGCACCTGAAGTTTAACAAGTGCCGCCACTTTCTTCGCCATTTCTTTGCACCTCCTTACACGCCAGTTATAGCCATGATAAAAGTAGTAATGTTGATTGCTCTATTGCTCTATTCAGAAATACGAACGCGTCAAACGCGTTCGACCTGACCAAATTCAAGTTCAACCGGTGTCTCCCGGCCAAACATGCTGACCAGTACTTTGATCTTGCCGCGCTCCGGATTGATTTCTTCCACCAATCCGTCAAAATTCTCGAAAGGCCCGCGGATTACCTTGACATGATCACCAACGGCATAATCAAACTTCTGCCGCGGTTCTTCCATACCAAGCAACCGCATAATTCCGCTCACTTCTTTTTCCTGAAGCGGAATCGGTTTGGTGCCAGAGCCGACAAACCCAGTCACCCCTGGCGTATTGCGCACAACATACCAGGAGTCGTCTGTCATTTCCATTTCAACCAAGACATATCCGGGATAGATCTTCTTTTTGGTCAGCTTACGCTTCCCATCCTTGATTTCGATCTCGTCTTCCATAGGGACAACCACGCGAAAAATCTTGTCTGCCATACCCATGGAATCAACCCTGCGTTCCAGGTTAGCCTTGACCTTATTCTCGTAACCCGAATATGTGTGAATTACATACCAATTTCTGTCCATTCAGGGACCCCTTTTTCCTCCAGACCGGTCATTACTGGCCGTAGTCCGAAAGGCGATACCGCTACCTAAGGAATAAGCTAAACAAAGCGGTTAATGAGACATCGAAAAGTGAAACAATCCCGGCCATCACAAAAACCGTGACAATGACCACCAAAGTATTGTTGGTCAACTCTTTGCGGTTTGGCCATGATACTTTGCGCAGTTCAGCCCGCACTTCGCGGAAAAATCTGCCCACTTTGCCGGGGGCTTTTTTGGTTTCCGCCACAAAATCCACCCCTTTTCTCTTCAGAAGGCGCATAAAAGACACTCGCTACTATTACGATGGCAATATTAGCGGGTCTCTTTATGCACGGTTTCCTGGCGGCAGAACTTACAATACTTTTTCAGCTCAAGCCGTTCGGGGTTATTCTTCTTGTTCTTCATGGTACGATAATTACGATTTTTGCATTCCGTACAAGCCAGGGTGATCCCCTCGCGCATCGGAAACACCTCCGCTGCATAACCTATAATTACAAGGACAACCTTGCATAGTCACTAATAGAATTTACCACAAAACGTAGAACGTGTCAAGAATCTTTGCCCGCTGGACAAGTCCGTTATTTAGTAAATTTACCCCTTTATTATGGCCAATCCGCCGCAGAAAAAACTTTGGAAACTTTGGGGAGGAACTTTGGGGACGGTTCTAAAAGTTCAATTTGACATTTACTGGCATAAGGCACTTTTAGAACCGTCCCCAAAGTTCCAAAAGAGAGATCTGTCCCACAAGCGCAGGACAGATCCCCTTAAGAACTGTCTTATGCAGAAATTTATGCTGAAAATATCTTACTCAATCACTTTGGTAACAACGCCGGCGCCGACTGTGCGGCCGCCCTCACGGATTGCAAAGCGTAGGCCTTCTTCCATAGCGATCGGGGTAATGAGTTCGATGTACATCTTAATGTTGTCCCCAGGCATAACCATCTCAACGCCTTCCGGAAGCTTGGCCAC
>DHDG01000038.1:820-28287 GCA_002399265.1 Firmicutes bacterium UBA4882 | reverse complement strand
TTCCTTCGCTAATAGTCAGCTTAAAGCTGACATCCTTAACCAGAAAACCCAGCATATTGGCGACGTTATACGCCTGCACCGCGGTTTTGAAAGAATTAACCCCTTCGGTAATATCCTGCTGAATCTGGGCTTCATCAATCCTTTTACCGCAGCCGGCTACCAACAGTAGTAATCCAACAATTACGAGCAACAAGGTCATCTTTTGCATCCATGATTTCATGCTTAAGTCCCCTCCGTTTCCTTCATCCTTTAATGATCATCCGCCTCGCCAAAATCAAACCTGCCGAACCCGAATCCCCGGCGGTAGTTATCCCAATAGAAAGTCACCGTGGCCTCGATCTGATAATCGACAGTATTGGTCAACTTAATGGTGAGGGTATGCCAACCTTCGGACAGATCCGCAGGCAGCAGATAATAGATAGTGTTACCAGATGGTGTGATAGCCTGCTCTGCACCATCATCGATCTGAATGGTGACCGTTTCGACATCTGCTATTTCGCCAAGGATTTTCGCCAGCACTAATGAACCGCTGTTGATATTGACCGGGTTGTTCTCGTCATTGGCAGCAGTTGGCTTGATAAAGGTAACGAAGTGAGTCTGCACCGCTAATGTTGCCACCGCGCTAAAGACTTCCGCTGAAACTTCATTCCTGGTATTGGTGACTTTACATCTGTATTGGTATCCATTGCTAGTAATGGTAACAAGCGCGGTCGTATAGCTATGAGTGGTAGCCCCATCAACATTGCTCCAAACGCTTCCGCCGTCCGTTGACAGCTGCCACTGGTAGCTTAAAACTCCGCCTATGCCACCATCCGCCGTTTCAGCGGTGACGCTGAAGATTGCGGTGGTACCTTTGAGGATAGTGATATTCTGAGGCTGGTTGGTAATTGTCGGGCCTGCTACAACGCTTAAGGCGACTGAATTGCTAAAGAACGTGGCACTAACGCCTTCTCGGGTATTGATCACTTGGCACCGATACTGATGGCCGTTACTAGCGAAAGTAGCTGCTGGTGTGGTATAGCTATTAGTTGTAGCCCCGTCGGCATTACCCCAATTACTTCCGCCATCTGTTGACTGTTGCCATTGATAACTTAAGACCCCGCTTGCTTCATCATCTGGTAATTCGGCTGTAATACTGAAGGTCGCGGCAGCCCCTTCGGGAATAGTAGTGTCCTGAGGCTGGCTGGTGATGATGGGGCTTGCCACCACGCTTAGCATCGCTGCATCGCTTAATACTATCGCAGTAATTTCATCCTTAGTATTAGTAACAGCGCATCTGTACTGATATCCATTATCAGCAGACGTGACCGCCGCTGTGGTATAACAGTTTTCCACTGCATCCACGATTTCGCTCCAACTGCTTCCGCCATCTGTTGACTGTTGCCATTGGTAACTGAGGATTCCGCCCAAATTGGTATCAGTTGCCGTAGCAGTGACACTGAAGGTCGCGGTAGTACCACTGCCAACTATAATACTCTGCGGTTGCGCGGAAATTTTGGGCTTTTCCGGCCCTATTAATAGGATCTCGGTTGTCTCCAATGTTAACTCCGGAAATGTGGTATTAGTCATCTGACAGTAGATGGTCCGCTTTCCAAAACCATGGTCAAACGTGAATGTTCCGTTCACGGAGGTGGTAGGCTCAATCTCCAAACCGTCATTGCGATACCAGGTAAAAACGGTGTCCACTCCATTAACCACCGCTTCCGCGGATAAATCAATCTCGTTACCGATGACCACTTTTCCTCCGCTGCCTATTTGCAGTTCACTCTGTCGGGAATACCAGTAATAAGTTCCGTTAAAAAGCGGCAGTGTGCTAAAGGTTAATCGGTTGAAGCTGCAGCAAAGATAATCTAGAGAAGTACAACCGCTTACATTTAATGCGATCAGTTCGCTGACATAACAGTCAAGACGCTCTAAAGCCGTGCAGCCACTCACATCCAGCGCAGTTAATTTGCTGAAACGACAGTCAAGATCCACTAAAGCCGTACAGCCATTTACATCGAGTACGGCTAGTGGGTTGTAACCGCAAACAAGATCCACTAAAGCCGTACAACCGCTCACATCTAGTGAGGTAAGTCGGTTGGAACTGCACTTAAGATTCTCTAAAGCTGTACAGCCGCTCACCTTAAGTTCAGTCAATTGACTGTACTCGCAGGTAAGTATTGTTAAAGTAACATGTCCTCCAACATCTAGTGAGTTTAGTGGGTTGGAACTACACCCAAGCGTCAGTAAAGCCGTTAATCCGCTCACATCTATCGAGGCCAATTGATTGGAACCACACCCAAGCGTCAGTAACGCTGTACAACCGCTCGTATTAAGCGAGGTTAGTTGGTTGGAATAACAGTAAAGAGACTTCAAAGCCGAACAGCCGCTCACATCTAATGCGGTCAGTTTGTTGGAGTTGCACATAAGCTCCTCTAAAGCCGCACAACCACTCACCTTGAGTTCAGTCAATTCGTTAGAATCACAGTAAAGATCTTTTAAAGCCGTACAGCTACTTACATCTAGTTTGGTCAGTTTGTTGGAATTGCATTTAAGTTCCTCTAATGCCGTACAACCGCGCGCATTGAGTTCTGTCATTTGGTTGTAGTAACAGTATAGATTTTTCAAAGCCGAACAGATACTCACATCTAGTACGGTCAGTTTATTGGAAAAGCACTCAAGCTCCTTTAATGCCGTGCAACCGCTCACATCTAGTGAGGTCAGTTCGTTGTAATAACACTCAAGCTCCTCTAAAGCCGTACAGCCGCTTACATCCAGCGCAGTTAGTTCGTTGAAATCGCACTGAATCCGCTTTAAGGACAAACAACCGCTCACATCTAGCGCGGTCAGTAGGTTGGAGCCACAAAGGAGGTTTTCTAAAGCCGTGCAGCCGCTCACATCCATTGAAGTCAGTGGGTTGAAATCGCACCAAAGATCCATTAAAGCTGTGCAGCCACTCACATTGAGTTCGGTTATTTGTTCGTTGCTACAGCAAAGAAAATTTAAATCCGTACAACCGCTCACATTGAGTTCAGTTATTTGGTTGTTGACACAGAAGAAATAAAATAAAGCCGTACAGCCGCTCACATCCAGACTACCTACCAGGCCTTTCTTACTCCAATTAATCATCGAAACCCTTTTATCCGCTCCGTTATCCCATTGAACCCCCGCCCAAGTAGTCGGATCCCCCGGATCATAACTCGCACTTATTTTGTCGCCATTCTTGCCAGCCCCGTTTGGCAGTTCCAAAAAGGCCACCAACTTTTGGTAATTGTGCTCGTCATAGCCCGCCGGGGTTTCGTAGGCACGGACATCTTGGGATGCTGAACAAAACACTATCACAGATAATAAAACTACAACCCCCAAGACGCTTCCGATTGATCTTTTATAATGATAGATAATATTCTTGAGCCTGTCTCCTAACAAAGCAATCCCTCCAATCTACTCGCGCAGTTAACTGCCACAATATTAAATTGTTCGTCATATTTTGCCATTTCGGTAAATGTTGCAAGATTCGCCATATCTCGTTTGTTTCCTCTCCTGCAGTTACCTCCATCTACCAATACCCTCCCGTAATTCCACGTCCACGCCCGTCTTTGGCTCCCACTCAGATGGAAAAAACTTATCCCCTCTTCGCGCCAAATGTCGAAGAGGGGATATGAATGATTTACTCTTATTGATTATTGATTGTCACAAGGAAGGGTGTGCTCGGTTAGTGCAAATCAAAAAGTCCGAAGCAGAACCCTTGCGCCGCTTCTTCGCCACTCTTCGTGTTGCGCGCGCCTGCGCTGGTCTTATCCGAAACATAATAAACAATCGTCATCTTCTGGCAGCGCCAGATTCCCTGCAGATTGACCATCTCGCAGACTATCTGGCCTTCGTCTGTAACATCCTGCGGGATTTCCGGTTCCTGCGCAAGTTCCTTAATTTTGAAAGGAACCGTGGCGATGGCACCGCTGGCGCTCGTGTTGCTGAATATGATCGTCCCCAATTCCATGATCAGGACATAACCATGACCTTCCGGAGGTGACTGCCGCCAATGCAATTGCTTTTCCTGATCTTCTTCTAATTCAGTTTTGAGTGTAGTGTAATTTTTATAATAGGAGCCGTTTCCTTCGCTAATAGTCAGCTTAAAGCTGACATCCTTAACCAGAAAACCCAGCATATTGGCGACGTTATACGCCTGCACCGCGGTTTTGAAAGAATTAACCCCTTCGGTAATATCCTGCTGAATCTGGGCTTCATCAACCTTTTTACCGCAACCAGCTACCAACAGTAGTAATCCAACAATTACGAGCAACAAGGTCAACTTTTGCATCCATAATTTCATGCTTAAGTCTCCTCCGTTTCCTTCGTCTATTAATGGTCACCCGCCTCGCCAAAATCAAACCTGCCGAACCCAAAGCCCCGGCGGTAGCTATCCCAATAAAAGGTCACCGTGGCCTCGATCGCGTGGTTGGCCTTGTTAATCAACTTAATGGTGACGGTATGCCAACCCTCGGACAGATCCGCAGGTAGCAGATAATAGATGGTGTTGCCTGACGGTGTAATATACTTTGCGAGGCCTTCATCGATCTTGATTGTTACCGCCGCAACTTCTGCCATTTCTCCGATAATTTGCGCCAGCACCAATGAACCACTGTTAATATTAACCGGGTTGTACTCGTCATTGGCCGCTGTTGGCTTGATGAAGCTAATGCGATGGGTCTTAACTATTAAGGTTGCCGTCGCACTAAAGGCTTCGGCTGAGACTGCATTCTTGGTATTGGTCACTTTACATCTGTATTGGTACCCATTGTTAGCAAAGGTAACAAGCGCAGTCGTATAGCTATGCGTGGTGGCACCATCAACATTGCTCCAACTGCTTCCGCTATCTGTTGACAATTGCCATTGGTAACTTAAGACGCCGCCTGCGCCACTATCGGCCGCTTCCGCTGTTACACTGAAGGTTGCGGTGGCACCTTCGAGGATCGCAGTATCCTGAGGCTGGCTAGTGATCATCGGATTTGCCACTACGCTCAAAATTGCTGGATTGCTAAAGAACGTAGCACTAACGCCTTCCCGGGTATTAATCACTTGACACCTGTACTGGTGATCATTATTAGCAAACATAACTGCCGGTGTGGTATGGCTATTAGTTGTAGCCCCGCCGATATTGCTCCAACTGCTTCCGCCATTTGTCGATAGCTGCCACTGGTAACTCAGGATACCACCTATTCCAGCATCCGCCGCTTCAGCCGTTACGCCGAAAGTCGCGGTAGCGCCTTCGAGGACGGTAATATTCTGGGGCTGATTAATAATAGCTGGACTTGCTGCCACACTTAATGTAGCTGGATTACTAGAAACCGTGGCAGTAACACCATTCCGGGTATTGAACACCTGGCACCGGTATTGATTGCCATTACTAACAAATGCGACTGCCGGTGTGGTAAAGCTATAAGAGGTGGCCCCGCTGATATTACTCCATACACTTCCACCATCTGTTGATAGTTGCCATTGGTAGCTTAAGATACCGCCCTCGGCAGCATCCGGCGCCTCAGTTGATACACTGAAGGTCGCAGTTGCTCCTACGGGGACGGTTGTGTTCTGAGGCTGGCTGGTGATCGTCGGATTTGCCACGACGCTTAATATTGCTGGGTTACTGATTACTGTGATAGTAACACCATTCCGATTGTTAGTTACAGTGCATCTGTATTGCTGTCCATTATTAGGAAAAGTGGTTGCCGTGGTGGTATAGCTCTTGGTGTTAGCTCCATCGATATCACTCCAAACGCTACCGCCATCTATTGACAGCTGCCATTGGTAACTCAAAACACCGCCTATCCCTGCATCTGCCGCTTTCGCTGTGACAGCGAAAGGTGCGGCATCACCCTCGGGAATTATCCTATTCTGGGGTTGGCTGGTAATAGCCGGTCTTGCCACCACACTCAACATAGCTGGGCTACTGTGTATCAAAGCAGCAATGCCATCCCTAGTATTAGTTACAGTGCATCTGTATTGGCGCCCATTGTCAGCAAAGGTTACCTCTGTAATGGAATAGCTATTGGCGTTAGCTCCATCGATATCAAGCCAATTACGGCCACCGTCAGTTGACCGTTGCCATTGGTAACTTAATACACCACCCACTTCATCGTCCGCCACCTCAACTGCTATACTGAAAGTTACTGTGGCCCCTTCTATGACAGTAGTATCCTGAGGCTGGCAAGTTATAGTCAGGTTTATCACACTTAATATAGCTGGATTACTGAATATCGTGGCCGTTATTTCGTCCTTAGTATTGGTTATAACGCATCTATATCGGTTTCCATTATCAATAAAAGTGACCCCTCGTTCATAACTGTTGTCCACTGCGTCTTCGATATCACTCCAACCGCTTCCGCCATCTGTTGATAGTTGCCATTGGTAACTTAAAACTCCGCCTGCACCAGCATCAGTTGCCGTAGCAGTGACACTGAATGCCGCGATAGTACCGCTGATAACTGTAATGTTCTGCGGTTGAATACTTATTTCAGGCTTCACTGGCCCTGTTAACAGGATCATCTCTGTCTCTAATGTTAACTCCGGAAATGTAGCATTAGTCATCTGACAGTATATGGTCTGCACTCCAAAACCCCGATCGAACGTGAACGTTCCGTTCGCGGAGGTGGCGGGCTCAATCTCCGAACCATCATTTTTGTGCCATGTATAGACGGTTTCTATTCCATTAATAATCGCTTCTGAGGATAGGTCGATTTCATTGCCAATTACTACTTTCCCACTGCTACTTACTTGCATTCTACTCTGCGGGGAATAGTCGTATTGCGCTTTTATAAAAAGGGGCAAAGAAGAAAAGAGCAGCTCGTTGGAATAGCAATTAAGCGTCGTTAAGGCTATACAGCCGCTCACATCCAGGGTGGCCAGTTGGTTGTTTTGACAATTCAATTCCCGTAAAAGCATACTGTTGCTCACATCCAGAGCGGCCAGTTGGTTGGAATAGCACCTAAGCGTCTTTAAAGCTATACAGTCGCTCACATCTAAGGCGGTCAGTCGATTGTTTTGGCAAAGCAAATTCTGTAAAAGCGTACAATCGCTCACATCCAGAGCGGCCAGTTGGTTGGCATTACAAGTAAGCGCTATTAATGCCGTACAGTCGCTCACATCTAAGGCGGTCAGTTGATTATTATAACAATTAAGCGTCTTTAAAGCTGTACAACCGCTCACATCCAAGGCGATCAGTTGGCTGTACCAACAATAAAGGTTTGTTAAGGCCGTACAGTCGCTCACATCTAAGGCGGTCAGTTGATTATTATAACAAGTAAGCGTCTCTAAAACTGTACAGCCGCTCACATCCAAGGCGGCCATCTGATTGCTCGAACAGTCAAGATTCGTTAAGGCCGCGAAGCCGCTCACATCCAAGGCGGTCAGTTGGTTGCTGCTGCAGTTAAGATACGTTAAGGCCGAACAGCCGTTCACATCTATGTCAGTCAGTTGGGTAAAAGAACAATCAAGCGTCTCTAAAGCCATACAGCCGTTCACATCTAAGCCGGTCAGTTGGGTATGAGAACAATCAAGCGTCTCTAAAACTGTACAGCCGCTCACATCCAGGGCGGCTAGTAGGCTATAAGAACAATCAAGCGTCTCTAAAGCTGTACAGCCGCTCATATTCAAGGCCGCCAGTCGGTTATAAGAACAATCAAGCGTCATTAAAGCTGTATAGCCGCTCACATCTAAGCCGGTCAGTTGATTATTAGAACAATCAAGCGTCTTTAAAGCTGTACAGCCGGTCATATCTAAGCCGGTCAGTCGGTTGCTACTACAACCAAGCGTCATTAAAGCTGTACAACCGCTCACATCCAAGCCGATCAGTTGGTTGCGCCCACAGTAAAGGTTTGTTAAGGCCGTACAACCGCTCACATCCAAGTTACCAACAAGCCCAATAGAGTACCAGCTAATTCCATAGACCTTATTATCTGCCTCTTTATTCCAGAAGACCCCTCTCCAGGTGATCGGCTTTTCCGGATCATAATCCGCGCTTAATTTATCACCGTTTTTTTCAGCCCCATTTGGCAACTCTAAAAAGGCCACCAACTTCTGGTAGTCGTGATCGTTGTATCCATCGGGTGTAACGTAGGCATAGGTTTTTTGGGATATTAGGCAAAATAGCACCACTAATAATACTATCATCCCGAGAGCCGTTCGAATCCACTTATTGCGCATATCAACAGTTCTTCTCAATCTGCTGCCTAACAAGACAACCCCTCCAATCCACTTACGCGGCAAAACACCGAACAGATTCCCATCTATGTCGGTCTCTTCAAGCAATTTTGTTTCCCATTTGGCTATTGGCAATATTCGGCGCGCTTCGCCAATTCCCTCCATTTTACCAATGCCCTTTAGTTAACCCGCATGAAGAGGAGCTGCGGGAAGGAGACGCGGGGACGGCTCTTCTGTGCTACTTGCATATCAAAACTGGAAATCGCACAGAAGAACCGTCCCCTTGTGTCAAAACCCCTTGCAGAACCCTTCATCACGTGCTATATTTGTAAAGTGTTTAATTATTAAGCGCTTATCTTTTGCGCTATTGATCAACAGGAGTAGGAAAAATGAATCCAAATCTAAAAAAGGAATTTGTTAATTTGATGTTTCGCTTAAAGAAAATCCGTATCGCCCAGCTGCCCGGAGTCAATCTTCACATGGGCGAACTTTTCGTCATGCGGAAAATTGCTGCGCACCCCTTTAATTCAGATGCTAATTCAGAAGCTAATGTTGACATGACCGATATCCAAAACAGCCTTTGCGTAACAAAACCAGCTGTTTCGCAAATGTTTAATGCGCTCGAAAAAAAGGGCTATATCAGCCGCGAAATCGATCCCAGAGACCGCCGCAGATTTATCACAAACCTTACACCTGCCGGTGAGCAGATTACCATCGCCATGAAGGAACATGCTGATAAGGCTATTACCCAAACGATTACCCGCTTTGGGGAGGAGAATATGACCCAGTTGATTAACCTGTTCAATCACTTCATAGATATTATCGAAGAAGTTCAAACTGAATTCTTAGCAGCTGAAACAGAAGGAGCAGACGGAATAGACAAAGCAGAAGGAGCAGAAAAACATGATTAAGCTTGCCAGGTACTTGAAGCCTTTTATTCCCGGACTGATCATCGCCATTGTCCTGCTGTTCGCTCAGGCAGTCTTCGATCTGAATCTACCGAACTATATGTCCAACATAGTCAATGTAGGTATTCAGCAAAACGGCATTGCCGAGAGCACCCCCGCTGCTATTTCGCCAGCTGGATATACCTTTGTTTCGACATTCATGTCAGCTGACGAGCAAGCTTTATTGAATACCTCCTACTCCCTGAAACACGGCACCGATCAAAACGAACGCGGCAGGCAGTATCAGGAGATCTATCCCGCAGCGGCGTCCGCGCCAATCTATGTGTTGGTTGACGATCTTTCCCCTGAAACGATCGACCAACTTGACACCGCTTTCGGCACTGCGGTTTGGACCATGATCAACGTCATGCGCTCATTTGCCGCCATGCAGGGCATCCCGCAGGGAACTATGCCCGCCAACCCGTCCGTCGCAGGCACCGGCCCCAGCGCCCCCGGCGCCACCACCAACATCAACCCTGCAGCGCTGGACATTCAGTCCATCGACATTACCCAAGTCTATAAAATGCAGCCGCTGCTCGCCCAGCTGCCCCCACCCGTCTTCGCAGCCGCCCGCGACGCCGCCCTGCAAATGGACACCACGCTGCTCAAAAAGAGCGCCACCATGATGGTAAGTGCCTTTTATCAAGAACTCGGCTTAGATATTGGCGCTTATCAAAGAAACTACGTCATCCGGATCGGATTACTAATGCTCCTGCTGGCGCTGGGCAGTGGTGTCGCCACCATTCTAGTCAGCCTGCTCTCATCCCGCATTGCCGCTGGCACCGCCCGCAACCTCCGTAATGACATCTTTGAGAAGGCCAGCCACTTCTCAAACGCGGAATATGATCAATTTTCGACCGCCTCCCTCATTACCCGTTCGACCAATGACGTCATGCAAATCCAGATGTTGCTGGCCATTGGCATCAGAATGGTCTGTTACGCCCCGATTATGGCGACCGGTGGTGTGATCATGGCCCTTGAGAAATCAACCTCCATGAGCTGGATTATTGCCGTCGCCTGCGCGGTGCTTCTTGGCTTAATTATGATCATTTTTGCAATCGCCATGCCAAAATTCAAGGCCATGCAGAAGCTGGTCGATCGCATCAATCTCGTGGCCCGTGAAACCCTGAACGGTCTGTCCGTAATCCGGGCGTTCAGCACCAGCCAATTTGAAAAAGAACGCTTCGACAACGCCAACAAAGACTTAGCCCGCACCGGCCTGTTTATCAACAGAACCGTGACGTTCATGATGCCGGTGATGATGCTGATCATGAACGGCGTGATGCTACTCATTATCTGGGTCGGCGCACACCAAGTCTCCCAATCGCAAATGCAGGTGGGCGACATGATGGCTTTTATGCAATATGCCATGCAGATCATCATGAGCTTCCTAATGATTTCGATGATGTTTATCTTCATCCCGCGGGCGTCCGTCTCAGCCCAGCGCATTGCGGAAGTCCTGGAAACAGAGCCGTCAATTATCGACCCCGCCCATCCGCAGGCTATGCCTGCCTCTGCCAAAGGCTTTGTTGAATTCCGCAATGTTAGTTTTCGTTATGACGGTGCCGATGAGGATGCCCTGAAAAACATCTCCTTTGTAGCGAGGCCTGGTGAAACAACTGCCTTTATCGGCTCTACCGGCGCAGGTAAGTCTACGCTGGTCAACCTGATCCCGCGCTTTTTCGACGCCACTGGCGGCGCAGTGCTGGTCAATGGTGTGAACGTTAAGGAGCTGGCGCAAAAAGAGTTGCGCAGCCATATCGGATATGTGCCGCAGAAGAGTGTGCTAATGAGCGGCACCATCGCCAGTAATATCAAATACGGCAATGAAGCCGCCTCAGAGGCTGAAGTTGAGCAAGCTGCCCGGGTCGCGCAGGCGCTCGGCTTTATCTCAGAAAAACCGGAAGGCTTCAACGCGGAGATTGCCCAAGGCGGCACCAATGTTTCCGGCGGCCAGAAGCAGCGGCTTTCTATTGCCCGTGCCCTGGCCGTCAAACCGGACATTTTCATTTTGGACGATTGCTTCTCGGCGCTGGACTTTAGGACCGATGCCGCACTGCGCAAAGCTCTGAAAGATCACACCGGCGATAGTACGGTCATCATCGTGGCCCAGCGTGTCAGTACCATTATGAATGCCAACCGGATTTTCGTGCTCAATGACGGCGAGATTGTCGGGCAGGGAACCCACCAGGAGCTCTTGGACAGCTGTCCGGAATACTATGAAATCGCCGCATCGCAGTTTTCGAAGGAGGAACTCCGCCATGCCTGATCATAACAATAATAATCATATGGATCACAGAGATAATGGAGCATCTGGTGATACACGCAGCGCTATGACAGGTGGCCGGCCATTTGGTGGCCCGGGCGGCATGCGCCGCGGTCCCGGCGGCCGCGGTCCCGGTGGACCAGGCGGTATGCACGGCATGGGTGCACCTGTCGAAAAAGCGAAGGATTTCAAAGGCACTGTCAAGAAACTGCTGGTTTATCTCGGTGGCTACAAAATTGCGGTTTTGTTTGTCATGATTTTCGCAGTTTGCTCCACTGTGTTCGCTATTGTCGGCCCCAAAATCCTGGGCAACGCCACCACCGAACTGTTCAACGGCATCATGGGCAAGATCGCGGGCACATCCGAAGGCGTAGACTTTACGGCCATCGGAAGCATCCTGCTGCGGCTGATCGGACTCTATTTGATCAGTGCCTTGTTCCAGTTCATCCAAGGTTTCATTATGACAGGTGTATCCAATAAAATCACATACCGGTTGCGCAAAGACATTGACGAGAAAATCCACAATATGCCCTTTTCCTTTTATGACCGGGTCACTGTTGGCGAGGTGCTTTCTTTGATCACCAACGATGTTGATGTCATCAATCACAGCTTTAATCAGAGCATCACCCAAATTATCACATCGGTCACCATGCTGATTGGGATCCTGGTGATGATGTTCTCCATCAGCTGGCAGATGACGCTCATCGCCATTATGACGCTGCCCGTTTCATTGGTTGTAGTCGGTTTGATCATCAAGAAGTCGCAAAAGCACTTCGTCAATCAGCAAAAATATCTAGGCAATGTAAATAGCATCGTTGAAGAGAACTTCAGCTGCCACACGATCGTCAAGGCCTTTAACGGTGAAGAGCGCTCTCTCAAACAGTTCCGGAAAAGCAACAACACGCTCTACGCCTCAGCCTGGAAAGCCAACTTTTTATCCGGTCTGATGATGCCCATTATGAACATTATCGGGAATATCGGCTATGTGGTGGTCTGCGTACTCGGCGGCTACCTGGCGACGCAAGGCCGCCTGACCGTTGGCAATATCCAGGCATTTATTCAATACATGCGCCAGTTCACCCAACCCATTTTGCAGATTTCGCAGATTTCCAACGTCTTGCAGCAAACGATTGCCGCCTCCGAACGGGTCTTTGGTTTCCTTGATGAGGCGCAGGAGATTCCGGAAGCGCCGAACGCACTCACCATTTGCAGCAATGGTGACACCCCCCTGCCGACCGATGTTGCGATCGCTGGTCACATCAGCTTTGAGGATGTCAGTTTCGGATACACGGCCGACAAAATCGTGATCAAAAAGCTCAATAGTGATATTAAACCCGGGCAAACGGTGGCCATTGTCGGGCCGACCGGGGCCGGTAAGACCACGATCGTGAAACTGCTAATGCGTTTTTACGATGTCACCAGCGGTGCGATCCGCTTGGATGGTCATGATATCCGTGAATTTAAGCGGGATGAATTGCGCAGTGTGTTTGGGATGGTGCTGCAGGATACCTGGCTTTACAATGGTACCATTGCTGATAATATCCGTTACGGGAAGCTTGATGCTACTGATAATGAGGTCAGAGAGGCGGCCAAGGTGGCCCAGTGTGATCACTTCATTAATACTTTGCCGGATGGTTATCACATGGTGCTGAATGAGGAGGCCAGCAATGTCTCGCACGGACAAAAGCAGCTGCTTACGATCGCCCGCGCGGTGCTGGCTGATCCCAAAATTCTGATTTTGGATGAGGCGACGAGTTCGGTCGATACCAGAACGGAAATTCTGATCCAAAAGGCGGTGGCCAATCTGATGCGGGGCCGCACCAGCTTTATTATCGCGCACCGTCTTTCCACGATTCGTAACGCGGATCTAATCCTGGTCATGAATCATGGCGATATTATCGAGCAGGGCACTCACGAAGAACTGCTCGCGCAAAGAGGGTTCTATGCAAGTCTGTATGACAGCCAATTTGCGGAGGTTGGATAAGCTTGAGATTTTGACACACTTTTAGAGACGGATAATTAAGATTACGTGCCTTTCTACTTTGCTCCACGATTGCCTATGCTATATACAATAAATCAGGGAAATGTGGGCTGCGAAGCAAGACAATGTACAATTGTCCATCTTGTTTCTTCTGTTGAGCAAGTTGAAGCTGCTGGTTGCTCATTTTGTTTCACTGACGGGCATGCTGACATGGCTATCAGTAAATATTATCGTAACCCTGAACATCTTAGCCTTCTTGATTGGCCTCTTATGAAAAGTAGATACTGGAATGATACAATTGAGGACAATGACCGGAAGAGAAGACGACAGGCAGAATTTCTCGTTCACAGTTTCTTCCCCTTGACATTAGTCCAGGAGATTGGTGTATTTGATAACGACTACCGGAATCTGGCTACAGAGATTCTAAACAGGATGGGACATAATATTCCAATAAAAGTCTGGAACGGGTGGTATTTTTGAAACGAAAGGCAAAGGAGGAACCTTGATGGCCATTAATTATGTCACCGGGAACCTTCTAGAAGCGCCAGTCGATGCTTTAGTCAACACTGTAAATATTGAAGGGGTAATGGGCAAGGGAATTGCTTTACAGTTTAAGCAGGCATTCCCCCATAACTACGAAGTGTATCGCAAGTCATGTCAGAATAATGAGTTATGGCCTGGCAAACTTCTTGTAGTACCTACAGGTTCCCTGATGAACCCCCGAATGATTATTAATTTCCCAACAAAGCGCCATTGGAGATCCCGTTCCCAACTTGAAGATATTGACGCTGGATTGCGCGCTCTTGCAGAGCTAATCCCACGGCTTGAAATTGACTCTCTGGCTTTGCCCCCCTTGGGATGTGGGAACGGAGGACTTGACTGGGCTATAGTTCAGCCGCGGATTCACGCCGCACTAAATGGAATTCCAGATGTATCAATACTGGTATATGAACCTAAAGGTGCACCCGCAGCTAAAGAAATGATGGTCTTGACCAAAAGGCCAATGATGACACCTGGCCGTGCAGCACTTATTGCCCGGTTATGACCTTTCTCTGCTGGAAATACAAAAGCTGGCTTACTTCCTTCAATCTGCAGGAGAACCTCTTAAACTGAACTTTGTCAAAGGTAAGTACGGACCTTACGCGGAAAATCTCAACCACGTATTACAGCGAATTGAAGGGCATTTTATCAGAGGCTACGGGGATAGAAGCATAAATTCCAAAATTAGCCTGCTTTCAGGTGCCCCGGAAGAAGCGGAGAGTTTTGTCCAATTCCACCCCGAAACGCTGGAACGGTTAGAACGAGTCTCGACACTAATTGATGGTTTCGAAACGCCCTATAGTATGGAACTTTTGTCTACAGTTCACTGGATAGCTCAGGAGGAAAATTCAACAGCCGAGCACGATGCTGCAACGGTAGTAGCTGGTGTTTGGTCTTGGAACGACCGTAAAAAAGCCCTCTTTAAGGTGGATCACATAAAAATGGCTTTGGAACGGTTAAGAAACCAATGTTGGCTCGGTTAAACCATCCAACTTGCCCGGCATAACGCCGGGCTATTTTCTAAATTGGTGGATCCCATATCGAAAGGTGGCACCTCCAATGTACGATATCGCCATTATTGGTGCCGGTCCGGCCGGTGCGACCCTCGCCAGGCTGATCGCCCCCAAATATAAAGTCCTGCTGATTGAGAAACGCCGCCTTGATGACCCGGCTCGCTACGAAAAAAACGGCAAATGCTGCGGCGGACTGTTAGCCCCTGATGCCCAGGCTGTGCTGGCGCGCCTGGGACTGGGACTGCCCAATCACGTACTGGCAGATCCGCAGATTTTCGCTGTGCGCGCCATTGACTTCAACGGCGGCAATGAGCGTTTTTATCAAAGGCACTATATTAACATCGATCGCACCAAATTCGATTTGTGGATGGCAGCGTTGATTCCGGGCACGGTGGATGCCAAATGGGGCTGCCGCTGTACCGGCTTTTCCCGCACCGATGAGGGCTATGCACTGCGTCTCGCCAACGGCACCGGCACCGGCACCAACAGCTTTACGGAACAGGCCAGAGTCGTTGTCAGCGCGGAAGGATCCACTTCGGCTCTGCGCCACTTGGTGCTGCAGCAGCGGCGCGATCCGCGCGATCCGCGAGATCCACGCGAACAGCACGATCCGCACGATCCCATCCCTAAATACGTCGCGATTCAGGAATGGTACCGCACAAAGAATCACCACCCGTATTACTCAGCCCTGTTTGACAGCCGTATCACCGACTTTTACGCCTGGACTATTCCCAAAGGGGAGTACGTCCTGTTTGGTGCCGCCCTCAAACCTGGTCCGGACGACCCGGCAAGGTTTGTCGAACTCAAGGACAAGCTCTTTACGATTGGCCTACTATCCGGAGACCTCCACAAGAAGGAAGGGGCCCTGATTTTTAGGCCCTCCCGACTGCGCCACCTTCTTACCGAATCTGATGATATTGCTTTTATCGGAGAGGCGGGCGGCTGGATCAGCCCCAGTTCTGCCGAAGGTTTGAGCTGGGCGATGGAAAGTGCCATCGCCATGGCGCACTCGCTCGCGTCCGGCCTTCCCGGTGCCAGCCGCCGCTACCGTTTCCTTACGGTATCGATGCGCCGCCACCTGCTTAACAAAACTCTGAAAGCGCCCTTCATGTACCATCCTTTGCTGCGCAACCTGGCCATGCGCTCAGGTCTATTCAGCCTGGAACCGGCTGAGGTTACGCCTTCTTACAAAAAGTAGGACTATCCCTAACATGAGCGAATAAAAAACACCTTTGCAGTACCATTAAAATACAAATGGGACATTATTCTCCGTTTTTGACAATCTGAAACATTCCCCTGCCACCCCACAAAAAAAGAACGACTATTCCTAAAATAGACGCATAAAAAAGCGTATTTTATATATCATAAATTGCGAATGGGAATGTCCTTTTTCCTGTAATCACTCGTCTTTGAAGAGGACTCCATTTTTAACATATATTGGCTTGCCCAATCCAATTTTATTGTATTATAGGGAGGTCGGCTGAATGAAAAGACTGGTAATGTTACTGATCATCGCCACCACGATCGTTGCTTTCACCGGATGCGGCCAATTAAATGTCACGGGGGTGATTAAGAGCGCCCAGAAGTAAAAAAAGGTCCCCACACTTTACGTGTTGAGCATCCGGGATTTGTGAAATACGAAAAAACCTTTGAACTTGATGCTGGCAGCCGCCTTGTTATTGCCCTCTTTTCAAAAAGCGAACCCTTCATGCATATTTCATGGGCGAATGAGGCCAATCAGTATGCTATTGGCATCAAAGTCTTTAATGGCCAAATATATGTCTCCTCAAGCACCAATATTTTGCGCTATTCAATAGACGGGACATTCATCGATAATTTTGTGACCGGCCTTACATCACAATGTTACTTTATTACCTTTGATGACGCGGGCAATCTATGGGGTGTCGATGAAGCAGGCAAGATTCATCGCTTCAATTCCAGCGGCGCGATCGCCCGCACATATGAAGGATTGCTCAGTGCCACCAACAATTGGGGGTTAGCACTGGATCAAACCTATATCTATGTAAGCGACATAACTACAAACAAAATTAAAAAATATAAACAAGCGGATGGTGTTTTTGTCGCGGATATCGGAACAGCAGAAGGTATAGCGTTTAACACAGTTACCCAGCTGGTATTTGGCCCTGATGGCAACCTGTATGCGGCAGACACTATGAATGGCCGCATGGTGGTGTTATCAGCCAGTCTAAGTGTACTGCGCACGTTCAGCGTTAAAGATGATGGCGAGGCAAATTCCTGGCCAATAGCGCTAGCCTTCGGTCCTGACGATTGCCTATATGTCCATGATCGCATAAACGATTGTATTAAGAAAATCGGCCCGGATGAGGACATCATCCAAAAAATCCCCACGTCATCCATGTTTGTGAATGGGTTAGCCTTTGATGACTTTGGCAACCTGTATGTCACGGATAACTCGATGAATCCCTTAATTCATGCCTATTACTGGGACCGCGGAATAGACAGATAAAACACCGTCCGCATAATCCTTCCGATGCATGTGCAAAATGCAAAGAGGCGCTTCTTTTTAGAGAAGCGCCCCGGTTCTATTAACTCATAATTGCACATGCAGCGGGAGGGTTTCTATTGGCGAATTCCGGCACTTCCCCCCCGCCGTTCCAACCACGGCGGGTTTTTTTTGAACAGCGGGCGATGGCTTACCCGCTCGCACAGGAGTTATATGACCGATTTACGGCTGACAAAGTCCCGATTCGCATGATCGAGTCGCACAACCGGGTCACCGGAATCCCCGGCGGCACCCCGCAGATTGCCTACCGCGAAGCCAAGCGCACCCTGGTCGTCGGGGTCAAAGTTGGCCTGGAGTTTGATACCTGCCGTCCATCAGCAGATTATGAATTTGCCATGGGTACCAGCTGCCCGGGAGGCTGCCAGTATTGCTACCTTGCCACAACACTTGGACGTAAACCATATGTGCGTGTCTATGTTAATATTGATGAAATCCTGGCCTCTATCAAACGCCATATTGAGGCACGACTTCCCGAAACAACTTCTTTTGAAGCGTCCAGCACTTCCGATCCCCTGGCTGTTGAACATTTAACCGGCAATCTGGGCCGAGCCATTACCTTTTTCGGCCAGCAAGAACATGGTCTGCTCCGATTGACGACCAAGTTTCACTTGGTGGACTCTCTGCTGAATCTGCCGCACAACGAACGTACCCGCTTTCGTTTTAGCGTCAATTCCGAAAAGATCATTACCACTTATGAGCAGCAGACCGCCGCGCTCTCCGAACGCCTGGCCGCCGCCGTTAAAATTGCTCAGGCCGGTTACCCACTGGGCTTTGTCATCGCCCCGCTCTTTTTATACCCCGGCTGGCAGCACGACTATGGCAAAATGCTCGATAAACTGCATGCCGCACTGGAAACAATCAACCCTGCCGGTGACAACCTGACTTTTGAACTAATCCAGCATCGTTTCACTAAGAGCGCCAAACGCGTAATTCTGGAGCGTTTCCCCCATACCAGCTTGGATCTCAACGAAGAAAACCGCATGTACAAGTGGGGCAAATATGGGCGTGGCAAATATGTTTACCCTAAAGAAGCAGCTCAAGAACTCGAGCAATACATGAACGCTGAAATTATGCGGCGTTTCCCACAAGCCAAAGTGGAATACTTCACCTGAATTATCACCCCCTCAAAACGCGGCAGCGCCGCCACAGCACTTATTGATAACTATAATTCACAAAAAGGAGCGGGTACAATCAGAAAATTCAGGCGCGTCGATGGCGGTCTGGCAGCGGAAATCGGAATAACAGACGATAGCGCGTTGAAGGAACCCGCTCGACTAATCTTTGGCCCCGATGGTTACCTATATGCAGCAGTCTTTGATCGCATCGTCGTTTTGACCAAAGACCTTAGTGTACTGCGTACCTTCAGCACCACGGTAGATGACGAGACGGAATCCTGGGTATCGGCGATGGCCTTCGGTCCTGATGATTGCTTGTATGTCTATGATCTAAAGAACCACAATTTTAAAAAATTCGGTCCGGATGGTAGCTTCATTCAAAAATTCTCACCCTTATTATACCGACCGGAAAGTTTATGCCTATAGTTGGAGCTATTGAATAGAGCGATAAAATCTACTCCCGCTAACTTTTGGATGAGGGAAGCTGAGTGCGCCGAGGCGCTTCTGCAAAAGAAGCGCCTCTTTCATTACCCATATGCCTCACATGCCGCATACGCCACGCGCGCCATGCATTCCAAGCGTTCCAAACTTATCAAGCATGCCGTCTGCAGAGCTCATCCCGCAGCCTGAACTATCTTTGTCAGCGCTGCCCCGACCAACCCGCCACCGGCGGTGCCGATCGTCATCCAAAACCACCCGCCCAGCTCAGAGGCTGCCGGGAACAGTTCGTCAAGCGTGATGTATAGCATCGCTCCGCCCGCAAAGGCCAACGATAGACTCGTGGACAGCGCGGATAACTCCCCAAAAAAACCGCCGAGTGCCGCTCCCACTCCCATCGGCAGTTCCACCAATACCAGCGCCCAAATGACTTTCCTGATGCGAATGTTTCCCAGTCGCATGGCGGCTGCCATTACCATGCCTTCCGGAATGTTGTGTAGGGCCATTAACAGCGCCAATCCAATCCAGCCACCCGGGTTGGTGCTGGCCGTATAGACCGTACCGAGTGCCACCCCTTCCGGAAAGTTGTGCAAGGCAATGCCCAGCCCAAGCAACAACCCGGTGCGGGTATAGCGCGACAGTCTTCGCGTTCGATTCCGCGACAGGCTCGTTAGGCCCTGATCCAACAACCTGATCAGCGCCACTCCAGTCAGGGTGCCGATCAAACAGGCTGCCCATCCGCCAGCTTGCCATGATTCCGGAATCAAATCAAAAAATACGACCGCCAGCATCACCCCGCCAGAAAAGCCAATTAACAGCGTTTGCGTGCGGTGCGACGGACGTTGGAACGATAACACAAACAAGCCGCCGGTTGCAGTTCCGGCCAGCCCTATCATGAACCCCATTAAGGCAGCCCCAATTACGGCCAGCGCCATCTAACTCACTCCTGCCTGACTCCTTCTCAAGGAATCATATGGCGGCGTTGGCCAAGTTATGTCAAAACTGCCGCGCATTGAACCCGGCTTGGGAAGAGAAACTAATAGAGAACGGCTTTTAGGGAAAGGAAAGGTTGGCACATGCAATTAGGGAATATTGGGGCGTTACTGATTGCCGCCCTGTCGGGGGCAGCCATGGCGGCTCAGGGTACCATGAATTCAGTATTAGGAAAAACCGTAGGATTGTGGCAGGCGACACTGGTCGTTCATATCCTGGGAACCGCCCTTTCGGCGCTGGCTGTGTTCACCATCGGCAAAAGCGATTTATTACTCAAAATTGGCTCCGCCAACCCGATTAGCTGGTTTGGCGGCGTGCTGGGTGTCATGATCGTCTTCGGTGTGGCAACCAGCATGTCCCAGGTAGGCGTATCACCCGCGACCACCGCTATCATTTCTGCCCAGCTGCTAGCGGCGTTCCTGATTGATCAGCTTAATTTTCTGGGCGTCAAGCAGATCCCATTTCACCCGATCAAACTGGCTGGCGCGGCCATGATCATTGTGGGGGCCTGGATCATCTTAAAGAAATAGCGGGTTTTATTACTCGCCCGCCTCGGTCTCTTCCCCTGCCGCCCCGGTTTCTTCTTCAACCGTCTCGGTCGCTGCCCCTTCATCGGCCTCAAGATCTTCTTCCACCTCAAGATCTTCCGCAGCCGGATCCGACGGATCGATGAGCGTCAGATTCTTACGCACCACGAGCATTTTCTGGGCGGGAATACTAATCTTGATCGGAATACGGGTCTCCGGGTCCAGCCAGGCATCCATAATCAATGTACCGCCAAAATTCAGCGCAACTCGACGCGCCTGCAGCGTCGTGCCTTCGATTGCAGCCTTTTCCGAACCGCGGTCCTCAATAGTGACGCTCAACAGACTCATCGTTGTAGGAATCAAGACCTGCGCCTTAAATGCGCCCGGGGCTACAGGGGCCGCCGCGGCCGCGACCGTTCCGGATGCTCCCGCCACACCCGCCACCGCCTCTTGCTCCCACTCTAAGCCGCTCACCAGATACATCAACTGAATCCAGACATTGTTTTCCCATACCAGATAGTTCTCTGGCAGGTTTATGGTTCCATTCTGCACGCCGGATGCATGCTCCGCCCGGTACTGGCATTGAGTGGCGGTAAAAGTCACATCCAGCTTTTGAGTCGCACCGCGCACATCCGCTTCCAGATAATATGTTTCCGGACGCCTCGTGAAATTGTTTAAAATGAGCATGCTGCGCATTTTCAAAGGCTGCGGGGCAATCATTTCCGTTTCGGAAGAGATAATGATGCGCTGATCGTCATTCACAATCATGCTGCGTTCAATACTGACCACAACATCGTTCAATGACATTTCATATTCAACGACATAATCGGCGGCCGCTACCGGCCAGGCTGCCGTCAATACAACCGCTGCCGCCATGATCAGTGCTGCCAGACAAACCGGTTTTGACTGTTTCATAAGTAACCCCCGATTCTCTTCCGAAATCTCTGTTCAAAATTACATAAGCTGAGGCTTTGGTGACCACAATATATGGCGAAGGAAGCCTGGGAGGAGAGCATATGGCAAAAATAAAAAGTAGAATCGACAATATTGTACAGGACTATCTGGATTCCTGGAAAGATCCTTATAGCGATTTAGACGATCTGGACCCTTCCGAAAAAATGGATTTACTAAACACTATACAAGAGGAGACCGGGATTCTCCTCGACGAATTTGACATGCAGGAACTCTCCGAAAAGATCGATCTGTCCATCAACGACATCATTGAGCGCCTGGATCAAACGCCCGAATAAGATTACTTTTTAGAGAGCCTCGCGTTCAAGCGAGGCTCTCTGCCACCATTTAGTACAGTTCTGCGATTCTCTCAATCAGCTCCGCTGTCACATAGCGTTTAATGCGAACTTCCTCAAGATCGGTGTCCATCGTACGGCCATTACGGTAGCCGATCAGCTTGCCAAAACCGCCAGCCTTGACCATGCGGTAGGCTTCGCGCCCGAATTCGGCTGCGCGGGTGACTTCGTAAGCGGTTGCGTCGCCGCCGCGCGCCACATAGCCCATGATATGGCAGCGAATCGTGGACCCTAATGCGCGCTGCAACTGATCGCGCAGCCCATAACCGATACCAGCCAGTTTTTTGTGTCCAAAGGCATCGACGACCTGTTCAATACGCTCACAGCCTTCAAGCTCACAACCCTCAGCCACCACGATAATACAGCCATTATTACCTTTTTGATGAGCGTCGGCAATTTTAGCGACAACCGCATCAAATGAAATGGACATCTCTGGAATAACGATCGCTTCTGCTTCCGTGATCAATCCGGAAACAGCCGCCAACCAGCCGGTTTCACGGCCCATCGTCTCGACAACTACGTCCTGCCCGTGCGATGCAGAGGTGGTTTTCAGACTGCGAATATCCTCAACAATGCGGGTGACCGCAGTATCAAACCCGATACAATAATCGCTGCCGCCGACGTCATTATCAATTGTCTGAGGCAACCCAACCGCTTTCAGACCGAGGCTACAGAAATGGTCGGCGACCCCCAGTGTGTCATCGCCGCCAATGGCGATAATCGCATCCAGATTAAATTTATCGGCCACTTCCAGCGCCGTGTCAAAACCGTTCTCGACCTTAAACAGATTAGTCCGCGAGCTGCCGATCATTGTCCCACCGGCATACATAATGTGCGCCGTATTCTCGAGCGTCAGCCGTTTAAGATTGCCAAGCAGCAACCCTTCCCAGCCCCTTAAAATTCCGTAGACTTCATCACCATTGCGATCAGCCTGTGTCACGATCGTACGAAGCACGGCATTGATCCCTGAAGAATCACCGCCTCCGGTCATTACGCCGATCCTCATCTATCGATACCTCCCTGGATTTAGTGATCATATTTAGAGCCGCATTAAGCTACGCAAATGCGCATTCCGCTCATTCTGACATCATCGTAACAAAATTTATATATTCAACAAAGATCTATTTTTCCCTGCCGCATTCCATGCCTAACCTGCTAGAAAGCCGGCCCCGTCTCGATCAGGCCGGCTCCCTCATAACCAAAGTGCCGCAGCTACCGGCCACCGGTCAACGGCCACCGGCTTTGATCACACCTTAGATCTCTTCCACCCCGGTGTTTGTAATCCTCCTGAATTTAACTTCCCGACCATTATCAGCATTAATGTAGACTAAGAACCGGTCATTCCCGATGGTTCCTTCCAATTCATAGCAAAGCACTTCCCGGAACAGCTCATCGACAATCACGGCTTTACGCGTCCGGCCCACCTTCAGATGCGGGTTGATAATCTTCGTAATCTGCGGTAGTGTCAGACCGCCTGTGCCTGGTTGCTGGCGTTCATGATGAAATACCAAGTAACCGCTGGCATCATAGGCTAAAATCTGACCGTTGTCCCGGGCGACCTGAATTTTGACCGCGTCGGGATAATAAAAGACATCGCCTTTGACTGGCACAAACGTGATTTCCGCGATGTTCTGAAAATCAGCGTACATCGCGACCTTCATATTTTGGTAATTTTTGGTCCGCAAGAACTCCTGGGCGGCCTGAATGGACTCTTCCAGGGATATTTTACTGCTGCCAACGCCGCGCTCCTCGAGCATCCACAGCACATGGCCGCCTTTGCGGGTTAGTTGTAGTCGGATCACATTTCTGGCGTCGCGCTCCGGCGGAATGGCTTCCACAAAATAGACCGGGATTTCGCCTTGTGACAGCGCTTCGGTATTGAATTGGAAGTTGGACAGATCACGCCCCTCTAAAAACTTCTGCGCTTTGGCGACCGCCTGCTGCGCATTAATGTCGTTTCCGCTAATGCCAACCGGCTTAACTTTGACATTGAGTGTGTTTCCGTCAAAACTGGGGTCTGGCAGACGGCGCAGGCCATCCTCGACCATGATAAAGTTTTTGGTGATTTGGCCGGTATTGCCTTCCACCGCGCCAAAGGCTGCCGCAGTTTGCGGCGAACCTTCGTCAACCCAGCGGATGGCGCTGTCAAAAACGAAGGTCTGCATTTGATCCAACTCGCCGGAAAGAAAAGCGGCTTGTTCTTTGAAATCGCGCACCACGTTCCAATCCTTTTCCGCCAGGTTTTTACCTTCGGCTGATTCCTCGCTAATTCTGTAACTGAACGACAAAAGCTTGGCTAAGAAATTACGCGTTGCGGTCAGATCAACATCGGTGAGCGGGAGGGCAAACAAATTTTGCTGAGCGGAATAACTGTGCCGCCAGATATCGTTGAATACCTTGTTGGTCTGAACCGGCGTATTAACGACCGAAGCTTTCGCCAGCAAATTTTCCATACCATTCACATGGTAGGTAAGTTCGTGAAACGCACGCTGAAAATCGTTTTCGGCCTGCAGCTCCCAAGCCTGCCTGGACCGCATTTGCAAAAAGCCCCATACGCCAGTCAGGACTAAGGCCACGACCAAAACCGGTACCAGCCATCTGCGCATCTATAATTCATCCTTTCTTACCTGTCAAAACATCATGCTTGGTTATTATTCTTTTCTTCCACTCCCGTCTTTATGCCGAACTGGCTGGATATACCGTCATGGATGTACCCGGCATAACTGGCACTGTATGGTTTGATTATCTCCTTGCGTATAAGGAAATAATACCGTTCGGAGGTGATTTTGCATGTTCAAAAACGGCGTCTTGACTCCTGATATGGTTTCACAGGGCGAGCCGGTCACAGTAGAATACGATGGCCTACTGTCCCGTTGCGGTGCTGACCATATCTATTTGCACTACGGGTTTGACGGATGGCATGATTCCCGCACTATCCCGATGAGCCATCGCCCGGTGGCGGGTTATATGGCTACCGTCGTTGCTGATGGTTCGGAGGAAGTTAATTTTTGTTTCAAAGACAGCGCTAATAACTGGGATAACAATAGCGGCTGGAACTGGAACTGTAAAATAAAATAACTCGCCGCAGTAAGAGGCACCAATAGCAAACGCCACCTTTTTCCGGACAATAAAAAACGGTCGGCTGAAAGCAGTCGACCGTTTTAATTCCGGAACCTTGGGGACGGTTCTAAAAGTGCCAAATCCCACAAAAAGGCAATCGGCACTTTTAGAACCGTCCCCAAGGTTCCAAGTTCAAAGTTCTAAAGCATCAGGACTCTACTGGTATCCAATCTGCCAGGCGACCTTTCCGGACGCCTGCCATCATTTCAGCCAAATTTGCCACAACGCAGGCATGATTAGGAATTACCTCCACAACATCACCGATTGCCAAATTGGAATCTGGAGACAGCGTTACGACACCGTGCTCTTCGGAAAGACGTTCAATGACCGCCTCTTCAAGCACCCTGCCCTTATGAATAATCAGGCCGTATCCTTTGACGCCCGGGCCGTGTTTACCAAGATCACTCGATAGTGTTTTGGAGCCGCAGTCCAGTACCACCCGGCCCGGTTCCGGATTACTCACGACATGAGCGATTACCCGCAGCGCACACTGCTCCAGCCGAGCTGAACCGAGCGCCAGCTGCGTGCGATCATGAAAAACGTAATTACCCGGGCGAATTTCGGTCACGCCAGCTTCTTTCCCAACGATATGAGCGGTGGGGGTTGATCCCATACTCACTACTGACGGTGGGAAACCAGCGTCAGTGAGCTGTGCGGCAATAGTCCGCATTGTGGCTGCGGCTTGTCTGCCAATCTGTTCAACTTCAGCTGGACTTTGCGCTCCATAAGAATGCCCCTCATGGGTCATAATACCGCGGAAATTGAGCCCCGGCAACTCCTCTACCAGCCGCGCCAGGACTACTGCATCCGCCCCGGAAGTAACTCCACAGCGATGCTGGCCGGTATCTATTTCGATCATGACATCCATTTCAGCATCTGATTCACTGAGGACCGCGCTCAGCATTTTCACACCATAGATGCTGTCAGCAGCTACGCCGATTCGGACAGTCTCGCTGAGACGTGCCAACATTTCCAGCTTGTTTTCTCCCACCACGGTGTAGGCGATAAAGATGTCATCAAAGCCGGCCGCTGCCATGGCCTCCGCCTCACGTACAGTAGCAACAGTAATACCGGTCGCTCCGTGCGCCAACTGCATTTTGGCGATCTTGGAGGACTTGTGCGTCTTAATATGCGGTCGTAGCGCCACCCCATTGGCAGCCGCGAACTGTCCCATTTCTTGGATGTTGTTCTCCAGGATATCCAGATCCACTGTGACAATCGGCGTCATTAAAGTACGCATGATATTTACCACCCCGGCTTGATTATTAATGCTGAGCTGCGCTAAGCGTAAAAGAAAAAAACGCAAAAAAAGAGCGCAGTAGCTTAATTTACAGTGCATACTTCGCTCTTCTATTCGGAGATCCTGTTTTAGTTTTTGTTTTGGTAGCGTGCCAGCCAGCCAGCTGGCTGGCTGGCAACTTCTTCGCTGGGCTTAGTCAGGATCAATAATCAGCTTATTATTAACGCCGATAATCTGATTACGATGTTTTCTGGCAGTTTCGCGCACAGCTTGCTCCACGCGCCGTTTCTGCTCTTTATTTTTAACAGCGCCTTCTACCTGGATTTCACCATTCACGACCGCGAAAACCAGGGGTGCCTCCCGCACAAACGGGTCATCCAGCAACTCATCCATGATTTCGGTGACAATAATGGATTCCACATCCGGATTTACGGACAGCTCATTACGTACAGAGCGAACCCCTTCAACTGTCCCGGCCATTTCAACTGCCAATTCCATATCTTCCGCTTTGGTAACACTACCTGTAAGCGTCACAACGCCGCGATCCGTTTCAGGCCTGATCGCACTGCCGGTTAACTGCGGAAATCCCGCCAGCACCCGATCTACATTCGTTGTCAGAGTGGCGGAATCATGTGGCCAGCTTTCTTCGACCTTCAGATTACTTCTGATCCCTCGAACTCCTCTGGCCTTGGCTGCGGTGCGGACAGCTTTGCGCTCAGCAGCCAGCGAATCTACCCGGCCTTTCAGATGGGCCACGCCGCCATGGACATCCACGCCAATGTGGACTAGCTGCGGATCAGCGTGCAATTCCTCGGCTACTTCAAAACGCACGGCGTCATCATTGATATCGCCATCTGTGCAGACTGTTACACTGTTCTCCACCCCGAAGATGCCCCTGATACCGCGAGCGATCTCTTCGGCCTGGATTTTTTCCGCCAGCACATCCACGATCCCCTGCAAGTGCACCACTCTGCCGCGATCAACTGCGACCTTAAGATCATAGGGCCGCAAAAGCTGTTCGGCCGCCAGTGCCTGCACTACCTGGGATTCCAGTTCACCGATGCTGCGTTTAGGCAAACCGTTCCCTCCCCATAAATACTTTACCTGATATATCTATGTCTCTCCCAAAACGAAAAGCATATACGGATAAAATGAAAAGCATCCACAGTCGCGGCCATTGTCCTCCACAGTTCCGTATAATCCGCAATTCCGCAATAAAGGACTGAACAACCTTCATGCGGAATAGAACAGGGAAGACGC
>DHDG01000038.1:0-654 GCA_002399265.1 Firmicutes bacterium UBA4882 | reverse complement strand
CAGGGAAGACGCGGGGACGGTTCATGCGTCTTCCCCGCGTTTTGTCAAGCTTCGCCAATCAAATCCTCAGCAAAACAATTTTGGGAGAGGGGATCGAGAAAAGATGTTGCCAGAGCAAGTATTAGAATTGATGAAGACCAGACGCGCCGTGCGCAAATTTGAGGACCGTCCTCTGACAAACGCACAGATTAACATGCTACTGGAAGCGATGCGCTGGGCCCCTTCTGGCGGCAACCGCCAACCCTGGGCTTTTTACGTGGTCAAATCGCCCAAAGTAAAGCGGGAACTAATTGCCGCCGCCAAGGGGCAATCATTTATCGCCGAGGCCGCGGTCATTATTGGCGTGGCGGCTGTAACCGGACGTTCCGCGGAACGGTATGGCGAACGTGGCGCGCAACTCTATGCGCTGCAGGATACTGCCGCTGCGGTACAAAACTGTCTGCTGCTTGCCAAATCAATGGGCCTCGGTACATGCTGGATTGGTGCATTCAAAGATGATGCAGTTGCTCAAGTGCTGGGGCTGCCAGAAGGCCAACGCCCGGTGGCGCTAATCCCGATCGGATATCCGGCTGAAGAACCGGCCCCCAGACCAAGAATGGAACTGCAGGAAATTGTCACGTTCATCGAATGAACGCGCCTGTTTCCCGCTTTTTG
>DHDG01000029.1 GCA_002399265.1 Firmicutes bacterium UBA4882 | reverse complement strand
TTAATCGCCATGCGTGGCGCACAACAAACAGGCCGTTCCCTCCGGAACGGCCCATCTGGCGCTTCTTATTAATCGTTCTGCTAACGACCTCTGCCTGGCGCCCTTTGGCGCCCTTTGGCGCCCTTTGGCTCCCTTAGGCGTTACGATCCGGTACGACCCATTCTTGGATCACACGGCCGTTCATGATATGGCTATCAATAATCTGACGCGCGCGTTCGGCATTGATGCGCCCATATCTAACTCTGGACTGACCGGACACTATCACATCAACTACCGGTTCATATACGCATAGCCCAATGCAATCGGTTTGAGTAACAATTACGTCCGTCCTGTTACGTTTGGACAATTCCTCCATGATGGCTTGCAGAGTTTCCCGCGCGCCAGCAGCTAAACCGCAAGTCCCCATGCAGACAACAATACGGGTAGAATCTTCCGCCGCGTTACGCAGGCGGAGCATCGCTTGTGCTTTTTCGCGGATTTTCGCCAAATCATCCAGAGATTTCAAAGCCATGCTCCTTCCTTTTGGCAATAATGCCGATAATGGCTAATGGCAACGCTAGCCTATAATAGTGCGGGTACTAATCTTGTTAATAATCTGGATCACGATCGGAATGTCGGTGGCCGAGATATCCTTATGAGTGACCATCCGGACTTTGCTGCTGCCGACCGGACCGGCCAGCACCCCTGCTTCCGCAAGCTGATTCAGGAATGACTCCATCGTAGTGCGTAAACCGCTAATATCAAAGACGACCATGTTAGTTTGTACAGACGACAAATCAACGCTTAGTCCGTTGATTCCCGCAATTCCCTGCGCCAGGGCGGCAGCATTATGGTGATCCTCGCCCAGCCGTCCAATCATCTTCTGCAGGGCGATGATGCCAGCAGCTGCCAAAATCCCGGCTTGCCGCATTCCGCCACCCAGCATTTTGCGATACTTTCTAGCGCGGACGATAAACTCCGCACTGCCAGCCAATAGCGATCCGACTGGGGCTGCCAATCCTTTTGACAGGCAGAACATTACCGAATCACAGCTTCGGGTCAATTTGTCGGCCTTAACCCCCAAAGCAGCGGCCGCATTAAAGATGCGCGCGCCGTCAAGATGGACGCGCAATCCTTTGCCATGGGCGGCTTGAATCATACGCTCCATTGCCTCGGGGCTCACTACGGTTCCGCCGGATCTGTTATGGGTGTTTTCCAGACATAACAGTCTACTTTCTGGAAAATGCACATCCGCTCCACGAATGGCTTCCTCAATGGCAGTTGGCTCCATATAACCGTTGCGGCCTGGAATCGTTCGCAGCTGTACTCCCGAAAGTACGGCACAGCCGCCCACTTCATAATAGACGATATGGGCATTGCTTTCTGCGATAATCTCGTCGCCGCGATGCGTATGGGTGAGAATGGCCACTTGGTTACCCATGGTGCCGCTGGGGACAAACAAAGCCGCTTCCTGTCCGACCAACTCTGCCCCCAGTGTTTCCAGCTCGTGAACAGTGGGGTCCTCCCCATATACATCATCGCCTACCTCGGCTTCCGCCATAGCCTGTCTCATTTCTGGGGTCGGTTTAGTGACTGTATCACTGCGCAAATCGTAGATCATGATGATCAGCACTCCTTAATCGCCTTTATTAAGAGCCGTAAACTAACAAGCCCCATAATAGGTGACCCAGGCATCCGGTGATTCATAGACCTTGATACTGTAAATGGTAAAATCCAGCCCCTGCTCATGCAGGCGTTTGGTCACTTTCTCAAAGATTGCGCTGGCTATATTCTCAGAAGAGGGATTAATATTGCTGAATTCCGGTAAGTCATTCAGACAGACATGGTCTAGTTGCGCCACCGTTTCCCGGAGCGCTTTTTTTAGTTCAGTAAAATCCAGGGCCAAGCCGATTTGATTGAGCTTGTTACTCCGCACAGATGCCTCTACCTGCCAGCGGTGACCATGCAAGTTTTCACAGCGGCCATGGTATTCCCGCAAGTAGTGCGCTGAATCAAAATGGGCGCTTACTGTTACTTCATACATTGCTCTCACTTCCGTTCTTGTCTTTAGGCGCGGCGGTCTGTTTCACCGTTGCCAGGGGCGCGCCACTTCCGGCGTATCTTGCAGCAACGCATCGCATAGTGTACGGGCAGTTTTACCCAAAATTGGATGCCGCCAATCAGGCCGAAAATCACATAATGGCTGTAGCACAAATAGCCGCTCGTGCATGCGGGGATGCGGCAGAGTCAAGCGACAGCTCTGAAACACCCAATCTCCATAGGCCAGCAAATCCAAATCAATGACCCGCGGACCGTAACGGAAAATCTCTTGCCGACCGGCATTAATCTCAAACGCTTTCAATAAATCCAGAATCCCGAGTGGCTCCAAATCGGTTTCGGCTTGAACTACGGCATTCAAAAAGCGGGGCTGATGCATATAACCCCAGGGCTCGCTTTCATAAATATCAGATTGTGAGGTTACGGCCATCATATCCTTCAGATAGGAGGCTGCTTCGGCCAAATACCGGGCACGATCCCCCAGGTTGCCGCCAAGTCCGATCAAAATTTCCATCAGATTACACCAGCGCCTTTCTGACCGCACTATTAAAAACCGGTGCTATTTCTGACAATCGCGTCCGCCATGCGGGATACCAAAGTCATTTGAGCCACGTCATGCACCCGGACAATGTCAGCACCATTGGCAATGGCCAACGCCACTGTCGCAGCTGTTCCCTCAACCCGGTGTTCCTCAGGTAACTGCAAAACCTTGCCGATCATCGACTTACGTGATGTGCCAACCAATATCGGATAGCCTAAGGTTTTTAAATCTGCCAGATACTTTAGGACTTCCAGGTTCTGTGTAGCGGTTTTGCCAAATCCAATACCTGGATCAATAATGATGTGTTCTTTGGAAACGCCGGCGTTTTCGGCAATGCCGATGCTTTTTTCCAAAAAGGCAATGATGTCGCCCATCAGTGACTGATAAGTGGTTCCTTCCTGATTATGCATCAGAATCACTGGAGCCTGATATTTGGCAGCCACTGCAGCCATGTCGGGATCGGCCTGCAGAGCCCAGATATCATTAATCCAATCAGCGCCTGCTTCTAGAGCTGCCTGAGCCACTTCCGCCTTAAAAGTATCTACCGAAACCGGCAAATTGATCGCATTCTTGATTGCCCGAATCGCCGGGAGGATGCGCGCTTTTTCGACAGCAGCGCTGACCGGGGTATGCCCGGGTCGGGTGGATTCACCACCTACATCAATGATATCTGCGCCTTCCGCCTGAAAGCGCATGGCCTGCCGAACGGCTGCTTCCGCCGAGTCCTCGCTGACGGCTAATCCGTCTTTCGAGAAAGAATCCGGCGTGATATTCACGATCCCCATGACATAGGTGCGCGCTCCCCAGATAAAATCAACGGTTTTGGTCTGGAGGGGCTGCGGCAAGCCGGTCTGTTGCTCAAGGATCGATTCGATTTGCTCAGCCAGACGGGCCAAACCGAAAGCCTGTTCTTTTAAGCGCGCACAAGCTGAGCGGATCTGTTTTACGGTACCAAACAGCAGGACATCCGTTAAATCATCGCCGCCGAGGCAGCAGTGATAAGAAACCGCCGCATCGCCGCCATTGGAGAGCATGGATTGTTTAAGAATATTGGCTGCCGTGTGACGGACCCCATAGACCCGCATCACCAAATGATCTGCTTTCGGCAGCATCAATTCAATTCCGCGTTCACTCACTTTAATTTCGCGCATTTCCCTGGCGAGTACCTGCTGATCTTTGCATGCCAAAAGGCGTACATGCATTCTATCCGACCTCCCGAACCTTTAGAAATTTTGGAGACGGTTTTGGAACTTTGGGGACGGTTCTAAAAGTTCAAATTGCCAAAATATGTAACAT
>DHDG01000001.1:5867-23739 GCA_002399265.1 Firmicutes bacterium UBA4882 | reverse complement strand
GGTGACCAGACAAAGTAAATGCAACTTTGTCAAAGAAAATGCAAGCGAGTTGCATTAAGTCAATGCAAACGATGTTCTTTTATGGGATAAAAGTGTAAAATATGTATCAGAAAGCCCCGAATCTCATTGAAAAAAGGGCATGTGCCATTAAAGGTGGTAAGAATCAATTTTTCGGATTGAGTAAATGCCACCCCTTGAGTAGAGGGCTACATCAGTTGGTGGGACACCAGCAGTTCGAGTTTGGGCTATTTACGCAACAGGCTGGGACGCAAGAGAATATCATTGGGTGTGATAAGTGTAGCGCCCAGCCGGTCAAGGATGTCTTGGCCGTAGAAGAAGCTAAACGACTGGAGTGGGGACTTGTCGTTTAGCTTCTCTCTACGATAAGAGTTAATGTGATTCATCATGAGCTGAATATCCGATTGGGTAAGGTCGTCAAAACTGCTGCCTTTGGGAAGGATGCGTCTGATAAACTCATGGTTATTCTCAATTGTCGGTTTCTGATATGGCGCGGATGGATTGCAATAGTAGATAGAAGTAATGCGGGTTCCATCGCAAGCATTTTCCAGGGCTGAAGGATTAGAGAATTCTGAGCCATTGTCAGTAAGAATGACCGGGAAAAGTTTTCGGAAGACATCTTTGCCAAGAATAGAGTACAGGTAGTTAAAGGTATTGATCACAGACTGGGAAACATTACGTTCACGCAGGAAAGCGAGCATGAAACTGCAGTTTCTAAAATGGAGGGTAAGCAGAACACTGCCGCCCCTTTTTCCTTCAACGGTGTCCATTTCAACAACTGCGGTATCCGGATTGGCAGCTAAGTACTTCAGATAATCGTCAAAAGAACGGCCGATCCGGCACTGCTTGTCCACCTTATGCTCGGCAGGCTTAGACTTGCGGGGTCTGAGACGGCATACTCTTGGCATGTCAATGTTACGTGCCGAGAGGAGATTGCCATTAACGTAGCGGTAGATAGACTTCTCACTGCAGGCGAATTCATCAGGGTTGCTGGTGACAATATGATGGATTGATTGGCCATTTTGAATCAATGGGCTAATGAATTCGTCTAGACGGAGAAGCTCCTCTTGAGCTATGTTTACGCCAGTTCTGGATTCGCTAAGCAGTTCCTTGTAGGCAGCCTGAGCCAGTTTGTGAAGGTAGTACTTTTTTCGTAGGGTACAGAGGTACTCGGATTCGCAGCCATTGCAAACATACGGAGGCGAAGCCAGCCGCTGGCAATGCTCTTCGACAAAGTCAGGACAGCGTAAGTTACATAGATTGCAGGTGCTGCAACGCCGCTTAGCGCAGTTCGGATGATCTTCACATAGAAGAAGCTTCGTACAATTTCTTCTGTGGACGCAGCGGTTGGGTATTCGTCCAAGAGCCGACTTGTTACTCAAAGTCGCATGTTTTTTAACCTCCCGGGAGATTGTTGATGTGCTTTTCTTAAGGATACTGGCAATTTTCTTGATTGAGCTTCCGCCTCGGAGAAGGTGCTCTATCTGGCTGCGTTCTTCATTGGTTAAGTGCTTCTTTCCCATAACAATCACCATCTTACTGACTGCTGGTGTCCGGTACATTCATTCTCACAGTAAAGAGGTGTCATTGCAAGACAAAAACGCAGCTTGGGGAAGAAGCCGTAGATGCAAGACTAATCGCAACCGTTTATTTGAACGATTTACTGCAACCCTTTGAAGTAGCTTCGGTTGCATTTACAATGTCAATTAACTTGAAGCTAAATGTGCCCCGGTCCCGTTATTTGTTTTATTGACGGGAATAAACTGAGCCAGGATACTTAGGAGGTGTGTTTTCCCGTGGGAATGTGTCAGCGCATCAAAACTGAACGAGTCCTTTACGATCAAAGGCTTTTTATAACAGAAAATGAAACGGATGTCCCCTTGGATTTGGGAGGCGCTACCCTTGTTGGGGTGACAAATCCGGTAATCCAGATCGATATTTTGGACTGTGATGTAGATTTTGGAGACCCGAATCTCATGATCCCGCCTACCGTAACACTGCGGGCGAATTTCATTATCGAGTTCACCGGCAGCCTATCGGACGGAACAACCCGCAATTTCGAGTTTTCATTCATTAGAACATTTGGACCTTTCACTTTACCAAAGCTGGACGTGACAGGATTAACGCCGGATGAGCTGCGGCGCGCATTTTGTCAGATTTTGATATCACAATGGTTGCTCCACCGGTACTCACCTTTGACGCCGTCGCCGGGACCTTTGATATCTTAATACAAGCGGCCGTCAAACTAAAACTGGTGGTTTTTGATCAGATCATGGTGGCGTTGTGTCCGCCCGCTAACAGCGTGGTCCTAAGCGGTACGGATATTAACGTACAGTTTCCTGATTAAATGTGTTTAAGCGGTGTCAGGAGCCGGGGATACAGATCCCCGGCTATCCCGAAGGAGGTGCCAGTGACATGACATCCCTTAAACTTCCTGTAATAACCGACGGGCCTGTCAGAGTTAAGGCAACGGTCAGAATCGGCCCCCCCGCCGATCCCGATCCCGTTCCTGCTCCGGACTTTGCCGGGCGTAAAAAACCAGTGCAGGGCGATGCCAGTTCACACAAGCTACTGAGAGTGATATTTGAAAGGCTTTTATCTGTGTTTAGCAATAAAAAGGGAGTCCGTGCGGACTAAATGGCCTTATTTGATCGTTTTAAAGCTGACCGTGTAGCTTGTGATGAAATAATCATTCTGAGAGATATTGAGCGGGGGGTGCCGATCCAGCCCGAACTGCCGCCCGGAAGCACGATAGATCCTGACCGGACGGTAGTGGAAGCAGCGATCACCGAGTGCAAATTGCGGACTGACTTAGCCAATGACCGGTTCTTTTTCACGGCGGACGCATTCATTTCCAAAGATATTGCCGTGGATCGTCCCGGACTGCCGTCGGTCACGCTGGAATACGGTTTCAATATTACTTTCCCGGAAGCCATGGTCGCAGGATGCCGGCCTAGTCAGATCCAGCCGGATATCCTGAGGCGCTTGCGGTGCCAAATCTATGATATAAAAGCCCAGGAGTATTTGACCCTGGATCCGGCTGCCGGTACATTCGACGAAACGCTCATACTCACAGTCACAGTCAAAATTGTTTTTGAAGATCAGATTCTGATTCCAACGCCAACGCCTACTGTCTCACCGACAGTTGCCCCGACAGTAACTCCGCCGATTTGCGTGGTGGTGTCTACTTTGGCACTGGAGATCGTAGCCGGAAAAATAAGGGCCCAGATTGGTCCATCGGCATTGAGGGATCAATTGCTGCATTCCGTCGCTCTGGCGATCAAATTGCTGAAGATGGGCTTAGTGCAGGAAACATTGGTGGTACTATCGGCATTGACGGATAATCTGCAATTTGTGTTTAATTCAGCTCCCTTTCGGCGTCAGGCGTTGAGCTTGATCTTGGGCGATATTGCGGTTGCACGCATAGAAATTGTGAATGCGATCAGATAGAAAAGACAGGAGTGGTTATCATGGTATGTAACCCCGGAACCTCCGTAGTTGTGGAAAACTTTACAATCACATTCGTCGGCGCTACCGATGTAGGCGGAGGAATTGTCCGCTGGTGTTGGGATATAGCCTTCACCGGAGAAACAGGTCCTGCTTTAAGCCATTGGGACATCCAAACATGTCCCCAATTGACTTTGGCGCAATTAACTCGTTTCACCGTAACCGATGTAGTAAACAATGTTGTCCTGTTCGATACATCCGACCCGACAGTAATTGCACAATTCATCCAATTCGCCCCCGGGTTTCCTGATGGTTTCGCGGTATATGGTATGAAGACGGATATGGGATTTACGGAGAGCGAACTTGGTCCAGGCGAGACCTGGAGGTTTTGCTACTATTTCAATGAAGCTCAGGTTCCGCTGATTCCAGTACAAGGTTTCGTCGCCACGAAATCCGGAGCAGGTCAGGCGGCTGATGATATCGTATTCGGGTTGTGTGTACCTGGCTGTGATGAGTCACCACCACGTCGCGGCTATCGTGTTTGACGGCGCGCCTGCATAACGCCTTATTGCGACTTCGTTTTGCGGCCCTTTCAGGGCCGCTTTTTTATATTTTTTTCATTTTCGCGGCGGTAGGCGCCGCCAGTGTCATCGGCACTTATTTGATGGGCAGAATGGGCAAGTTTGCATCCGATACGATTAATCAAAAAATCAGGAATGAGTTTCGGATAAGGCATCGAAATATACAAATTGGCAGAACTATAGTTGATAGCTGGACAGGGAGAGATGAGGCATATGGTTATCTATTTCAGCGGTACCGGCAACAGCCGTTATGTGGCTAATATGATCAACTCCGCCATTGGCGGCGACGACGAGATCGTGGCGTTGAATGATCTGATAAAGACCGGCCTCGGCAAGCCGCTGGTGTCGGAAAAGCCTTTTGTGTTTGTGACACCGACCTATGGGTGGAGAATACCAAGGCTCGTAAGCAAATTCATTCGTGAAACGGACTTCGGCGGCAACAACAAAGCCTATTTTGTGATGACCTGCGGGGATGGGACAGGGAATGCCGCCGCCTATGTTAAAGAGCTTTGTGCCGAGAGGGGCCTTGTTTTTATGGGACTAGCTTCGGTTGTCATGCCGGAAAACTACATCGCCATGTTCGCAGTGCCGGACAAGGCGCAAGCTGAGGCGATTATCGAAAAAGCGGAACCTGGTATGCGCAGTATCGCGGAATACATCAAGAATGGGCAGCAACTGCCTACTGAAACCGTGACGCTGGCGGGCAGATTCTTGAGCAGCGTTGTTAACCCTATATTTTATCGCTTCTTTATTAGTGCCAAAGGCTTTTACGTGACTGAAAAATGTGTGGCATGCGGAAAATGCGTCCGGCTCTGTCCGCTGAACAATATTCAGCTGCTGGAAGGTAAGCCAGAGTGGGGCGGGGAATGCACCCATTGCATGGCTTGCATCTGCGGCTGTCCGGAGGAAGCCATTGAGTATAAGAACAAATCCAAGGGCAAGCCCCGGTATTATCTCGGGTAGGAGGGGCTAACGCGGAGAATCAATAGATGGAGAATTGGGGCTCTAAAAACGGAGGCAAAAAATGCGGCATCAATTAATTATCATTGACGGACATTCAACGGTCGGGAAATCGACAATATCAAAGAGTGTGTACCAACAACTTGTTAATCAGGATCAAGCCTGCTGGCTTCATGAAGAATGTGAAAAGCATCCGATCAGAGAAGGCGAGTTCGAAGCTGGCGACATAAACTCATTGGATGGCATGGAATTAAACCGGCAGTTGATGCTGGATAAATGGCGCAGGCTGACCGAAATTATCAGGCAAAGCGGCCAGGTCTTTGTTATGGAGGGTTGCTTGCTGCATTCAGTAGACAGGTATCTCCTGCAAAGTGTTTGGGATGCAGAGCAGATTATGAACTATTTCGGTCAAATCCTGGAGATAATTCAACCGCTTAATCCATTGATTGTCTTTTTGCACAGGCCAGATCTGAAAGCAAGCTTTGAAAAAGCGTTTAAAGCACGCGGCGAACGTTGGCGGGATTTAATACTTGGGCTTCCGCTGCCATCCGGTTATCTTAAAGCGCACCCGCATGCCGAAGAGGATGACGGCGTCAGCATTTTTGAGGGATTATTATATGAACAGGAACAAATGGAACAAACATTTGCCCAGTTGTCTTGTGCCAAGTTAAAAGTAGACACAACAGAGGAACAATGGGAACAGTATATTCGCGAAATCACAGAGGCAGCCGGATACCAGTTTCGCAGGGAAGAGCCTGCCCTGCCACAAATTGAGAAGTATTGCGGTGCTTACCGGATTCAGGATGGCAAAGGACTCTGGAAGATAGGATTTGACGATAGCGCTAAGTGTTTCTATACCTCTTTATTTTGGCCTTATATGCCTATGAAATATATCGGCGACGATCAGTTTGAATTGATTTCATTTCCGGTCACCCTGAAATTTGATTTTACAGGCGCGGGGAGCCAGTTTACGGTTGCTGGCAATTACGACTGGGATTGTAATGGAAAGACATTTATCAAAGTCCCCAATGCTGAGGTAAAATGATGAGTATCATAATCAACTTTCATAACTCAGATGACGCGATCCACATTGCTAATGATCAGCTGAAGTTTGCTGTTATTGCGGCGCGCTATCGCGGCCAGTGGATTTTCTGCCGTCACAAACTCCGCGATACATATGAAATCCCCGGCGGACACAGGGAGCCTGGCGAGGATATCAATGATACGGCCAGGCGCGAACTGCAGGAAGAGACTGGTGCCGCTGATTTCGCTCTAGCGCCGGTTTGCGTATATTCGGTTACTCGGGATGGAGTCAAAACTTACGGAAAGCTCTTCTTTGCCGAAGTGAACGCTCTGGGTGAATTGCCGAAAGAGATGGAAATCAAGGAGATTATCGTGGCGGATAATCTGCCCGAGAAATTGACTTATCCGGCAATTCAACCGTATTTGTTTGAAAGAGTGCGGGAGGGCCTGGCTGATCGCGCCGATCGCGCAGAACGCGCAGATCGTTCGTGAGAGGCTTGGCGGCAATCATGGCGGCGGCCTTTGAAATAGCTTCTGCGCCTGCACAGGATCCCGGATAGCCGGGCAGTGGCAAGAAAGGGATTACGTCGCTTAACCATTAAATCCGCAAGTTTCACGATTAATCCTCCAGTGCCTTGGCTGGGATCAATGCATCGTGAATAGTATGCGCATAATTGAATGAAAAACCGCCTTGAAGCCAACATTCTTCGGTTTCAAGGCGGTTATTGCTGTGTGCCGAGTATTGTAAAGGTCGTGGTCCAGTCAAGGTCATGTCGCAGTTGGGGAGTCTGTCCTTGAGGAGGGCACAAAAGCTGCTATTTTGCCTGTTTGAGCTTGTTTTGCTCCTCGTTTAGTTCCTTGATCATTTGCAGCATCAGGCGATGCTCTTGCGCATTTTGCCGAAGGTCCTGTGCAATCTGTCGGTGCTCCAGCGTATTTTGATCAAATTGGCGGCGGTTTTCCTCGATGTGCGCCTCCAGTTTTCGATCTATTCTGTCGGACTTTTCATTGAGCGTCTGCAACCCTTCGCCGAACACCCTAAACTGTGATCTGAGATCCTCCAGGATCACGGCTACTTTGGAATCTTCCATTCCGTTCACTCCCCAAGGATTTCTTATACCTATTTTATCACAGAGCTGCCAGATTAAAAAGGCTGCTTGACAGGCCGTACAGATTGGACAGATCAGGCAGGCCGGAAAAGGAAGAACAGATATGTGACTTATGACTCATCCATGAACCGATACCGGTAGCCGATTGGCGGGTTCAAGTTCTCTTTGATAGTCCTGGGGTTGACCCAGCGTAGCATGTTGAGTTTGGATCCGGCCTTATCGTTGGTACCGGAAGCTCTGGCACCGCCAAAAGGCTGCTGGCCAATGACAGCTCCGGTAGGGCGATCATTAATATAAAAGTTGCCGGCAGCGTGCGCCAAGCGCTTTTCAAGCTCAACGATCGCACTACGAGACTGGGCAAAAACAGCGCCGGTCAACCCGTAGATTGAAGTGGAATCGCATAGATCCAGAGCGGCGTCCAAGCTTTCATCCGGATAGACATAAATTGTTAATACCGGGCCGAAGATTTCTTCCACCATGGTTTTGAAATGAGGGTTGGTCGTCACTATTACGGTTGGTTGGACGAAGTAGCCAACAGTGTCGTCACAGCCGCCACCGCAGATAACCTCCGCTTGGCCTGATTGTTTGGCGTAATCGATATATGATTTGATCGACTGATAGGCACCGGCATCAATCACTGCTCCCATGAAGTTCGTGAAATCCTCAACGTCGCCCATTTTGATTGAGTTGACTTCTTCGATCAGTCGCTTTTTTACTTCAGGCCAGATGCTGCAGGGAATATATGCCCGGGAAGCTGCCGAGCATTTCTGTCCCTGAAACTCGAAGGCACCTCTCACCAGAGCGGTTACCAGCGGTTCAATAGCAGCGGAAGGATGGGCAAACACAAAGTCCTTGCCGCCAGTTTCCCCAACCAACTTGGGGTAAGAACGGTAATTAGGCAGGTTTTTGGCGACCGAAAGCCACATCGATTGGAATGTCGCCGTGGATCCAGTAAAGTGCAAACCGGCAAACCAAGGATGTGAAAAAGTGCCTTCTCCGATTATATTGCCTGGACCGGGGATGAAGTTAATGACTCCGGGGGGTAGACCGGCTTCCTGAAGAACCTGCATTACCTGATAGGAAGAATACACCGCGGAAGAAGCCGGTTTCCAAAGCACCACATTTCCTGCGATGGCAGCGCTGGTAGGCAGATTGCCTGCTATCGAAGTAAAGTTAAAAGGTGTCACCGCCAGCACGAAACCTTCCAAAGGCCTGTACTCCATACGGTTCCAGGAACCTCGCGCCGAGATTGGCTGTTCAGCATAAATCTCGTTCATAAAATATGTGTTGAAACGCAGCATATCCGCAAGTTCGCAGACTACATCAATTTCCGCCTGATGGGCTGTCTTGCTCTGGCATAACATTGTGCCGGCGTTCAACGTACTGCGGCCAGGACCGGCGATTATTTCAGCTGCCTTAAGAAAGATAGCGGCACGATGCTCCCAGGGCATAGATTCCCATTCCCGGCGCGCGGCAAGCGCAGCCTTGATCGCTTCTTGCACTTCATTCTCGCCAGCCATGTGAAATGTACCGATTACGCAGTCTTTGCGATGGGGTATAACGCATTTGGCAGTTCGGCCGGTATATATTTTGCGGCTGCCGATAACCAGAGGTATTTCAACCTCACTCTTTCCAAGCCGGGCAAGGTGTTTCTTAAGTTCATCCCGTTCCTGGCCTCCGGGCGTATATGTTAATTCCGGTTCGTTCATCGGTTTGCTGATTTTAAAAATTCCATTAGGCAATATTTTTCACCTCAACTGTTTACTAGGTACTTAGCCTGAGTACGCTTGATGATGTTAGTGCCGTTAGAAAATTGCGTTTGCAGTCTGGTTTTCCGTGTGTTCCAAAAGGTTGAAAATGAAAACGGAAAACAGAAAGCCAGGCTAACGCATGGTATTTGCGCTTAACCCGGCTCGATTTTTAGAAAACTCAAATAGCCCACTCTCCTTTCCAAAAGGGAGGCGCAACCGTTTCCAATTGCACCCTATCGGCTATGACGCCATATCCTTGCGACTGCAGGCGACATAGCTCGGAGAAGGTTTGTCAATTTTTATTTTTTTGGTACTCAAGACTATGCAACTTTTGCATACGATGATTCGCTGCCCCACAGCCAATATCCTTTACAATTTGGCTGGCGGTTCTACTCTGGGTTGTCGGGCTTGACAGTAAGGCTGGATGAAGGTAGAATGTGAGTATCACAAGTTATACAAATTATACAAGACATACAAGTTATCTAGAATATGCATGTAATACAAGTTGTACTGGTTATACGAGAAATTTGGGCAAAACTTTAGTAAGGGCAAATTGGCCGCATCGCAATCCGGATCGCATTATCCGCGACAACTAGACCCCCAGTCTAAGTTGGGGTAATAATGTCGACGGACATCGGCTGCACAACGCCATAAATGGGGGTGTTTTGAATGGAGAGACCAGATGGAAAATTCATGAGCACTGTTAAAGTGGGGGAGAAAGGGCAAATCGTAATTCCAAAAGGAGCGCGGGATATCTTTAATATTAAGCCCGGCGACACATTGCTGCTGCTTGCCGACAAAGAGCGGGGCATTGCTATTGTGCGCAACGAAGAGTTTATACAATTTGCTAACGCCATTTTCGCAGCACAGGGAAAACCGGAGGAAGAGCAAGAATGAGTGCAATTATCACCACGGATTTAACCAAGAAATATGGTGTACGCACTGTTGTTGATCGACTGAGTATGACAATTGAGCAAGGTGAGCTTTTTTCTTTGCTGGGTGTCAATGGGGCCGGTAAGACAACCACAATTAAGATGCTCTGTGGCCTAAGCAAACCGACCAGCGGCGATGCGCAATTGCTTGGCGACAGCATCGTCAGTGATCCGTATGCTGTCAAGAGCAAAATCAATATTTCCCCTCAGGAAACCGCCGTTGCCCCTAACCTGATTGTCGCAGAGAATCTGGAGACTATTGCGCGCTTATACGGCCGCAGCAAGAAAGAGGCGGCCGAAAAGGCGGACGAAATGATCCGGCGCTTTGGTATGTCCGATATTGCCAGAGACAGGGCGAAGACACTCTCCGGAGGATGGCAGAGGCGGCTCAGTATCGCCATGGCTCTCATTTCAGATCCCCAGATTCTGTTTTTGGACGAACCGACTCTAGGGTTGGACGTCTTGGCCAGACGTGAGTTGTGGGGCGTAATCCGCAGTCTGAAAGGCAAAGTAACGATCATTCTGACAACACATTATCTGGAAGAAGCCGAGGCATTGTCAGACAGAATTGCCATCATGGCCAAAGGCCGACTCAAAGCAGTTGGAACTGCCCAGGAGCTGATGGCTGGCACTCACACGCAAAAGTTCGAAGATGCATTTGTAGCGCTGGCTGCTGAAAGCGGGGTTGAATTATGAAATCATTGGCATTTGCTGCACGCAATCGTAAAGAATTGCTCAGAGATCCGCTCAATCTGGCTTTTGGCCTTGGGTTTCCCCTGGTTTTGATGCTGCTGCTTTCTGCTATTCAGGCAAATATTCCAGTCAGCCTGTTTGAAATTGAAAAACTTGCTCCTGGTCTGGCAGTTTTTGGCCTGTCTTTTATCTCTCTTTTCTCTGGCACCTTAATCGCCAAAGACCGGGGTACATCATTTCTGATGCGTTTATTTGCCTCGCCCCTGTCGGCGTCTGATTTTATTCTGGGATATACCATGCCGCTTTTTCCGATGGCGATTTTGCAGAGTATGGTCTGTTTTGGCGCTGCATTTTTCCTGGGCATGGCAGTGAAAGTCAATGTACTGATCGCACTTATAACGCTCATTCCCGCAGCAGTCCTGTTTATTGCTATCGGACTACTGGCAGGCAGTCTGCTTAATGATAAACAGGTTGGCGGTATTTGCGGCGCATTGCTGACTAATTTGAGTGCCTGGCTGAGTGGCACATGGTTTGATCTGAACTTGGTGGGAGGAGCCTTCAAGACTGTGGCTGACGCACTGCCTTTTGTGCATGCGGTTAATGCCGCCAGGGCCGCTGTTTCAGGCAATTATGCCGCCATTTTCCCGGACCTCTGGTGGGTGATTGGTTACGCAACCGGTATACTGGCATTAGCTGTCATTGTATTCCGGAGGAAAATGAGCAGTGATGCTAAGTAGATTTTTTTAAGAGATCGCACAATAACAAATGTAAACTGTACATCTTACCTATCATAATCGCACAATAATATTGTGCGATTATTTCCTTTCTGGTATACTTTTCTGGGGGTGATCACATGGGAAGTCAGGAGAAATCTGTTGTGACTGCGACGGAGCTAAAACAGAATTTTGGGAAGTATCTTGCCTTTGTCGAAGAGTTCAATGAAGTAGTCATCACCAGGAATGGAAATAAAGTGGCCAGATTGACGCCATATGTTACGGATTTTGAGCAGTATCTTGCCGTGCGCGAAAGGGCATTGGATTATCAATACGACGGCAAGAAAGTGTCGTACGAGGAGTTCATGCAGATCTATGAAAAAAGCGAGCTGAGAATGGAGTTCATTGATGGGGAAATCTACGTCTTGGGCTCGCCGAGTATTACGCATCAGGAAATCCTCGGCAAATTATATCTCATATTCCACAACTATTTTGACGCTCAGAAGCAATGCAAGGTTGGGCAGTGCAGGGTGTTCCTGGCCCCCTTTGATGTTCATTTTCGCAAGCGGGGCATCCAAGAACCGGATGTCTGTCAGCCGGATTTGCTGGTGATTTGTGATTTAGAGGGAAATGTCAACGACAGGGATCGCTATATGGGGACACCCACTCTGGTCGTCGAGATCCTTTCCAAAAGCACCCGTGCTAAGGACATGATCAAAAAACTCAACACCTATCGCCTGTCCGGAGTGCAGGAATACTGGATCATAGATCCAAAGAAGCAAAACATTATTGTCTATCGCCTGGATAACTGCGAAATCGAGGACTACCGGATTTATGAAGCGGGCCCGCCGGACCAATCGAGGCAACCGGTCCAATCGGCCCAACCGGTCCGAACCGCTCAGTCGGTGTTTTTTGCAGGCTTGGAAGTAGCTGTGGCCGAATTATTCAGCACTCGGTAGCTTGTAACACCAATGCGATTGTTTTTCACGGATCGCCGCCTAATCCGCATCATCCGCCGTCTTATGGTTCTCCCCTTGGATCATTTTTACGTAAAGCAATAGTTCTTTGCGGGAGCTGACATTTAGTTTATAGTAGATGCGCTTGTTATGAGTCTTAATGGTATTGATGGAGATGCACAGCTTATCGGTGATCTCCTTGGCGGTGTACCCCTGCAAATAAAGTTCGAATACGTTTCGCTCAGCTGGAGAAAGAGTCTTGACATTTTCGATAAAGCTCTGAACCAAGGGGGAAATCTGCGTCATTTCTTCTGCCTGCACCAAGAGGGCGTCGGATTCTAAGGCGTCCGATTCGTCTTGCGTTGCTAAAAAGGCCATTAGGTCGTCGATTTCCTGGATGTTGGTTTTTTTATGATGTGTGACCTTGCCGGTTTTTACCTTTCGTAAAGCATCGACCACCGGTGCCACGTGTCTGCGGCTGAGTAATGCCGCTGCTCCCACGCCGAAGATGAACAATGCCAGAAGTAAAATCTGTATCGGACGGCTTTGCCGGATAAACTTGACCGCTAGATCCCGATTCGGTATCAAGACAGCCAGGGCCCACTGATTACCGGAAAACACAGATCCTTTCGGGTACAGATTAATATCGTGATGCAAGCCGGAATAAATAGTCCCGTTCGGAGACACATAGCTGAAGATGCCTGCTACCGGATTCTTAATGGATAAAAAACCGTCATCGCCGGAAGGCGCGGCGGCAAAATGACCGGCGTATAATGCTCTAGACGTATCTAAGGTATTATCTACCAGGGGGGCGAGCATGGTGAAGGCGCGTGTGTAGGGCGAGCTGGCGGGGGTATGTTGTAGCTTAAAGAGCATCGCGCTAACTTCAAACCCACAAACGCCAATAATTGTCCCGTCCGAGGCAATGAGTGGCGCACATAATAACATGGCTTTATTATAGCAGCCCGTCATCAGGCAACCGGGATCCCAGTAGTATAAACGCGACAGAGGCAGATCACTTTCCGTTGCGCCATTAATTGTGGTAAAGAAAAAATCACCGGGCTGGACACTGAACTCCATTTGCCATTGTGGTAATAAGTCAAGGTCTTCTTGTCTCGCAATTGAAATGGGTCCCTTTAAAAGACGGATCGTGGGAAAAGTGATGTTGATGACATTTGGTTCCATATTCTTCAGAAACAGCCCAGCGCGTGAACTCTCCGCAGTAATTAACGAAGGATTGACAGTAGCGTTCAAGGTCAGAAAAACCCCGCTGCTTTTGTTTTTTTCGAGAGCCGCCCTCAGCAGCCCCACCGTTTGGCCAAGGAGGGGCTCCAGGCATTGAGGGTTGTTTTTCAGGTCAGCAGGATTTAAGCCAAAGGTATCCAGCGTAATTTCAATCTGCTTTGACAATCGTTCTGCCAACAGGACACCTTCTACAGAAAGAACCCCATACTCTTGCTCCACACTTTGCGCAGCATGCCCCAGCTCGTTCTGTAAAAAAATCCGAAACTTATTGCGTTCAACAGAAAAAACCCCGGTAGAAAACAGAATCAATAAAAGCCCTGACATCACGGCAATCAGAAAGAAAAGGAAAAACACAAATGACCGCCTTTGCAGGGAAGGTCCAAGCTTTCCTAATAGCTGCATTCCAGTAAGCACTTTTCTAAAAGAGTTTACGGGTTTAGCCATCTTTGCGTTCCATTTCCTTCCTCATCTTTCTCCAAAACCGATAAAGGCACGATAAAGGTGCTCACTAATAACCGAAGCCGCTTGGTTTTCCCGCAAGACAATTGCTCTTCCTTCCAGAGCAGCTTGCTTGAACCTGGTTTCATATGCCTTACTCAACTCGTCCAAACGGTCATAGTTCGGCGGAATTAGAAAAGTATATTCCGCATACATTTGCATGACCGTTTTCAGCAACTCTTTAATGCTCTCGTTTTCGACGCTGGCAATCTCCTGTTCTATAGATTTTTCAAAGGCAGCCTTAGTTACCGGCAAGTAGCCGGTGGAAGAAACGAAGTGCATATTCTGTTTCGGTTGGACAAGCCATTTCAAAAATAGGGCTGCGGCGTATTCATTCTCTGGTGAAGAGCGGGCAACGCACATACCTCCACCCCGTTGGATGGCTATTCTCTTGCCCCCGGCAAAAACCGGATAGGGTAAGATACTAAAAGTGGCAGCTTCAGTAGTATTATCCGGATAGGTGATGTGATCGCCATAAAAAAGAATGCCCGCCGTTGATCCGATTGAGCAGACGATCTCGCCTGTCTTCATGAGATCAGAAGAATAGCCGCCGGCGATCGCGTAACCGCCCGTAAGTGTCGGTAAAATGGTAGCATCCCAAATCCGCCGAAAATCCGTCGACGCGATATTCAGGTAATCGGGAGTCATAAATTCCCCCCCTAACTGAGCGATACCAACATGAGCAATATTAAGCCAGGAGTCAGCGGTGAAAAAAGCCTTGCCATCATTCGCTACGTTGGGAGTAAGGGAATCTGTCCATTCATGATACCTGATCGCGGTCTGGGCAATCCCCTCGAAAGTAGTAAGATTGTCAAGGGTAATGCCGGCAGCTGTACTAAAACGGTCAAATAAGGTTCGATTGAGGAAAAGAACCTCAGTGGACTTGGCAACCGGAAACACGTAAAGTTTGCCGTCCGGAAGTCTGCCTTCCTCAATAAATTGTGGCAAGTAAGCCTTAACTTCTCTGTCTGTGAATTGATCGTCCAGAGAGGCTAATAAACCTTGTCTGGATAAGATTAGAGCGGTTTTTGGATACGCAGTTACTAGATTGGGCATTGCGGGAGCACCGGGATCGCCCGCGGCGATCATAAAAAGCTTTTCCTGGATATCCTTGGAGGCGGAGATAGAAGTGATACTGATAATGATTCCTTTCTGCCTTCCTATAGAGCTGTTAAACTCTTCTACCAGCTCGTCCATAGCGCTTTGCATTTGGCCGCCGTAATTATGCCACATGGTGATGGTTACCGGATTTTTCGGATCAAGCTTTCCTCTTCCGCAACCACAGAGAGAAAGAAGCACTATAATGCCTAGTGTCATCATGATCAGCTTATTTTTCGTCAGGAATACCCCCATCATTTTGGATAAGCCATGCAGGCATTCTGAGAAAATCACCCTAAAAATCACCCTTCTTGGTATCTTCTAATCACCCTTGGGGTGACGACACTGAACTGAAAAAACAGTATAGTATTGCTAAGGTTCAGGTTGGCAAGGCTCAGATCGCAATACTAGTAACAGGGTCTGGCAAAAGGAACAAATAGGTACTTTTGGAAATTCTACATCAACAGCTATTTACCTTTCGAAAAAGCCTTCATATTCCATTTCCGAAAACGCTCTCAGCCTTCCCTTGGTCCCCCTGGGAATGGAACAACTCAGGTAACCCTTTAGTAACAATCACAGAGGAGGAAAAGCATGCGCAAGCAAGTCCGATTTTTGTTGGTGTTGTTGGCAATCTTGCTGGCAGGAAGTTCCGGATGTGGCGAGCCAAAAGGACAATTATCCGGAAAAATCTATGATGATACTACTAAGGAACTGGTTACAGGGAGCGTCGTCGTTACGCTTACCGGCGAAACTTCAATCACAGTAACCAATGGACAGTATCAATTTATTGATGTGCCTGCCGGGGAAAAGACTTTGATGATACAAGCAGAGGGATACAAGACTTATACCGCTTCAGTCCATATTAAGGCAGATCAGACAATTACCAAAGATGTTCATCTGGTGCAAGGCACCGATTCTCCGGGACTCGCTTTTTCCATTGCAGAGGCCTTGGTGCCGGGTGTGACCAGCTTTCCAGCGGGTACTAATGATTCAACTACTTGCGCCGAAGTAAACTACCCCTATTATGTGGCCAAATACCAAGTTACTTATGAGTTGTGGAAAAGAATTTACGATTGGGCGACCAGTGACGACAGAGGCGTCGGACAATATCATTTCCAAAACGCAGGCCAGATGGGTGGCAGTCGGGAGCCAGGGCCCAAAACCGATCAGCACCCTGTAACAACCATCAATTGGCGGGATGCCATGGTTTGGTGCAATGCCCTGACTGAATACTATAATGATCAAAACACTACGAATCTGGCATGTGTTTATACCTATGAAGGACAAATCGTTCGGGACTCCAGGGATGAAAATGTGAGCGTTTGCGACAATGTGATTGCCGAAAATGCTAATGGTTTCCGCTTGCCAACCAGCATGGAATGGGAATTGGCGGGGCGGTTTCGCGGGAATGACTCAACTAATACGGTAGACGGTTTCAGCAACCCCTACTTTACAAAAGGGAATTCCGCCAGCGGGGCGACCGGATCGTATACCGACGCAGACGCCACTGATGCGGTTGGCTGGCACTCGGATAATAGCGGTGATTCTACACACCCGGTCGGCGAAAAAGAAGCGAACACACTGGGCATTTATGATATGAGTGGGAATGTGTGGGAGTGGTGTTTTGCCTCGAATCCCGGACCTTTAGGCACTTACCGCGTCATGCGCGGCGGGAGTTGGTTCAATGCCTCCAATTATCAGCGGATCGGTTACATGCAAAACACTTATCCTCAAAACGCCCACGGCTATAACGGTTTTCGCCCGGTGAGAACCAAAAGTTAGGATAGAGCTATAGGTTAAAAGGAGGTTTGCCAGAGTTGAAAAAACCCTTGTTCGTTATATTGTTTGCCACCTTGATACTGGTCGTCACCCTCTCCGGCTGCGGCACTAAAAAAGGGCAATTGGGCGGAAAAATCTATGATGATACTACTAAAGAACTGATTACAGGAAGCGTCGTTGTCACGCTGACCGGCGCCTCCTCAATTACCGTTACCAATGGCCAATACCAGTTTACTGACGTATCCATTGGGGACAAAACCTTGACGGTACAAGCGGAAGGGTATAAGACTTATACCGCTTCTGTCAAAATTGAGGCTGGCAAGACAATTACCAAGGATATTTATTTGGTGGAAGAAGTCACAGTCCCTCCGGATCCTACCGATCCCACCCCAGGTGAAAAAGGCACTTATACGGTGGGCGGCGTAGTCTTTGATATGCGCTACGCCCCCAGTGGCAGTTTTATCTCAGACGACAATGTGATATCGGAAGATGAAAAATTGCCCGGTCCGGTTGACGTAACGAATCCGTTTTGGATTGCGGAGACCGAAGTGACCTATGAGTTGTGGCACAAGGTTTATACCTGGGCGACAACTGACGGCCACGGTTATACTTTTGCCAACCCCGGAAGAGAAGGTCATGATGGTACCATCGGTGCCGCTCCAACCAGTGCGTCCCAAGAACCGGTGACGACTGTCAGTTGGAGGGACGCTTTGGTCTGGTGTAACGCGTTGACTGAGTATTATAATGCTCAAAGTGGGATGAGTTTAAGCTGCGTATACAAATCGGGCGGTAATCCCATTCGCGATGCTACCGCTGGGGCAGCCTGCGATGCTGTAGTTCCCGACTCAGGCGCTAAAGGCTTCCGCCTGCCCACCAGCGGCGAATGGCAGCTGGCTGCGCGCTATCAGGATGGCTCTGTTTGGACGCCCGGGGATCATGTCAGCGGTGATACCAGTGGCCCCTGTTATTCAACAGATCCCGAAGCAGTTCTTTCAACAGTATTCGGAGACTATGCCTGGTATTCAGGTTGCGGCTCAACTAAGCCGGTTGGCCAAAAGAGCGCTAACGC
>DHDG01000001.1:5634-5765 GCA_002399265.1 Firmicutes bacterium UBA4882 | reverse complement strand
CCAAAAGAGCGCTAACGCCCTCGAAGTCAGGGATATGACCGGGAACGTTTATGAATGGTGCTTTGACAAGCATCCTAGTTATACCACACGCCGGATTTGTCGCGGCGGATCCTGGGGCGGTGTCGCATCTT
>DHDG01000001.1:5436-5618 GCA_002399265.1 Firmicutes bacterium UBA4882 | reverse complement strand
CCTGCGGATTGGTAAAATAACATTTGGAACCCCGGATTATACCTACTCCGGCTGGGGCTTCCGTTTCGTGAGGACTCAGTAACTTTTGGGTTTTTTTGCTATTTGCCTCTTCGTCAATTTCCTCCTAAGCCGTTTTGCCGCCTTATGCTTTGGTAAGGCGGCAAAACAGTTTTTAAGAAGGG
>DHDG01000001.1:4688-5204 GCA_002399265.1 Firmicutes bacterium UBA4882 | reverse complement strand
GAACTGAAGGCAGGATCTGTCATGGAAGAGAAGACAGGCACAGGCGAAGGTTCCAACATGGACCCAGGCACAGGTACACAACAGGTCAATAATGACATGACTCAGGGCAATGTCTTTAGGACATTGCTTTCCTTTTAATTGGCGACAGTAAGACCCCGCTGTATGCCATTGTCCTGTCGACTGCGATTAATATTGTTTTAGATCTGACTTTCATTAAAGCCTTTGCCAGTGGGATTGGGCTCTTTTCCGCGGAAGCGTCAAGCTTGGTTTGCCTCGGGTGCTGCAATCCAGCATTGCTTCGATCGGTTCTGTACTCCTGCAAAACATCATGAATTCCTTTGGCATTGACGTGGTGACTGCTATAGTCACGGCCTATAGGATCGATTCACTGACGATCTTGCCGATTATCAATATGTCGGTTGCGATTTTATTGCCTTCAGTGAAATGGCGGCGTGGATCTTGGGGGCTATAATTTGCTTTGGAAGATATCGCAGCGGCAAGTGGCTTCGCCTCAGC
>DHDG01000001.1:510-4591 GCA_002399265.1 Firmicutes bacterium UBA4882 | reverse complement strand
AAGTGGCTTCGCCTCAGCTCGCCCTCGACTTATTGCGACACCGAAAATCGAGATGGCTTGATTGGGTAGGCGTATTGTTTAGCTGAAAGGGGTCGGGCAAATGGAATGGGTCAAACGCATCAATGATGTGATCGATTATATTGAAGCAAATCTCGACAGTGAAATCTCATATGACATCATCGCGGAGATTTCAGCGTGCTCCATTTATAACTTCCAACGCATGTTTTCCTACATTGCTAACAAGCCACTAAGTGAGTATATTAGAAACCGGCGTCTTACTATAGCTGCCTTCGACATTATGAATAGTAAAGAGAACATCATTGACATTGCTGCAAAGTATGGCTACGCTTCTCACGATTCTTTTACCAGAGCCTTCCAAAAGTTTCATGGTGTACTGCCCTCTAAAGTTCGGAGCGAAGTTACTATGCTTAAGTCCTGCCCGAAAATCTCCTTTCAAATAATAATCAGGGGGGACAGTTATATGAATTTTCAAATCGAACAGTGGCCAGCCTTTACCGTTTCGGGAATAATGAATCGGGTCAAAACCAGCGAAGCTTTCCGGGTTGTGCCTCAGATTTGGAAAAATGCCGGCAGGGATGGCACTATGGAACAATTATTCCATCTTTGGCGCAAGGCTGACTTGCGTCCCGTAGGCCTGCTCGGAATTAGCGCCAAAGGACAATGGGGCAATGCGGAGGAAATGAGTTATCATTTGGGTGTGACCACCTACGTGGACATGCCGGACTGCAAAAAAGTTGAGACTCCTGATCATATGGTAGAATTTCAGCTTCCGCCAGCAACCTGGGCCATATTTGAGGCAAATGGCTCATTGCCGGAGGCTGTTCAGACCATCTATAAGAAATTCTATACGGAGTGGCTACCGAATTCTGGTTACGAACTAGCCGATTTGCCGGTTATCGAATGCTATCTGCAGAATGACAGACAGGAAGTGTGGATTGCTGTAAAGAGTCAAGAAAACGGATGATGGGAAGTAATTATCCACTTATCGATTTCTGCGGCTCAGCGATCATTATGCCGGATTTCCGCCCGGGGTCTTAGCGCATAATTTCCCCACATTCTTTAACCATTGCAGCGTGTCAGCAATCGTTTCATCAAATGGCCGCACCTTGTAGCCCAGTTCACGCTGGGCTTTTTCTATGGAAAAAACCGCATTGCTGGTGATGGCATATAGGGCATACCTGTTGAAGATGGGGCGCAGTTTTTTCATCTTATAATAAATATTGTAGAAAGGTAGCGCCATCCTCGCCACCCATGGTGGTACCATACATTTGACAAGCCGCGCGCCGATTTTTTCATGGACCAGCCGCAACATTTCCTTGATTGATATATAACGGTTGCCCAGGATATACCCTTCACCTTTACGTCCCCGTTCGCACGCCGCCACAATTCCGGCTGCGACATCGCGCACATCCGCGAAATCATAACCGCCCTGAATGCCGGCGGGAAGTTTGTTATTAGAGGAATCAATCAGTAACTGCGTGGCGTAGCCCCCGGCGAAATCGCCAGGGCCACACATGCCGGAAGGGAAGATAATCACGGCGTCCAGGCCGCGCTCCCTGACGGCATCCATGACAAATTGGGATGCCTCTGCCTTGGTCTTGCCATAAAAGCCAATGATCGCGTCCGGGTTAAAGGAAGTGACTTCCGTGATTGTCTGACCTTTAGGTAGTTCTGGTATCGCGTGCACCGAACTGATATGAACCAGCCGCCGCACATGCGCATCCAGACATTGCTCCACAATATTGCGCGTGCCGTGAACGTTGACACTATAGACCTTGCGTGAGTAACCCCACTCGGTTGACACAATTCCAGCCGCATGAATCACGATTATTTCGGTGCCGGCTGGTACCGTGAAAAAGCGCTGCAAATCCGTAACGCTCAGAACATCGCCCTCGTACAGCTCTACGCCTTCGGGGAGATACTTGGCAGTCGGATCTCCGGGCAGCACAAGCTCGCGTACATCCTTGGCCTGCGCCAAAAGTGATCGGACAATACTACTGCCCAGACTACCAGCTGCCCCGGTAACGAGATATTTGACTGTCATCGCGCGCACCTCCGTTTTATCCGATAATAGACGACAAAATAACAGACGCTGTGTTGAATACCCTACACACTCATAGTATAATTACATTGTGTAGCGTTATACAACCGCCAGATCATCGGAGTCTGCCTGATCGACAACACGCAGATAGGAGAGTGTGGTTTAAAACGCAAAATCAACCGAATTAATTTGGAATATTATCGGGTATCAAACATCATGAAGGAGGATGTGGCATGTCTACAACAACGGATCGGCGCGTGAAATATACCAAGATGGTCCTGCGGGAGAGCCTGATCAAAAAACTGCGTGATAAACCGATTGCGCGCATTACCATCAAGGAATTATGTGAGGATGCTGACATCAACCGCACGACCTTTTATGCCCACTATACGGACCAGTTTGATCTGTTGAACAAGATTCAGGATGCGTTTATTGCCGATATTAATTCTTATCTTGACCAATTCGCACTGGAGTCCGGCGATAGCGGCATGCTGCAACTGTTGTCCAAGATCTTTGAATACATAGCTCAAAATGATGAATTATGTCGTGTTTTGTTAGGCAGTAATGGCGTCGTCGATTTTCAGACGAAAGTCATGCAGATTGTCAGCACGCGCATTGTGGTGGAATGGCGCAAGAAACAGCAGGTGGATGAAGCAACTGCCCAGTACATTTACACCTATGTGGCCACCGGTAGTATCGGAGTAATCCGCAAGTGGCTGCTTGACACGAACCCCAAGTCCCCGCAAGAGATGGCGCATCTGGTCGTGCGGATGGTCTATAAAGGGATTGAGCAGTTTATTCTATGAAATAAAACAGTCCGCTCCTGAACAGGAGGAAGAGGAGGATAAATGGCTGCCAATATTATGATAGTTGATGATGAACAAGCCATTGCCGACTTGATCGCAGTCTACTTACAAAATGAAGACTACAATATCTTCAAATTCTATAATGGTCTGGAAGCATTGCATTGCGCTGAAAATTGCCAAATTGATCTGGCCATTTTGGATGTCATGCTTCCGGATGTTGATGGTTTTTCCATCTGCCGGCGTCTGCGGGAAAAGCATAACTTCCCGATTATTATGCTGACTGCCCGGGAGGAAGAGATTGATAAGATTACCGGCCTTACATTAGGAGCCGACGACTATATCACAAAGCCGTTTCGCCCTCTGGAGCTGATTGCTCGTGTCAAGGCGCAGCTACGTAGATTCACCCGGTACAATGCCATGGAGCAGGTTCAGTTTCAGGCGCAGGCGCAGGAAGAACGACTCATCACTTTGAGGGGCTTGGTGCTCAACAAAGACACTCATGAATGTACCCTTAACGAGAGGAATCTTGTCCTTACCCCTACAGAGTTTTCTCTTCTATGGGTATTATGTGTGAATCGCGGCCGGGTAATCAGTTCCGAAGAATTGTTTCATGATGTGTGGGGCGAGAAATACTTCAACAGCAGTAACAATACAGTTATGGTACATATTCGCCATTTACGCGAAAAGATGCAGGATTCTGCGGAACGTCCAAAATATATCAAGACGGTCTGGGGGGTCGGCTATAAAATTGAGAAGTGATTTTTCCAGACTTAAAAGGAAAATTATATTTTCGATTATCCTGATCTCAGTTCTCGCATTCATCGTAGCCATATCCTTCAAGGTTCTCTTGATTGATGGGGTATTGCAGGAACCTTTTGCAGACTATTTTGTACGTTTCTGTCAGAATGTTCTGGGACTCAGTTTTGACTCTGCCCGAGCCCTCTATTTCACGTTGTTTCAGCAAAATAAAGCGGTCCTCGAGATGATTGGGTTCTCGATCATCTTATTGATTTGTTTTTATTTCGGTTTGTCCCGTTTCACCCGTTACTTTAATGAGATCGTAAGTGGATTGGATTGTCTGGTAGCTGAAACAGAAGGCGAAATCACGCTTTCTCCGGAAATGGATTTCATGACGCAAAAACTGAACAAGATCAAGGATACTTTGGCGAAACGGCAGCGCGATGCCAGGGAAGCGGAGCAGCGCAAAAATGAT
>DHDG01000001.1:0-254 GCA_002399265.1 Firmicutes bacterium UBA4882 | reverse complement strand
CTTGAAGAAGCACCGGATCTGCCGCAAGAGCAGAGAGCAAAATATGTCACAATCACGCTTGGAAAAGCCTACCGATTGGAACAGCTGATTGACGAATTCTTTGAGATCACGCGGTTTAACTTACAGGCTATTGTCTTAAATAAAGGTGTCATCAACTTGCCTTTCATGTTGCGCCAAATGGCTGACGAGTTTTACCCGATGCTTTCATCGCAGGAAAAGCAAGTAGTTGTCAATGCTCCGGAAGGACTCACTTT
>DHDG01000070.1:519-14757 GCA_002399265.1 Firmicutes bacterium UBA4882 | reverse complement strand
AGCTTCTCAGCTGTAGTAATGCAGCTCAACAAGCGCGGCGAGATCGTGGAGAGCCTGCCGCTTCAAATGAGCTACAGCTTCTCAGCTGTAGTAATCGCCGCCGATCAGCAGTTTCTGGCTTACGCGATCAATCGCTTCAAATGAGCTACAGCTTCTCAGCTGTAGTAATCCTCCCGATCATCATCTTTGTCGGTTTCCTCTGCCAGCGCTTCAAATGAGCTACAGCTTCTCAGCTGTAGTAATAATAATAGACCCGGTGGGTATGTCTGGTGTCATTACGCTTCAAATGAGCTACAGCTTCTCAGCTGTAGTAATCTATTGAAAATCAGATAGCAAGAGAAGCCCCCCACAGGCTTCAAATGAGCTACAGCTTCTCAGCTGTAGTAATAGCTCCTACTCGAAATCCTTATTCCGTATGCATTTGGCGGGGCAAGATCGAGAGCTCTACTTTATATGGAATATATTGACCACCTGTTATCACTTTGCCTACACTTGATCCGCATAAATAAATGTTTGATACGCTTCGAGAGATCCCCGTCATTTCTTTATCACCTCACTGCTCGAACCAACAATACTTTTAGACAATAACTGCACAACGGTCTTCTGGGGGACTAAGTGGTTTCCCAATAAATTCAATTCGATCTTTCTCTTCCTTTGGCACTCCCAGATCAATTATCATTACACAATCTTCGCGACTGTTCACGATTTCATTAAGTGCTTCCAGCAATAAAATCTTTTCTGTTTCGGATAGCTCACAATGAAAGACTGAGAGCTGCAATGGATCCCCGAATCCGCACATTTTCTTATATATGCGCCGCAGCCTCTTTTGATCTGCAACATCATAACTTACAATATAGCGTCTGCGCATACTTCACCTCGTAAGGAAAACGGGGTACAACGGAATCTCCCCCATTATTTGTCTTGCCAATAATCGTGCCTGAACTTCAAAGACACGCCGATAACTTATTGAATATCCGAACACTGGGTGAGTAACCAAACTGTCGAGTCTTCTCTCATACGCTACAATTAGCTTCTTTCGCCCTCTTGGTGTTAATGCCACCGCCATCCCTTGACGAATAAAATCATCTTTCTGTATTTCGCCGCCATTAATCAGGGTTAACACTACTGAATCACCAATTAAAGGACGAAACTCTTCAATCAAGTCTAATGCTAAGGCCGGCCGACCGTATCTTGGACGATGGAAAAAGCCCAAATAAGGATCAAAACCCACCGTCAGAAGCATAACGCTGAAATCCTTAGCAAGTAAGCTATAAAGCATTGAAAGTAATGCATTAACTTCATCGGTAGGAGGGCGCCTGTTTCGGGTATTAAAGTCAAAATGCTGGCCATATGACCCCTTAAGCATACCTTCAAATTGACCGAAATATGCCCGAGCAGCAGCTCCCTCGATTCCAAGTAGTGTTTGCGCATCCTTAGCTTCTCTGGAATCTTGCGCCAACTTATTCAACGCTTGGAGCGTTTGCGAAGGCGCATCAACATGATTCCGTCTAAGCAAAGTGCGGCAATTCTTGATTTTGCCAAAAACAAAATTCCTGGCGAGTTGCAGACTCTTACCGGCATCTGCTGCTACCCCGAATTGCTTTTGCCGAAGCTGCACATTCTTATGAGTCATTCCATGAGTAATCCCCGAAAACCAACCACCATACGAAAAGTGACAGACAGGAATTCCCCTGTCAAGCAATTCTCGCAGAACCTGAGCCGTGATCTGTACATTTCCATACAATGAAAGTTGGGATACTTCCAGCATTCTCACTTGCTGAATTATCTCTTGACTTTTCCTGATTACCAGTACTTCGCCATGTTTGCCTACCGTTGCGCCCTGTTCCTGTACATAGACATCCAAATTGTCGTCTCTGGCTGGAACAAGACGGCGCACTTCAGCAGTGTCTTCAGTATCTTCAACTTGCGAAAGTAAATGCACTTCATCAGGTAAGCAAATCCCGACCAGAGAGCATCGTATACATTTGGGACTGTCGGCTAAAGGCGGGGGAGCTAGTCCACAGGACACGACTCGCCGAAACTCTGATAGCATATTTAGCGTGGCGGCAATCAACTCGTCGTCAAAAAGAATTGTAATCCTGGTTTTAGAGGCCACATAATATATAACACCGGCATCAGTCATAAAACCATTTTCCCTTAGTATTAAGCCTTGGGCACATAATTGTATACGCTCAGGCTCCCAACTTTTCTGTGGGTTATCAGGTACTTTACCCTTTTTGTAGTCAACCGGAATTGCCATGTCGCCATCAGTTTCAAGAAGATCAATTCGAGCGATAAGCCCTACTGACGGTGCCGACAGCATGACTGATCGTACACTCAGTTGTTCTTGATGCTCATCTCCGTCAGGTTCAATCGATTGATTATCTGGTTCATCCACTCGTTGATGCCGGAATCGCCCTTCCAGAGTATCAACGCTATCTTTGAATTCCTTCTGTACCCATTCAAGATAAGCCAATCGCGGACAATAAACAAACTCATTCAACATGCGTGCAGGCACTAAATAGGGATTATCCATTAAATCTTCATTATGAAACTCTGATGTCAACCGCTCTCACTCCTCCTTAACTCAATAGAATAAATACAGGTTTATGATAAAAACGAGTAAATCTCATCTCAGCTGCAAATGCTTTTTGGGGTAACAAGACGCGCTCTTATTTTTCCGTTCATAATTAACCTTGAAGCGCAGCATTGCTTTTATCCAATTTGACAACCAAAATTTTAATGACGATGGTTCAAATTTGACAATTAAACTAAACCCCACAGAGAAATCAGTCTGATTTCGGGATAGAGATTGTCCATCACCATAACATCCTGCTTTTTTCATTAAAACGCCTCCGCTTCGCTTCTAGGATTTGCTTGTCGCAATTAGTGTATTCAACTTCCGATAATTTATGCGAAGCTTTAGCGAAAAGGAGTAATATAAACAAATGAGCCACGGCTAAAGCGCCGTGGAATCGTTTCGAAACTTCACACTTAGAATAAAATATCGCCTTCAAAAGAGCCCTTTTGGGAAAAACAGCCCCAAACCGAAATGGCTCCCATAGCCAAGCGAAACTGGCCCATGAAGCTGTCCGGAAAAAACCAACTCAAAACCTCGACCAGTACCCACGGGTTCAGGCGCAGATCCAGATTTCCGTCTGTAACGAAAATCGAGCCACGAGAAGCGGTGACCTCCGGCTGTCAGGTGCGGTATTTGCCTGATTTCCCTAATTTCCGGCAAACTTGGATCGTAGGTTCTCTTCTGTTGCCATTCTCGCAAGATCTGGTCTTCAGGACTATCCATCTGATAACCGTTTTCGGCAATTTTAGGCTCCCCAGTTCTGTAAGTCTTAGGGTGCCGACCCATAATATAAGGAGTAACCGATTGCCACACACAGGAATTACCAAACAAGGGGCCAAGTTCATCCTGCTTACTACTTTCACTAAATCCCAGCAACAGGAGCTTAATCTCTTTCTTCCCATCACCAAAGTTCAGCTCACTCAGATTGGCAAGTGCCATCTGTTCGCGGTCGCCAAAGCCTGCCGACGCAAAAACAGTCAAGTGATCGATACGGCCATCGCAATCCTCATCAGTGGAAAGATAATGCGCATGTTGATGCCCTATGAGTGGCCGGCTGTCTGCGTCTTTTCCAGATAAAGTGGGAGAGCGTCCATCGTCATTCATACGGCCATATTGCGCCATTACAGCACGCCGCGCCACCTCGCCCACCTTCAGCGCATTAACAACTAATGGCAAAGGAATAGCATCCAGAGCATAACGAACAATCACAGGCTCTTTATCGTACAGGATCCGCTGTTGACTTGAATAATCAATATCAAAAGCATTTGCGGAACGGTAATACAACATCCAGCGACTGCCGGGGGGATCCAGTCGTTTCTGCTGTAACCGCAAATCGTTAGTCTCTACTAAAAAAGTGTTCAAATCAGCATTTTCATCCGGAGCTAGAACGCGAACAGGTTCATATGCAGCAAGCGCAGAGATCTTTCTTCCGTATTCCGCATAAAAGCAGTTAGCCTGACCGCCAGAGACAAGTTCCGCCTTACACCAGGATTCACTGCGGCCCAAATAAGGAAGATTTTTAAGAAGCTCCGACAACAGACTTGTTAATTCATTATCAAGTTCCACTTCAGGCCAAATAATCAAAAGCGGATCCGAACGATCAACTGCGACAAAAGTATCAAAGACCATGGTTCGGTCACTAGGTCCTTTTTTGAACCATGGCATATAATGACGCGTATGCGCCACAGTACCCCGCGGAAGTTTAAAATCAGGCGGGGTGGTCAGGTTCTTAATTAATCGCTCAATTTGCGCAGTCGGCACATCAGGCATCGTTCTCCGCCAGGTTGCAATCAATGCCCTGAGAACTCTCCATGGTGATGGCGGCCACTCCGGTACGCCTTCGTTCACATGCCGTCCCCAAGGTGTAGCATGGTAACCACCAGCTGTGAACCGCACCGAAACGACAACCATCAGTCACCCACCTCTTTGTCAACCGTCTCGTCAGTACTCTCGTCGCCGCCTTCTTTCGCTTTCTTAGACTTTTTGGCAATCGCCGGATCCCAGACAACATTTGTAACAGAGGGGCTGCTGAATTGTGACATGCAATTTTTTAGAAGTACAACGGCATTCTTCTCCAAATCCGCGATTATCGGTACATCAAAACCTTCCGGCGATGTGGCAGCAATGTTATCAACATCATACTTCGGACGTAGATCACATGCTGTACGTAACTTTAACCCTGCTTCCAAGAATTTTCTTATTTTCCACAATGATAAAGTCAACAGTAATCCTTCCGCGTCAGAACCCAGACCATAACCGCGCAACTGAGCAAGATCAATATTGAAAAAGGCTGTGATTGAATCCGCTACATATTCTGTGCGGTGAAACGGTACATTACCATATCCGGTCTTGGTATCTCCCGACGGATTAATGCGATCGTTTTTTACTCCTCCGCTTTCCACGGGCCTCACATCTGAAGCGTCAATAAAAGCCGAAAGCAAGCGAGGGACCCTCACACGCCCACTTCCCATATCTTTCTTAGCAATAAACAAGCCGTGAATAAGGCAATTGGGATCGTACTTAAATACTATTTTTGCCACTTGATTCAAATTGATCGCTCCGATAGGTCCATCTGGACCAGACACAAATGCCTCCTGCAATTCATCTTTCAACCGCTTTGTAAAGTCGGTGTCCCCACCTTCCAAAATATAAGGTGAGTTAAGGCGATGTGCTTCAAGAATGGAGTTAGTAATGATTTGCCTGGTGTCCTTATGGAGCACCTGGATAAACGGCAGTCCCCGCCATGGCTCGACAAGGTTATTGGCAACCTCATCCCATAAAGTGATCTCCAGTCGATTAGCCATGGATTGAGGTGATTCCACTAACAGTTTTTCTGTGCCATCCGGTAAAGTATAATTGGCAGCCCCCAAGTCCGGAAACCCAGTTGGTTGAAAACGCTGTCCCTGAATAGGAGTGAGCGGCACCTCAATGAGTAACCTTGATGAACCTGACAAAGCCTCATAATAATTCATCCTGCAATTCCTCCCATTTCTTTCGGTTTTGCTTTATGAATAACCATTTCAGTCAAGACTCTCGAATCTATAAAGGGAATAAGCAAGGCAGCCCCCATCCTGCGCCGTTCTTCCGCTCCTGCGATGAATTGGGGAAAGCTACCTTTATGGCAGCTGCCGATAACTCGCAGACCAGATGATCTTAATCTCCTTACGGCAATGCGGACTGCCGTGTCAATATCTTTGAGCCTTAATCGATTAAGGATTGCTTTTTCTGTATTAACAACAATCGGTTCCGAATCAGAGGAGAGTCGAATCTCGCCCGGCCAGAAAGCTAATTTGCATATCGCATACAAGCGTGAAAGCCCAATCTCGTCTTCTCCACTGTAAGGAAATGGTGATTTGCCGCGACACTTGTTCCAATCTACGGTGCACAGCCCCCATAGTAATTCCAAAATGCGCGCGTCATCCACTCTGCCAGATAGAAAAGCAATAATATCGGAGGAATTAGCTCGAGCCACGCCGTCAATAGGGAGCTTACTTTTAGGCATTCGATTACCATCTTGCGATTCAATATTGAGCTTATCTCCCGCAATTACTCTGCGCTTCAATATTGCTTCCATGATACGGCATAAATCTGCTTCATGTAGCACATTTCTGTTTTCTGTTCTCCAGGCCCACCTTTTTTTCCCTAAGGTCACAGGCTCCAAGTCGCACCTGATAGCCCCTAATTCTGCGTGCGTAATTGATCCTAACGCAGCTGCAATTCGGTATTCCGGAGAACCGTCATCACATGCCTTCACCCAGTCCCAGCTCAGGCCTTGGAGCGGCGGCACCATCTCCTGCGCTTTTTTGGATTTGGCAAGGATTTGTTCGGCAGCGCCCAGTGCGCGAAGAACATTTTGAAGATTACGTGCGCCTCCCTGGATACAAAATGCAAATATGGCTTGCTCAATGCGCCTGAAAGCCTGTTTAATGCTCCCCGTACTTTCATCATTTGCAGCTAGTCGCCGAAAGCGGGTAAGCCATGTATCGATATTCTGCAATAAATCGACTTCTTTGTTCTCGCCAACTTTGACTCTTCCCAACGGAACTGTCAAATGCGCTTTACCGCTACGCCTTAGAAATCCATAACGGTAAAAGTGGGTGATCCCGCGATCAATACCCAAATTTGCCGTTGCCCGCACGAAATCTGTTCCATCCTGAACTTGCCTGCGCCCAATTTCAGCCCGTGCTTCAGCGAAAAGTCGAGATAACTCATCTTTAGCTGCGGGGTTTTTCCAGATCGGCAACCAAATTTCTGCTCTTGCGCTCTCTCCTGATTCTACCAAAGTACCCCAACCTGCCGCCGATGCTGCGACTGTAAATGGGAAAGCGGCTGTGCTTTGTCTGCTTGCCTTAAGACGGCGGGAAACCGAACCGCAGAAGAATAACGCTCCTTCGATCATGAAAATAAAGTCCCATGAGTTGACAAGAGAAGGTGCCTCGAAACCCTGCAAACCATTTGGACCACCTACGCCCCCGGGGAAAAACTGTCCTATTGCCGAATCAGTAAGAACAGCTTCACCTCCATAAATGGCTGCCTTCAGCTGCTGGATTGACTGTAGCTGCCCATTTGCACTTTTTACTTTGCCAGTATCGTTTATGCCTTCTGGAATAACCCGGAGGACATGCTGCATGAAGTTATTGGCGAAATCCAGTTTACCGTCATTACCTCCTGTCCCTAGGATCGGCGCATACCTGGGTTTATCCGAAGAAAGAGCATATGCAGTATCGAGCCATTCGACTGCGCTGTCGGAAAGATGGTTTCTACAAAGCCGTAAAATGTCAAGCTTCTCCGCTTTTGACGGCTTTTTTGTCAGTCCGAGAGTCTTTAATACTTCCCAGACGCCTTCTATTGCTTCGCGATATGGAGCCAAGCGCGGAATATTGCTTTCTGCCACCTTTACCAATGTATCGTTTGCAGTCGTCTTATCCCAGAATCCAGATCCACCGTTCCATGGGTCCAGAATGGGTGTAGGCTTATACTCATCCCTAAAAAAAGTCAGCAATTCATCTTCTTTGAAAGATGTCTGTAGGCAAAATGTATCGTCTTTCCAATAGCCGCGGACGCCAGGATCTTTTTGTTCTGCTACAAGGCGTAAAACTCCCAAAGACTTCAAGTAGTTTGAAAAAGGTTCAGTTTGACATCCTTTGAGCTCCAGCGTTTCTTTGAGCATCAGATCGCCCCCTCCTCTTCAGCAGCGCTGGCGCGCCGATCACATGCTGCAATAAGCGCCTCAAGATATGCCATGCGAAACGGTCCCATCTCAGACAGATTGCGAAGCGCTAGCATCCTTTCAGTCCACGATTTCTGATTACTCTGAGTTAGCCCCAACTCCATAATGTCAAGCTGCATCGGAATTGACTGCAGGGTGGTTCCATCGCCAAGATCAACTTGGAGGGCTTGATTAGGAATTATATCTCCTTCCCAAACCCCAAAGGCGTAACGCATTCCGGGTTTATCAGGTGCTTTTTCTTTCGGTAATGAACGTAATGAAAGCCGTACTTTCCCATGATGCGCTGCACAGAGATATGCGGTCAAATCGTCCAGTCCTTTTGCGATTACGGCCAAAGCGCTTGCTAGTTCATGACGAAAGTATGGTCTTTGATGATGGCGCGAACCTCCTTTGCGTTTAGCCCATACCTGTTTTTGCCTTTCTGCCTTTTCTTCATGACTTAAGCCACGCAGCATTGTGTCCTGAAAGATTTCGTGACTTTTTCCGGCGTCATGATAACGTGCCGCCAGCCTGAGACTTTTCGCTTCGCCCGGCTGCAGAAAAGGTTCGAGTTCTTTCAGCAGAATTTCGAGCAATGCCGCAACATGATCGGAATGTTCAGCAATGGTAAGCCATACTCCGCTGTCGAGAGCACTAAAATCGTCCCCAATACCTTGTTCTGCTTTTTGATTCTCGGCTGTCTCGATGATCTTTACCGCTTCCAGGCTATCGGCATTCCATCCTACCTTTGAATCATACCCACCCGCAATTGCTTTTGCCAAAAGGACCTGCCCGGGATATATTTCATATGAACGAACCGCTTGCCAGCGTTTATCCAGATGGTCCCAGCAATACAGGCGACAATCATTTTTCTCGATGAATTCTTTAGCATCACAAACAGATACCGGGCAGAGTTCTTCTCTCAATGGAACCCCGAGAGCCTGAGTCGGCAACTCTGAATCCCAGTCCCTCCAAAAGATATGTACATCCATTTCTTCTCCATCACGAATAAACCGTGATACATCTATGTCGTTGCCCGAAAGATCCGACGCTGTGTCAAACAATTCCAGGAGGTCACGTTTCCTGATCACATTTCTGGGGTCGTAAGGTAGATTTACAGAAGGAAGATCGTTCGGGGCAACTGATTGGCCTTCCAAATCCATTAGAATGTCACGAGCAGTCGCCAGTTCTTCTCTCGTGTATGGCAATTCGTCTTTATCTGAAACATCAATCCACCAAGCCTCTGCACGAGGGTATTTTCCAAATCGGTTTAGCCTTCCCAGGCGTTGCACAACACTCGCCCATGGAGCCAACTCCGTGTACAGTGTACGTGCCGATATATCAACGCCAGCCTCCACAACCTGAGTCGTTACTGCGATAAGGCCAGGCCCGTCAGAGTCTATATTCTGAGTCAGCTGCTCATTTAGGCATTTGCGTTCGTAAGCTCGAAATCGCGAATGGACCAGCATGATTTCTGCTTTTATTTGGCCCTTTTCCTTATTCGCCTGAAGCGCTTCGAAGACAGCCTTAGCCTTTTTAACGGAGTTAATGATAACCAAGGTCAATGTACCTGGTACATGGTGGCTGATTACTTCATAAGTCAGTTTGGCGGCATTTTTCGGAAGAGCTTTTTCTTTGCTCCCTTCAAGAGAAACTGGGCATCGCTGCAGTATTTTATTGGCAGACAATCTCTGCGACAATGACCCGGAGCGATCCGAATCGGATAACGTCAATACGTCCTCTGAATAGGGGATGGAATGATCGACAGTTTTTAGCCATGCCGGCTCTGCTGTGGCAGACATCCATATAGTCTGTGCGGAGCCGCGTACTCCAAAGCTTTTCCTGAATGCCTCCAACTGTGCACTAGTCGCTAACCCGGAACCCATGAGCTGAATCTCATCAATAACCCAGAGACAGTCGTTATTAATAAGTCCGAAAAGGAAAGGCCACTGAAAACGGCTTGTCCCATAACCTCGATTAAGTGCCCGTGACAAAAGCATATCTTGCGTTCCAATGATTATCGCATCGCTTTCCGGGTACAGTACCCAGTCGTCGCTATTGCTGCCTCCCATAATGGTGCATAAGCCTATATAGCCAGGCTGATCAGGATTGGCTGACTGGAGACTAAGGTTCTGCAAATAATACTGCACGTTGCTATATGTCTGTTCAACCAGTGTACGCATAGGTAAGCAGTAAATTAACCGACGTGGTGTCTTCTGCTGCACTTCGGATCCCATGCCGCCCATTCTGCGCCACAGCCAACCCAACACAGCAGATGCTGTTTTGCCTGCACCGGTTGGTACGTTTATCAGTTTTGGGAAATCAACGGTAGTAGCAAGGCGACGCTGGTAATCATAGGGCTGTAGCTTGGTAGCTGTCTGGAAAAACTGATCATATGAGTTATATACCACTCCCATACCTCCAATCATGCCATTTCAACATTCAACTCTGCTGCAATTACCCGTAATACCGTTAGCCCTTATTTAGTTCTATACCTGAAAACCGTCATATACTGACGGACTCAGAAAAGCCAAAGCAAATTGGGCGATTATTTGTCTCTATCCTGATATTTCAAGGTAAACCAAAATTAAACCTTTACTTAAAAATTCTCCCAATTCCAGCTTTATCCTTCACCGTTTCAGGCGAACTAGACTAGTTGTTGCAATACTACCTGCCCGCACAAAGACCGCAAAAATTCGGATACCCCAAACAAGACATCCGGCCTTTACGTTCCATTATTGCGGTTCCTATTTTAGTGTCCCGTGTCGAATTTGGCAATTAGAAAGTACACAGTTTGCCAAAATACTACGTAATTTCCTGCTATTGCTAATGTGTCTTGTCGGGGAGCTACTACTATGCTTATATCATTCGAAACCGTCAGGAACTGTCGGTCTCAATAATTTGGTGAAATAAAAACCGGATGCGTTAGTCCACGAAAAGCTTTGCCAACCGGGTCAACGTAGCCTTTCCCGCCACGAAGCATATGATAAAGCGGTAGGGGTCTCAATGCAGAAATACTGCGGTGACTCAAATCATACGCAAGCGCGTATTACAATGCAAGAGATTAACACCGAGTACACGGGCCGGGCGCACGGCAATACGAGCCGCACATCCGAGACCTGGGAATTAACCCGCGGCGGCCTGCAACCATCGGATGGTGCCCGCACTGCCTCTGGATGACGGAATAAACCACAAAAAAGCCGGACGCCCTCATCGGACCCCCGGCTTTACGTTCCCTATTCCCTATGCGTCTTACTCAATACCTCCGGCCATGTTCCCGCGCGCCCTTGCTGGAACATCTGCTTAATCTGGTGGCGCTTCGCCAAATACAAATAAAGCAAGATTAGGGCTGCGACCAGCGCCACGATCAAAAGCAGCAGCGGCGCTTTGCTTTTCAGCGCGGCAAGGCGCTGATGACGCGTTAGCAGTTGATCAACCTGCCCGAAGAAATCCCGGGCATGATCCATTGCGAGATTCCGCAGCGCAAGCTGCCCCTTTTCCAGTTGCCAGTGAATGCGTTCATCAGTGATGGGGCCTTCGGCCTGGCCAATCGCGGCCATTAAATAATCCTGTTGGCGCAAGAGCGCGGCGTAGTCTTCCGCACCGGTAACGTCCGCCACTGCAATGCCTGTGACGTCTGCGCCTTCCTCGACACCTGTCGTCCCCGCAGCACCCGCCGCCAGCATCTGATGCCAGTCTTCCTCAACGGCGGCGATCGGCTTGCCAAAGGCCTTTTCGAATTCTTCCTCCGCCACCCAGGTGAAGAAGGTTGTGCCGCGGTACCACTGGATTAATGCAGACCATCCGTACTGCTCCACGAGGTAACCCATAAAAGACTGGGCCAGCACCCGATTAACCGCTTGATCACCCATAAAAGATTTCTCTTCAATAATCCCGGCGATCCTACGCTCTGGCACAACATGCTGCAAAATGGCCGCACCCTGATGCGGATTGCGCTGCTCATACAGGTCGGCTAGATAATCAGCAGTACTGAGAATCAAAAAAGGTGTCGCCTGCCCGATACGAGCGTTCACGATGTTATACATCGTCTGGTCCACCGCCACCCTGGGATTCGCTTGGTCAACCAACAATACATCGCCATATTGCCGCATCCACTCCCGGTATTGCAGGTCACTGGCACTGGCACCTAAGTAATAACGAATGCGCAGACCCATGGAGGACAACAAATCCGGGTCAGCTCCGAGCGTCAGCGAGCCAAAACGATAGACCTCGTCATACCGGGCACCTAATTGTGCCACAAGATCCAACGCCAGACGCTGTTCTTCGTAACTGAAGGCAAAGTGTTTTGTCTCAGTGGTGCGCAGTACGTATTTGCTTTCCGGACTGGACCCCGCAATAATTCCGGATAAAATAAACAGGATGACCAATATAGAGGGTAATCCCAGCCACAGCGGCCAACCACTCATGAGACCTTTTTGTTTTGGGCCTTTCTGTCTAGGCTCTTCCGTTTTTGCCATTAGTCCACCTCCCCTCTTCCCAGAATATTTATATAAAGCCGAAAACCGGGTTACAGTTTTCGGCTTTATCACTCGTATAGCGCGCCTTTTAGCTTTAGATCAGATCAATCTCGACACGTCCGGAACCGATGTCCACTCTGAGATCGAACTGGCTGGTAGCAGTCTCGTAATTATCAGAGACATACGTGCCGTGATCATCAAAATAATCGTCGTCGTAACGATGACCGCCAATGACCACCCCACCTGAGCCGACAGAACCTTGCACCTTAATCCCGACTGTCCGCGGCAACACCAGGCGGATCACGCCGGAACTGAGATCCAGATTGCCACTTACCAGTCCTTTCGGGAAGACATCCGTCTCAAAATGCCCCACGCCAGATCCGACCTCAATTTCAAACCGGCGCGCATTGAGATTGCCAAAGCCATAAGCGGTGATCCGCCCCGAACCGATATCCACCTTCAGTTGATGGCATTCCACCGGGTTCATGCCCATATTTTCGGCATTGATCTCAATAAAACCGCTGCCCACATCGAGCATCATATTCTGCAGGCTGGTGCCGTCCGGGGTAAAACGGATCTCACCGGAACCGAGATCCAGGTTCAGGTCCATCGGAATATTCCCCAAAACAATGTTATGCTCTTCCCTGGTAAAGTCGATCCCGGAGAAAATTTTGACGGAATCATTCCGATAATAGCGCACCGTGCCAGAGTCGGAACCGCCCACCCGTTCCAGCACAAAGTCACCTTTTGCTTGATTATATTGGGCATCGATGGCGATTAACTCCCACCCGTTACCGCTCACAGTCGCAGTGCCGCTGCCAATTTCCAGCAGAACATCCGCTTCTTTAAGACTGCCGATCGGTTCTGAAAAACTCTTTTTAACCATATTCATTGGCTCCACATTAGTAATTTTGGTAACCGATTGGGGGAAGGCGATCACAAGCGCGATCGTGACAATAATCAGCCCGCCCAGCAACCATTGACCGATTTTGTGATACTTTCCGGATTCAACATGCGAGAGCACCAAACTAATACCGATAAAAACCAATACCAGCGGCCATAGTTTCAGCAACCGCGGCCAGATTGACCAGGGGATCAGATCAAAGTTATTCATTAACAGAATCGTGCCCAGCAAAATCAGAAACAGCGGGCCGACTACCGAACGCCTCATTAAAAGGCCCCCTCCCTATTTCATTGCTAGTAATATTCTATTTGTGGTAGCCTGTTCCTTTCAAGGACCTCTGAAAGAAATGCTTTTTTCAAGAAAGATGCGCCACACCGGGATGGAGTAGTTGATCTGCCACGGCATCGGGGGTTAACAGTGGGCCGTGGCAAGCGCCGTGACGACAGATGTAGGCGGCTGGCAGCGGTTGATCCGGAAAGCACAAATCGCCCCACTCACTCTCTTCCTCAGGATTGAGCTGATGCGCGATCACTGGTTGCGCTCCGGTGGCGCGCACCCGTGCGGCGGTGAGAAACGGCAGCCGATCCGCGGGCGTTTTACCAATGATCGCCACGCGCAGCGGCTGGGTTTGCAGTTCATGGACAGCCAAGCCGTAACCCGCCGCCTGATAACCCCAGTGGCGATATGTCGCAGCAAACCATTGCAGGGCGCGCTCGGCCTCGCGCAGGTACCAGTCATCCGCCAGATGCCCGGCGAGCCTGATTAGAAAGCGCGCGGCCGCAACATTGGCGGCGAATGGCTTTTCACTCTGGCTCAGTGCTCCGATGGCGTCCGGATCATGGGGCATGTCATAGAAACCGCCGGATTGGCTGTCCTCCAGGGCATCGGTCATAAAGACGGCGCTCTTTTTGGCCGCCGCCAAAAACCGGCGGTCGCCGGAAGCTTCAAAAGCAGCCAAGTACGCTGCGCCCATGGCGGCCTGGTCTTCCAAGAGACCTTGCAGTGCACTGCGCTGGCCATCCCGAAAATAATGAAAGATCGCACCATTGGCCGCGGTCATCTGTTC
>DHDG01000070.1:0-351 GCA_002399265.1 Firmicutes bacterium UBA4882 | reverse complement strand
TTTTTCGACCAGCCGGTAGTCGCCAAAAGCCAAGCCGGCGTTAATCAGCGCTTGGCAAAACTGCCCGTTCCAGCTGGCGTGGATGGTATCATCGACATAGGGGCGGCTGAGGGCGCGACGCTGGGCCGCGTCCGCCTGAAAGTATGCTTCATCAGCATCCTGGCTGCCAGCAAAGCCGATGTTCTCCCCGCCTTCCGCTTCTCCCGCTTCTCCCGCCACCGACAGCGTGTTCAGCACATAATGAATGGTAGCTTCAGCGATTTCCCGGTACTGGGGGTTCTTGGTCGCCTGCCAGGCCGCGACAAGATTGTCAAGCTGACCGGCATTGCCAGACAGCATTTTTTCATAATG
>DHDG01000026.1 GCA_002399265.1 Firmicutes bacterium UBA4882 | reverse complement strand
CTGGGCAAGTTCGACGTGCTGGTCGGGATCAACCTGTTGCGGGAAGGGCTCGATCTGCCGGAAGTGTCTTTGGTGGCCATTCTGGACGCTGACAGAGAAGGGTTTCTGCGCTCGGAAACGTCACTGATTCAGACAATTGGCAGAGCGGCCCGCAATGTTCAGGGATTAGTAATTATGTATGCTGATCGTATTACGGATTCGATGCGAAAAGCTATAAGCGAGACCGAGCGCCGGCGGCGCAAGCAGACAGATTATAATGTAAAGCACGGCATTACTCCGGAAAGCATCCATAAGGAAGTGCGGGCGATTATCCAGGCCACGGAAGCCGCTGAAGAGAAAGTGGCCTATGAGGTTACTTCAAAGCCCGGCATGACTTGGGAAGAGATTCAGGTGGTTGTCAACAGGCTGGAAGAAGAGATGCTGGCAGCTGCCAAGGATTTGGATTTCGAACGTGCCGCTAAGTTACGGGACGAGATGCTCGAATGGCAGAAGCTGCTTCCGTCTACGGATGAAAAGATTCGTCCGGCTGCCGCACGCGGGACTGTGGGCACGACTGGGACGCGGATGACGAGCGCTTCGAGCGCAGGTGGTGCGACGAGTGCAGGACGAGCAGGGCGTGCGACGAGTGCGCGGGGCCGCAAGAAGAGCGGGCCTAGGCAGTGACATATCCAATGACGCAGCGAGTAACGCAGCTTGTGATGGGGCGAGCGACGCAGCAGGCAACGCAGCTAGCGATTTGGGGGTTAATGCATTATCATGAATAAAGATAAAATTATCTTGCGTGGGGCCCGGGAGCACAATCTCAAAAATATTGATATCGAGATACCACGCGATAAGATGGTCGTTGTGACCGGCCTCTCGGGTTCCGGAAAGTCATCACTGGCGTTTGATACCATCTACGCCGAAGGCCAGAGACGCTATATTGAGTCTCTTTCATCGTATGCGCGGCAATTTCTGGGACAAATGGACAAGCCGGATGTGGATTACATCTCCGGCCTCTCGCCGTCGATTGCGATTAATCAGAAGACGACGAATAATAACCCGCGCTCCACTGTTGGAACGGTGACCGAAATCTATGACTATATGAGACTGCTGTTCGCGCGTATCGGGATTCCGCATTGTCCGGAGTGTGGGAAGCCCATTCGCTCGCAGACCGTGGAGCAGATGGTCGATCAGGTCCTCACCATGCCGGAAGGCACCAAGATTCAGGTGCTGGCGCCGGTGGTGCGTGGCCGCAAGGGCGAATTTCAGAAGCTCTTGGAGGATTTGCGCAAAGACGGCTATGTGCGTGTCATTGTCAACGGCGCAATGCATGAGCTGACTGATGAAATCAAGCTGGAGAAGCAGAAGAAGCATGAGATTGATGTCGTCATCGATCGCCTGGTTGTGAAATCGGAGATTGCCTCGCGTCTGGCGGATTCTTTGGAAACAGCGCTACAGCTGGCTAAGGGCATCGTGGTCATTGACGTCATTGGCGGCGAACCGATCATTTTCTCAGAGAGCTTTGCCTGCCCGGATTGCGGCGTTAGTTTCGAAGAGATCACTCCGCGTATGTTTTCGTTTAACAACCCGTATGGTGCTTGCCCCGCCTGCGCTGGTCTGGGCTTCAAAATGGAAATCGACCCGGAACGGGTGATCGATGGCGAGCGCTCAATTGATGATGGCGGGATTTTACCATGGAGTTCGGATCCGAGCTCTTTTTCGGCGCAGATGTTGCAGGCGGTTTGTAGCCATTGTGGACTAGATTCCTCGAAGCCGCTCGGCGAGTATACCATGGAACAATTGCAGCCCATCTTATATGGCACTGGGAAAGAAAAGGTGCATGTCATCTACGAGAATGATGAGCGCAAATGGGAACAGAACAATCGTTTTGAAGGCATCATTCCGAATTTGGAGCGCCGCTACCACCAGACGCAGTCGGAATGGATGAGAGCTGAGATTGAGAAGTATATGGATACTAAGCCCTGCCAGGACTGTGGTGGCGCGCGGCTACGTCCGGAGAGCCTGGCGGTAAAGATTGGCGGTTTATCAATTAGGGATACCAGCGCGCTGTCGATTATTGGTTGCCAGGAATTCTTCGCGGGGTTGAAATTGAGTGAGCGGGAGCGTTTTATTGCTCGCCAGATACTGAAAGAAATTAACGAGCGGCTGGGCTTCTTGATTAATGTGGGACTTGATTACCTAACATTGGACCGCATGGCTGGCACACTGTCAGGCGGAGAGGCACAGCGTATCAGACTGGCGACGCAGATCGGTTCCAGTCTGGTGGGCGTGCTATATATTCTGGATGAGCCGAGCATCGGGTTGCACCAACGTGACAATATCCGCCTGATCAATTCTTTGCATGGCTTGCGTGATTTGGGCAACACCGTGATTGTCGTCGAACATGATCAAGAAACAATGGAGTATTCCGATTATATCATTGATATTGGGCCGGGCGCCGGTACCCATGGCGGAGAAGTGGTGGCGGCCGGTACGATTGACGAAATCAAAGCCTGCGAAGCCTCCATTACCGGGCAATATTTATCAGGGAAGCGCCGCATTCCGGTGCCATCGCAGCGCCGCATCGCGCAGAAGGGTTATTTGGAAATTAAGGGTGCCCGGGAGCATAATTTGAAGAACATTGATGTTAAGATACCATTAGGTTTGATGACCTGCGTGACTGGGGTTTCGGGGTCCGGCAAGAGTACCTTGATTAATCAGATTCTTTATCAACGGCTGGCGCGTGATTTGAACCGCGCTAACCGCAAACCGGGTGAACATGACGATCTGATCGGGTGGCGTAAGCTTGACAAGGTGATTGATATCAATCAGTCGCCGATTGGTAGGACGCCGCGCTCCAATCCGGCCACTTATACCGGGGTGTTCGATAACATTCGTGAGGTTTTTGCACAGACTGTAGAGGCGAAGACACGCGGCTATACAGCCGGCCGCTTTAGCTTTAATGTGAAGGGCGGTCGTTGCGAGGCTTGTCGCGGAGACGGTATTATCAAAATCGAAATGCATTTCCTGCCAGACGTCTATGTCCCTTGCGAGGTCTGCAAAGGCAAGCGTTATAATCGTGAAACACTGGAAGTGAAGTATAAAGGGAAGAACATTGCGGACGTTTTGGAAATGAGAGTGGAGGATGCCCTGGAGTTTTTCCAGAATATCCCGAAGATCCATCGTAAGATTCAGACGATCTTTGATGTAGGCTTGGGCTATGTGCAGCTAGGGCAACCGGCTACGACACTTTCGGGTGGCGAAGCCCAGCGTGTCAAACTGGCCACCGAATTGTCGCGGCGCAGTAATGGCGGCACGATCTATATTCTAGATGAACCGACTACGGGGCTGCATTTCGCGGACGTCCAAAAGTTGCTGGAAGTGCTACAGGCTTTGGTGGACGCCGGTTCAACCATGGTGATTATTGAGCACAATCTCGACGTTATTAAGCAAGCTGACTATATCATTGATCTCGGTCCGGAGGGAGGGGAACGCGGCGGCACAGTGGTGGCTTGCGGAACTCCGGAAGAGGTGGCGCAAGTAGAGGCCTCACATACCGGGCGGTTTTTGCGCAAGGTGCTTCCTGATGCGGGGACAGCTACGGCGACCACGACCGCCGCCGCCGCCGCCACAAAGTAATTTTACAGGTTAGCCAAATCAGAAAGGCTGTCCGGTGGGGCAGCCTTTTGGTATTGTTGTGCGAGTGCATTTTGAGCTCGTTTATATGTGCTTAAAAAGGAATGGGGACGCTAAAAAAGAATGAGTGATCAAAATAAGTCTGTCCCCAATCGGATCGGAGGTTGATGCGATGGTTACCGCAGAAGAGTTGAAGAAAATACCGGCCAAGCCAGGGGTTTATCTGATGAAAAATGTGGAAGGGCGCATTATCTATGTCGGCAAAGCGCTCTCTTTGCGCAACCGCGTCCGGCAGTATTTTCAGGCATCACGCAACCCGGGGAAGCGTATTGAGTCCATGATTGCGCAGATCGAAGCGCTGGAATATATCGTCACAGACAGCGAAGTAGAAGCCTTGATCCTTGAGAATAATCTGATCAAGAAGCATCGGCCGCGCTATAATGTACGGCTGCGCGATGATAAGCAGTATCCCTTTATCAGGATCACTCTGGAAGAGGATTATCCCAGGATTTTGATTGTCCGCCGGGCCAAGAAGGATGGTTCGCGCTATTTTGGGCCGTATACCGATTCGCAGGCGGTCAGGGATACCATTGCGCTAATTCGCCGCATTTTCCCGGTGAGAAACTGTAAGAGGGAAATTGTACCGGGACGGGAGGAACGCGCCTGCTTGAACTACCATATCAACCGCTGTCTGGCACCTTGTATCGGAGCGGTCTCGCAGGAGGCGTATCATGATGTGATCCATCAGATTATCATGTTCTTGGAAGGTCGCCAGGAGGAAGTGGAAAAGAAGCTGGAAAAGGCGATGAACGAGGCGTCGGAAGCGCTGGCGTTTGAGCGTGCCGCAGCTTATCGCGACAGGCTACAGGCGGTGCGCAAAGTAATCGAGAAACAGAAAATTGTCTCCACCGCGATGGAGGATTTGGATGTCATCGCTTCCGCGTCCGAGCGCACTTTTAGCATCGTCCAGGTTTTCCAAATCCGTGGCGGGAAACTGATCGGGCGGGAGCATTTCCTAATGACAGAAGGCTCCGAGACAACTCAGGAAGAGTTGACGCAAGCCTTTATCAGTCAGTATTATTCTGAAGTCGCCCTCATTCCCAGAACGATCCTCATCCCCTGCCATTTTGAGGGTGAAGAAACTGTAGCGGAATGGCTGCGCTCCCTCCGCAAAGGGGCGATTAATCTAAGCGTGCCACAGCGTGGTGAGAAAAAGGAATTGATGCATCTGGCACAGGAAAACGCGGCCGAGTTGCTGAGTCAGGCGCGCATTCAGCGTGAGCAGCAGGAACGCGAAAACGGGCAGGCCCTTGAGGATCTGCAGAAAATACTGGGTCTGGGAGTCCGGCCGGATCGCATTGAGGCTTATGATATTTCCAACTTTCAGGGGAACGAAACCGTGGCTTCGATGGTGGTCTTTGAAGACGGAATCGCCCGCCCCGACCAATACCGGAGGTTTCGGATCCGTACCGTAGAAGGACCCAATGACTTCGCGTCCATGCAGGAAGTAGTCGGACGGCGGTTCAAACGCGGGCTTGAGGAACGAAACGATGCCGTGCTGGCACTGGAAGGCAAATTTGCCCGCTTTCCGAATCTGGTAGTGATTGACGGCGGCAAAGGCCAGCTGAGCGCCGCCCGCGCCGTCATGGAAGAATTGGGTCTGGGACATCTGGAGACGCTCGGCCTTGCCGAAAGGGAAGAAGAAGTCTTTCGCCCCGGGATTTCCGAGCCGTATATTCTGCCACGCGATTCGGCGGCGCTGCATTTGCTGCAGCAAGTTCGCGATGAAGCGCACCGTTTCGCGATCACTTATCACCGCAAATTACGCGACAAACGCACCACCCAGTCGCTACTTGACACGGTGCCCGGCATCGGGCCGACCCGTAAGAAAGCGCTTATCAAGAAATTTGGATCGTTGCGCGGGGTGCGCCAGGCTACGGTTGAGGAACTGCAGGAAGTCCCGGGCATTAGCCGTGACCTTGCGGAAACCATCAAGGACATTGTCGGCGCAAAATAGGCGCCGCGTGAAGTAGTTATAGTTGCGGACCTGGCAATGGTAATCAAGCAACAAGTGTAGGTGCTAAGTAAGGTTACGTGGCCGCGAGACCACATTGATGTTCGCCAAAATAAAAATAATTAATTTCCATGTTAAAGATGTTAATTTCGAGGTTGACTTTTACTAACACCTTTCTTATAATGATGTTAAGCCAAGGTAGTAGTCCGATTTGCCGAGTCCGAGTATGCAGCAAAGGAGGGGCTGTTTCGAATGCAAACAAAGATGGTGGGACGTTGCCCAATATGTGATAATCCCCTGAAAATCACCAAGCTGGGCTGTGAGAGATGTGGCATCACCCTGGAAGGACAGTTTACCGGGTGCCGATTTTGTCAACTGAACAATGAACAAAGGACGTTTGCTGAGGTGTTTATAAAGTGCCGAGGCAATATCAAGGAAGTCGAAAAGGAACTAGGGATTTCGTACCCCACGGTGCGCGGACGCCTCGATAGTCTGATTGAAGCATTAGGCTACAAAGTCGAACGCCTCGTTGACGATACTGAGGCGGCCAATAAACGCAAGCAAGTACTGGATTCCCTGGCCAAAGGTGAAATGACGCCCGAAGAGGCGATTAAGATGCTAAAGAATCAAGAATAGCACATTAAGAACATATCGAAGGAGGGAGAGCGGCGTGGAAGAAGAACGCCTAATGATCCTCAAGATGCTGGAAGAAGGTAAGATTACCAGCGAAGAGGCGGCTGCACTATTTGAGGCCATGGAGGAGCATACCGAAAGAGTAGTAGTCACGATTCCTCCCCAAGCTCATGTGACAACCGATGATGTGGACAGAGACAGCGAAAACCGCGAACAATGGGATCGCGGCACCCGTCAAGGCGTATCGGGAGACACCTGGGATGAATTCAGCCAGCGCATGGAGGATTTTGGCGAAAGAGTCGGGCAGGCTGCCGAAGAACTTGGCGAAAGGCTGAGCGATAAATTCTCGCGGTTAGGCGAAGAAATGGAGCAGCGCAGCTTCGGCTTCTCTTTGGGAAACTGGTTCTTTGGCTCGAACTATCAATTTGATGACACCATTACCTCGGAGTCGTTCGGGACTCAAGAAGGTATCCTTGAAGTGGAGTTGCGAGGCCTTAACGGCAACCTATCCATCTCCAGCTGGGACGGGTCCGGACTGCGGGCTGAGATACATAAGTCTGTCCGGGGCGGCAGCGAAGGAGAAGCCAAAGAACGTGCCAAACAATTGATTCTAACAAAGATCGATCCGCTACATTGCTCATTAGTGGCGCGGGATCAGAACTGGGCGTCCTCCAGTATTAATTTAAAAGTACCAAAGGATCGCCAGTATAAGCTATTGATCAAGACAACCAATGGCAATATTCATATTAATGATATCGAAGCCCTGGCAGGCGATATCGCGACCACGAACGGGAAAATTCTGATTGCGAACCTAAAGGGGGAAACTTTGCGCTTCCACTCCACAAACGGCCGAATCAGCGGCAATTTGAGGGCTAACGGCTGCGACGCCGCCACTGTTAATGGTCGAATCGAGCTGGATCTGAACGGTGTGCCGGGAGGCATTTATCGACTGAAGACCACGAATGGTCGCATCACGCTGGGTATTCCCGATTCATGGCCATGCATGATTGATGCCAAGAGTAACTGGGGCTCAATCGATCTAGACCTCGACAATTTGACTTATCACGAACGGAATTCCGCCCCCAGCGGAGGCCACAAACGGATTAGGGCCAGCCGGCCCGGGCAAGGGCAGTCCAGTGAACTGGAACTGAGGACTTCGAACGGCTCGATCAAGTTATTGTCGCTCAAACAGTAAGTGCCTGGTGAAGGGAAGGGCTTAGTGCCGGGATATAATTAACAAGATTTTATAAGAGGAGTGTGCGCCATGAATGAAGAACGCTTAAAAATACTTGAAATGGTTAGTCAGGGCAAGATCTCCAGCGAAGAAGGAGTGCGCCTTTTAGAAGCTCTGGAAAGCGATCGAGACGCCGAAGCCGGACGGGCAGCTGGAAATGCGCCAGATTCCTACAATGCTGATTCCCGGAAAAACCGGCCGGCAGGCGGCAGCGGCGGTCAAGGCCGTATGTTGCGGATACGGATTGAAGAAGAGGACGGCTCGAGAGTCAACGTGAATGTTCCGCTCGGCCTCCTGAGGAGCTTGGGCAAACTCACCAGCCTGATACCGCGCGATGTCAAAGACAAGCTTGATGATCAAGAGATTGATCTGGCAAATCTTGATATCGAGGGGATTCTGGATGCCATGAGCGAGGGGACCAGTGACGGGCATCTGGTCGATATTGATGAAGCGGATGGCGACAAGGTATCGATCTATATCGAGTAATCATGCCATATCGACTAATCATGTATTGACGGAGTGATGGCAATGCGCCGATCTAACTTTATGATCATTGACATCAATGATTCGGATTCGCGAAAAAAGATCAAAATCCCAATTCCGATTTTCGTATTGGGTGATGCTGTCGAGGCGACCGCTGATCTGATCTATTTACTTAGCCTGCTGATGCCGCGCACTGCAAGAAAGCTGCTGAACATCCGTGGAATAGAAATCAGAAGCGTGGTTGAAGCGGTCTTTGCGACGATTGAGGATGTGCGAGGATTTGGCAGTTTCGTACTAGTTGAGGTGCAAGAAGCGCACGGTACAGCGGTATGCATCCGGATGGTTTGATCCCCATTTGGTGACCCAGTCGCTTAAAGATAATTGCAGGAGGTTGTTGGTATGGCGTTGCGGAAGCGTTTTGGCGGAGCGTTGATTCTGATTTTACTGGGAGTGTTCTTTTTACTGATCAATTTTAATGTGATTCCGTGGGACCTTAAGAAACTCTGGCCTGTTATTTTGATCGTACTTGGAGTTGCTGATCTTTTTGGTAACTAAGATAATTTCTGTAGAAAGGGGGGCCGCGAAATGGTGCTGAGAAGATGGATTATACGCTGGGCGGGCTATTTACTGGGCCTACTGGTGGTTGCCAATGTAGCCCCGGAAGTGGTGCGTTTTGCGGAACCCAGTCTGGCGGTACCGGCAGCGCTGATTATGATGGTTGTCGACGTCACCCTCAAGCCGGTGCTGTACTTGATCGCACTGCCCTTCAGCCTGATTACGATGGGTATCTTCTCGCTTTGTATTAATGCCTGGATGCTGATGCTCAGCGCCGGATTATTGCCGGGTTTTGAGATATCGGGGTTTTGGGGCGCACTTCTGGCCTCGCTCTTCATTCTGCTCATCAGCCGGATCGTGCGGTCATTATTCCGGCTTGAGAAGAAAGAGATTAGCTGAAAGACAATGATCCACCTGCCTTAACCCCTCCCCCCTGGGCCTGGACCATAAGGGGGAGGGGTTTAATGTTGGGGCAGGAAAAACACTTTTAGAACCGAACTAGTACTTGTAGCCGCAGTGGTGAGTTATACCGACGCGACCTGCGCGGCGCTGGCGCTATTGATGCGCTATTGACCTTAGTTTAGCAATGGAGGAGCAGCATGCCATTTTATCAGCTGGTGGCAATGGATCTCGATGGGACATTGCTGTCACGTGATACCATAATAACATCGCGCACCCAGAAAGCCCTGCAGGATTGCGCGGATGCCGGAATCAAAGTTATCTTCGCCTCCGGAAGAATGCTTAGTTCAATAATGAGGGTGGCTGGCAACGCCTCTTATCTGGCGGGGGTCATTGCTTATAATGGCGCCCTGATTGCGGAATGGCCTTCCGGGCGCATTGTCAGAGAGAGGCCGATACCCAACGCCACGGCACGTCGTCTGGTGGCAGATCTGAAGAAGAGCGGGGTCCATATTAACATCTATATTAATGACACTCTCTACCTTGAAGAGTTCAATGAGGCGGCGCGCAATTATTGCCGCAACACGGTCGTAGAACCCTCTTTTGCCAAATTTGATGAACTGCTTCATCGGGGCGAACCGAATCCGACGAAGATTCTCATCATCGGACTGCCGGAAGTGCTCGATGTTATGACAGAGGAATATCGCGACCGTTATCCGGAGTTGCATGTTACCAAATCGCGGCCTTATTTCCTGGAATTTACCGCTTCCGGGGTCAATAAGGGAGTTGCTCTGGAGGAGCTGGCAAGGAAGCTGGGGGTTCCCCGTGAACGCACTGTCGCTATTGGAGACGCCCCCAATGATCTGGATATGATCAAGTACGCCGGACTGGGAGTTGCCGTCGGCAACTCTTTTGATCAAGTGAAAGTTGAAGCGGATCTGGTCGCTCCTTCCAATGATGAGGAAGGGGTGGCTTGGGTAATTGAGCGGTACATCCTTGGTGACGCAGCGCGGTTGGGGACGGGCCCGGATCGGATTACCAGCGTCAGCGGGGCGTAGTGCATCGGAGAGGATGACAAAGGGTGATTGTCACTGTTGGTTTCAATTCTGGTATTGAGAGCAGATATCATGTTGAAGGTCTAAGCCGGAGTGCAGAGGCTGCTGTTTCAATCACCGCATTGGCAGCTGACCACCAGGCGTCCGGTGGTGCAATTATCACCACCCGTGTGGCAAACGAATTAGGGGAAAAGACTGTTGTCACCGGAACGATCGGCGGAATGACCGGCCAGTTACTCTGCAGTCTTTTGAGTGAGGATCAGGTTGCGCATGATTTTGTGCAGATCAATGGGGATACGCCTCAAAATATAACCCTCTTTGATCAGGAAACGCAGCGTACATATCGGATTAGTCAGCCCGGGTTAGCAGTAGATGCCAGCGCCGTCACTGGAGTTTCAGATAAAATCAAGTCATTATCACATCAAGGTGAAGTGGTCGTCTTTTCTGGTGCCTTGCCGGCTGGGAGCAGCCCTGATGATTCATATATCAGCCTAATCAGGCAGACCGCACAGCAAGGGGCGGTGACGGTGCTCAATACCGGAGGCGTGATCCTCCAGGAAGTATTGCAGGCGCAGCCCTATTTGATCGTAATCTCGCGTGCGGACCTGGAAACGTGGCTGGGCATGCAGGATTGTGCTTTCGATCAGCTGTTGGAAGGGATCGTGCGGATTTCCCTTACCGGAAGTGAAATCGTGGCATTGTCTTTAGGCAGTAACGGAGCAGTGATTGCCTGGGGACAGGATGTCTATCGGGCCGAGCCGCCTGCTGTGAACGTTGTTAATTATGAAGGATGCGAAGATACTTTGACAGCTGGCTTTGCCGTAGGGTTGTCCCGACGCTGGGGCGCCCAGGAGACGATCCGCACTGCGATGGCCGCGGTGATTGCCAATGTCTTGGCTGCCAGGCCCGGACGCCTGCGTCTGCTCGACGTCGAGGCCTTATGGGAACAGATCCAGGTGAGTAAGATCTAAAGAACAATGGGAGAACGATGGGATCGGAAGGGCGACGGGTTTGGCGCAAAGGAGTAATAAACAGAAGTACCCCGCTGAAGTAATCGGCGGGTTTTTTATTTACGCGGCGGGGCGGCATTGGTGTATGGAGGCATGCGGCATGGGCTCATGGCAGCACGCGGTTTGGGGGCCGGTATACAAAAATTGGTGGGGATTTGCAGCAGGAAAACCAAATTCAATTTCGAATTTAGTAAACCGAGTTATGTAAACGGGATTATGTTAACTATATCGTTAGCCAATCTGCCAATGTGAAGAGTCGGGACAGGCCGTGAGGGACTAAGAACGGTTGGAAAATCCTGATTTGTCTGGCACAAGATACCGGGAACTATCTAGCAGGAAATGAAAATGGGGAGCAGAATTAGTTAACATAACATTAAATCATTTAAGTTTACCGTTCCGCACAAGGCGGGCTTACGGTCGAAAGGAGGTGAACCTTGGTAAACCGTTT
>DHDG01000030.1:20594-20765 GCA_002399265.1 Firmicutes bacterium UBA4882 | reverse complement strand
AGCAAGACCAAATAGGAGGGAAACAGGAGCGCCCGTCCTTCTCTCGGGTTGGTCGCTGGAGGTGCCAGGTAACTGGCATCGTAGACAGATGATTACCGCCCCGGAAACGGGTCACAGAACTCGGCTTATTGGGCAGTTGCATAGTTATTGTGGGGGTATAGCTCAGCTGGG
>DHDG01000030.1:8302-20452 GCA_002399265.1 Firmicutes bacterium UBA4882 | reverse complement strand
TTGAATGGCATTCAAGAGGTCAGCGGTTCGATCCCGCTTACCTCCACCAGAAAAGATGAACCACAAGGCCAAGATGACCTTGTGGCTTTTTTATACTCGGATAGGTCTTTGTCTCATTCTGGACTAGGCAGGTCTTCCGTGTGATAAAGCTTGAAATAATCAAAAGCACAGTCCGTTCCGTCATAAGGAAGTGTACGGGTATCGCAGTATACAAATCCAAGCTTCTCAATAACTCGGCGCGATGCTATGTTCTCCGGCTTGACGATGGCGGATAGAGCATTCTGTCGTGCTTGCTCAAATGCCCACCAGATTATTGCCTTGCCCGCTTCGGTAGCGTAGCCGTTGTTTTGATATTCGTCCGCTATCTCAAACATAATTTCAATCTCGTTATTTATTTCACGCTTTGGAGCAACACCGATCAAGCCAACACATATTTGGGCGTGTTTTAGCTCTATCGCAAGCGCAACGAACGGTATTGTAGCATCAAACTTCTCGCCGTTAATCCAACGAATCCATCCCAGTGCATCCTCTTCGGTTTTCATAACCATATCCGACATGAAATGCGCCACAATCGGCTGTCTGCTATTGTGGCTGACTGCCGCAGAGTCGTCTTCGGTAAATGGGCGAAGAATTAACCTCTTAGTTTCTATTCTCATTTAAAACACCATTCCTTTTTCCATAATGAAACCTTCCTTTTCATAAAGAAGCCCCATTCCCGCAACGAAATATCGTTATCGGAACTGGAGCGATTCAATGCCACGCCTGTTCAAAGACACGATGTGCCTTTTAAAATCATCGTCACGCCGCCAATCAGGTATTTTGCATATGATACCATAAAGCATTGAGCTTTTCAATGAATTTGGTGACCGGTGAATTGGCCATATACTAAATAAAACAAGTTGACATATGTTCGACATTGTTGGTATACTAGATTTGTTCGTTCCACACATTCTTGCTAATTCGCATTTAATGGGGCCATAGCTCAGTTGGGAGAGCGCTTGAATGGCATTCAAGAGGTCGAGGGTTCGATTCCCTCTGGCTCCACCATTTTTAACGCCATTGACATAAGGTCGACGGCGTTTTTTATCCTTCTCATCATCATGCAGAATAGCATGGAGGAGCCGGAAAGGAGATTGGCAACTTTGCTGCAGGCAGCTAAACCTTATCTTTCTTATCTAGCCTCAACTCTGGGAGAAAGGGATTATGTCGTATTTATCACCGATATTGATGGTAAGTGTCTACTAATGCATCGCAGCCCATCAATGGACAAACTGGCGGAGAAGCACGGCCTCGGAACAAGCTGGTCTGCGGCTCACATCGGGACCAATGGCATTGAAAAGGCACTGGCGACATCCGGGACGGTGCTCATTACCGGCACAGAACATAGCTGTGAGGACCTGCACTGTTATACCACGATCGGAACACCGATCCAGGCGAGTACCAGTGCCTTATTGGGAGTGTTGGGAGCGGTCATTCCGTGTAATGGTCAGGATAACGGGCTGATTATTCTCTTAGAGGCAGCCGCCTTTTCGATCTCAAGAGAATTTGCCCACCACTATAAAGAAGATGTCACGCAGTCTCTGACTGACGGCATTTACCACAACCCGTTCATTGGGGTAATCGTTGTTGACAACAAAGGCATTGTCAGAAAAACAACCGACTCTGCCAAGCGCCACCTCTTGATAGACGACGACCGTGACATAGTCGGGCTGAAAGTCACGACACTGTTCAAAGACTTTTGCGAGCAGGATTTTGATGCTTTTAGCAGCGACAGGATACCGTCAGTCAGCTTTATTGAGACCATAGCCTCCGGCGAATCGCTTAAATGTCTTGAAGTATGGGTTTCTAAGTATTTTGCCAGCACCCTGTGTTGCGGGACGGTCTTTTTTATCTGGGATATTTCGGAGCGCGTCTCTCTGGAAAACAAAGCGCATCACTTGCGGCATGTTGAAGCCACCGGAGACCTGATTGTCAGGGCGGCGCACGATATCCGCAATCCCCTCAGTACCATCAGGGCAGCTGCGCAACTAGGTTTAACTACTGATGATTCCCGTAAAATTGCTGATCTGTTTTTGAAAATCCAAAAATATGTCGATGCACTGGATGAATTTCTTGAAGATATTCTCTATCTGGGGCGACCACAACCCAAAGCACTCAGGCCGGCGCTGGTCTTGCCAATTATGGAGATGGCTGTTGGTCAGCTGGAGTATTTGGCTGCTGAGATCGGGGTCCATATTGAAGTCAAAGCGGAATCGCGAGTTCTTGATGCCATGATTGAACCGAAGTCACTGCTAAGAGCCCTGATTAATTTGGTGCGTAATGCCATACAAGCTATGCCAAAAGGCGGCTATGTTGAAGTGGCGCTGCGGAACGATAGCCCTGAATTTGTGGAGGTTGACGTACGTGACACCGGCCCTGGCGTCCCGGCCGAAATACGGGAGCGCATTTTTGAGCCGTTCTTTACCACTAAAACCGGCGGAACAGGGCTGGGCCTGTCCATTGTACAGCATAGCATTGTTGAAGTACATCGTGGCAAAATAGAAGTCGTCAGTGAAGCGGGGGAAGGTACCTTGATGCGGCTTCTGCTGCGCTCAGTGAAATAGTCGGCAAGCTAATAGCAGCTAATCTTGTGCGCCACAATCGGATGCGCCATGCTCCATCGCGCCACGTTCAGCAATTGTCCGTGCCATCGCGAGCAGCGCTTTTTCAGTATTTAGCTCTGGATCAGCCAACACGCGATCCAAAAGCTGTTCCAGGATTTCTCCGACGAGCGGTCCCCGTGGCAAACCAAGCGCTTTCATGATTTGATCACCATTAACCGCCAACCGATCGAGACTTAAAGGAGCTTGCTGCACCATGTTGGCGATCCGTTTTCGGAATCCGACCTCATCAAACGGTTTTTGTAGAGCCTTGCCAGCCGCGCGGTCCGCGATGCGCAGATCCAGCAGCAGAAAGATGTTATCCGCTCCCACACGCTGAATGGTGCGCCGCAGCGATTTATCACTGGTCTGATCATTAAGATCCGACATATGCTGCGTAATAAGGAGCGCCACTCGCCGTGCCAAGTTTTTCGGGTATTTCAGATTCAGCAGAGCCGCTTGTGCCAGTTCGGCGCCAGCCGCTTCATGGCGGTAGAAGTGTACCTGGCCGTCTGGGCTAATACTGCGTGTATGCGGTTTGCCGGTGTCATGCAGCAACGCTGCCAGGCGCAGCGTTAAATCGGGCCTGATCAGTTCCGCCGCCTTGAGGCAATGCTCAAAGACTGTTAATTTATGATAACGGTTTTGCGGGATGTCCGTTGCGGCCAGTGCTGGCAAAAAGACGGCCAACAATCCGCGCTCTCTTAAGAGACGGATCGCATCTGCGAGGCCGTCCGACAATACTATTTTCGAAAACTCCTCCCGGATCCGCTCCATACTGATCCGCCCCAGCATTTCAGGCTGTAGCTCCTGCACAATACCTGGATCCAGTGTAAAGCCAAGTTCCGCCATGAACCGAACCGCCCGCAGCATACGCAGTGCGTCTTCCGCAAAGCGCCTGCTGGCCCCGCCAACCGTCCTGATCAATCGGTCACGGAGGTCTTGCTGTCCGCCAAATGGATCAATCAAGCAGTTGTCAAGGGGATCATAGGCCATGGCGTTGATTGTGAAGTCGCGCCGTGCCAGGTCAGTCTGGATATCCGCCACAAACCCTACTGATTCGGGCCGGCGTCCGTCACGATAAACGCCGTCGCAGCGGTAAGTTGTAACTTCAACATGGCAGGATTCCGAAACTATAGTGACAGTACCATACTTCATACCTGTGGGAATGACCTTGGGGAAGATTGCGATGCAATCTTCCGGTGCAGCATTCGTAGCAATGTCCCAGTCGTGAACCGGCCTGTTCAGCAAAGAATCGCGTACTGCTCCGCCGACAACGTAGGAATGGAATCCGGCAGTGTGCAGTTTCCGGCAGATATCGACTACCGCATTAGGAATCGCCAGCATCCTCATTCTCCTCAATCCCTCCGTTTTTCGTTTATAGAGGTTTTCGGTTTGGCATCCGGATCAATAAAAGCGGAGGGATGCCAATGCAAGAATTACATTTATTAGTTATTTTGGCTATCGGCGGTTTTGGCGGGCTGCTCAATCATCTTTATATTCATGATAATCGTTTTTTATTGCCGCGCCTGACAGGCAATGACGGTGAGATCGGGATCGCCTTAGGCTTTCTGGCGGACTTCATCCTGGGTGCGGGTGCCGCTCTGGCGACCAGATATTTGATTCTAAACGGCAATAACGCGACCGTGATTGCTCAGGCAGCCATAGCACTCATCGCTGGTTTTGGCGGAGGATCCTTTTTGGCCAAAAACGCAGTTGAACTTGAAAAAGAACGCTTTAAGACGGTGGCGACGCTGCAGATGAAAACCAATGCCATATCTCTGCACGCCGGTGATCCAAAGAGAATCAGCGAAATGGTGGCCCGCGCTGAGAAAGCCAGCTGCATCTATGAACTACGCAAAATTCAAAACGAGATGCGCATTTCTGTCCGGTAAAAGTTGGGGGTGCTGCGCAGCACCCCCAATCTTTTTCATGTTTTTATCGTCACGCGAATAAAAACTTGCCAGCCTTATAAATTAGCTCGCCGTCGGCGAAAATTTCTCCGCCCTGGCGCATATCACAGAGCATATCCCAGTGGATGGCGGATTCATTTTTACCAAAAGACATCGGTATCGAGCGACCTAAGGCCAGATGGACAGTACCGCCGATCTTTTCATCAAACAGCATGTTCTTTGAGAACTTAGTGATCCCAGGGTTGGTGCCAACCGCAATTTCTCCGACATATCTGGAACCGGCATCCGTATCAAGAAGGGCATGCAAGAGTTCCTGACCCTTAGCAGCTTCAGCTTTGACTACTTTACCCCGTTCAAAAGTCAGCCTGATATCCTCGATTTCTTTGCCCCCATAAATGCCTGGGAATGAGAAGCGGATGTGGCCTTCCACGGTATCTTCAATCGGTCCCGTAAAGACTTCGCCGTCCGGGAAATTAAGTTTGCCGTCGCAATTGACCCAATGCCGCCCGGCGGCTTGAAAACGCAGATCAGTATCTTCGGAAACAATACGGAAACTCTTGCGTTGATCCATTTCAGCAGAGATTCGCTCCTGTTGATCGTGTATTTTGAGCCACTCGGCTTCCGGGTTGTCGGCATCCAGCAATCCGGCTTTGAACACAAAATCGGCATATTCGTAATAGCCCATGCCTGCTTCTTGGGCCAGCCCCTGGGTGGGATATAAAGTGCCACACCAGCGCATCTCGCCGCTGCTCATGCGTTGCCAGAAGATTTTGCTTAATTCAGTCCCGGCCCGGCGGCTCAGCGTGATTTTGGCCGGTCCCACTTGTGATAAGGACTTAACATTGGAGGGGGCCTGGATGGTTAATAATGCGTCGTAGCTAGTTCTCGAGGCCATCTCAATGGGTGAGGGCGGGGCCTGGAGCTGTTCGTCAGAAGCATATTTGAAATATAACTCGCTTGTTTCGCTGAAGGAAGGCAATAGATCTGGCAAAGCACCTATGACCAGCGCCTCCTTGTATACTTCCAGCATTAGCGGTTGTGCGTTGACTGAACCAATCACTGCCAGTTGATCCCCTTTTTTGACGCCGAGAGAATAGTTGACCAGTAAATGAGCTAATTTTGATAATCTGGGATCGTACAATTTTTTTGCCCCTTTCAACATCTATTTTTCGCGCATACCACTTTTCCAATTCGTCAGTAAAGGGCATAACCCTGCCAAAAGAATGGAGCTGTCCCACATGGGGACAGCTCCTCAAAGCCCCGGTCTGTTAACCTACTCTGATTAATTCGTACGTATCGTCCGGCCAGGTCAAAAACGGCTGACCAGCGACTCCTGTAAGCTCGACCGGGAGAGTTACCGTAATTGGCATCTGACTATTTGATTTTTCTTTGAGAATATCGAAGTCTGCCTGGGAAAGGAAAGGTGCGTCAATGAAGAGATTGATCGATTCATCCAAAGCTACCAGTCGCTCAAGTTCTTCCAACAATTGATCGCGGTTAGCGACATGGCGTATGTCCGCACGGTTTTCAAAGCTGAGCTGGCGGATCTGAGAAGGGGAATGATCTCCGTCAAGCATGACGGCACGGCCAGAAGAAGTACGCAACATTTCAACGATTTTCTTACTTTTGCCTCCGCCTGGTGCCCCGGCAACAATCCTGAAATGATTCAAGTTAACCGCCCCCTCCGGTTTATTAAGATGCTATAAGATTGGATTAAGCCTGTTATCTTGTCTAACGCAGAGAAGATGCTTTTGTTACAGAGATTAGTAAAAAATCTAAAAAATATTTCCGTCATGAGGGTTGGCGAAGGAATCAGCAGGGTAAATGCCTAATATGTTATCATAATTTATGGCAGGGAGGTATCATACTTGTCTAATTCATTATTACTGAGCGGTGGCCGGGTTCTGCCAATATCAGGGCCGGAAATTGAGGGCGGCGAAGTATTGGTCGAGAATGGCAAAATTAAGGCGGTCGGTAAGAGTCTGCCGACTGGAGCAGCCAGAAAAATCGACGTGACCGGCAAATATGTTATTCCCGGGTTTGTGGATGCGCACTGTCATATCGGTATGTTCGGGGATGCGGTTGGTTTTGAGGGTGAAGATGGCAACGAATGCACAGATCCTGTTACTCCGCATCTGCGGGCGATTGATGCCATTTATCCAACTGATCAGCCGTTTGAAGAGGCACTACAGGCTGGTGTAACAACAGCCGTCACCGGACCGGGTTCCGCCAATGTGCTGGGCGGCACTTTTGCAGCAATCAAGACATATGGTAATACTGTTGAAAAGAAACTGCTGCGACAGCCGATCGCAATGAAATGCGCCTTTGGCGAGAATCCCAAGCGTGTCTATGACAGCATGAAAAAATCGCCGTCCACCCGTATGGCGACTGCTGCAATCCTGCGCGAGACTCTGTTCAGGGCATCCGAATATCTTGAGAAGAAAGAAGCCGCTGGCGATGATCTGTCGAAACGGCCTCCGTTTGATATCAAAATGGAGTCTCTGATTCCGGTGCTTAAGCGCGAAATCCCTCTGAAAGCGCATGCACATCGGGCCGACGATATCATGACTTCCATCCGGATCGCGGAGGAGTTTAATGTCCGCATTACGCTGGATCATTGTACGGAAGGTCATCTGATTACGGAAGAAATCGTGGCGCGCAAGCTACCTGCCATCGTGGGACCGACCTTTGGATCCAGAACCAAAATTGAACTTAAGAACACCACCTTTGAGACGATCGTCAAATTGACTAAGGCTGGTGTCAAGACGGCGATCATGACTGACTCGCCGGTTATTCCGCTGGACAGTCTGCCGCTCTGCGCCAAATTCGCGATTCAGCACGGATTGAGCAAGGAAGAAGCTTTGCGCTGCATCACGCTCAATGCTGCTGAAATTGCCGAAATCGCTGATCGGGTTGGCAGTCTGGAACCTGGCAAGGATGCTGACATTGTGGTCTTTGATCGTCATCCAATGGATTTCGACGCCAAAGTCGAGATGGTCATCGTGGATGGCGCGATCGTTTACGAGCGCAAGGATAAGTAGGAGGCCGGGGACGAAACCGCCAATGCAGATCGAAAGCCAGACCAAAACTTACAACAGACAGAATTAGAGCAACTGAGAAGGCCACCTGGTAACAGGCGGCCTTCTTTATCAGGGAAGCCAAAGAAGCGATTAGTGTATCTTGCATTACGATGGGCATTACTTCGCTATTTGACCTTATTTTGGGATTGAAAGTCGAGTATCAGAGTTAAGCATCTTAAGTGTTGCAGTCTTTGGCTTTATCATTATCAACAGAGCATAAATTGCACTGTTCGGCGCTTGGCGCGAAAGCCCTTAAAAATGGGATAGATAACCACTACGCCACCCAGAAAACTGGTAAATAGGCTTACTACTTAAAACCAAACCGCGCAGGAAAGCAGGCGATGGATAATATGTGTGAGTTTGAAGAAATTGCGCTTTTTCTATTCACTGTGCTGCTGAGCATAATCGCTTCTATTAGTGTGTGGAAAGTCGGCCCGAAAAGGTCTGAGGGCAGAGAGAAACGGGTAGCCATAAATTTAATCATTGTTTATCATTTTCCTGGCCTCCGAGAATACATAGGCGCTCAACTGATAGTCTGCGCTCCATTTTTGTTGTTTGTTAAAGATGGTAGACCTGAGTTTTGCGGTAGATGAAAATGCGCTGGGACGGCTTTATAATAGACGAAGCCCAAGATAGCTTGGGCTTCGTCGGCACCGGTGCTCGAATCGCCTATGAAGCAATTGATCTCATAACACAAAAGATCTATAATATGATTAGAATTATACTATAGGAGGGTGTAGTCATGCTGATCAAACCGTCCGCAAGCATCCGGCAAAACTACAATGAGATCGCAAATTTATGCAGAGAAACCGGTGAGCCGGTGTATTTAACTAAAAATGGCGAAGGTGATCTCGTGGTGATGGATATAGAGGCGTTTGCCCGTCGGGAAAAAATGCTGAAGCTACGGGAAGAATTAATTGCCGTCGAGGAAGACCGCCACGCCGAACGCATTGGAATAACACCAGATGAATTGGAGCGCCATTTGGACGCCATTATTGATGAGGTAGAGAATGGAAAATAGGCTTCAGTATAAAGTGCTTGTTTCTGACCGCGCTCGTCAAATGCTGGCGAGTCATATTCGTTTTCTAGCGCAGAAAAATCCCGCAGCCGCCCGTCAAACCAAAAAGGATCTGATGGATGACGTTCGTTTGCTGCAACAAATGCCAGAGCGCTTCCCGTTTCTAAAGGCCGATTTTATTCCGCCAAATAAATATCACAAAATGTTCGTTGAGAAATGGTATCTTGTTATATACCAAGTCAGAAATCAGACGGTGTATGTCGACTATATCGTGGATTGCAGACAAGATTATGACTGGCTGTTACTGTAGTCAAGCGGAATACAAGTTCAGGTTTCCTCGTTACAACCTAAACCACACGCTAAACCCCCACGGCTCGCTGCTGGGTGTTAGAGAGTAACTGGCGACGCCGTAGATGTCAATAGGCAGGGCCGAAATCTGAAGTCTTAAGACTAGACCGGCATCAATCACCGAGCGGAAAGCATCGGTTGGCTCCAACACCTGTCCGATGTTGAGCGCCGAATATAGGTTCAAGCCGTGCCAGTATAGGGGAAACACCATGAACCCCCGTTCTACAACCATCAATGGAGCCTCCAGAGCGGCGCTGCCTTCCCAAAGCCAATTACCGCGCGGAGTACCTGCCCCGGGCACTGCAAAATCATAACCTGCCAGAGCAGCATTGGACTGTTTGACAGCCCCAGTCAGAGAAAAAGCGATCGCATCGTACAGCGGAACATAAGCAGAGAACTTCACATTCTGCAGATAGTCAAACTGATGGTTTGCCGGTGTATAGACGCTGTCAAAACCATAGGCCAGCTGCCATCCGCGGCGCAGATCCACCGGTCCGGAACCCGCCTGGACAATGCCATAATTCAGACCGAAATTCTGAGTCCAAGACGTGGAAGCGGTTCCGGAGGATTCAGAAAGCGACCAAGCGACCCTATGGGATCCGCCCAAGCCAATTAGCCAACTGTCTCGGGGCGAAAAAAGCCCCTTCCCGCTGTCGGAAATGGTGACGCCATTCTGCAGGACGCGCTTTTCCGAAACCCACCCATCATCGACCGCATAATCCAGATTGCTGAACAATCCCAAATCAAAGTGTTTGGTGCGCAAGTTCACATTGGCAGCGTAACCGGGACCGCCATCACTCCAGAAGGCGGTCAGGCTGTAATTGGCTGTATCCAAAACATCCATGCCCATCACCGACAACCCGATGCGATAAGCTCCACTGGGGAAATAGTATCCCGAGGGTCCGGCAAACATGGGGCATAGTGTCGACCAGGCGGAGTAGGGCTGGGCTTCATCAGCGAGCGGCGCAAACTCCGCCGTGAAAAAGCCAGACTCTTGTGCGGCGACCTGTTGCGCGACCTGCTGCGTTTCCTGCTGCTGATCGACAGGTTCCTGTGCCGCTGCCGCCGGGCTGCTGTCGCTGACCAGACGGAATTTGTGCGGATCAAGCGGCATCACAAATTGATCATAACCGTCTGCCGTAAAGCCTGTGTAGGCCAAGACCTGTCCGTCACTGGAGACATCCGGGGCATATGCCCCCGTAAGCACATTCGTCACCTGAAACACGGCTCCGCTAGTGGTGTCATGGGCGTAAATATTATAGACTCCTGTATAATCGGCGGTGTAATAGATATAGCGGCCATCCGGCGACCAGACCGGGTCAAACTCCGCAACGACGCCAGCACCGGCACCGGCGCGACCGAGATCCGAATTAAGGCGCTGTTCGGTGCCGTTATCCACATTAAAGATGTAAAGGCGCACCCCTTCTGCTCGCGACTCGAAACGCGCATAGGCAATGCGCTGGTCGATCGGGGACCAGGAAGGAGCAAACGCTTGTCTTGACTCATTGGAATTAATCAAGTCACGCACGGTGCCGTCAGTAACATTCAGGATCGCCAGACTGTAGTTTGGCGGGCTATTACGGACAAAGGCAATTGCGGTGCCATCCGGAGACCAGGAAGGATCTTTGGCGCGCAGATCGGTAGTCAAGCGCTGGATTTTGCCGTTTTCCAGGTTGAGCGTATAGAGATCATCAATAAAATTGGAGCTTGGTGTGGCGCCAGTCATATCAAAAGCGAGCATTTTGCCGTCTCGCGACAATGCCATATGGGACATCCTCAGATTGTTTACTTTGATGCTGGAGGTATAGTCCGGCGTAGTACGACGCAACGCTGGCAACGTCTTAATACCATAGCTGCTGTAATACAAAGAATCGTCCGGGGCAAAAACGCCGTACCCGGTTATCCCACCAGTATGCGATAAGCGCTGCCCTTCCATCAGACCGGCGGCTGTTATTGTTGCTTTATCGGCTTCAAATTTGACTGCCAGAAAATCGTACCAGTCATCGACGACATCTGAGAATTTATGTTGGTAGATCTTCTTAAAGGTGCTCTTGAATTGCACAATGGGAATATCCTCTGCGGTGGCATGGTAGAATTCGGCCAGTTTATCGCGGCCAAAGCGATCTGCCAGATATTCCGTAAAGAAGGAGCCATAAAGATAATAGGAGTTGCCATATGGCCAGCGGTAAGGACCGGCCCAAACCTGATCCAAAGTCAAGAGTTGGTTCTCCAAGTAATCGGCACGTATGTACATTTCCCAGGTGCTACTATTCAACCGGCCAGCTTCCGAAAAAAGGCTTTCCTGATAAACCGCCAGACCCTCGATGCTCCACATGGGCAGCGCCACGTTCGGAATGAATAAATTCCAGCCAATGATACGGTTTAAAAAAGCGGGCCCTTTAGGAGCATATGACATCTGCAGCATATGGACATATTCATGGCAGAAAACGTCCAGGATGGCCGATTCGCTTACGCCAAACTCACCGCCTGGCGCATAATCCGAAGTACTGTAAAGCACGATTTTCTGTCGGGGAGTGGGCGTAGCCATGCCATTAAAGACATCACCTTCATCCATGACAATCACGTGCGTCTTTTCGGACAACGTAATCTGCAATTCCTCCGTAAGACGATCATGAATGGCCTCTGCATGGCCAGCCACATGGCGCGCCAGCTGCTCAGTGGCAGAGTCGAAATAAAATATGAAGTGCTTCGTGGTGATCACTTGCCAATCCAGACCGGCCTGCGGCACAAATGCGGCGGCAGTCAGGGAGGCAGATAAGAGCATAGCTAACATGATCGGGATCGGCAGCAGCCTTTTCAAGAACGACACCAGCCTTCATCAAATTCAGGTCAAAGCATCAATATGAACTGGTTGAAGCAAAAGCAATATATGGAGATGATAACATTTTTAGCAGGTTTGTTCAATGCGCGCCGCCACCGCGTAATATGTGCCCCACGCATTGCCGCGCATAAACCGCTGCCGCGCGCCACTGGCAACACGCACCGCGCAATAAATTGACATTGATGGCAGACAGCGGTATAATGAGATTGCACCAAAAACAGGAGCACTGCTCCGGGGGAGCTGGGTAGTCCCGGCTGAGAGGGCGATACTAAAGTCGCCGACCCTGAACCTGATCTGGGTAATGCCAGCG
>DHDG01000030.1:7962-8150 GCA_002399265.1 Firmicutes bacterium UBA4882 | reverse complement strand
TCTGGGTAATGCCAGCGTAGGGAGTAAAGATTGAACTTCTTGCCGCAATCCAGATTGGGTTGCGGTTTTTATTTTGGGGGTGAAACTAATGAAGTCTGCGATGAGTATTCAGGTGTTGCCGGTTACAGATGCCGGTAAGGATGAAGTTTTCCGTCTCGTTGATCGGGCCATCGAAAAGATCAAAGAAT
>DHDG01000030.1:4297-7798 GCA_002399265.1 Firmicutes bacterium UBA4882 | reverse complement strand
GGCCCTTCGAAACGACCGTGGAGGGCGATTTGGAGCGCCTGTTTATTTTGGCGCGCCAAGCCCATGAAACGGTAGTAAAAGAAAGCGGTGGTCGCGTTTTCACTTACATGAAAATTGTCACCGCGCCTGATCTTGGCACATCTGCTGAAAAGGTGGATAAATATCGTAATGGGTAAGGACAAGAGCAACTCCTTTTTTCAGACAGTTAAAAAGGGGCTTCCCGTGATGCTGATGGTGGTCGCCATTTTACTTTGCTGGGAGACAGCGGTATGGCTGTTTGATTTGCAGCCTTGGCTGCTGCCGCCTCCGTCGCGGGTGTTGGGAGAAATGTACGCCGAGCGGATAGTACTGCTCGGGCATTCGCTGCGTACGATCTCAGAAGCATTGCTTGGCATGAGCATCGCGATTTTGAGCGGATTGGCCTTAGGCACAGCGATCTTTTACAGCCCGCTGCTGCGCCAAACGCTGTATCCGCTGCTCGTCGCGTCACAGACCGTGCCGTTGGTAGTACTGGCTCCTTTGCTGGTGATCTGGTTTGGCTACGGGTTGCTGCCTAAAATACTTGTGGTTATCTTAGCGTGTTTTTTTCCGATTGCAGTCAATACTGTGACGGGGCTGCAGTCCGTCGATTCTGACTTAATCAGGCTGTTCCAATCATTCGGGGCAAAACCGGCCGCAATCTTCCGGATTGCACAGTGGCCTGCCGCTATTCCGGCGATCTTGTCCGGAATCAGGGTTGCGTCCAGCTATGCTGTCATGGCGGCGGTGGTTGGAGAATGGATGGGCAGTGACAGCGGACTGGGAGTCTATATTATCCGATCAGCGCATTCGTTTCTAACAGCCCGGGTTTTTGCCGGAATATTGCTGGTTTCGTTCTATTCGATTCTACTTTTTGCCGTTGTTGAGCAAGTCGAGAAAAAGGTTGTTTTCTGGCAGTATGATATTAAACAGAAGGAAGTGGGAAAATCGTGAAAAGGCTGCATTTGTTTTTATTAGTTCTAATGGTTGTTGCTGCGATAGTTTTGGTAATTGTCTTCAACTCAAAAGGTCCTACAGCTGAAAAAGTAAGCCTGATGCTGGATTGGACTCCCAACGCCAACCATACCGGTATCTATGTGGCATACGACAAGGGATGGTTTGCCGAAGAAGGCATCGATCTTGAGATTATCGCCCCGGCGGGTGTTACAGTGGAAACGGTGGTAGGATCAGGTAAAGCAGAATTCGGGATTAGCTTTCAGGAGTACGTTACTTCAGCCAGGATTGAGGGAGTCCCGATAGTATCGATCGCCGCTATAATACAGCATAATACCTCGGGTTTTATCTCTCTGAAAGATCGCGGCATCACCAAAGCAGCCGATTTTGCCGGGCATAGTTATGGCGGTTTTGGACTGCAGATCGAAAAAGCGATTATTTCCGCAATGATCACCAGGGATGGGGGCAGCCCGGAATCAGTCAAATACGTCAATGTTAGCGAAGGGGATCTACTAAGCATGCTTGGCCGGGATATCGATTTTGCCTGGATATATTATGGCGTGGAAGGGATCGAAGCAGCCCGGCGGAGCTTGGAAGTGGATTATGTAGAGATGTCCGATTATTTCGATGCTGTTCCAGATTACTATACACCGGTCATTATCTCTTCGGAAAAATTAATTGCAGAAAATCCTCAGATGGTCGAACGGTTCATGGCAGCGGTGGCCAGAGGATACGAATACACCATTGAAAATCCGGCGGAGTCTGCGGAAATATTGCTGAAGCATGCTCCGGAACTATCACCGGAATCAGTTAAGGCCAGTCAGGATTGGTTAAGCCCCCGTTACGCTGAAGATGCGCCGCAATGGGGTTACCAGCAGGCAGAGGTCTGGAAAGACTTTGGCGACTGGATGTATAATAACGGCTTGATCGCCGGAGAGTTTGACTATCAAAAGGCTTACACCAATCGTTTTATTCCGGAAAAGTAATGCGAGGGGCGCAAAATAGTTGTGAAGAGCGTTGAATTAAGGAACATCAGTCATACTTTCGCCTCCGGACGATCCGGGCGGGGCTTGCCGGATTTGAAAGTGCTGGATCAGATTGATCTGGCTATCGAACCGGGCTGGTTTACCGCTTTTATCGGACCAAGCGGAGCGGGTAAAAGCACGTTGTTTAATGTGATCACCGGCTTAATCAAGCCCGATCAAGGTCAGGTATTGGTCAGCGGGGAACAGGTGACCGGGAAAACCGGCCATGTCGCCTATATGCCGCAAAAGGATTTACTACTGCCATGGCGTAATGTGATCCGCAATGCGACCGCCGGCTTGGAAGCACTTGGCACTCCGGTGGCGGAAGCTGCTGAGCGCGCTCAGGAGATGCTGGGTCTGTTTGGCTTGGAAGGCTTTAATGAAGCCTATCCCGGGACGCTTTCCGGCGGCATGCGCCAGCGCGTGGCATTATTGAGGACCGTCCTGCTTGATAAACCGGTCTTGGCATTGGACGAACCCTTCGGGGCGCTGGATGCCCTGACACGCAGGCAGATGCAGCTGTGGCTGGCCGAACTGCGCACCAGGCTGGGTAAAACCATACTGTTCATCACGCATGACATTGAAGAAGCACTTTTTCTGAGCGATGAAATTGTGGTGTTGAGCAACCGTCCTGCCAGGATTCTGCGCCGCTTTACAGTCCCCGAGGGAATAGGCAGTATGGATGACCTGTTATTTATCAAGACTAGGAAGGAACTGCTTGACTCATTGAAGGAGGCGGAACGGCCATGACCAATATGCGTTGTGCAGCCAGCAAGACTGGCAAAGCCAGCCAAATCTGCCGCCAGGCTTGGATTTTCAGCCATGGTGACTTGGCAGCACTGCCGGACCGCACCGAAGATAATCAGGATATCTTGATCATCGCCGCCGACGCGGGTGCCCGTCATTTACTCAGCGCCGGGTGTTTGCCGCATATTGCGGTTGGTGATTTTGATTCGCTGTCACCGGGTGAGCTGGCCTTATTGGAGCAGTCCGGCTGCGATGTGCGGAAACATCCCTGCGCCAAAAACGAAACCGATACCCACTTAGCGACCGACATCGCCATCGCGGCCGGGGCCAAAGAGATTACCGTCTTTGGGGGCATTGGCGGACGTTTGGACCACTCGCTGGCTAATGTTCAGCTCCTGGTGTATATGTATGACCATGGCTGTACAGGAAAAATCACCGATGGGATTCAGACCGCCTATTTGCTTACTGACCGGCTGGAGTTGACCGGTTGGCATCCGGGTGATATTCTGTCGATTCTGCCGCTGACGCCCCAATTGACCGGTCTGACCATTACCGGACTGCGCTATGATTTGGCGGAGACGGAAATCCAAATGGGGACCACACGTACCATTAGCAACGAGTTTACCGAAAGCGGCTGTGGCCAGCTCGCCCTGGCCTCCGGACTGGCGGTGGTTCTGACACAGGGGGACGGTTCTGCTGTGTCATTTACCGGCTGCGACTTAGACAGAAAATGACACAGCAGAACCGTCCCCCTGTG
>DHDG01000030.1:0-4199 GCA_002399265.1 Firmicutes bacterium UBA4882 | reverse complement strand
AGCAGAACCGTCCCCCTGTGTCACGGACACTCAACACGATCAAGGGCTGCCTGTAATCCTTCCATAACGCTCTGGCGGTCGAGTGTGATTCCGCGCCCGGCTAACATGATCATGGAATAACCTTTGATGCCTGCTGCTGTAATTACGGGGCAGGTTTCCTTTTTGCCGGAAAATTGCAGCGTTCCCTGACAAACGGCCGCCTCGCCCCGGAAGCCAAACAGCAAACTCAGGTTGCCCGACTGGTAGGTGGCCTGCTCCAGAGCTGCCATCTGTTGGATGACCGCACCACAACGGGCCATGGCCTCATCCAAAGGAAGATGGCACGGGATGGGGAAAGAGAGTACCAGCATCTTGATTTCCGCGCTTTGGCGTGCATCGCTGAGTATCAATCCCAGCCCGGTAGCGACCATGGCGATTTCGTTATCCAGTGTTCCAAGAGGCACGCCAAAATAACTCATTTGGGCGCGCAGGTCCATCCAGTGTCTCTGAAAGCCCTGCAAGCCGAGGCCGGTCGCGGCGATTGTTAGAGCGCTTTCTAAATCGAGTCGTTGCGGAGTCAGCAAACGTGAACGTGCCAGGAATTCCGCCGGATTATACAATTCCGCCAGGGACTGGGGTGTATGGCGGAATATGCGGGCCACAAAGTCGACCCCTTCATGAACATAGTAATAGTTTAGGAAGGTACGCCCCAGGATTTTCAGAGAATCTTGTTCAACAAGCCCCGGAAAACTGTGTGCCGTCGCTTTTATCAAATAACCGGATGCCCAGTTGTCCGCCATGATGCGACAAGTCTCGCTAATTCCTTTGACAGCTGCGATCCGACCGATCAGATAGGAGCCATGACCATCGGTAATTGCCCTGAGCCCGGCAGCGTATTCCGGATCCCGGCCACGGCGAAAGGCGGCTCTTAAGTCGTAATACTGATCATCAAGAGCGCGAACCAGTTCGCTTGCGAGCAACAAACGAGTCACATTCACGCGGTCGGCATCATTAATGTCCAATAGCGCCAAACCTTTTTCCAGGGCGTCTGGATCTACAATAATGCGTTTGGTGGCCATTTCATAGCGGATGGCTAGAGTCTGTACGGCGGCATAAACTGATCTGCGCAGCGCATCATTGGTGCTAAAGCCGGGAGTTGTCAGAGCCAGTTCTTCCGCAACCGCCTGTCTGAATTGGCTGGCAGACAACTGCTTCACAGTGAGCCTCCCCAAGAATGTCCGGCCGGTGATAGCAATGATCTCCGGAGCAAGTTCATTAGCCAGATCGGCAAAATATTGATTGCTCCATTTCGCGGCTGCAGCGGCGGTTGTGGTTGCAGCGTCAGCCTGGGCAGGGATGTCAGCCAGTGACATCAGCGACAGCAGAAGTATTACGGATAAAGATATGAAAATGCGGTGTCTTTTCATGCTCAATCCTCCCAAGACTTGATAATGAATGGTGTTGTTTCCATTCTTGCCGGAAATTGGTCGAATCATACGTGACGGGAGGAAGAACGCTGAACAAGAACATAGTGACTTCATCCCATTACCCCCGCTATCGCTTGACACTTTAATATTGCGGGTGCTATAATAACGGACATAGCGCAAACTAAATAGCGCAAACAAATATTTATTATGACGATGACGGGAAAGAGTACGCTGGACAACACAGAGAGAAGAGCCTAAGTGCTGAAAGCTCTTCACAGCGCCGGCAGAAAACCACCCCGGAGTTACGGCGAAACAAGCCGGTCGGTTTGGCTCCGTTAGCAGCCTGCACGAGGATCGCCACAGTACTTGGTGCTTGCACTTGGTGTAGCGGCGAACGAAACTGGGTGGAACCACGGGTAGATCCCGTCCCTTTTGGGGCGGGTTTTTTTATTATCAAAATGCCGGGAGGATAGACTATCGATGAAAGAAATCTGTGCCGGAGGGGCGGTTTTCTATAAAAACAAACTGCTGGCTATCCGCAGGAAAAATGGCGTCTGGCTGATGCCCAAAGGGCACCAGGATCCGGGAGAAACGCTCGAAGAAGCAGCACTCAGAGAAGTGCTGGAAGAGACCGGCTTGAGAGCGCACCTGCGCGAGCCGCTCGGTAAGACTTGCTATGAGTACACCGATGAGGCCGGCCAATTGCATCAAAAAGAAGTCTGGTGGTACCTGATGGAGGCCTTGCCGGATCAGACGGTTATCTTGGAGGAAGGTATGTTCACCGGTTATCAGCTAATTGGCCCCACTGAGATTAGTCTGCTTAATTATGAAAACGATCAGGTAACCGCCCGTAACGCATTTATCAGGAGGGATGTACAATGTCGCAGTTAACAGTAGTATTTCCGGACGGCAAAGAGCAGAGCTTCGCCCCCGGAACAAGTTTGTTGCAGGTGCTGGATACGCTACCAGGGAAAGTTAAACGGTCCGCGATCGCTGCCGAGGTCGATGATCAGTTGGTTGATTTGGCCACCACCCCACAGGGCAGAGTCAGAGTGAAATTCATTACCCCTTCCGACCCACAGGGGCTTGAGATCATGCGGCACAGTACCGCCCACGTTATGGCACAGGCTGTCAAGCATATCATCCCGGAAGCACGGTTTGCCATTGGGCCGGCTATTGAAAACGGTTTTTATTATGACTTTGATTTGCCGCGGGCGCTGACACCAGAAGATCTGACAGCCATTGAAGAGGAAATGAAGCGTATCGTGGCTGAGGATTACCAATTCGGACGGGTCGATATGGATCGCCTGGAAGCCTTGGACCATTTCAGTAAACTGGACGAAAAGTACAAGGCGGAATTGATCGAAAACCTGAATGGCGAGACCGTATCGCTGTACCGGCAGGGCGATTTTGAGGATTTGTGTCGCGGCCCGCATGTGCCGACCACCGGCAAAATTGGCGCATTCAAACTGCTTTCTTTGGCCGGAGCTTACTGGCGTGGGGATTCTGACCGTGAAATGCTGCAGCGCATTTATGGTACGGTGTTCCCCACTGAAAAAGAGCTCAAGGAATACCTAACCATGATGGAGGAAGCCGCCAGGCGCGATCACCGCAAGCTGGGCCGGGAACTTGATCTATTCAGCCTGCAGGAAGAAGGGCCGGGCTTTCCGTTCTATCATCCGCGCGGCATGGTGATCAGGAACATCCTGGAGGATTTTTGGCGTCAGGAACATCAGAAAGCCGGGTACCAGGAGATACGCACCCCGATGATCCTTAATGAAGAACTCTGGCATCGGTCAGGTCACTGGGATCATTACAAAGAAAACATGTATTTTACGAAGATTGATGATCTGGATTATGCCATCAAGCCGATGAACTGTCCGGGCAGCATGCTGGTTTACAAGCAAAGGCCGCACAGTTACAAGGATTTACCCATTCGTACCTGCGAGCTCGGCTTAGTGCACCGCCATGAAATGTCGGGTGTGCTCCATGGTCTATTCCGGGTACGCTGCTTTACGCAGGATGATGCGCACTTGTTCGTAGCGCCGGAGCAGATCAGAGAAGAGGTACAGGGCGTTATCAAGCTTGTTGACAAGTTTTATAAGGTTTTCGGTTTTGAATACCATGTGGAACTCTCCACCAAGCCTGAGAATGCCATGGGTTCGGATGAGATCTGGGAACTGGCGACTGATGCCTTGCGTGAATCACTTGAGGATATGCAACTGCCTTATAAAGTTAATCCGGGAGATGGCGCGTTTTACGGTCCGAAGATCGACTTTCATCTGCGCGACTCCATTGGGCGTACCTGGCAGTGTGCTACCGTCCAGCTTGATTTCCAAATGCCAGAGCGTTTCGATTTAACGTATGTGGGAGAAGATAACGCCAAACACCGCCCGGTGATCATCCATCGGGTTGTCTATGGCAGCATCGAGCGGTTTTTCGGAATATTGATCGAGCATCATGCCGGAGCGTTTCCGGTGTGGTTGGCGCCTATTCAGGCAGTGGTGCTCCCAATCGGACAAAACCATGCAGATTATGCCCGCCAAACGATGCAAGCGCTGCAAGAAGCGGGACTGCGGGTGGAGTTGGACGCCAGGAATGAGAAGCTTGGCTACCGGATTCGTGAGTGGCAGATGCAAAAAGTACCTTATATGCTTGTTATCGGGGATCAAGAAGCGGCAGACGGGGCGGTGGCAGTGCGTACCAGAAAGGGTGGCAACCGCGGTACCATGAAACTGGAGCAGTTTGCCGATCTGGTCCGTGATCAAGTGAATCGTCGTGTTATCAACGAGG
>DHDG01000017.1:5031-6667 GCA_002399265.1 Firmicutes bacterium UBA4882 | reverse complement strand
ATTACGCGGGAATCGCAAAGGATAATTACGGCTACCATGTGGCAGTCATCGACCTGCGCAATCCAACCCGCTCGGACGGCAACAACCTGCTCCATCTGGTGAACCGCTATATGGACCTGTATCTCGCAAATCCGGAAAATTTGGCGTACAAGGCCAGAGCGGAGAAGTACGCCAAAATCACGGCCAAGACCATCATCAACTCAGGAGGCTTCGATACCGCCTCTGCCGGACAGAACGCTTTCTTCTACGACGCGGCCGAAGGTCTGCTGACCTCCGTCATTCTGCTGATTGCCGAATACTGTGAGCCGAAGCAGAGGCACATCGTATCGGTGTTCAAGCTGATTCAGGATCTGCTGGCGCCCAGCGGCGTGAAGGGCCGGACGCTCTTCCAGATGCTTCTGGCGCACCTGCCGGATGAGCACAAGACCAAATGGTTCGCCGGTGCCGCGCTCAACACGGCGGAGCAGGCCATGCAGAGCGTCCTGTCCACGGCGCTCTCCCGGCTCAACGCCTTTCTGGATTCCGAGCTGGAGCAGGTGCTGTGCTTCGATACGGCCATTGACGCGGAAAAGTTCTGCACGGAGAAAAGCGCCGTTTTCCTCGTCATGCCGGAGGAAGACAACACGAAGTATTTTATCATCTCGCTGATCGTCCAACAGCTCTACCGGGAAATCCTCTCGGTGGCCGACGAGTACGGCGGCAAGCTGCCGAACCGCGTGATGATGTTCCTCGACGAGATCGGCACCATCCCCAAGATTGAGTCAGCTGAGATGATGTTCTCCGCCAGCCGGTCACGCCGGGTATCCATTGTCGCTATTATCCAGAGTTTCGCCCAACTGGAGAAAAACTACGGCAAGGATGGTGCGTCCATAATAATCGACAATTGCCAGGACACCGTGTTTGGTGGCTTTGCCCCCAACAGCGAGTCGGCACAAATTCTCTCGAAGGCCCTCGGCAACCAGACCGTCATGAGCGGCTCCATCAGCCGTGGGAAGAACGATCCTAGCCAGTCCCTGCAAATGATTGAACGGCCGCTGATGACGCCCGACGAGCTGAAATCCATGCCCAAGGGCCATTTTATCGTGACCAAAACCGGAGTTTACCCCATGCGCACCCGGCTGAAGCTGTTCCTCGAATGGGGCATCACCTTCGGAAAACCATATGAGATCGCGGAGCAATCCGCCCGAAAGGTGGAGTACGCGAACCGGCACTCACTTGAGGAAGAAATCATCCGGCGCAACGCCGCGTGCGAAGCCGATCCGGAGGAAAAGGTGGAACCCGATTCTTCCGCTTCCGCCGGTATCCAGCATACCCCCGCACTGGAGCATAAGGCGCCGGAGCAGCAAAAGCCCTCGATACGGATATAGCGGGGTGATCCTATGAGCTATTTTTCCTCACTCTATTCCTCGGAGCTGCCCCACCGTGCAAGGGCGGTGTACATGTATCTGCGTGACCGGGCTGACCGGGACGGCAAATGCTATCCGGCGATTGGTACCATCGCCAAGGAGCTGAAGCTGTCCCGCAGCACCGTCAAACGCGCAATTGCCGACCTTGAAAGAAGCGGTTACCTGCGCAAAGAGCAGCGCTGGCGGGAAAACGGCGGCAAGAGCAGCAACATGTTTTATCTGACGAAGGC
>DHDG01000017.1:0-4776 GCA_002399265.1 Firmicutes bacterium UBA4882 | reverse complement strand
TTTTTACCCTCTTTCACCGTAATGGGAGTAACTTCCGCTGTATCCGGGTCAATTAGAATAACACCCTTGTTTTGCTTTCTGGCGTATGTAACAAGATGAGCAGCCGGTTCCATCAGTACTAGTGGTTGGTCTTTGTAAACGGCCAGAAGCAATCCAGTGTGGTTTACCAAATACTCATTGCAGCGGAGATAGCAGCTCTTTTCGAATTTTGTAGAAATCAAATAATTATATGTGCTTTTCTCCAAAATTGTGTAATATCGATCACGCAACTGTGGAGTCCATTTTTTTGCCTGCTCTTCATACGGAATCACACAGTAGAGTTTCAGGTGTGGAAAGTGGTTTATGAGATATAAGATCAACTCGGCTCCCCACATAGACGCGCCCGGTTCGCAGTTTGTGTAAAAATCGGTTATGCCATTATCATAAAGGGCAAGAACCTGAAGTTTCATCGCAGCCTTGATCTGTTGGCATAGTTCATCTTCTTCATCATAACCAAAACGAAATCGCATCGGTTCATGTCCGGTAAACGTACAGCCTATATTTCTCATTTTCTTCCTCCAAGTTATTCCGTGCGGTCATTGTGTGCATGCAGGATATTATATTATAGGCCATCTGTGCATACAATACAAGTATGCATTAAGACAAGGATGGTATTTATTATGAAACTGGATTACAAGGCGATAGGACAGCGGATTAAGGAGGCCAGAGCCCGTAATGGCGTAAGTCAGGAACAGCTGGCTGAAAAGGTCGGACTTTCTACGGCTCATACCAGTCACATTGAAACCGGAAATACTAAGGTCAGCCTTCCGGCTTTGGTGCAAATCGCAAACGCGCTGAATGTTTCAATGGATGAACTGATCTGCGATAGCAGCGTCAAGGCCAAGCATGTTTTTGAAAATGAAATTACAAGGACAGTACAGGACTGCGATGAACATGAGATTCGAATTATTTCGGATACAGTTATTGCCCTGAAAAGTTCCCTGCGAAAACGCAATTGTGACTGATTCCTGAACAGAAAAAAGCCCAGAAAAAATCTCAGGTTTGCTTCTAGATGAAGCCTCCTGAGATTTTTTTGTTTGCAGTGTTTCTTTTTTTCCCAATTGGTCAGCCTACAACACTGTTCCGCCCTTTTCGTTTTGCCCGGTAGAGCTTCCGGTCAAGTATGCCGATGATTTGGTTTACCGTGCTGATGCCGCTTGTTTTGTAAACGGTTTGCACACCAAAGCTGCAGGTAAGATTCAATATCTGCCCATTGATACTGAAATTTCTCTTCTCAATGGACTGCCGAATTCTGTTCGCAATTTTGACGGCCGTACCATGGTTGAGTTCCGGAAGACAGATCAGGAATTCATCTCCTCCGTAACGGGCGGCCCATCCATCTTTCCGTCGGATACTGTTAAAAAAAATATCCGCCACCTCGCGCAAAACGTAGTCCCCGGCAACATGTCCGTGTTCGTCGTTTATTTTTTTGAAAAAGTCTATATCTGAATAGATAAACGAAACCGGAGCGCCGTTTTGAAAGGTCCGCTTAAGATCCATGGGGAGTTTTTCATCGATATATCTGCGATTATACAGATTAGTGAGCGAGTCGGTGATGACTAATCTTTTAATATACGGAAGTGAATCCGGATTGTCGATATCTGAGCAGTAGCGAATCAGTTCCAAGCGGTATTGCCGCCGTTCCACGGAAATTGGTATGCTGATTTCTATTTTAGCTTCTTTATCCCAAATCGAAAGAGTTGCGTTATGGAAAACATGGGATGCCGGATTTGACTCAAGAGAATTTGCGTTTTGAATCTCGTATAGGATTTGCCTGTGGTCATTGTCCCAAACGTGCACAATCGGAAAATACTTGTTCAACACATGCACAGATTGTTTTAATTGCTCAAAGTTTTCAAACTCCATAGACCTTCCCTTTGCTGTGATGATGGTATCACGTGTTTATTTATCCCATCTGAAATATAATAAGCCGGTTCACCACTAAGGAGAAGTTATGAAGCGGCTATATCCACTGACATGCCCTATATTGAGCATATACATGTATGTTCATTATAGGGCATACTTTAGATAAAGTAAAGTCTATGGGGTGAATAAATTTGATATCATATGCGCCATTATGGAAAACCATGAAGATAAAGGGTGCGACAACTTATACGCTCAGAAATAAAGGCGGCGAAGAAAATATAAGTGGTTCAACTATTTTAAGGCTGCAGAAAAACGAGTCCGTTTCCACAAACACATTGGACAGCCTATGCAGGATACTCAATTGCAAGTTGTCTGACGTAGCGGAATATGTACCCGACTGAATAACATTCAATACGGATAGATTTAAGCACATAAGTAAAGGCCGACGGTTTGTACACTACAAGCCGCCGGCCTTTTATTGACTCGATTTTTCGTAAAGTATCTGACTTGCCGATATGATTTTGGCAGTATGATAAGAATATTTTATGACAAAATCAGCCAATAGTCAATGAAGTTCGACAGAAATTTGAAGTCGGGAGGCGGTGGTTCTTCCGATTTGACAGAGAAAAAATCGTGCGTCTATGCTTTTAGGCGGTGTTTACCCACTTATCGCCGTCATAATTTCAGTCGTAATCGATCAGAAAGGAAGTAGATTTTAATGTCACGCAGAGGCGAAAATATCTATAAGCGGCAGGATGGCCGATGGGAGGCCCGCTATATCAAAGCGCGCGATGCAACCGGCCGGGCGGTATACGGTTATATTTATCGGCACAGCTATCTGGAGGCCAAAAGGGCCCAAGCGGAAGCGAAGGCCACTTGCGGAAAACAGGAGATCAGCGGAGAAAAGCAGAGCTTTCGGCAAATGACTCTTGGCGAGTACATGAGGCTTTGGCAGGCTTCGATTCAAATGAGCGTCAAAAAATCAACTTATGCCAATTATGACGGGCTGATTCGTCGGCACATTGATCCAGTTCTAGGCCAGATCCCTTTGCGCAAAATTGACAGCAATACCATCCAAGCCTATGTCAATCAAAAACTGCAAACAGGAAGGACGGACGGGAAAGGCGGTCTTTCTGCAAAAACCGTGCGGGATATTGTGGGTATTTTAAAGCGGAGCTTGACTTTGGCGGGAATGACGTTATCAATTAAACTTCCGAAATACAGCCTTCCCAAACTGAGAGTGTTGACGCGGGATGAACAGCTGGCTCTGATCAAAACCGCCAAAGGCGAAAAAAACACGACAGGGCTGGGCGTTATGATCAGCCTGTTTACAGGTATTCGAATAGGTGAGTTGTGTTCTTTGAAATGGAGCGACATTTCTCTAGACGAAGGTGTGATCAAAATCAATAAAACTCTACAGAGAATTCACAATTGCGGCCAAGGTGGCAAGAGCAAAACGTTAATTAGTATTGATGCACCGAAAAGCGAGTGTTCTATACGAGATATTCCTCTTCCCAGCTTTCTCGTATGCCATATGGCGCAACTAAAAAAACGCGCTTGTGATGAGGACTATATTCTGTCGGGAAACTGCGGGTATGTAGAGCCCCGGCTTTGCCAGTACCGTTTCAAAAAGTTTCTTCGGGAGGCGGGCATCGATGATATAAACTTTCATGCGCTCCGGCATACGTTCGCTACCCGGTGTGTGGAATTGGGCATCGATGTGAAAACCATCAGCGAATTGCTAGGACATTCCAATGTAAATATTACCCTAAATCGCTATGTCCACCCTGCGTTTGAGTGCCGGAAAAATTGCATTGAAATGCTGGTCAACTCCTTCAGTGCATAAAGCTAATCGTCGTCAAAAATGCTAGTCCAAAATTTGATAAAGCAACAAATTATCAATACCTTATGGCTATATTCGCAAAGTCAGATACTTTACGAAATTTGGTGTTTTACCCTCTTACACTATGATTCCCTTTCTGAAAAGGGTTATTCGAAGGCATCGAGGGTTAGAAGTTTTGTGCTGAGATTCTGCGCCTGGATCAGTTTTTCATTATTAGGAGGATATCAACGTCTAAAAGAGAGAAAACAAATGCTTACCTTATTCCTCTCGTAATACAATCATCAGTTTACCATGATGAATGGTGGAATGTGACTGAGAATCAGCTATGACACAATCCCCCTGATCGCGCGTATTACAACGATCTGTGACGCTTATGATATGCCATAACCAGCAATAGAATCTACCGGAAAAGCCATTCACAAGATCACGCACGTCTGGAACTTAAGCGACGTGCGTGGATACAGTCGGACCCCGAACTTGTAAGAGCTTTCCTTGCCCGTTGAAGTCGACCTGCGATGCGCTGTTTTCGTATCTGTGAAGTATCCCCAGGGCCGTTTTTCATGCTGATCTGCTGATTACTTATGACACAGTTGTCAATTTATAAAATAACCATTTTGAAAGTGACCAGGGGGCATCATGGAACGTAAATTTACCCTTTTACAAAAGGATACCCTTTTTTATAGTTTGTTTGAGAACAGCAGAATTGGACAAGTCATTCTGGATGACCAATGTCGACTTGTATTTGTCAACAGACGAATGTATAAATTCTTTGATTTAAAATCGGATTATGTGAAAGGCATGACGTTCGGGCAAATTTTTCATTGCAGCAATTTTGGCGTGAGTTGTTCCGAGTGCGATAAAGCTGGGAATGGACAATGCGATCTGATGCACGCAATAAGAATTATTCGAAAAGGCGGAATAATAGACAACAATACCATTCAGTTCTCGTTTAACAGGGAAGGCCGCAAAAAAATAAAATGGTTTCAATTGAATGGCTCTTTTGTTTCCTATTATGATCGGAACTATAT
>DHDG01000010.1:44152-44414 GCA_002399265.1 Firmicutes bacterium UBA4882 | reverse complement strand
GAAAGTTTATTATGACAGCTTTAGAAGGCGCATGCGCCAGAGAGTGCGAGGGGCTGCTACGCGAGGGCGCGGCTGAAGGCGCGGGTGAAGGCGCGGGTGAACGCGCGGGTGAACGCGCGGGTGAGCGTGCGGGTGAGCGCTGGGCAATCGGCGTGGATCTGGGTGGCACAAAAGTGGCGGTGGCGGCGGTGTCCAGCGCGGGGCGTTTGGCGGGGCGCAATGAAACCCGTACATTGAAAGGTGTCCCGCCGGAAGAGTCTTT
>DHDG01000010.1:43810-44019 GCA_002399265.1 Firmicutes bacterium UBA4882 | reverse complement strand
GGTGTCCCGCCGGAAGAGTCTTTGGCCGCTATGGTGCAACTGGCAGAGCAAGCGGTGCGCGATGCCGGTATTGAGCGCACCGCCATTAGTGGCGTTGGGGTAGGAGCGCCGGGACCACTAAACTCCGCCACCGGAATTATTCATTTCGCACCGAATCTGGGATGGGAAAATGTCGCCATTGGTCCGTATTTTGCGCGGAACTTCCCTGG
>DHDG01000010.1:43327-43540 GCA_002399265.1 Firmicutes bacterium UBA4882 | reverse complement strand
TGGACGGGAAACTCTATACCGGCGCATCTGGTGGGGCTGGCGAAATTGGTCATATACCTGTGCAGCGAGAAGGCGGGCCGCGCTGTGGCTGTGGGCATTATGGCTGTTTGGAAGCAGTTTCGTCCGGAACAGCAATTGCCCGTATGGCGCGGGAACATGTCGCGTCGGGTGGCGGCGGGCTGCTGGCGGAGATGGCGCAGGCGCAGGCGCAGG
>DHDG01000010.1:42635-43184 GCA_002399265.1 Firmicutes bacterium UBA4882 | reverse complement strand
GATGGCGCAGGCGCAGGCGCAGGGGAGAGTGGGCGCGGCGGCGGTCGGAGCCGCTGCGCGACTGGGCGATCCGGCCGCCTCAGCGATTTTGAAGACGGCGTTTACGTACTTGGGTGGCGCGATGGCAACGGTGGTCAACCTGCTTAATCCAGAGGCGATTATTGTCGGAGGCGGTGTCTCCGCGCTGTGGGATTTAATGCTTCCGTACCTGCAGCACGAAATTGACAGTGGCAGTGTGGCGGGTTTCCAAAACAAAGTGCAAATCCGGCGGGCTGAACTTGGCAGGGATACGGGCATTTATGGGGCTGGTGCTTTGTTTGTCTGATTAGCCAGGGTGCCACATGGGGCCACGCGGCGCGGCGCGGCGCGACGCAGTATCACGCGGGGTCAGTGTGATACCAAAAGGGGGTATCGAAACGAATGCCTTTCCGAATAGTTCAGAATGATATCGTCAAGATGGAAGTGGACGCAGTCGTCAATGCCGCCAATACGTCTCTGCAAATGGGTGGCGGTGTCTGCGGTGCCATTTTTGCAGCTGCGGGCGTTGAA
>DHDG01000010.1:42302-42477 GCA_002399265.1 Firmicutes bacterium UBA4882 | reverse complement strand
TTTTTGCAGCTGCGGGCGTTGAACAGCTCCAGGCAGCATGCGGCAGCTTCGGGGGGTGCCCAGTCGGCGAAGCTGTCATTACGTATGGCTACAACCTGCCAGCGCAGTACATTATTCATACGGTCGGTCCGGTGTGGGAGGGCGGCGATAGCAATGAGGCCAATCTGCTGCGCAA
>DHDG01000010.1:41988-42258 GCA_002399265.1 Firmicutes bacterium UBA4882 | reverse complement strand
CAGATTGCAGTGGCTGCGATTAGCGAGTTTCTGGCAGACCATGAAATTGATGTATATTTGGTTGTCTACGACAGGAAGAACTTTTCGTTGGATGCCAGATTAAGCGCGGCGGTTAAGAGCTATGTTGTCGAGAATTTCGTTGAGGAGCCTTTTGAAGATGATAATTGCGACGCAGAGGTTGAAGAGTGGTGTGAATATTATGTGGCATGTGAGTTACTTAGCACGCCAACTTCTTCTCAGCGTCAAACAGAAAAATACCTCGGTGAATTC
>DHDG01000010.1:41233-41729 GCA_002399265.1 Firmicutes bacterium UBA4882 | reverse complement strand
AGTAACAAAGAGTATAACCCTAGCAAGGCAACTGCCATCGCTTTTGCCATTGCCCTCCAGCTTAATCTAGATGAGACGCTGGATTTGCTCTGCAAGGCTGGATATGCCTTGTCTCCGAGCCTACCTTCTGATTTGATTGTCAAATTCTTCATCAAAAAGGGTAATTACGACATTCATGAGATTAACCAGTATTTGTTCGAGCATGATCAAGCGCTGCTTGGCGCGTGAACTAATTGTCGCTTTGAAAGCGACCGCTAAGGCCGCCGCGTTTGTTATCCTCTAATTAGTCAATCAAGAACAAGGGGGATCACAAAATGGCAGCCAAGATTACCGAGCTAGTGTTTATCCTTGATAAAAGTGGATCCATGTCAGGACTCGAACGTGACACAATCGGCGGTTTTAACTCTATGCTGGCAAAACAGAAGGAAGAGCCGGGCGAGGTCATTGTAACCACAGTCTTGTTTGATCACGGTTACGAACTTTTGCATGACCGCAC
>DHDG01000010.1:40914-41106 GCA_002399265.1 Firmicutes bacterium UBA4882 | reverse complement strand
GGGCGTCCGTCCTATCACAGAGAAGGAGTATTCTGTTGGCGGATGCACGGCATTGCTCGATGCGGTTGGGAAGACGATCAACAAAATAAGCACCTCGCAGAAATTCATTTGCGAAAGCCAGCGTTCCGACAAGGTTATGTTCGTGATAATCACAGACGGGATGGAAAATTCCAGTAAGGAATTTGATCATGG
>DHDG01000010.1:25006-40791 GCA_002399265.1 Firmicutes bacterium UBA4882 | reverse complement strand
TCCAGTAAGGAATTTGATCATGGCAAAGTCAAAGAGATGATTGAGACTCAGAAAAAGGAGCATGAATGGGAGTTCATTTTTCTGGGGGCTAATATTGATGCCGTTTCCACTGCGGCGAAGATTGGCATTATGGCGAATAGAGCTGCCAACTACCATGCTGACAGTCAGGGTACAAGGATGAACTTTAACGTAATCTCAGAAGCGGTATCGTGTTTGCGGCAAAACAGCACGATCGCGGAAGACTGGAAGGCAGAAATCGATGCCGATTTTGAGAGCCGCGATGTCAAAGAGCGTAAAAAGTAATACCCAGGCAAGTAATAAGTGCAATGCTTGAGCGAGAGCAAAAAGGCCATCACCGCAAGGTGGCGGCCTTTAATGTATTTTCCGGCAATCTCATTTCTGGTGATCCTATTTCCCGGTGATCCGCCCCCATAGCGATTTCGCCTTTGGCTGACCACTTTTCCCCCAGCCTTTGATGATTGCTTGCGTGTCGAGTGTCTCAATTTCGGGTGGTGCCTGCGGGTCGGCCACCCCTCTGCGCAATTGCCCGTTTTCCCAGGAAAGGCGGCGCAATTCGCTTTTGAGGAGCGTATTCTCCTCCAGCATAGCGCCACGCGCCCGCTCGAGCAAGGTCGCCTTTTCTTCCGATTCGCGGTATTTCGTGGAGAACGCGGCTAGTTGGGATTCCGCTTTCATAAGCTCTTGTAGCAGGGTTTCACGGTCCGTAAGATCAGGCAATGTGTTGGTATCAGGGTTATTCCAAGTCGCTCGGCGTTTCAGTGATAACAAGTAAACTTTCAGCTGCTCCGGCGTTACCTGACAGGCAAACCCGTAATAATCAACAATCTGCTGGAATTCGGCAGGCGTAAAAGTTAGGCGCATCATAGCCAAGGCAATCAGTCCTCTCACTGGTCTGGTCGGATTGATATTATCATTATAGCAGAACCGGGCGGAACTTTGGGGACGGTTCTAAAAGTGCCAAACCCCATAATAAGGCAAGTGGCGCTTTTAGAACCGTCCCCAAAGTTCCGCCGCCCCCCCTCCGTCAAGAACCCTGTTGACAATGTTTTGCCAAAGGTATAAAATACAGCCAATTTCACCTGCAAGGAGGAGCGCACTTTGAATGCGATCACTGTCGAGGGATTAGGAAAGACCTTCAAAGCTAAAGTGAAGGAGCCAGGTTTATCAGGCAGCTGGCGCAGCATTTTTAACCCGGTTTATCGAGAGGTACACGCAGTTGCAGGGATCGACTTCAAAGTTGATTCAGGCGAGATGTTGGCATTTATTGGACCAAACGGTGCCGGCAAATCGACAACGATCAAGATGCTGACTGGCATCCTGCATCCGAGTGCCGGGCAGGCGCAAGTTTTGGGCTTCGTACCCTGGAAAGAGCGCTATCAGATGTCGTTTCGCATTGGTGCAGTCTTTGGACAGCGCTCGCAGCTCTGGTACCACCTTCCCCCGCTGGATACCTTTGATCTGCTGGCGCGCATCTATGAAATACCAGCTGCCGATTTTCGCAAGCGGCGCGACGAACTGATCGAACGCTTTGACCTGGGCGGGTTTCAGAAGACCCCAGTGCGCAAACTGTCACTCGGCCAGCGTATGCGCTGCGAGGTGGCGGCTTCGCTGCTGCATCGTCCGGAAGTGCTATTCCTGGATGAGCCGACGATCGGTCTGGATGTCGTCGCCAAACAGAAAATACGCGATCTGATTGGCGAAATGAATAAAGCTGAGGGAATGACGGTGTTCTTGACCTCGCATGACACCGGTGATATCGAGCAACTCTGCAAAAGAGCAATTGTGATCAACCATGGCACGATCGTCCTCGATACGAGAGTTTCGTACCTTAAACGGGATTACGTCGCTGGCAAGATCGTAGATTTGCGCGTAACTACAGAGGTTACCGACTTTTCTTTTCCTGGTGTGACGGTGCTTAAATCCTCCAAGTATGGCCTAAAGCTCAGTATTGATTCCACGGTGCAGTCGATCGACCGGGTCTTGGCGCACTTGATGCATGACTATCAGGTTGTCGATATCACGATCTCTGATCCTCCGCTCGAGCAGGTCATTTCTTCGATTTATAACGAAGGACCGGTGCCGGCGCATGATCAATAAAAGTTCGCGTCTGCACACAGGCAAGTACGCAGCGGTCGGCCGCATCACATTCCTGACCAATCTAGCCTACTTCGCGGAATTGCTATGGCGCACAATCTTCATGGCCCTGATTATCTTCATCTTCGCGCAATTATGGGCGGTCGTTTATGTCGGGATAGAGGTTCAAAGGCTGGGAGGGCTGACTTATACGCAGATGATCTGGTATCTGGTCATGACAGAGACCATCGTTTTGTCAAGGCCGCGGGTTGAAGACCTGGTTGGTCGAGAAGTGAGAAACGGTGACATCGCTTATCGGTTGAATAAGCCCTACAACTACCTGATGTATCATTATGCGGCCTACATGGCAGAGGCCGCCATGCGGCTGGTGGTCAATTTTATCGTTGGCTCACTAATTGCGCGCTTGATGGCCGGAGCGATCCAGGTTAGTCTCAGTGCCATACTGCTGTTTATACCGGCGGCGCTGCTTGGACTGTCAATCGAGTTTTTTATCAAAGTGTGTATCGGATTAGGCGCGTTTTGGGTTGAAGACACTGAGTCTTTTTTATTTCTTTATGATAAAGCGCTGTTCATTTTCGGCGGAATGATGCTACCTTTGGATTTACTGCCTGATATGATCAGGCGCATTTCCATGGTGCTGCCCATGAACTTCGTGTTATACAGGCCGGCCCGATTATTTGCGGGGTATGAGGCGGAGGCGGTTTGGCCGTTGTTCGGAGGGCAGCTGGCCTGGCTTGCTTTGGCAGGCTTGCTCTGCACAATCATTTACCGCATGGGGGTGAAAAGAGTCAATGTCAACGGTGGCTAAAACTGCCCGGTTTATCTGGGGTTATCTGCGTATGAATATTGCTTCGGCCATGGAATACCGGACCAATTTCATCACGCAAGTAGCCGCAATGTTCGCCAATGATGTTGTGTTGATCTTTTTTTGGCGGCTGTTTTTCCTGCGCTTCCCAGTCGTGAATGGCTGGGCTTTTCAGGATGTCGTCATCCTCTGGGCAATCTTCGCCGGCGGGTACGGGATCACGTATGTGATCTTTGGTAATGTCGCCAGATTGGCAGGAATAATTGTGCGCGGCGAATTGGATCATTATCTACTGCTGCCTAAAAATGTATTATTGCATGTATTAGTCAGCCGCTCTTCGATGTCAGCATGGGGCGATTTGCTATTCGGGCTAGTGATCTTCTGGTTTGCCGGCCCGGTGAGTGCTCTCAAGCTCCTAGCCTTTCTTTACGGCATATTACTGACAGTGCTGACACTAACCGGCTTTGGTATCATCGCCGGCTCTTTGGCGTTTTTCCTTGGCAATGCCGAAGGGTTGTCCCGGCAGTTGATGGTGGCCTTCACAACGTTAGCGACATACCCAATCACCATTTTTAAGGGCGTAGCCAAGTTCATTTTGCTGACCGTGATTCCCGCAGGGGTGATTAGCAGCATGCCGCTGCGGTTGATTAGAACCATCGATCCCGTCTTTGTCGTGGCGGCCACGCTCTTTGCGATTGGGCTACTTGTAGCGGGGACGTGGATCTTCAAGCGAGGAATGCGGCGCTATGAATCCGGGAATTTGATGACGATTCAGATGTGATGCAGAACGGAACTTTGGGGACGGTTCTAAAAGTGCCCTTTGCCTTTATATGGGATTTGGCACTTTTAGAACCGTCCCCAAAGTTCCAATGAAGGTAAAAAAAGACCGGGGGTGGAATATTTAACGGTACCCCCGGTTTCTTCTTCGGTTTAGTATGTGAGGGCTTCATTCCGGATGATGCGCGCGTCCGCGCTTGCATTACCACCGCCACCCTCTGCTTTGGCAGGCGGCACCGCCGCAAGTGGCAATTCGCGCAGGCATTTTTCGATTGAATCCGCGATCAAGTCCGCCATGCTCATGACTAGGCTCAGGCGCGTGTTTTGGAGGACAAGGTATTCCATGAAGCCTCCAACGTTCACGATGCCAATGATATGAAAGTTGCCCGCCGCGGGCAGGCTTTTGTTTACTCCGGTGCCGGGGGAGAGCGGGCCGTCTTTGATGCTGATATAGCCGACGCTTTCCGTTCTGCCGAGACAGGCGTCGATCGCCAAAATAAAGGGGTCTTCGAAACGCCCGTTGAGGTTATCGAGTGTTTCCTGCAAGTTGACGGCGTGTACCGGTTCATCTAGCGTACCACAGACCACAATCGGCAGCTCCCGCTGTTGCAGCTTGCTGCCGATGAGCGGCCCAAGGCAGTCGCCAGTTGAGCGATCTGTGCCAATACAGAGCAGGATCACCGGTGATAGCGCTGATTTATAGCGTTTCAAGAAATTTTGCCTGAGGGCGACCGCGAGTTTTTCCCGAGCCTGCGGATGTTGATAATGGATCCGCTGTGGTCCGGCCATATCAGCCGGATCTTCGTCCTTACGGCCAAATGGGTTCCACATGCATCCGTTCTCCCGTCACTGTTTACTGTTTATCAGGAACAGTATATGAACGTTTGGCCTGTTCTATGCGCTATAGACAGCACGTCTGATAAAAAAACCACCTTCACTTTGTTTGCATTTCAGGAATTGGTAATGGTAAAGAGGAGGAGTAGCTGTTGGTAAACGACCGTTATGAGGGCCACATTCAGAGCGGCGATGAGGCCATGAAACTGCATAATTTTGATGAGGCTTGGGAATGTTTTCAGGCTGCGCTGGCGTGCAACCCGCAATCCGCCTATGCGCTCAATAAGTTGGGCGTGATTTTATGCAGGCGTACCAAATTTGAGGAGGCCATCACATACTTCACCAAGGCTTTGGAATACGATCCAATGTTGGCAGCGGCTTATAACAATATGGGTAATGCGCACTTGGAACTTAAGCGCTATGACGAAGCTAAAGTCTACTATGAAAAAGCCCTTGCGCTCAACCCGGACTATGCCTCGGCCCATCATAATCTAGGCGTTGTCCTGCGACGTCAGGGGGAGTTTTTCAAGGCCATACCGAAACTTAAAAAGGGGGATCGGCTTCAGGAACGGCAACAGCGCAAAGAGATGACCCCCAAAGACAAAATGATTGGTCTGATTGGTGTCGCGATTATCGCTGCGATCATTGTAATCATTATGTTGTTGATCAGATAAGTCGATCAAGCGTTTGAGGCGTCGCGTCAAGGCGTCGTCCCAAAAGCGCCGCGTCGCGGAGGAGGCTGGCCGGATGCTTCAGATTGTCGCCCAACGCCCCGTGCTATTTTGGATCGTGATCGCCCTGGTAGCCCTACTGATTATTTCCGCTTCGGCAGGTACTATTTGGGCGCTGCATTACGCCAAAGATGAGCGCATTGCGGATGGCGTTTGGGCTGGTCCGTGGGAATTAGGAGGACTGACAAGGACACAGGCTTCGGAGCTTATTGAAGTCAACTTCAGCGCGGTCAAAAACAAGCCCATCCTACTGGAGTACATGGGACGCAAATGGTCAATCCTACCAGTGGATGTCGGAATGCGGCTGAACAAAGACAACGTAGTCGATGCCGCCTATGCCATCGGACATACCGGTAATATTTGGCGCAAGATCAGTGAGCGCCGCCAAGCGGCCCAAAAACCCATCTATCTGGAATTGCCACTCACAGTTAATAATGATAAATTGCTGGCGTACCTGTCCGTTCTCAAGTCGGAAATTGACCGCCCCGCTATGAACGCTTGGCTTACCTGGAAACCGAAAGCCGCGGTCCAAATCACGCCGCACCAGACGGGGCGCGTGCTGGAACTTAATAAACTTGCCGGGCAGATTAGCGCCGTGACCTTACGCGATCGCAACCGGCGCATCTACCTGCCGGTGCAGCAGATCAAGCCTGACATTACCTATGATGAATTAGCGGCCTTTAACTTCAAGAATGTAGTCGCCCAGTATACCACGGTTTTTGATCCCAAGAATGTTGATCGTTCACACAACGTGGCGATTGCGGCCCAGGCGATTGATAAAGTTCTGCTGCGGCCGGGAGATATCTTTTCCTTTAATGAAAAAGTCGGACTAAGGGTGGCGGAAAAAGGATACCGCGAGGCACCGGTGCTGGTCGCGGACGAATTGGTGCCGGGGGTCGGCGGTGGCGTCTGCCAGGTATCCACGACGCTTTATAATGCGGTCTTGCTGGCGGATTTGCGCATCGTCAAACGGACCAACCATTCGCGGCCAGTGGCGTATGTACCGCTGGGACAGGACGCCACCGTCGCCGACAATTATATCGATTTCCAATTCATGAATAACACTATTCAGCCATTATATCTGATCTCCGAAGTGAGTGGGAAGAAACTCACGGTCAGGCTGCTTGGCCCTGGCCCGCTTGGATCTGATCAAAGTAAGAAAAAAGTGAAAATCACCTCCAATGTGATTCAGGAGATTCCTTTTGGTGAACTGGTTGAAACCGATCCAACCCTGCCGCCAGGGGAACGCCGCGTCGAAAAAGCAGGCGGTCTAGGGTATCGCATGGAATTGTGGCGGCAGGTGACAATTGAAGATGTCACCGTTAAGAAAGAGCTACTGGCCAGATTTCAATATCGGTCAGCGGCATCACTGATTAAGGTGGGACCGGAAAATGAAAATAGGAATGTTCAGTGACAGCTACAAGCCGTATGTCAGCGGTGTCGTAAAATCACTCGAACTATTCACTCGCGACTTGCGCTTGGCTGGTCATGAGCCCGTGATTATCGCCCCTGATTATCCCGGCGTTGCCAGAGAACCGGGCATTATCAGATATCCTTCCATACCGGCGGTTACCAACCATGATTATCGGTTAGCCATTCCTTTATCCCGGCGCGTGGCAAAGGAAATCAGGGCATGCCAATTTGACATCATCCATGTGCACTCGCCCTTCCTATTGAGCCGGACCGGGGCACGCTGGGCGAAAAAGCTCGGAGTACCGCTGGTGTTCACATTTCACACGCTCTATACTGAGTACGTGCATTATTTCCCCGTTTTCCCGAAACTGGTGCGCAGAATTACGCGCCGGTATCTGCGGCGGTTCTGCAATCGCTGCGACCTTATCATCTCGCCATCTGAAGGCGTCAAAAAGATGATTAAATCCTACGGGGTTAGCACGCCCATTACCGTCATTGCGACCGGCGTGGAGCCTTTGGCCGAACCCAGACAGCCCGCCGGGAAAAAGCTTTCCGGCGGCGGCGATGGCTTCGGCAGCCGTGGCGATGGCGCCAGTCGCGGCGGCAAAGATGCTTCCACCGAAAAGATCCTGTTGTTTGTAGGCAGGCTCGGCAAAGAAAAAAACATTCCGTTTCTCCTGCAAGCCATGCGCCATCTGCTCGACGACGGCCTGAGCATTCGCCTGGTCATCATCGCGGGCGGTCCGGAAGAGGAAAACCTGAGAAAAATGACGGTCGAACTGGGTGTGGACGCAGCGGTCACCTTTGCGGGGCGCAAACCCTTCGCTGAGGTAGTACAAGCCTATCGTGGAGCAGATTTGTTCGTGTTCGGTTCGATGACTGAGACGCAGGGCTTGGTAATTCTGGAGGCCATGAGCACCGGTCTACCAGTAGTGGCGGTGCGGGCTACCGGCGTCGAGGATGTCGTGGACGATGGCCGCAATGGCTATTTGACCAGCGCCGATACGGTAGAATTTGCGCGCGCCGTCAAAAAAGTGCTGTCGGATGAGAAACTGTACCAGACTATGTCCGAAAACGCTTTACATACCGCCAGTGAGTATTCATCCGAGAAACAGGCCCAGAAATTGGTGCGCGCCTACGAACAAATACTCACTGACAAAGGAGCACAAGCTAAGCGGGGCGCGCGCGATGAGCGGGATTAATCCGCGCCTGAAGCGGGGTCTGTGGCTCACCGCCGGTCTAAGCTTGGCAACACTGGGATTTATCGTACAGCGCAGCTACAAGCAAATATGGACGGTCTTTATGGATGCCAGCCCGCTCTATTTGGGGATGGCGCTGCTGGCAGTAGCGGTATCATGGCTGATGCGAGCCTTGCGGCTCAAAGTGATCACGCATGCGCTTCATTATCGCGTATCGGTTTATAATCTTGGGCGAGTTTTCCTAGCCTCCTGTTTTGCCGGCGGAGTGACGCCATTCAATTCGGGAACATACCCTACGATGATCTATTTACTGAACAGGCAGGGCATACCGCTGGGTAAGGCTACCGCAACGACGGCCGTGGACGCAGCCTGCACTTCCTTAATCTATTTACTTTTGCCGCCAGTACTCTTTCGTCTCACCGGTTTATCCGGGACTTTAGGGACCTGGGCGGCTGTAATCCCGGCGCTGGCAATCTTGTTTTTCTTAGGAGCGCTCGTCGTCATGACCGTCCACAAGAAAGACCCGGATCTGCTTGCCTGGGTAAAGCGGCATCCCTCTTGGGCGCGATTATTGCTGAAATCAGGCCGGGAGGGCAAGGTCGCCGCATTTTCAGAAGAATTGCGGCATTTGAAAAAAGGAATTCGAGCCATCGCTCGTTCAGGGTTCTGGTCATTACTTGGTCTGCTCTTTAGCACGATTGCTTACTGGGTGGCGTTTCTGGCAGTCACGCCTCTGATTTTACAGGCATTGCGTCAGGCGTTTGATTACGGCAGCATTATGCTCCGCCAGATGGTCGTTCAGTTTTTGCTCCCCATGATACCGACACTGGGCGGCAGCGGCGGCGCGGAAGGGCTTAGTTACTGGCTATTTCGGGACCAAATAGCGGGGGCGGCTTTGAGTGCTTATATCCTGCTATGGAGGGCTTGTACCTTTTACAGTGCCATGATCTTTGGCGGCATTATGCTGACGAGCCTCCTGACGCGTAAGCGCAAGACCAGCGTCCGCCAGCAGCGGTAACAGCCAGTTGCATGAGCAGTCAAAGTTCATCTAAAAAAGGTGCAGGGATCTATATTCTGAAGTAGTATTATCAAGGATGGACTGATTACTATTTTCCTTAGTAGCAGGTCTGAAAGACTGATAGAGGAGGCTATGTGATGGCAGACAACAATAACAGGTATTCCGGAAAACGCCTTGTGCGACCAAGGCGCGGTGCCATTTTGGGCGGGGTAGCTGCAGGGATTGCCGATTATCTCGGTATTGATCCGGTCATTATGCGGCTTATTTTCGTACTTCTGATTTTTGTGACCAATTTGTGGGGTTTTGCCTTGGCGTATGTTTTGGCCTTGATTATCATTCCGGAGGGGTCGTCATCGACATCGTCATCGTCTTCCTCCCCGGCTGAAGAGCAGGCCGCGGGACAAACGCAGGCCTCGGGACAGTCAGAAGAGCCGATTCTCAACATGGAGTCGGAAAGTAGCGAGGAAGGCGGCACCAAATATACTTATCGAGTGTCCGGCAACAATGATAAAGTATTGCTCTGGGTTGGCATATTTATGGCAATCCTGGGCGCATATCTGCTGATCAATAATTTCTTTGGTCATCTGATCCGCCCGTATCTCAGTATCATTAGAAACGCCACATTTTCTTCACTGCTGATCTTGATTGGTATTTATTTAATTGTGCGCAAAAAGTAATCTGATTGTGCGTTAAAAGCAAAGCAGATTATGCGCAGTATAGCGTGTAACATGCAGCATACAGCATGCAGCATACAGCATGCAGCGGAGTTTTATCAAAGAAGGTGTCAGGTATGGCGAACAACAACAGAAGCGGTCGCATATTCGCAGGCATTTTCCTGATCTTGTGCGGCGTATTACTGTTGCTGCTAACGACAGGAGCTTTTGATTATCGCATCTCAGTACTCTGGCCATTGTTTATTTTGGTGCCAGGGCTGTTTTTCGCAGCGATGGCGTTTTCATCACGTTCGACGCGGGGGGCCATTTTCCCGGCTACGTTTTTTACTTTGCTGGGGCTGCTGTTTCTATTATGGTCTAATCGCATTATTGACGGATTTCATTTGACATGGCCGGCATTCCCGGGGATCCTTGGCCTTTGTTTTGTCATGCTTTATATCTTTGAGCCCGAAGGCGGACTTTTGTTTCCGGCATTTATCTTACTGGCCGTTAGCGCGGTTGGTTTTGGCATCAACTATCGCCTGATTGGGCCAGACGCCTGGAAATGGTGGCCAGTTGTCTTGGTGGCCATTGGCGCATGGTTAATTATGCGCACATTTTTCGACTTCGGCTCGAAAAAGAAATATGATGATGGTCCGAAAGGGAATGTTGATGATCATGACCGGAACCCTGGTTAATGCAGCGGCGATCGTTATCGGAGGCCTGCTGGGCCTGACTTTTCGCAATATCTTGTCCGAGAAATCTCAGGAAACACTGATGCAGGGCGTGGGATTGTTTGTCCTGCTCTATGGCATTAAGCAGTTTTTGGGTGGTCAGGAATTTATCCTGGTACTATTGGCCATGATTATTGGTGGCCTGATCGGCGCCTGGATTGACATTGATGGTCGCATCAAGAAGCTCGAGGTTTGGCTGGAGAAGAAGTTTACCCCGAACGCTGCGGCTGGGGCCGCGGGTGTGGCTGTGGATAGTGCTGCTGGCACTGCTGCCGCGGTTGGCGGGGGGGTTGGCAAGGGCTTTATCTATGCCAGCTTGGTTTTTGGGATTGGGCCGATGGCAATTACCGGCGCTATCGCTGACGGGCTCAGCGGGGATTCCGGGATTTTGCTGACTAAAGCGGTAATTGACGGGATCGCCGCCGCCGCCTTTGCTGCCGCCTTAGGCCCCGGTGTGCTTTTATCTGCACTGACGATTCTGGCTTATCAGGGCGGGCTAACCCTCCTGGCTGCCAGTGTGCAAAGTATCTTGCCGGGGCCGGTCGTCTTGGATCTGACTGCTGTCGGCGGTATGCTTGTTTTTGGCATTGGAGTGAACATGCTGGGGTGGAAACCTATTCGTGTTCCGAATTTCCTTCCGGCTTTGTTTGTCGTGATTCCCATAGTGCACTGGGCTCCCGCAATCACCGCCCTTATTGGCGGCCTTTTCTGAGAATAGCGTTCAGGAAGCGTGGGCGCACAGAAGCCAGTCGTCGCGCCTATTTGCGGCGACGCACCAGGAGAATCATGGTTTGACCCCTTTTTTTCAAAATCGGACTCATGATTTTTTCGAGCAATTTTAACATACCAATTCCCCTTTCTGATGTGCTTTATTATATCGCAGCGGAGGGCTCATGGTGACAGAAGCGCGGCGAGGATGGTTGGAAAGTAAACGGTTTTTTTGGAGGAGTATCGAATCATCTAGCGAATATCCGGATTGTCCAGCGTCAATTCAGGAATGATGAGCATGAATTGGCGCGTGTCGATTAAGGAATTATGAGTACGGGAGGATCAATTTTATGGGAGAACTCAAGCGCACGCCGTTATATGAGTGGCATAAAGCCCGGGGGGCACGTCTAATTGACTTTGCCGGCTGGGAAATGCCTGTCTATTACGAAGGTATTGTTGCTGAACATCAGGCCACTCGCGAAAAGGCGGGGATGTTCGATCTCAGCCATATGGGTGAAATTGAGGTGAAAGGACCCGATGCACTGGAATTTCTGCAGTCCGTGATGACTAATGACGTGTCGGTCATCAGCGACGGGCAAGCGCAGTATTCGGTGCTATGCTACGAAAACGGTACAATCGTTGACGATTTGCTCATCACCAAGTTGCCTGGCAGGTATCTGCTTGTGGTCAATGCGTCCAACATTGCCAAGGATTTTAATTGGCTCAAATCTCATATTAAAGGTCGCGTCGAAGTACTGGATCGGTCCAGCGAGTTTGCGATCTTTGCCATTCAGGGTCCCCATGCGGAAGATATTGTTGCCGCGTTTTACGGGGAAAGCGTGCGCAGTCTGCCATACTACCACGCCATCGAACTTGATTATCAGGATAAAAAGAATGCGATTCTGATTTCCCGCACCGGTTATACTGGAGAAGACGGGTTTGAAGTGCTGTTGCCAAATGAATACGCCCTGGAGACCTGGAATAAACTGTTCGAAGTCGGAGAAAAGTATGATTTAGTGCCTGTGGGGCTGGGCGCCCGTGATACCCTGCGGATGGAGATGAAATTTGCCCTTTATGGCAATGATATTTCTGATCAGACCAATCCTCTGGAAGCGGGCCTGGGCTGGGTTGTCAAACTGGACAAAGAATTCATCGGATCTGCGGCCCTAAAGAGCATCAAAGAAAAAGGCTTGGAGCGCAAACTCGTAGCGTTTGAAATGGTTGATCGCGGCATTCCCAGACAGCATTGCCCGGTTGTTATTGATGGGCAGCCTGTTGGCGAAGTAACGAGTGGTTCGGTTTCACCAAGCACCGGCAAAAACATCGGTTTGGCCTATGTCCCGACCGGCTCATCAAAGATCGGTACAGAGATCGCGATCGATATCCGCGGTAAAATTCTCAAAGCAAAGGTAGTTAAGGCACCTTTCGTGCCCTCACATGTAAAAAAATAGGCTCAAAGGGAGGAAACTAACAATGGACATTAAGGCTTTTAAATTTACTGAAGATCATGAATGGGTTCGAGTTGAAGGCAAGAAAGCCTACATCGGTATTTCTGAATACGCCCAGAAAGAGCTGGGGGATATTGTATATGTAGACCTTCCGCCGGTCGGTGAGAGGTTTGCCGGTGGCGACGAACTCGCCGAAGTAGAATCAGTCAAAGCTGTTTCCAATATCTTTTGCCCACTTTCCGGCGAAGTATTGGAAGTAAATGAAGAGCTGACTCATAGTCCTGAACTGATCAACAAAGATCCCTATGGCCAAGGCTGGATCGCAGTCATCGAAATTGAAAATCCCGATGAACTGAATGATTTTATGGATGCAGAAGACTATGATAATTTCTGCAGTACTCTTTAAGATCATACCCGCTTCTTTGGGCGGCACTGAGCGGCCGCCCTCTTTTAATGTTTACGTAATGTTTGCGTAATGTTCCCGGATTATCAAAATCCGGCATCATTGACAATTGACAGGCGGTGATTTATTTGCGGTATACGCCACATAGCGACCAGGATATTGCCCGCATGCTGTCAGCCATCGGCGTTAAAAGCATCGGGGACTTATTCAAGGAGATTCCAGAAAAGGTTCGGATGCAGCGCCCGCTAAATCTGGGTGCCCCCTTATCCGAACATGCCTTGTTGCGGGAAATGAGGAGGATGGCCGGCGCGAACGGTGATCTGACTCAATATGTCTCTTTTATGGGCGCCGGGGCTTATGATCATTATATTCCTGCTGCGCTACGGACCATCGTTAACCGGCAGGAGTTTGTGACTGCCTATACTCCTTATCAGGCAGAAGTGAGCCAGGGCGTATTGCAGACCATTTTTGAATACCAATCGATGATTACGGCCTTGACTGCCATGGACGTTTCCAATGCCTCCATGTACGACGGGGCCACTGCTATGGCGGAAGCGGCGAATATGTGCGCCGTGGAAACCAGAAAAAACCGGATACTCGTGTCCGGAACAGTACATCCGGAATACCGTGCGGTCCTTGATACTTATGCCTGGGCTCGCGGTTACCAAGTCGAGGTTGTACCAGCTGCGAACGGCGTGACCGATGCGGCGGCAGTTGCCAAAATGGCCGCCGAAGCCGGCGGGGCCGCCTGCGTGGTTGTCCAGTCGCCCAACTTCTACGGTATCGTCGAGGACTTGGCAGCGCTATTCCAGACCGCGCATGACCATAAGGCGCTGACAGTGGCGGTGGTTGATCCGCTCGCGCTCGGCGTTTTGGAGGCACCTGGCAATCAGGGTGCCGATATTGTTGTGGGGGAAGGCCAAGGGCTGGGCAACCCGGTTTCTTTCGGCGGACCATTCCTGGGCTTTATGGCTTGCCGCGAGGCTTTGATCAGGCGCTTACCTGGCAGAGTCGTGGGCATGACTAAGGATCATGACGACCGCAGAGGTTTTGTCTTGACTCTACAAACCAGGGAACAGCATATCCGCAGAGAAAAGGCGACTTCCAACATCTGTTCCAACCAGGCTTTGAATGCGTTGTCAGCCTGCGTCTATCTCTCCCTGATCGGGAAAGAGGGTTTACGGGAAGTGGGCGTGCAATGCATTAACCGTGCGCATTATGCGGCGGAACGCATCACCGCCCTGCCCGGTTACAAACTGGTCTATCCGAAGGCACCGTTCTTTAAAGAATTCCTGGTAGAAACGCCTCTCCCGGCACGTCGCATTTTCGACAAACTAAGTGAGCAGCAGATCCTGGCTGGAGTCCCGATGGATGCGCTTGCGCAAGTCGGGAATGCCGGAAAGTCCGCCAAAGTCGGAGAAAATCAGCTGCTGATCGCCGTGACGGAGAGCAGAACCCGCGAGGAAATTGACGCCCTGGTGCGCGCACTGGAGGGATTAAAATGACGGAAGCCTTGATTTTTGAATTGTCTGCTCCTGGTCGCCGTGGGGCTTCATTGCCGGAAGCGGATCTGCCGATGCAAAACCCGTCCAGCTATTTGCCAGCCGGCCTCTTGCGCAAAGACGCGCCCGAGCTCCCGGAAACGTCAGAAATTGACACAGTCAGACATTTTACCCGCTTGTCGAGGATGAATCACGGCGTAGATGTCGGCTTTTATCCGCTCGGGTCCTGTACGATGAAATACAACCCGAAAGTGAATGAAGAAGTGGCAGCCTTGCCAGGCTTCTCCGCAATCCATCCTTACGAGCCGGCCGAGCTGACGCAAGGTGCCTTGGAGCTAATGTATCGCCTGGAAGAGAGCCTTTGTGAAATTACTGGCATGAAGCGGTTTACACTGCAACCGGCTGCCGGAGCGCATGGTGAATATACGGGGTTGCTGATTATTAAGGCGTACCACGCCAGTAGAAACGAAGGCACCACCCGGCGCAAGATCGTCGTACCGGATTCGGCCCATGGCACTAACCCTGCTTCGGCAGCTGTTTGTGGCTTTGACATTGTCAAGGTTGAATCAAATGAACGCGGCGGAGTCGACCTTGCGGCGCTACGCAAGTTAATGGGTCCGGATATCGCCGGGCTGATGCTGACCAACCCGAATACCTTGGGCCTGTTCGATGAGAATATTGCAGAAATTGCGGATATCATCCATGAAGCTGGCGGTTTGCTTTATTACGATGGCGCCAACACGAATGCCATTATGGGGATTTCACGTCCCGGCGATATGGGGTTCGATGTGGTTCATCTGAACCTGCACAAGACGTTCGCAACCCCGCACGGTGGCGGCGGTCCAGGCTCTGGCCCGGTAGGTGTCAAAGAGCATCTGGTGCCGTTCCTGCCTTATCCGTTAGTCGGTAAGGATGCGCAAAGCAACTATTATTTCGAAGAGAAGAATGCGCTTTCAATCGGCAAGGTGAAGGCTTTCTACGGGAACTTTGGTGTCTTGGTGAAGGCATTCGCGTATATCCTGACTCAGGGACACGAGCTCAAAGAAGTTTCTGAACTGGCGGTGCTGAACGCCAACTATGTGCTGGCCCGCCTAAAGTCGCATTTCGATTTGCCGTATGATCGGATCTGCATGCATGAGTTTGTGCTATCCGGCAAGCGGCAAAAGAAGAACTTTGGCGTCAGCACGCTGGATATGGCAAAGCGTTTGCTTGATTTTGGCTACCATGCACCGACAGTCTATTTCCCGTTGATCGTAGATGAAGCCATGATGATCGAGCCGACTGAGACGGAAAGCATTGAAACACTCGATGAATTCTCCGAAGCGATGATTCGTATTGCTGAGGAGTCGGAGGCCAATCCTGAGAACCTGCATGCTGCTCCTACCACGACCCCGGTAGGCCGTTTGGATGAAGTAGGCGCTGCCCGCAATCCGGTTCTGAAATGG
>DHDG01000010.1:19420-24812 GCA_002399265.1 Firmicutes bacterium UBA4882 | reverse complement strand
GGAAGCCGCCTGGAACATGGCGGTTGACGAAGCCATTCTGATTGAACATGGTCGGGGGCAAGTGCCCCCGACCGTTCGTTTTTATTTCTGGCAGGTGCCCACGCTTTCGTTAGGCTATTTTCAGGACCTGGCCAAGGAGATTGATCTAGAGGCCTGCGCGGCCAATGGGGTTGCGGTGGTCCGGAGACCAACCGGCGGGCGGGCCGTGCTGCACAATAAAGAAGTTACCTACGCCATTGTGGCAAGTCGTTCTTATGGGGCTGCAGGCACTGTGCTGGCTTCTTATCAATGGATTAGCGGCGGCTTGGCGCGCGGATTGGAACTCCTGGGGTTGGAAGTGCGCAGTCACAAGCCGGTGGAGGGTGTGACGGACGGCGACATTGCCGAACGGCTGCGGGGTTCAGCCGCTTGTTTTGATTCGCCCTCCTGGTATGAAATTACCGTTGGTGGCAAGAAAATCATCGGTAGTGCGCAAGTCCGACGGGATGAGGCACTGTTGCAGCATGGGTCGATTCTGCTGGAAACGCAGTCTCGGGAGCTTTTTGCTTTGCTTCGTTTTGAGCGGGAAGAAGTCCGCGAAAGAAGCCGGCGTATTTTTGAGGGCCGGGCGACCGGCATCAGAGAAGCCCTGGCCATGGCAGAGCGATCGTCAGAGGAACTGGCACAGCAACAGCAACAGCAACAGGAACAACCGCCCCAAATCGAACCTGCTACTGTCATTGACGCGATGATTGCCGGCTTTGCGCAAACGCTGGGCCTGGATTTGCAGCGCGGGAGCCTCACGGAAAATGAGCGTCTACTCGCAGAGCAATTGATGCTTGAGAAATATGGGAATCCCGCCTGGAACAAGGAAAGAGGAAAGCGGTCTTAGTGCTGGGCGCGATAATCCTCTAGCGTCAAATACCCGTCAGCGCCATATACCATGACCTCCGGACACAGAAAACGATGAGAAGAGCGGTAGAGATGCCGCGTGAGCGCCTCCAGTTTATTGAGAGGCGCTGTTATATTATTGAGTCCGGCGGTATTGAGAATGTAAAGCGCGTCGCGATGCGGGACGGCGAAATAGAAAGGCTGCTGCAGATTGCCACAGGACTCTTTAAGCTCATCGACAATGAGAATACGTGTGGCGTCGTAGCCGTCGCCCTGCAAGTAAGCGTACAAGCCTGGCGATCCCTTCAGGAGGGCCGGTTTCCTGGTGCGCTTGAGCAGGTTGGCAAGCGCACCTTCATGCACCGTTGGCAGTGTAACGCGCCAATCCGACAAATGCTTATGCGTCAAATAAACAGTACGATCCGGAAATTCTACGACATAGAAAACTGCCAGATTGCCGAAAAGCTCCATTGAAACAGGGGCAAGATCACTGCCAGAGTATACCGCGCCAAAACTGGCTGGCCGGATTTGAGGAAAAACGCGGGCCGCCACCAGTTTGTACTGCCCGATATTTTGTGATTTGGAGAGGACTGTCAGATAATGCGTTACCAAATTATCACGCAATTTGGGATCATGCCGCCATGCTTTAAAGAGCGACTCCAGGTTCAGGAGCATCAGGCCATTGCCCAAGTCGCATTCCAGGCTTGATAGATCATTGCCCTGCACTTTGGAATACGGGTATAGAGCAGCCAGTTCTTTTTTAAACTGGCGTTGAAACGCATTAGCATTGGCATCCGGGTTTTCCCTCAGCCATAGGAGCGCAGCCGCCGCGAGAGCTATCATCAATACTATGATCACATAAGACCGTTTCAAGGCAAAACACTCCTTTGGCGAGCTTTGGAACTTTGGGGACGGTTCTAAAAGTTCAATTTACCATAAAATCCCATAATGAACTTTTAGAACCGTCCCCAAAGTTCCTCCCGCGTTCCTCTCAAAAGGAGTTTGCCATAGATCAGCGAAAGTTACGCATGAAATAGATCGATCCAAAGCACGCGCTATCAAGAAGGAGAACGAGAGCAGATATGCAGGACACGATACGCAAAGCTGAATTAGGAGATATTCCGCGCATCCAGGAATTATGCGCCGAGATTTGGGACGGGGGAGACTATATTCCCCATGTGGTTTCCGACTGGATTAGGGATCCGGAAGGGGAGTTCTGCGTCGTTGAGGTTATGGATGACGGCCCGGATGAGCACACCGGCCTCGGCGTACCCAATGGCCGCCCCGCACGCGCCGGCCACATTGCCACGCTGGGCAAACTGACCATCTTGAATGGCCAGGACGGCTGGCTGGAAGGTTTGCGCGGAAACACCGAATATAAAGGGCAAGGTTACGCTCAAAAACTGACCAGCTATTTTATTGAAAAAGCGCGCGCCCGGAATCTACGTTCGCTTCGACTCGCTACATATTACGGTAACTCAGAAAGCATTCATATTCTGCATAAGTATGGATTTCGCGAAATGCAACGCTTTGTGCAGTTTGAATTGAGTTTTGCTACTGGGGAGGGAGAGGCGTTTTCTGCTGCGCAGGCCATACCTCCGGAGGAAAAATTTCGTTTGATGACCATGACCGATCTCGATGATGCATTATGGTCACAGATTGCCGCTTCGCCATGGCTGCAAAAGGCTGGTGGTTTTATTTCGCATGCCTGGGTATTCTGGCAGTACGACCGGGCGCAGATGCAACGCTGGATCGCCGAACAGGCAGCTTATCTGTTTCCCACAACCGGTGAACTTGCCATTTTTCAGGTCGATCATCATGAGCAGGCCTATTATCAATTCTTGCCGTTGCTGACCAATGGGTTAGAAGGGGCAAGTCTTAACCGATTGGTGAAGCTTGGGAAACATCTGGCGCAAAAGTCAGGAAGAAGTTCTTTAGTCTGCAACTGTCCGGAGGACCAAGCGCTGTTTCAAGCATTCTTCACGCTTGGCTTCAGGCATTTCGAAATGGACCCGCCGGAAGTGGGCCATACAATAGTTATGGAATATGATTTAAAACGGTAATAGAGGCAGCAAGCGAGTGGAGGTAATCGGGTGAAAGAGCGTGCGCGTTCGTTCAGGAGATATCAATGGGGCGGCTGGGCAGTACTGGCGGCCGCCTTTTTTGTCGTTTTCGTCCACAGATATCATATCGCCGCAGTAGCAGATAACCTCGCGGCGACCCCACCGAAAGGTCTGGGCCTCAGCGGAACAGCGCTGGGCAATTTGGCTTCGATTTACTTTTATTTCTATGCCCTTATGCAAATTCCGAGCGGCATTCTATGTGATTCGATCGGGGCACGCCGCACCGCCTTTGCAGGCATGGCGGTGGCAGCCATCGGAGCTGCCCTGACAGCCTTTTCCGGCAGTCTGGCTCTGATTTCTGTTTCCCGGGCACTGGTTGGGATTGGCACCGCTGTCATCTATGTTGGCGTGCTACGTTTCCTGACACTTTGGTTTCCGACCGGGCGCTTCGCCACCATGACAGGCTGTACTTCCATTACCGGCAATTTTGGCGCGATGACAGCTGCCACTCCACTGGCGATGTTAGTATTATACACTGGTTGGCGTGGCTCTTTTATCGTCCTCAGTGTGATCAGCCTTGTGGTGGCGGTTTTGGTTTATTTGGTCGTGCGCGATTATCCGCAGGATCTCGGTTTCCCGGCCGTTGCAGAGCAGGCCGGCCAAAACGGCCTTGCCCTTCCGGAACTGTGGAGCGCGCTGAAGATGATCTTCCGCAACCGGCTGACCTGGTTGTGCTTTCTGATTTATCTGGGAGCCAGCTCGGCCACCTTCTCATTCAATGGATTATGGGGGATCTCATACCTGATGCAAGTGTATCAGCTACCCAAGGGGGTTGCCTCCAGTTACACCTTGATGGTTTCACTCGGTATTGCACTGGGATCACTTTTTTGGGGTTGGCTGTCCGACCAATGTAAACGCAAAAAGCCAATCGTCGTCGGCGGAGTCCTCGTCCAGGGGATCTTATGGACACTCTTAATTACACCCGCCGCAGACGGAGCGCTCCTGCCCAGGTGGCTGTTGCCCATATTGCTGTTCTTGATTGGTCTGAGTGCGATTGTCTTTGTGTTGACATTCGCGGCGGTTAAAGAGAGAAACGACGTCAGGTATTCCGGCACCGCCATCAGCGTGGTCAATACCGGCGGATTCCTTGGTGGAGCGCTGATGAATGCTGCAGTCGGCAGGATGCTTGATGCTGGTTGGCAGGGCAAAGTCGTTGATGGAGTGAGGGTTTTCTCGCAAGGAGCGTATCACAGGGCTTTTCTGCTGTTTCCGGTTGCGATCGCGATGGCCCTGATTTGCGCAATCATGCTTCCCGGAGAGCGTGCGTGTGAGTGCGGACGCGGCGCTGATTTAGCGAAAGGTCACTTTGGCAAATAGCGTCGGATCCCGCCAGGCATTGGCTGGGACATTCGCCAACTGGCTTTTGACGACACCGGGTTCGTCAGAATCAATCAGGATGATCCCCATCCCAAATGACTTGCCAGGGGTTGGACGCAGGCCAATGTGCTCCAAGGGGATGGCAAGCTCAAAATTATAACCTTCTGAGGTACGGACTAATCCGAGCGAGGTTCCGAGAATGGTCCCGATCTGTTTGCCGGCAGGCTGCCAGATCGTCCATTCGGGCGCTTTGCCGTCCGTACCCGGAGAAATGCCAAAACTGAAATCATCGGCGTTATAGACTGTCGTATCATAGTCGCCGTCCAAATCCGTATCGATAAAGACTTGGACACAATCGCCATTCCACATGAGAATGCCTTTCTGATCATTAATCAATTTATCATCGCGGATTTCGCCGGCGATATATAGATGACTGGCACTATAAGCCAGCATAATACGTCCGGAAAGATCGGCCGATCCCTTCCAGCGGTTGGCGCCGGAAATGCATTGAGCGGCACTGTTGATATTAATCTGAGAAAAACCGCGCCATTCAGACAATTGTCCGTCCACTTTCACATTTGATACAGCACGGATCTCCCCCATGACCGCCCGATTGGCCAGAGATTCCTGTGAAAAGATCACCGAAGCCAGTCCCAAGATCAGGATCATGACGACGACTATCTGCGCGTGGCTTAGGCCGGCCATTGAGCTCCTGCGGGTACGGTTGAGGTTGCTCTTGCAGGTCATGCGGATCCCCCCTCTGGTTTAATCATGCCATAAAGTTGCGAACCTCTGTTTACATGAATGTTACGAAACGTTTAAAACAATTAGCGCGGCAGCGCCGAGGCGATTGGCCCGACCGACCAGCGCCGGGTCCATTAACGCGGCAGCATAAAACGGATGGTGCATCCTTCCGACCCGCTGGCAAGGTCAATTTCACCGCCATGCGCCTCAATAATCTCTTTGACAATTGCCAGCCCAAGCCCCGAACCGCTCTTGTCTTGATCTGATGCGCGGTAGTACCTGCCAAAGATAAAGGGCAGATGCTCACTGGCGATGCCATGGCCATCGTCCCGGACGGT
>DHDG01000010.1:2658-19254 GCA_002399265.1 Firmicutes bacterium UBA4882 | reverse complement strand
ACCGCCAAATTGTCGGGATTAACTTCTGCGGTAACAAAGACGTTTCCTCCGGGGTCGTTATATTTAATCGCGTTGTCAAGCAGATTCAGCATGACTTGCTTTATATGATCACGGCTGATTGGAATTAATGGCATCGCGGCCGGCAAAGAAACATGCAGCTTGATCTGCTGCCTGGCGGCATGATTCGCAAGACCCTCCATACTTTCCCGAATAACCTCATCCAGTCGGCCGGGGCTGATGTTTAAGCTTAACACTGCACTGCGCTGCCGGGAAGCTTCCAAGAGCTCCTCAACCATGCGGGTAAGGCGGTCCGTTTCGCGATCCAGCGTCTGCAAGGTACCCGTCTCAGCAGGAAGCTCTTCCGGAGGCGTGTCGAGCAATGTAATTAGGTACCCTTTGATAATCGTGAGCGGAGTACGCAACTCATGAGAAAGCCGGGAAATATATTCCTGGCGTTTTTCCTCCAACTTGCGCAAATCGGTCACATTACGCAGAGTAATGATCAGACCTTGGCCGCCTTCGACTTCCCAGGGGACGCAAGTGATGCGAATGGCAGTGTCAGGCCGGAAAGGCCACTCCAATTCGTGGGCATACAATCCACCGGCGTTCAGGGCGGCGGAGATAATCGACTCCATGCGGCCCATCGGAAGCAGGCCGTCGGCTGTGCGCCCGACCAGCCTGTTGCTCTGCTCATTAAATAGGCGCGCCGCTGCCGGATTGGCCAAACGGATGATGCCCTGACCGTCGATGGCGAGGAGCCCTTCGGAGAGGCTGGACAAAATGGCTGATAAACGCCTGCGATTTTCTTCCGAAGAAATGAGCATGCGCTGAATCTCGTCCGCCATATGGTCGATGCCGCGCGAGAGTTCGCCGACTTCGTCCTGGCGGGTCGAAGAAAGGCGCTTGGAAAGATCCCCTTTTGCCAAAGCAAGGGCCGTATCGCGCATCTGCAGCAGCGGCTTTGTCAGCGTGCTTGACAGAACTAAACTGATAATGCCGGCACCGGCCAATGCCAGAAGAATAGAATATACAAGCCGCAATTGCGTGGCTGCCAGGGAGCGATCCGTCTCGGCCAATGAAAAGGCTTGCGTAACGTAGCCCAACGGTTGACTACCGATGGCGGAGGTAACGACCAGCCACCGCGAGCCTTCGGCTTGGATAATGGCGCGCTGAAACTGACCGGCGGCCGGGCGGCCGAGTTCAGAGGGGCCAGCGGAGCCAGTATCATCGGGGTCGCTGGTATGCCCAAAAATGCGTTCATAGTCGCTATCGGACGCAACCAAAGATCCCAGCGAATCGAAAATGGCCAAATCACCGCTGACAAATGCGGCAAATTGCTGTAGCAAACTATTGGCCACCACCGGCAGATTCTCAGGAGTCTGCACAAAGACCTCTGAGAATTGGGAGATCGCCGCTAGCTGATCTTCCAGCTGAGCCGCCTTATCATCAATTAGATAGCGTGTCAACCACAAGTAATGCAGTACCAGAATAATGCCAAGGGCAAACAGTACGACGGTCATAAATACTACTGCCAGCCGCAGGCGGATTGTTTTCATGTGTTTTGCTCCCGGAATTTATAGCCGACACCCCATACGGTAATAATGAAGAAGGGAGTATTTGGATCATCTTCAAGCTTTTCGCGCAACCGGCGAATATGCACATCTACGGTGCGATCGTCGCCAAAAAAATCATAACCCCAGACTTCCTGTAGCAGCTTTTCCCGCGTAAATGCATAGCCGGGATGATCCGCCAGGAATGAAAGCAAATCGTATTCTTTCGGAGTCAAATCAATTTGCCGCTCGCCGCGACGCACTTCATGGCGGTCTAAATCGATGGTTAAATCGAATAACTTAATATGGCGCGAATTCTGTTGCTCCGAGTCGGCCGGGGCCGGGGGCGGCGTGCCAACGCGGCGTAAAACCGCCTTGATGCGGGCCACCAGCTCGCGAGGATTAAAAGGCTTGACAATATAATCATCTGCGCCCAGTTCCAGGCCGAGAATTTTATCAATATCGTCGCCTCTGGCGGTGAGTATGATAATCGGGATGGTGTGATTTTTGCGCACCTCTCGGCAAATATCAAAACCGTCTGAATCGGGAAGGCCCAAATCAAGCAAAATACAATCAATATTGCCGGCCGCGACTTCCTGCAAGGCGGTTTTTCCGTTCAGAGCCTGAATCACTTCAAAACCGGCCCGGACAAGATTCGTTTCGACAAACCCTTGTATGCCCTGTTCGTCGTCGACTACCAGAATTCTTTCGTGCAATGCCATTCACCTCCGCAAGCCCAAAAAGGCTTGATTATGAATTCGTCTTCTGAAGCCTTCGTTCCTTCAATCTGGGCAAGCCCTTTTCTTTGGACGCTCAGGTGAAATTTGTTAGAGGACTGTCGAAGTGGGCGACGAAGTTAAAAAAAGTGGAAACGGGGGATTAGTATGCTGTCCGCATTGGAAAGTGGAATTAGCTCATATAAGCAATTGCTGAGCGCGGAAAACCTAAAATCAATGATTAGCGCAGCGCTGATCATTGCGCTAATCATTATTGCCTCCGCGCTGGTATTGCGGATCGTCAATGCACGTTTGGAAGCGTACCTGCTCCGGGAAGATAAGCGTTACATTTCTGATAGACGCGCCAAGACATTGGTACCATTGCTGAAGAGCGTTATGCGCTACCTTGTTTATCTGATTGCCGGGTTAACGATTCTTAACAAGCTGGGTGTACCAATTGCCTCCCTGCTGGCGGCGGCAGGAATTGGCGGCGTGGCAATCGGTTTTGGGGCTCAGAGCCTTGTGCGTGATATCATTACCGGTTTTTTTCTGTTATTCGAAGATCAATTCGCGGTTGGAGATTATGTGACCTTGTCCGGAGTATCGGGGACTGTAGAAGAGATGACGTTGCGCGTCACCAAAATACGCGATTTTGGGGGACAGCTGCATATTGTCCCCAATGGCCAGATTAGTCAAGTCACTAATCATATGGGTTCACGTATGCGCGTGCTTTTCGAGGTCACCGTCCCAATTGACACCGACGGCACGGAAGTGGAAAGTGTATTGCGCAATCTGTTCCAGAGGTTTGCCGCAGAGCACGATGAAGTTCAGGAAGGCCCAAGTTTGCTGGGCGTATCCCGAGTGGATCATACCGGAGTGTCGTACCTGTTGATTGCCAAGACTGACCCCGGTCAGCAATGGGCGGTTGAGCGCGAACTGCGCGGGGCGGTCTGGAAGGAATTAATCGCGCATGGCATTTATCCGGCAGTGCCGCAGCAAGAGTTGCGCACCTCCGAATTTCGGAAGATTGATTAGCGGATTGATTTCAGCCGCGTTGAAGGAGTGCTATTGGGATGCCGATGAAGCTGCAAGTGGGTGATGTGGTCCGAATGCGGAAGGAGCATCCTTGCGGAGGTACCGACTGGGAAATTATGCGGGTGGGAATGGATTTCCGCATCAAGTGCCTGCAGTGCGGCCGCGTGGTGATGCTGCCGCGCGTTAAATTTGAAAAGGGTATCAAGACGGTTTTGCAGCAGGCTCACACAAAAAGTTGATTCATTTAGGCCAAGATGCTATAATAATGGATGACTTCCCTGCTCCGTCCAAGCGGCGGGGCCGATAGTCCACAGGGAGGAGGTGCCTTGGATGAAAAAATACGAGGTGATGTTTATCATTGCTCCGTCACTCGAAGAAGAAGCCATTGAGGCGGCGATCGCTAAATACAGCGACATCATAACCACAAATGGCGGCGAAATCGAGAAAGTGGAGAAGTGGGGTAAACGCCGTCTGGCATACGACATTGATCGTATCACAGAAGGTTACTATGTGCTCACCTTGTTCCAATCTCCGAGTTCGGTCTGTCAAGAGCTGGAACGGCTTTTGCGGATTGACGAAGAGATCCTTCGTTATCTGATAGTCTTAAGAGAAGAGTAATCGAGGTGATCCGACATGTTAAACCGCATAGTCCTGGTCGGAAGACTAACCCGGGATCCCGAACTGCGTTATACGCCTAATGGTGTTCCGGTAGCCAATTTCACGTTGGCAGTCGACCGCAGTTATACAAATCAACAAGGCGAACGGCAGACCGACTTTATTGATATCGTTGTCTGGCGCAAGCTGGCCGAATTATGCGGGCAGTATCTCGGCAAAGGACGTCTGGTCGCTCTGGAAGGGCGGCTCCAAATTCGTTCCTATGAGACCCAGGAAGGACAGAAGCGGAAAGTGGCGGAAGTCGTGGCCGATAACATCCGATTCCTGGATAAGGGACGCGGGGATGATCGTTCCGGCGGGGGACAGGAACATGTTTCGGATGATGGCGATCAAGGTCGCGATGAAGACGATCTTGGCAGCATGAGCCTTGATGATTTACCGTTTTAATAACGGTTTCCATTCTTAAATGGTGTTAGAAGGGAGTGAACCTTTTTGGTCGGAAGAAAGGACAGAAGAAAAGCCAAAAAACGCATTTGCGCTTTTTGTGTTGATAAAGTCCAGCATATCGACTATAAGGAGATCGGAAAACTGCGCCGTTTTCTGACGGAACGCGGTAAGATTCTGCCACGTCGTATTTCTGGTAACTGCGCGGGGCATCAAAGACAGGTCACACTGGCCATCAAGAGGGCCAGACAGGTTGCCTTGCTACCATATTCAACCGAGTAGTATGGAACCGAGCCGGGCCGTTTGGCCCGGTTTTATTTTGCGGCGATTTTCCGATACGTGGCTTTCTTTTGCAGAGGATTGGCACGGCAGGCATTTAATGTCGGGCTGCTTTTTGAGAGGAATCCGTAGAACTTTCGACGAATAGTATAACGCAATATCCCTATACGCCCGGGAGGTGTGTTTGTGACTCAGCCAGCGGGAGAAATCGATATTGCCCGTAACATACGCACAATCGAATGGCTGAAAACCGAGTTGATCGGCGGCGTAGCCACCCTTTGTCGGGCGATGCTCAAGGGGAGTCAGGAGCTCATTCGAGACGCTTTGGCCGGTATTATTATGACTTCGTATTTATTAGGCCGCCGGATCGGGATCTCATTTTCCAAAATGGATACAAGGCTTGCTGAAAAACTATCTGGTAATATTGCCGAACCCCACGAGATCGAAGAGTGGTATGGGGACTTTTCGGCCTTAAGGACTTATCTGGAAGATAAAGAGCGGGGCGAGCCTTCTGCAAATAGGGGGTTGGGCAGATGAAAGTAATTCTTGTTCAGGATGTCAAAGCTTTGGGGAAAAAAGGCACTACTAAAGAGGTTTCGGATGGGTACGCCCGCAATTTCTTGCTACCCCGCGGATTAGCCATCGAGGCTAACCAGGTCAATGTTAAGAAACTGGAGTTCGAGAAAAAGCTAGAGCAGGAGCGTAAGGATCAGGAAGAGGCGGAAGCCAGGCAGATTGCCGCCACAATTAATGAGATGCAGGTAGCCATCAAGGTCAAATCAGGTGAAGGCGGCCGGCTGTTCGGTTCCATTACCGCCAAAGACATTGCCGAGGCCATTCAAAAGTATAGCGGGATGGAAGTCGACAAGCGCAAACTGGAAATTTCCGAAAACATCAAGGCTCTCGGAAACTATCCTGTAAATCTGCATCTTTACCCGGGAGTTACCGCGACCATCACGGTTAGAATCGTCGAAGAATAAGATTGGCAGCATTTACTCAGCGTCACGACTTCCGGGTTTTCGTGCAACCGATCCGGTGCGTTCGGGTTACCCGCAGTCGTGACTTTGTGATCTTGAATGAAACTTAGCTTATTACGTAGCAGCGGGAGGAATTATGCGATGAAGGGGATCATGCGCGAAATTAGATCAGACAACGCCCTGAGCGATCGATTGCGTGATGAAGATGATCAATTGCGTCGGCAGGTGGCGGCACTCTATGCCCTGCTGGCGAATATTTATGGCACTGACAAGCTGGTTTTAAAAGCCGGTAAGCTGGAGGCCCTGAACCTGATGCGTTCGGACGTATTGGAAGAACGCGTTTTGGCATTACAGCGCCTTGTATTTGAGGATCCTACTATTGATGAGATCCCCTCGCATAAAGACTTGCCAGCCGCGATGAACGAAATTGAGGAAGAAATTGCCGATTTAATCGCACGCCGGACTGTTGAGGAGAAAATTGAGCGCAAAACAGCTGAGCGTATGCAGCAACGGCATGAAGAATATGTGCGTGATGTCAAAGCCCAGGTGCTGAAAGATCTTTCGGGACCAGAAAACCCCCAGACATTAAAGCGTTACGTCGAAATTGAGGCTCTGGAAGAGAAGCATCTGGCCAGATCGGTGATTGAGACCATCCGACCTGCCTCCGTGCAGGAAGTTGTGGGTCAAGACCGGGCGGTGAAGGCGCTGCTTTCCAAGATCGCTTCACCATTCCCGCAGCACGTTATCTTATATGGGCCACCCGGAGTAGGCAAGACGACCGTAGCCCGTCTGGCTTTGGAAGCAGCCCGGTGCCTTCAGTTTACGCCTTTTAAAGAGAATGCGCCTTTTGTAGAAGTGGATGGTTCAACAATCCGGTGGGATCCGCGTGAAGTGACTAACCCGCTGCTTGGTTCGGTGCATGATCCGATTTATCAGGGAGCGCGCCGGGATTTGGCAGAAGGCGGCGTACCTGAGCCGAAGCTCGGTTTGGTTACAGAGGCGCATGGCGGGGTGCTGTTCATTGATGAAATTGGAGAGTTGGATCCGCTGCTCCAGAACAAGCTGTTGAAGGTGCTTGAGGATAAGCGGGTGCAGTTTGATTCGTCTTATTATGATCCTGCAGATCCGAATGTGCCCAAATACATCAAGCATTTGTTTGAAAAGGGTGCACCGGCTGACTTTGTGTTGATTGCCGCCACGACAGCTGATCCGTCCGAGATTAACCCGGCGCTGCGTTCGCGCTGTGCCGAGGTATTCTTCGAGCCGTTGACAACGTCCCATATCGAAGAAATTGTGCGCAATGCGGCAGCGAAACTGAAGGTCGATTTAGACCCGCAGGTAATCAGCATTATCAGCGAATATACCATTGAAGGCCGTAAGGCAGTCGGCATTTTGGCGGATGCTTTCGGTACGGCGCTGTTCCGCTTGACTGGCGGCGTTGATGGCGTGGAAACGCTTGGCCAAGATCAAGCGCCGGTCCACATTACCGAAGATGATGTGCGTGAAGTGATTCAGGCTTCCCGCCTATCGCCTTATGTTGCGGTGAAGGCCTCCGATACATTTGAAGTTGGCAAAATCTTTGGGTTGGGCGTTTCCGGATTCCTCGGTTCAGTGCTGGAGATTGAAGCAGTGGCTTTCCCGGCCAGAGACTCCGGCAAGGGGAGCATTCGTTTTAATGATACCGCCGGCAGTATGGCGAAGGACTCCGTATTCAATGCCGCGTCCGTGGTGCGGGCGGCGACCGGGCATGATTTGATGGATTTTGACGTGCACGTCAATATCGTCGGCGGAGGTAGAATCGATGGTCCGTCCGCTGGTGTCGCTATCTCACTGGCAATCGTGAGTGCCCTGCAAAAGAGGGGTATTCATCAGCAGGTGGCTGTGACTGGTGAGATTTCAATTAGTGGGCGCGTGAAAGCTGTTGGCGGCATCTTTGAGAAGGCCTACGGTGCCAGACAAGCGGGAATCAAAAAAGTCCTGATTCCGGCCGAGAACATCAAAGATATTCCGCCGGATCTGCATGGTATGGAAATTGTTCCGATTGAGTCGTTTGCGGAAGCAATACCGCATGTCATGGAAGACGTGGAGATCATTCCGGAGGTTTCCCAAGAATGAGTGAGATCATTGAGCGGATACCGCCTCAAAACATCGACGCCGAGAAGTCCACTCTCGGCTCGATGCTTTTAGAGAAAGAGGCCATTTTCACTGCCACGGAAATCCTGAAACCGGACGATTTTTATCGTGAAGCCCACCGTCTGATTTTTCAGGCCGTGTCGGCGCTGTCTGGCCGTGGGGAACCGGTTGATTTGGTGACTGTGGCTGAAGAGTTGCGGCAGCGCAATTTGCTGGAGCAGGTCGGCGGTGCTTCTTATTTGGCATCGCTGGCGAACTGCGTGCCAACGGCAGCCAATGTCGAGCATTATGCTAAGATCGTCGAAGAAAAATCCGTTCTCAGAGCATTAATCAGCGCTTCCACCCGAGTGGCGCAGATGGGCTACGATGCCAATCTGGAGGTTGAAACCATCCTGGATGAGGCGGAACGGGCCATTTTCGCGATTACTCAGAAGCGGAACATCCAAGGTTTCGTGTCCTTGCGCAGTATTTTGATTGAAGCCTTTGAACGAATTGAGAAACTGTATACCGAAAAGGGTGGGATTACAGGTATCCCAACCGGGTATGCTGATTTGGATCGGCTCACTTCCGGCTGGCAGCCTTCGGATCTGATAATTATTGCGGCCCGTCCCAGTATGGGGAAAACCACGTTTACCCTCAATCTGGCCCAGCAGGCCGCTGTTGAAATGAAAATTCCAGTCATCTATTTCAGCCTGGAGATGTCAAAAGAGCAGCTGGCTCAGAAGCTGTTATGTGCCGAAGCAGGGGTTGACAGTCAGCGGCTGCGCACCGGTCAGCTCGTGGAGAGCGATTGGCCAAAGCTGTCATATGCGCTGGGGCGGCTTAGTGAAGCTAATATGTTTATTGATGATACGCCTGGCATTAGTGCCATGGAGATCCGCGCGAAAGCTCGCCGCATTAAGGCCGAACATAATCTGGGTTTAATCGTGATTGATTACTTGCAGTTGATGCAGTCACGCACCCGCTCGGAAAACCGTCAACAAGAAGTAGCGGACATCTCCCGCTCTCTCAAGGCGCTCGCCCGTGAGCTGGCTGTGCCGGTAATCGCCTGTTCACAGTTGAGCCGCGCGGTTGAGCAGCGCGCGCAAAAAGTGCCGTCGCTGGCAGACTTGCGTGAATCCGGTTCCCTGGAGCAGGACGCTGATATTGTGGCCTTTCTCTATCGGGATGATTACTATAATCCGGATACTGATAAAAAGAATATTACCGAACTGATCATTGCCAAACACCGTAATGGGCCGACTGGCAGTATTGAGCTTTACTTTCAGAAAGAATACAGCAAGTTTGAGAGCCTCGATAAGTATCGCCGCCCGGCGGGATGAGGGGAAGAACTTGCCTATTTATCAACTTAAGGGTGACCATTTGGCCATGGCACGTAGTTTTTTGGGTCCAGCCACGGCAAAGAATGCTATGCTCGTTACCTTGCTGGAGCACGGCACCGATTATTTTTGGGGAGATTTCGACGTTAACGGCCGGCTGAAAGCACTGGCCGCTAATGAACATAATCGTTGGATGTTGTGGCACCATGTGGGTAACTGTGCGGATGTTGACTGGCAGGGCATTGCTGATGTCATGATTGCCTCTGGCGAGCCATTTTACTACAAAGGACCTTTTAAACAATGGCAGCCTTTACACCGCATAATCGGGGCTGAGAGGACTTTTACCCGGGTGAGTTTCGTACTCTGCAAGTTAACGGAAACGAGTGCCGTTGAACGTGGCACTATTGCTGCGGTTAGTGGTGCCATTGCCGCGAATCAGGTCAGGCAGTGTACGCGTGCGCATTTGGAAGAGCTGGCTCGTTTTTACGAACAGGCCGGATCAATGCGGCGGAGTTTGGCCGAACTGGGAAAAATCATGGATCGTCAGCAGCGTTTCTATGCGGTTTGGGAGGAAGGACGCATTGCCTCGGCTGCTTTTACAGAATTTGAAGGGGACGATTTTGCCACCATCATCTGTGTCTATACCGATCCATCCAAGCGCAGATTGGGATATTCAGAAAACTGTGTCCACGAACTGACACGTACATTATGGCTTGATGGCAAAATTGCCTGGCTTTATTGGAATAACCCGGCGGCTGGCCGGATTTACCATCGACTGGGCTATCGACCGGATGGCCTGTGGATACGCTGCAATTACGATGCAGTACCCCAAGCCGGCACGCCTGCCGATCAGGCTGATATAGCCGGCATAAAGGAGGGCTAGGCAAATGGGGCAGGGGATTGCCGTTCTCGGGCTAGGGATCGAGAATCTAGCGCTTGCTGATTACCTGCTGGACCGCGGTAAGCACATCACAGTTTGTGATAGCAGAGAACGGGCCGCTTTAGGAGAGCGCTATGATATGCTAGCCCGTAGAAATGTTGATTTTAGACTGGGTCCAGGTTATCTGGAACATCTCGAGGATTTTGAAGTGGTTTACCGTTCTCCCGGTCTGCCGCTCTTTGAGCCGAATCTGGAGCGGGCGGCGCAAGCCGGGGTGTACGTGACCAGCGCCATGCGGCTGTTTATAGAATTATGTCCCTGCACAGTTATTGGCGTGACCGGTAGCAAAGGAAAGGGCACGACTTCCTCATTAATTCATCGTATTCTGCAGCTGAGTCAGGCTAAGGTAGATGGCCTGGCTTATTTGGGTGGGAATATCGGTGTGGCACCTTTCGAGTTTTACCGGGACTTGCGGCCGGACGATGTGGTGATACTGGAGTTATCTAGTTTTCAGCTGGAAGATATGGACCGCAGCGTTGATATTGCGGTGGTTACCAACATTACCGAGGATCACTTGGCGGCGGCAGATCCGCTGAATCCCAATTATCACAAATCGCGGGCCGAGTACGTCACGGCCAAAACCAACCTTTTCCGGCATCAGGATAACAATGGGATCGCCATTCTAAACTGTGACGATCCGACCAGCCGCGAGTTAAGCGGCGCTATTCCGGGGCAGTTGATGATGTATGGCAGCGAGCCGCAAAGCTGCGGAGCGTGGTTCGTCCCGAAAAGCGGCAGCGAAGATTGTGGTTGTGGCAGTGACAGTTGTTGTGGCGGCGGCGATAGTAGCGCTGGTCCCAGCGGAGCATACACCATTTGGTGGAACGTCTCAGGCGAAAAGGAATTGCTCATTGAGAGCGACCGCATTCAAGTGCGCGGCTTGCACAACCTCTCGAATATCTGCGCCGCGGCTTTGGCGGCGCACGCCGCCGGTGCCGATCCGGAGTCAATTGTTGCGGGAATCGAAGGCTTTACCGGGCTCGAGCATCGTCTGGAGTATTGCGGTACTTTCCAGGGCGTCGAATATTATGATGATTCTTTTGCCACCAATCCGGATCCGACCATCATTGCTTTGCGCGCCTTTGACGAACCGGTGGTGCTGATTGCGGGCGGGGCTGATAAGGGCGCAGACTATACGCAATTGGCCCAGGAAATCTTGAACCGTAATATCAGGGCGTTGCTGGTGATAGGGCTGACAGGGCCCAAGATCCGCGCGGCTGTTGAAGCGGCGACTGAGTGGTTACATAAACCAGTTCCCGAAATCATTGATGGCGGAGCCAAAATGTCTGAGATAGTGCAAAATGCTGCCGCGAAGGCACAACCAGGTGATGTAGTGCTGCTCTCCACAGCCTGTGCCAGCTTCGGTATGTTTCCCAACTACAAAGTGCGCGGTAATCAGTTTAAGGAAGAGGCGCGTAAATTAGGAGAGTCAATGAAGTAGGTGCCTCGTGGTTTGAGCTGGGAGTGGAGGCGAAAACAATGCTTGAATATAAGACACTAACGATTTGGAGGTGTAACAATTGGATGAAATAATTTTGGCAAAAACAAAGGATATGAATGCAACACATAAAAAAGAGCATGGAAACTATGAATATTACAGACATGAGTTAGTTCCTATGAGAAAAGACGGACAATGTAGAATATCCATGTACGAAATACCTCCTAAACAAGCGGCATATCCGTATCATTACCACACAAAAAATGAAGAAGCTTTTTACATTTTACAAGGTAAGGGGTTACTTAAAACGCCTAATGGAGAAAAAGTTGTAACAGCCGGTGATTTTATTTTCTTTCCAGCTAATGAAAATGGTGCTCATAAGCTAACAAATACATCGGATACAGATAAACTTGTATATTTAGATTTTGATACCCACAATGAAATTGATGTTGCGTTTTATCCCGATTCTGGGAAAATAGGGATTTGGGGTAAAGGAATAAACCAACTCTATAAGGTACAAGAGCAAGTTGAGTATTATGACGGGGAATAATCTATGACAAGACTTCCTTAAAAACAGGCAAAAGAAAGACCAGCCATACTGAGCGAGTAGCGCTTTAGCAATATGGCTGGTCTCTTTGCATCACAGACGTTGGTATGGCACGGCATTCAAAAGACTTGCTTACCTTAAAACACGTCCAGGTTAACCTGGCACTCGATTTCAAAGGTAGCCAGTTCGACACCTTGGTTATCCAAAATGCTTAATTTGAGCTTGCCAGCGTTCTCGTTCTCCTTTCCGGGGGTGGCAGTGGGCGCGGCCGCGCTCTCGGACCTCTTGGACGGCAGCTGAAAGGCGATGAATCCGCCATAGCGCCCGCCGGACGGGATTAGGTAGGATTGCATTAGTGTATCCACAGCCGCGCGGGCATCCAGGTCGGTCATGAGGACGTTCTCGGCGAGGGCACCAACAATTTCGCCATTCAGCGCGGTCAACGTGAGCCTAGCCGGGTCAAATGGGATTTCCTTCTCGGAATCATTGGCGATCAAGACCCGGAAGTAAATGCCCCGCGCCGTAATTGCCGCAGGTTTGAAAGTGAATGTTAGATCACCGGCTTTTTGAGTCAAAGGCTCAAAAGCGGTCAAAGTACCCGAGAACTGATAGCGGGCATAGATTCCCAGGAAAGCTTCCTCTGCCTTGGCAGTCTTGCGGACATAGAGTATGCCGGCACCGGTCCAGGCTTTGGGAATGCAGACGGACTCGGGCTGGAAAGTAGGCGTGGCGGCTTCATCGCCAGCGGCTGCCAGAAATTCCGACTGCTGCGAGAGATCTGGCATCTCAAAACGCTTTTCAACCACATATCCGGATCCATTGGGATTCCAGAGTAAATTCGGATAAGAAGCACCGCCGGGCTGCATCGCCTCATAATGGCGGATTAGTTTGCCAGCGGCCGAATAGATCATGATGCCATAGGGGCTTTCGCCCAGCAGATTTTCTTGACGGTAAATAACCGCGCAACGCTCACCGGTCGGCGACCATTTGAGGCCTTGAACTTCGCGGCCCTGACTGAGAATGCCGGTACTGGCAATCGCGCCATTTGAGCTTTCAAAATACACAGCGTCTTCGGTAAAAAGACCGTCTGGTGTCATTTCCCTTTCGGTAATGGCGATATGTCCGCCTTTAGGCGCAGGATTAACATGGATAATGGAGCCCTTAATATTGACGCCGACCTGCTTGCTCTGCCAGTTCGCCAGGTCATAGAAATAAGCCCGCAGATAGTCCTGCTCATCAATCTTTTGATCCAAATTAGTATCCATACGCCGGGCCAGGTAATAGAATCCAGAGCCATCGGCGGTAAAACTGCAGGAAGCAATGTGGAAACCGGATAAGAGTCGCACCGGCTTCAACTGGCTGGCCAGCAGATTAACGTGTTGCAGGGTCGGCAAATCGTTTTCATCAAAGAGACTATCATGATTGGTATCATCGCCGATAATCCATAGCAAAGCCTGTTTCCCATCCGGAGATATTTCCAGACGGATAACATTATTGGCGATCAGAGTCTCCTTGCCGGTCGGCAGGACGCGCAGAAAAACCTCGCCGCGTGTATCACCGGCAGCGGGCTTGGCCTGGCCCCGGAAAATCAAGATTCGGTCGGGGTCGGACCATAGCAAAGCGCGGATGCGATCGGCGGGAGCAAATAGCTTGGTGGTTTGTCGGGAGAGCACATCATAATAGGTAACAGCCGGATAATCACGCTGATCAATGGTGCCATCAGCGTTAGTATCTGTTTGCCAATGGGCAAAGGCAGCACGGCGTCCATCCCAAGATACCGATAATGCTTCATTCAGTCCTTTTTGCTCGGCAATTGGCACAACTTCATTGCCGCCGGAATGTCCAGTCACAAACACTGGCGGCAGCGCGGGGGCCGGTTTGGGCTGTAGCTGGGTTTCTGTTGTGGTGGTGCCAGCCGGTGCCGATGTTGGTGCTGGTTGCGACGCCGGATCCTGCGTTGGTGCTGGCGCCGGCGTTTGCTCTGCTTGCTGACCAGTTTCCGGGGTGCCGGTATTGCCGGCTTGGTCAGTCTCTTTGGCGGTAACTGCGAAGCCAGCAACCATCACTAAGGAAAGGACTAACATCAGTAAAAGAAAGGTAAAACGTGTACAGGTGGTCGTAAAACGGGCGGTCTTAAGCATCATAATCCTCCTTTACTTGAGGGCAAACTAACGGTTTTTCGCGGCAGCGCACTCAGGATCATACCGCTGACAATTAGCAGACCGCCAGCGATCAGCACCCAGCCGGTCTGTTCCTTAAGCACGAGGCGGCCAAATAACGCTGCAAAGAGCGGTTCAGCGGCCAGAATGATCGCTGTCTGAACCGTACTGACATGGCGCTGAGCCATTGTCTGAAACAAAAATGCGAGACCGGAAGCGAAAATGCCTGTAAAGGCCACAGCCGGCCAAACACTCCACAGCGGCGTCAATGGCTGTTGTTTGAACAACAGACTGTAGGTGAGGCAGATCACCGCGACGACAGTAAATTGCACGGTCGATAGGGCGATTGGTTCGCATTTGGGCGCATATCGGCCGGTCAGAGTAATATGGAGCGCAAATGCAAAAGCGCATGCCAGCGTTAATAAGTCACCGGTCGCAAATTCCAGGCGACCGCCCCGAAAGCTTAACAACAGCAGTCCGATTGTGCCGCAAATAACGCCGGTTAGCGCCGGTATACCGGGCGATTTGCGCGTAATAAGAATATCGAAAACTGTGACTAGGATAATTGACAATCCGGTTATGAATCCGGAGGCGGTGGCGGTCGTCAGCTGTAGACCGAGCGTCTGGGTAATGTAACCGGCGGTAAGCATCAAGCCCAGAATAATGCCGGGACGCAAGGCGTCGCGCAGATTACGGCGCAGCACACGGGGGAAAATCACGACCAGCATAATCGCAGCCAACAAAAAGCGGGCACCGATAAACAGAATTGGATCCGCGGCCGCTACAGCCTGTTTGACGACGACAAAGGTTCCGCCCCAAAACAAGGCTGATAATAGTAACAAGATCCGATGCAGCAATCATTTTCACATCCTGGTTCCTTGAATTTGGGACAATATGCTCTGCTATAGCGGTGACGATATGCTTGCTATGTTTGTAATTCTTCGCCGATAAGAGCGATCTTCCTTCCTTTGTAAAAGCAGACTGGCGAGTGGCTCTGCTGGCAAATAATACCTTAAGATGAACCTCATAAATTAGCATGCGCGGGTCACAATAGATAACGAGAGAACGGTTCGACGCAGGTCATGGACTCCCTGAAACGGAGTGCTCACTTCCTTCGCCGAGAAGGAGTGCTGTACCGGGATTCTAAGGTACAGTGATCATGCCTCGACCGTTCTCTTTGTGCTTGCCGCTTGAACAGGCAAAGGAAAGAAAGCAGGTCAACCGGGGCTTCAAAGACAAAAGTTTTTCGCCCTCGCCCCGGTAGAAGAAGTTAAAGGCTTTATTGCTGCCTTTCATATCAAGCCGGAAGCTACCCGCCGTTCCCTTGTTGTGGGCATAGCGCGGTATTCCTCGCTCATCACGCCCGACAAATACGGCGTTGTGGTGTTCTGCGTCCTCGTAAATATCGCCGCCCGAAATGAAAAAGCCCGCTACATCTTCATCAATGCGGCGGGCTTCGGTGAGATATTTCATTACGGTGGCGGTGCTGCCGTTCCTCTTGAGAAGTCTGAATTGCGGCTCGGTGGCCGGCGGTGCGCTGCCTGTTTCTCCTGTAAGCATGGCAACGGGTAGACAGCGCAAGCTGTCGCAGGGGAAATGCAGTTTCCACTGTTGCGGCAAAGCCGCTATAGCTCTCTACAAGAGCCTTTCGTCCGGCATGGTGATAAGCTCCGGCACTACGCTTTCAATGAAGCCGCCCCGCGAACAAAGGCGGTGGTTGCGCTGTGCGCGTTCCCCGCGGCAATATCGGATGATTCTTTAATTAATTTCAAACTTCCATCTTAAAACTCCAACTTCCAAGAATAGTATCTCTATATTGGAAAGATGTTTGGTGAAATTCTGTGAAACCGTTTTTCTCGTAAAAGGCGCAATTCCTTTTATTGTTTGTAAACAATGTCAGCAAATCCCCACCATTTGCCTTAACATGAGGTATTACACATTCCTGCAACATTTTACTGCCAATTCCAGTTCCTTGACCGTTAGGGTCTACTGTTAGCGAATTTAGATACCATGTGTAGTTTCCACCAATACTATGGCATGGTTCGCCAGACTTCTTTTCCATTTCAAGCCATTCTGAAACAGTTTTTTTGTCGACAATCCGATACAGTTTTAGAAAGCCAGCCAGTATATATTTCAAATCAGAGGGCTTCTTATAGTTGGGGGGACAAAGCATTGCTACAGCTATGATTTTACCATTTTCCTTTGCAACAAGTATGTCAGCAGAAGGATATTTTACGGACATTTCAGTTTGAAGCATCTGCTTTAGAAAGCGGCTTCTTGTAGAATCATCTGGTATATAATTTGAAAAGTATTCGTAAGTTTCAAATGCCCTTGCCGCAAGTAGTGCACAATCGTTTATTTCTTCTTTCAACATTTTGTCGTACTGCATCTTTCGCCCTCCAACCGCGCTGTTGTCAGCCTGTTAGTTTCCCACAGTGGCGTCA
>DHDG01000010.1:410-2522 GCA_002399265.1 Firmicutes bacterium UBA4882 | reverse complement strand
AATTTGATTACAAGAAGGTCAGAAATATTCCCGATTTTGCTACCACTCATTCGCCATACGCCCCCTCAATAGCATTTTTGCCGTTCCAAACGCATGGCTGTTGTATTCTATATCTTTGCTGAATAGTCCATATTAATAACAGTCAATTACATTTACTAAATATACTTGCTCGACTTACCTTTGTCAATGCTTGCACTGATTATTTCAAGGAAATACCGCACAATCGACTTTTCACATTTTCTGATGTTGAAATACAAGGGCTGAACACCCTTGACTTCAGCGAACTCGTTTATGACATCTCGGAAAATCGACATAATATCAAAGCCATTTGCGTTATCAAGGTTATCGTTGGCGGCTATAAAGCGGACATTGAACTTCCAGGACGCTTGAAGGTCGTATCATGCACACCGTCATCGGTGAAATGCCGGATATTCTGATTGTGATACCTCCTTCTTTGAGGACTTAGAAAATCTCCTGTCCTTATTATTGGCTTCCATTTGGTTCCTGTATCGCGAATGTTGACATGAAATGGCCGTATTGATATTATAAACAGGGTATGCGTGAAACGCATTTTCTGGAAAGAGGGGGAACTAAATGCCTGGAGTAGTAGTGGTAGGTCTGCAATGGGGCGATGAAGGAAAAGGCAAAATGGTTGACTATCTCGCTGGTCAGGCAGACGTGGTCGTCCGGTTTCAGGGCGGCAATAATGCCGGTCATACTGTCGTAGTCGGCGATGAGGAATTCAAACTCCATTTAATACCTTCCGGAATCTTATCACCGGGCACGCTTTGCGTAATTGGAAATGGTGTGGTCGTTAATCCCAAGGTTGTTATTCAAGAATTGGAGGGGCTAAAAAAACGCGGCATTGATGTTTCCGGGCTCAGAATCAGCGACCGGGCGCATCTGATTATGCCTTGGCATCCACAATTGGATCAACTTCAGGAGCAAAGCCATGAGCTCAAATTAGGTACTACCGGCAGGGGGATCGGCCCAGCTTATATCGATAAGGCGAATCGGTACAATGCTGTAAGGGTAATCGACTGGATTAATCCATCCGCATTCAGACGCCGTCTGGAAGAAGCTATTAGCCATATTAACAAGCAATTGGCTTTATATGATCATAAAGGTTATAGCGTGGAGGATATTTTCGCAGAGTATAGCGTTTACGCTGAACAGCTGCGTGAATTCGTCTGCAATACTTCGGTTTTGGTTGATCAAGCGCTGCGCAGCGGTCAGAATGTATTGTTTGAAGGCGCTCAGGGCACGCTGCTTGACATTGATCATGGTACTTATCCCTTTGTCAGCTCTTCCTCATCTACGGCTGGTGGCGCTGCCATCGGTGCCGGTGTCGGACCGACCAGAATCGACCGCGTGATGGGTGTAGTGAAAGCCTATACCACCAGAGTGGGAGAAGGACCCTTCCCAACGGAACTGCTCGGTGCGGAAGGTGCGTTGATGCGCAACGGCCGGGGCCGCGAATACGGGGTGACCACTGGCAGAGCACGGCGCTGCGGATGGTTTGACGCTGTAATGCTGCGCCATGCGGTCCGGGTAAACGGTACGGACGCCATCGCCTTGACTAAACTCGATGTTCTGGATGTTTTTGAGAAGATCAAAGTTTGCACTGCTTACCGCTATCGTGGGCAAATATTGGCTGACTTTCCGGCCAGCCTGGATATTCTGGCTGAATGCGAACCGGTTTATGAGGAACTGCCCGGTTGGCACTGCAGCACGGAAGGGATCAGCAAGCTAGAGGATCTGCCGGCCAACGCCAGAGCTTATGTCGACTTTTTGGCTGCGCAAATCGACGTCCGAGTAGCGATGATTTCGGTTGGATGGCGGCGCGATGAGACGATCTTGCTGGAGAATATGTTTGGCGTAGGCGCAGGATATTGACAACGTGCCTGAAATAGTGTAAAATAAAAATCTGTGAGGGAAACGGGTCCTTCGAGTTCAAATCCGACTGATTCGGGTCCCACCAGCGCCAGTATTTTGCAAATTGACAATGTAACCTTGACATGTTATATTAATAACGTTACTTTTGCGGAGCTGTGGTGTAGTTGGTTAACATGCCAGCCTGTCACGCTGGAGATCGCGGGTTCGAGCCCCGTC
>DHDG01000010.1:0-165 GCA_002399265.1 Firmicutes bacterium UBA4882 | reverse complement strand
GAAAATCCCCGTGTCGGCGGTTCAATTCCGTCCCTTGGCACCATTTTAGAAATTCCTGCAAAGCAAGTCTGTTGACTTGCTTTTTTCGCGCCATGCGGTCATTTTTTCCAAGTGGCGGGGTCTTGAAATAGGCAAGCATTTGGGATATAATATTATTTACTAAAT
>DHDG01000009.1 GCA_002399265.1 Firmicutes bacterium UBA4882 | reverse complement strand
CAGAATGACTTAGCTTAAACACTCAGCCTATGAAAGTAGCCCCAAGATCCATCATCACTTTGTAACTCAATAATTTCTGTTGCCCACTTCTAATTTCGATAATCAGCCATCATAACTGAGTCACTTCCCACCCGCAAGTATTACCATCTACCAGTGCATATAACCCGTTCGATAACTGCGACGAGTAATGTTGTTACGATATTAGACAGTAAAATCGATAAGAGTAGATTCTTTTTATTTAGAGACTCTTTCCTGAGCATCAGATATACTACTGGCAATTCTACGATAACAGTCAATGCCAGGTATCCAAATAGGATCATATAATATGGACCCTTATTAAAGGCGGCACTGATTGAAAAGCCGCCACTTGTAGGAATAAAACGATATGCACGTTCCAAATAGGGCGCAATAAATGATAATAAATTGGCCAGACCCACCATCCAGAAAGCTTTCTTGGCATTGGCCACCCTGCCAAACTTAACTACTGAAACGGTTTCAATAAGAAGCGTGAAAATAACAGCAAACGGCAAAACCGTCATCGGGCTTACAGTTAGCCAATGCCAAGAAGAGTTTGCAGAGACTCTCGAAGTAGCTAGCACCAGGAATATGTTGATGCATGCTATCAAAAGAACAACTCTGTTTTTCAAAACCTCTTACCCCCTCCAACATACCACACAGCAACTGGATCATTCATTTGCGGTTTCTTGTTGCACATTCACACCTTAATTCTCAGCTATTCTTAGTATTTCGAACTTTCTTTTTCCAACGCCCTGCTTTTCTAGTCGTAAATAGCTGGCAACATTTATCTTCTGTCTTTTTGTAGAACATACTGCAACAATTGAATCCCGTTTCAGAACCGGTCTAATATTCCTAAGTAAAGCACCAATCATATTGTCTTGCCCTTCCCAGGAAACCAAATTTCCGTACGGTACATCAGTAATAACAATATCTGCCTTAAATTCTAGATTCTTTAGTGCATTGTCCGCTAAAATATCCGCTTGAAATGTCCTGACTTTCGTTTTTAATGAACGCCTTTGGATTATGTATGCGAACCTATTAGCACTTTCTAAAGCTTCCAGGTGGGAGCTTTTATTATATTTATTATGTAATTCTCTCAGCTCTCCGATCCTTGCATCAATTCCTTCTGCAAACAACAAGCCAAGGTTTTTGGCTGCAATTTCGAAGGCACTTTTATTAATGTCCGAGCCTATAATCATGCTTATTAGCTCTGGGTTCAGAAAGCCAAGCACAGTTAATAAATATCCTCCGCCGCAACAAGGATCATATAAACAAACTTCGCCTCTATTTCCTATATAACTCAAGCACCGGCAAAATATCTCCTGTACCAGTCTTACCGGGAAGTTTGTAATGCCAGCCCCATGATAAAAAACTCGCCCACTTGAAAAATCTTCAAAATTAGTTCTTTCACAATATCTATACTCCATTTTGTCTCATCACCTTGCACCATTCACTATCTATAATTGCATCAATGTATTCATCAAGCCACTCTTTTCACTAGCCACATTATCACAATCACAAGTGATCAGGACTCTGGTGAGACCGCGATCGAGGCAGTTCTGCAAATTCTGGCGCAGCATTTCTTTTCCATAGCCTTTTCTTCTTTCGGATGGTCTGATGGAATATCCCAAGTGCCCACCCCAAACACTCAATATGGGGTGATTGATGTGGTGCCGAAAGTCAATGATTCCCACTACCACGCTCTCGCGCCTGTGCTATTTCGCTAACGAATCCCACAAGGGTGGTCCGATAAACTTATAGAGTTCCTTGTGGTCGCTGACGGCGATACCATATTTTTTGAGAGCATGCATTACTGAATTAGTGATGCCGATCGCTGGGTCTGTCAAAGTTCCATCAAGATCAAACAATATGTACTCAAAACTCATAATCTGATGCTCCTTGTCATTTGTTGCCAATAAAAATCATGTGCTCGGCGGAACCTACCTCAACTTACAAAATAGACAATTTTTACAAGGTTATCACAAAAATGGAGCGGAGTCAATTGATTCATCGTGATAATTTGCATGGGGTATGGAGAAATCTTTATTGACCTACTACTCAAAAAGCGCCACGCATGGCGCTCCCAATTAAAAGATTATGGTTGCCGATTTCCATTAAGCCGTTCCTTGATTGCCTATCCCATCACAGGTATGTTCCAAACATCTCGCGGACAGTAAGTCAGCCATGCGGTACTAGATCACGTTGCCCGGCAAAGAAGGGTTGTTACTCGCATGCAGGTATTTCTCTCGCAAACGCCTTTGCACCATTAACTGCCTCGTCAGTTTGAAATTAAGCCAAATCATCTTCATCTCTAACCGAATACATTCCCATATACTTCAACTTTGAATGCTCGCATAGTCTTTTAATCCCAGTCTCGAAAGGACCAGCTCCATACTCTCTGTCATATCCATGGGTAGCTATTATTGCCACTTTTTTACCTTCCCATAAAGAACCTTGCGCGCTGCGATAAAATTTATTAAGCCCAAAATAGTGGTTCTCTAATGAAGCGAGTCACGGATTGTGACCGCTATCGGAATGCTCTTTATCGTTTAATTCATACATTTTGACTACATCCAGCAAAAATCTGCTTGAATTTCTCTTGTACTTTCATAAGGAAATAGGCCAGTATCTCGTTCTCTATACATGCTGTAAATATCTTTAATCAAGTCATCTATTTCGCTCATTCTACACCTCAAGTAATAATATAAATAAAGGCTGCAATGAACCACTAGCCCACCCGGAAGGCAGGCGCAACTATCCGCATGGCCGATAACGTACCGCGGGGTGGTGCTTTTGGGAATGCGTGCCGGTTCGCCTAAAAGGAGTGACCCTACCAGCATTATAACCAGTTCTTGAAATCAGTAGCGACTTTACTTGTAAATTCCTCAACAAATTCTGGAGTGAAAGCCTTGGATGGGCCTATGTACTCGTTCTCAGTGTACCATTTATTATTTCTTCCAATAAAATCAGCAACATCTTCTTTTACAATTCCGTAAATATTCTTGTATACTGACATGGGCCATACCTCCATCTCATGCCATACTGTTTTACTCCATTCCTTATTGTGAAAAAGCCATGCCCCTGCTAGAGATATTTCATTTCTATAAAGCTGAAACCAATTGCTATCTTTAGATTTTTTAATGTAATTACATACGGGATATAAATCCCAGAAATAGTCTAGGTAGAGATGAAGCAAAAGGCCTTGGCTAAAGTCATCCTTTGAATTTATTGTACTTGCCATGTCTCGCAAAGCATTAAGCCTATCAGACTTATCTCTGAAATGAATTTTATCTTTTTCTTTCCTATCATTAACTGAGTCAGGAGCAATATTGCCAACCCAGAAATCAACCGAAGCCTTTGAATTGTATTTATAGGCTGTTAATAAATGTATCATTGATGAAGGCATTTTTCCACCTCACAAAATTTAAGTAAATCCTCCAGCCGAAATCCATTTATTCATGTGGCACCAACGAAGCCAAACCTCCTTGATCCGCCCCGCACTTGTGATGACCTTGTAAATATTGCGTATTTCACCATCTCTATCATTTTGATTGGAATAAAACAAAAACGCCGTCTCTGAGTTGTTTAGTTCCCGTGCGATCATTTGCATTTGCTCTTGGCTCAGACCATCGGCGTTATAAACAACTCCAGCTGGATTTCCCTTAAATTTGTCCTTAGTGAATGAATCGATTTGATAAACTCGTGATAACCATGCAAAAACTCTTAGAGTATACCCAACAGCTCATTCAAGTGCTTGATCTCGTAATTAGGTTCAATTCCGCTTGGGTTCAAAATCCCGCCAGGGTTGTACCAACATGTATCAATGCCGTAATCGAAACCGCCCTTAATATCTGATGTCAGGGAATCCCCAATCATAATCACACTAGACCGCTCAGCGTGTTGCACTGCCCTTAAGGCACAATCAAATATGCCGGCGTCCGGTTTCTTATGGCCAACCTCCTCAGAGATAATCAGGAATTTAATGAATTTACTCAGGGGGGAACCTTGAAACCGCGGCAGCTGTACTTCTTTCAAACCGTTGGTCACTATGGCAAGCACGTATTTTGGGGCCAGTTCTGCAACGACTTCCTGTGCTCCTTCCAGCAAAAACCTGCCTTCCGAAAGCTTGTCCAGATACGATTCGCTAAAACTGACCGGGTCAACCTTAAGTCTGTTTTCAAAGAGCGCCTCAAACCTTTTGTATCTCAATTCTGTCGCCATAATGGTGCCATTCTCCAGTTTGCGCCAAAAGAATTCATTAATCGACCGGTACCTACTTAACCAGTCATCGCCATAATCAAGACCAAATTCGTAGAAGGCCTGCCGGAGCGCAAACTCCTGAGCTTGGTCATAATCGAATAGCGTATTATCAGCATCAAACAAGACCACTTTGTACTTCATAGATCGAGTCCCCTTTGTCAATAATAAAGTGATAAACCGCAAAAAAATAAGGCAGAGAATTTGCCTATTTCGTGACGCGCTTAAATGATAGTTCATCAAACTTCCTTAAAAACCTTTCAATCGTTAATCGTTTGTCTGAATTATGTAGTATTCTCGATCGCCATGCAGGTCGACGTAGAGTCGGCCTTGGGTATCCATCTGTGCCAAAGAAACGCTCTCTGGATCGGTAATCGCTTTTTTCCCCAACTGATAGAGGAGCCACGCTTTGGAAAGTCCCAGCGACTTTAGGGCATCAACCATGATTTTGCCATCATCGATCAGGGTTGTCGGCAAGCCTTCGTAGCTGGTGTTCAGTTTCAGATCACTGGGCGTGACCGGCCGTTGCTGGGATTTTTTGCGGACACTGAGCTTGCCGTTCACTTCAAACGCTGCAAATTCAACTTCGCTGATGTCGAAAACTTGCTGTCCCCGCAGCTGAGTTAAAAGCTCGTCCAGCGAAACCCTTATTCTACGCAGTTTGTCTTCTCTGATCCGGCCGTTTTCAATCACCGCGACAGCTTCACCCTCAACAATTTTGCGGACCCACACATTATGCAGTCCGATATAGCTCAGCAGAATTGCCAGCAAAGCCCAGACTACGATGCCAGCAAGCCCGGCGGGCAGGTTTTCCCGCACTTCTACCGAGGCAAAACTGGCAATTGATCCGATCGTGATGCCAACGATATAGTCAAAATTGGTCATCTCAGAAATCTGTTGTTTGCCGATCAGGCGCACGAAAAGCAAAAGTACAAAAAATGAAACCGCCGAACGCCAGACTACGTGCATGATCTCAGCCATAAATACAACTCCTTTACGCATCCTTATCAGTATTCCCCTACCGCTTCAACCTAATAACAGCATAAAACAGGGCTGTTCCATTTGGAAAAGCCCTGTCGTATGGAGGTAATATTGGCCAGGTTGCTCGATTATTGTCCGAATCAAGCCCTCGCTAGCAAGTAACGCAAGACAGTCTTAGGGACAGTCTTAGGATTCAGCCCTCTTTTCCATCAGCCAGCCGGCTGCCCAAAACAGCAACGCCAACTCAAGGACCAGCACCACAATCGCCCCACTGGGAACTGTCTGTGGGACCAGAGCAAATCCTTCGGACCAATTGAACGGTACTTCAACTGTGATTACCGGCAGGAATGACAGTACTCCAGCCAACCAGTCGCCTCCTCTTGTAGCCACATACATTAATCCTACTCCGGCGATGGCGCTTAACAGCCCGCTGAAACGGTTGACAATGCGGCCTAGCAGATATGCTGATTGCAGAATGAGACCGCCAAATGTTACTGCCCCCATGATGCCCAAAACAAAAATCACGATGAATCCGATCATTCTGGACCACGGTAGTTCTGCGAGCGGCAGCCATTCCATACCAAACCATGGAGCACAGGCGTGAAATATGCCCGACAATGCCAGTGTCACCAAACTCATCGCCACCCAGCTGGTAAAGGCCGCCAGCATTTTAGCGCCTACAATGCCCCAACCGCTGATCGGTAGGGACCTTAGAAACGGTGCTGTGCCCGCTTTCCATTCATCTCTGACCAGCAGAAGTGCCTGTAACATACCCAGAAATATCAGCAACGCCAGCGGGACAAAAGACGCCGCCAAGACATTCCAATAACCCCAGGACGCTGCACGTGTCATTAGAAAGACATCCAGTGCGGCAATAGCTGCGAGGAAAATCAGAAAGTTGCCACGCGAGGCGCGCAATTCCTTTAAGTACAATGAGAAAAACAGCTTCATTCTAGTACCTCCCCGAACAGTTCTTCCATCGAATGGCCCGTACTATCTCTCAGGGCTTCGGCGTTGCCCTGCAGTGCCACTTTGCCTTCGCGCAAGAACACCACATGATCAAAGATCGGTTCAGCTTCCTTAACCTCGTGCGTCGAAATGATCAGCGTCTGATGCTCCTGCCGGAATTCCCCGACCAAAGCCTGCAGTATTCTGGCGCGCGACGGCGGATCAATGCCGGCCAGCGGTTCATCCAGCAACATTAGATCGGCATTGCGTGCCAGTCCGATCACCAGCTTCAGCCTGGCTTGCTGTCCTTTTGAGAGTGCTCCGACTTTGGATTCGCCTTTCAAATCCATGAACTTCTTTAGTACTTCCGCCCGTTCCCAGCTCAGATCCGGATGGAATGATTTCGCGAAATCGATCAGGTAATCGATCGTCATCCACTCGTAGTAGGCATTAACCTCTGGCAGAAACGCCACGCGCTGTTTGGTCTTGACCCCGGGTGCCATTCCGAAAACTTTAACTGTCCCAGACGACGGACTGCGCAATCCGGCAATAATCTTGAGCATGGTTGTCTTACCGCTGCCATTATGACCAAGCAGCCCGACTACTTTGCCACTTTCAATTGTCAAGTCCACCCCGTCCAGCGCTCTTTTGAGCCCATATCTCTTGACGAGATTTGTGAGCTCCACCGCGGGCTGCTCATAGATTGCATGCACCGCGGCTAGCGCTTGCTGGCACTGTTTTTGCCCCTGCATAGTTACACTCATCAGACACTCTCCTCCTTCAATCCTGATGCCAGGCGTTTGATTTCCGCATTTGTGAAGCCCAGCTCGCGTATCTTCTCTAAAAACTCCGTCCAAATCTGCCGCGCCGTATCCTCCCGGCACTCCGCAATGGCATTGCTGTCTGTCGTCACAAAAGTGCCCTCCCCACGTTTTGTTTCTGCCAGTCCGGTTCTTTCCAATTCCTGAAAAGCGCGGGCAATGGTATTAGGATTGACCCTAGCCATTTCCGCCACTTCCCGGATGGAAGGTAGCTTCTCGCCGGGAGACCACTGCCCGCAGGCGATCTGTCTGATAAAGGTCTCCAGGATCTGGCGGTAGATTGGACTGCCTTCATCAATTTTAAAGCGCACCGTCCCACCTCCATAGTGTATTATTTAATTAGTACACTATGATTATAGGATGCGACGTGGATCATGTCAACATCATTTTTAAAACTTTTCACTTTCTGCTGGGAGGGAGGTGGGGCGGGCCATGGGGGCGGGACGCAGAGACTGTTCATGCGTCTTGCCAGGGTATTGGGGGGGAAACCCCCC
>DHDG01000012.1:1360-7059 GCA_002399265.1 Firmicutes bacterium UBA4882 | reverse complement strand
GCTGAAAGCAGAGGCCTTCCCAAAGAGCTGTTATGGAGCAACCCGGATGCGACAATCAGAATTCCGATGGCATCGCAGTGTCGATCGCTGAATGTGGCCAATTCAGCCGCAATAGTCTTGTATGAGGCGCTGCGGCAGCTGCATTTTCCGAAACTTGTGCCCGGCATGGATCGCCAGGAACCTCATGAGGGTTACTAAGAATCGCAGGGCGATTGCCAATAAAGTGCGGATTATTAAATTTATGTAAAGTGGCAGGAACACCCCCAGCAAAGGCAGAATATGACGGTGGATTTCAGAAAACATGGGAGGGAATAATAATGTTTAAAACTCGTTTTCCAAGAATGATGACGCTGTTACTGGCCTTAGTGGCCGCTTTAGCACTGATGACAGGCTCCATCGCAGCCGCCGACTCGCAGACCACACTGACAGTACTGCATGTTAATGACTTACACGCCCGACTGGAGCCGTTTGCTCCGGCCACTGACGCGCCGGTAGTCGGCGGAATGGCCCGTATTGCGGCCAAGGCGTTTGCCATCCGCGCAGAGCAACCTGGCAAGGTGCTACTCCTTTCGGCAGGTGATATGATTCATGGCACAAACATTGCCAATCTGTTTGGCGGCCGTTCTGTAATTGAAACCATGAATTTGGCTGGTTTTGATGCGATGACACTGGGTAATCATGAGTTCAATTATGGCCAGGAAGCCTTGCTTGCTTTGGGAGAACAAGCATTATTCCCATTCCTGGGCGCCAATATTACCAACGCGGAAGGACAGCCGTATGTAAAGCCCTACATCATTAAAGAAGTTAATAAACTCAAGGTAGCCATTCTGGGCCTTTCCGCAGAGGAAACCCCTGTTGTGACGCACCCGAAGAATGTTGCCGGGATGACCTTCGCGGATCCAATTGCTACGGCTAAGGAATTGGTCAAAATTCAGGAAATCCAGGAAGCGGATCTGATTCTGGCTCTGACTCATATCGGCGCAGAGTTTGATCGTCAGTTGGCAGCGGAAGTTCCGGAAATTGACGTCATTGTTGGCGGTCATAGTCATACACAAATCGACAAAGCTGAGAAAATCGGCGAAACGCTCTATGTCCAGGCAGGCGAGCATGGCAAATACCTCGGTCGTCTGGATCTGACAGTAACTAACGGACAAGTGGTCTCCTCCAACTATCTGCTGCTGCCGGTGGATGCCAACGCAACGCCAGTTGCCGGTATTCAGGCGGTCATTGATACCTATAATGCCAGCCTCAAAGATATGATGAACGTAGTCGTCGGAGAAGCATATACCAATCTTTACGGTGCCCGTGAAGAAGTCCGCACCAGCGAAACCAACCTTGGCAACCTGGTAGCCGACATCATGCGTCAGGCCGTCGGTGCCGATATCGCTTTTGAGAATGGCGGCGGCATCCGTGCCAGTATTGCGCAAGGTGAAGTTACTGTTGGTGACATTTTCACCGTATTGCCATTTGATAATACTCTGGTACTGATCGAAGTCACTGGTGAGCAAATCATGCAAGCGCTTGAGGTTGGTGTTGGCAAGTACCCGGCCCAGCTCGGAGGGTTCCTGCAGGTTTCGGGAATGTCGTTTGTCTTTGATCCGAGTAAGCCGGAAGGCCAGCGCGTTGTCAGTGCGACAGTCGGCGGCGCTGCTCTGGACCGTGCCAAAATGTATACACTGGCGGTCAACGACTTTATGGCAGCTGGTGGCGATGGTTATGTCATGTTTAAAGGCGCCAAAGTGTTGGCGCATACCGGCGAAATGCTGCGCGATGTGGCCGTGAGATATTTCCAGAGCGTCAAGGGTGTTAATCCGCAGATCGAAGGCAGGATTACCGTCAAAAAATGACCAAAAAATAGGTGCTTCACAGAAAGCTCGCACTATGATATACTAATATAGTCTTGGGGGAGTGGCTCAGTCGGTTAGAGCGCTGCGTTCACATCGCAGAGGTCAACGGTTCGAGTCCGTTCTTCCCCACCATATGACTTTTCTCAAAGGCTATTCCATCAGGCATGGAGTAGCCTTTTTTTGCATTGGCGTGCCCAGAGGCATGCACGCATCTTCCAGTCAACACGAGTAGTTGCTTGTGCGCACGATTTTTGGTCGGATTAAATCAGCATAGATTCCTCGCTCCGGGACAATCTATCAAAGAAGGTAAATATGGGTAAGCGAGAGGATCGAGCAATGAATAATGGTGTACATATCGCGGAGACAGATGAACCGTCCATGCGTCCTGACCTGCGTCCTGACCTCGGTCTGGATCTATGCGAAGCATTGATCAAAAGAGCGGTGCAAACCGGAAGGCCGGCGGTTGATCAGGTGCTGGCGGATCTGCCAATCGGTGGCAAAAGGGTGCGTCCGCGCTTGCTGCTGCTTTTCGCGGCAATGGGCGACGCCAGGAAAGAACGCGCCGTCCAATTGGCTGCCGGGATGGAACTGCTGCATTGGGCTACTTTGATCCATGACGACATCATTGATCATTCTGATACGCGGCGCAGCCAGCCAGCGCTGCATTGCCGCTGGGGCGTACAGGCGGCGGTAGTTGCAGGCGACTTTCTGCTCGCACGGGCTTACGACTTTTTTGCATCCTGTGGATCTTCCGCATGCCGTACTGCAGATACTCTGGTCAAGGCGATGTCCGAGGGAGAGTTAATGCAATTGGCCAGCGGCTATCACCCGGAGCGCACGGAAGAAGATTATTTTGACTGCATTGAGAAAAAGACGGCCAGTTTCCTTGCGACCGTATGCCGGATGGGAGCGGAAGCCGGAGGACTGGCGTCGCATTTGCGCAATGCCGCAGCGCGTTTTGGCTTGGCTTTGGGAATGAGCTATCAGATCTTGGACGATATTCAGGATTTCAGCGAGTGTGTAAAAAAGGTTGGTCCAAATATGATCAATCGTGGCAATGATGTTGCCCAGGGATTGATGACTTTGCCTTTAATCCATTTTCGCCGTTCGCGTCAGGGACAAGGCCGACCACCGCGGCGCAACTGCGAGTTGCCGCTGGAGTCGGATCGGGCTTATTGGCGCGCACTGGGAGCAGCCGTGGTCAATAGCGGATCGTTGTCGTATGCCTGCAAGGCGGCCGGGTGTTTTCTGGATAAGGCTTGCGAGACGATGGCGCTGTTCCCTGTCGGCCCTTCCAAAGAAGCCCTTGGCAGCATGATTAATGCGCTCCGTGAATCCCAAAACATGCGGAAAGGATGAATGCGAGGGATGCACGTCAATGTAATTGGTCTCGGTCATAGGCTTAGACACGACGATGCCCTGGGGCTTTTCCTGTTGGAACGGCTGCATAAGCGGGGTGTCCCGGAAGGCGTCCGACTGATCAAGGCGGGTGGCGATCAGTCTGTGCTTACCGGCCTGCTTGATAATACGTCTCAGGGTGAGCTACTGCTCATTGTCGATGCGATCTGCCTCGGGGCGGTTCCAGGTACTATTCATTATCTACCGAATATGTCGGCTTCAGGTGCGTTTTCTGATGACAGATTGGGCTTGTTTGATATGCGGCCTTTCTATTTTCAAACTTCGGAAGCAAATCAGGATCGTCTGGTGATTATCGGCTTGGAACCGGCGGATCTCTCGCACGGCATAGGACTAACTCCGATTGTCAGAAAGCGGCTGCCGGCCTTGGAAGTGGCGGTGCGTTCCTGTATCGTTCAATTCGGTAGAGTAGGTCTGCTCAGTCAGCCTTATGAAAACGCGGAAGCCCCATCGCCCAGCGCCCTGACCAGGTTACTTAATTGAGCGCCAGAGAGGTAGAGGACTGCGATGACGAAATTCGATGTCATTATTGTCGGTGCCGGGCCTGCCGGCTCGGCTTGCGCCAGGTTGCTTGCCCAAGCCGGCGCAAAGGTACTCTTACTTGAGAAGGCGCGTTTTCCCAGAGAAAAGTCCTGCGGCGGCCTGCTCTCCGGAAAAACGTTGGCCAGTATTGATGCACCGCTCCCTGACAGACTCGTTTTGAGTAAAGTACACGGGATGCGCATGGTGGCTGAGGATGGCAAGCTGCAGGCTGAGAGCGGTCATCTTCCAGGCAGGGCGGTCTTGGTCGATCGCAGCCAGTTTGATTGGTGGATGGTAGAGCGTGCCTGTCAGGCAGGGGCAGTCTATCGCGATGCCTGCGAAGTTGTCAGAATCGCCAATGGGCGCGAAATGGCCACCGTCTACTTGATTGGCGGTGCCTTGGTCGCCAAATGGGTTGTCGGAGCAGATGGTGCCGCCAGTGCAGTAGCACGTACCGTCGGCCTAAGAAAAGCCTGGCGTAGTTGGCAGAGTGGCATAACGCTTTGCCGTGAATGGCAAAGTGACACTTTGCCGGCAGACCAATCTGGCTTTGCGGAAATGCATGCCGTCGGAATCCCCGGCGCATTGGGCTGGTGTTTTGCGTGGGATGGGGGATGGAGAATTGGGGTGGGGGCCCCCGCCTTTTTCAAGCCGCATTTAACTGAGACCCTGGATAAGCTGGTCAAGAAAATCACTGCAATGCGAGGCTCAATCAGTTTGTTGCCAGTCAAGACGACGGGTGCGCTGGTCCCCACCGCTGCCTTTTGGCCGCGGCTCGGTAAAGAACGCGTTTTTCTGGCTGGTGACGCGGCTGGTCTGGCCGATCCCTTTTCCGGGGAAGGCATTGCTGCCGCACTTCAGAGTGGCGCGGCGATCGCTGAGGTCCTCAGTCATGGGTGGCCCAACCCGCTGCAAAAGTACCGCGCCTGGTGGCACAACAATTACCTCCGGCAGCGTCGGCTGTCGACGCTGTTAGCGCTGACCTGTTGGAAAAAGGATGCCCGGTTTTTTGCGGAGATTTCGCGTGACCGGGTGTGGATGGATTTGCTGGCTGGTTTGATGGATGGTTGTTCCGGATATGATGCGCTCTGGCATCGCACAACACGAGGATGCCTGGGTCGGATGTCATCAGAAGTAGCTGGTGAGATCGAAGTAGATATGCCGGCAGTAAAATGATCAAAGGGGTGGTGATGTCTTGAAGGGGAAATCCCGCAAACCGATCAAGCTCACAGAATTAATAGACCAGACCATGGCTGGCAAAAAGGATGTCAATGGTGGTGGCAAGGCCGCTAAAGCCGGTGGCAAGAAAGGCACAGAGAAACCCCGGCAGACCCCCTTGGTCGGGATTTTAGATATTGATCTATCCGAAGTTAAAAAAAGACTGGGTGCCAAAACCAGTGATATTGTCTATCGGGAATTTGTCGCGGGTGGATGCGACGGAGTGCCAATGGCTGTGGTTTTCGTTGATGGTATGGTCGACAAGATCGCCATTAATAACGGCATTCTTAAAACGTTATTGGTCGACGTCCATAAAATACCGCCGGAAGCCAGGGAAGGCAAGCGGGAGCCAGATCAATGGATCAAGAGTGCGCTGCTGGCGATCGGTGAAGTCAAAGAAGTGTCTACTGTTGATGAAGTGATCGATGCCGTCCTGGCTGGCGATGCACCAATCCTGGTTGACGGAATGACAGCGGCGATCGTTACCGGTGTCAAAGGCTGGCCGACACGTTCCATTGCAGAACCTGACACCGAAGCAATTGTGCGGGGACCGCGGGAAGGCTTTTCTGAGACGCTCAGAGTTAATACAGCCCTAGTGCGCCATCGGCTGAAATCCCCGGATTTGCGGGTGGATTCGTATAAGATCGGCGAGCGGACCAAAACGGATGTGGCGCTTTTATATATTAAAGGATTGGC
>DHDG01000012.1:361-1239 GCA_002399265.1 Firmicutes bacterium UBA4882 | reverse complement strand
AAAGGATTGGCTGATGAAAAAATCATTGGCGAAGCAAAATCACGTCTTAAGGCTATTAAGGTAGACGGCATTCTGGATGCCGGTTACGTGGAGCAATATATTGAGGACCAGCCATTTTCGCCTTTTCCGCAAGTAGGTAGTACTGAGCGGCCTGACCGGGTGGTCGGCTATCTGCTGGAAGGCCGACTGGCAATCATTGTCGATGGTTCTCCATTCGCACTTGTTATTCCAAGTGAAATGAACACCTTTATGCAGTCGCCGGAAGATTATTATGATCGCCCTTATACTGTGATGTTCTTACGCATGGTACGCGCCGTCGCCTCCATCGGCGCGCTGTTGCTCCCCTCTTTCTATGTCGCCGTGACCACATTTCATCCGGAGTTGCTGCCTACCCCTCTGGCGCTCAGCATTGCCGCGGGGCGGGAAGGAAAGCCTTTCCCGCCGTTTATTGAGGCTCTGTTGATGGAATTTGTGTTTGAAACTCTCAGAGAAGCCGGTGTGCGGTTACCCCGCCCGTTTGGCCAGGCTGTTGGCATTGTCGGCGCGATTGTGATCGGGCAAGCCTCGGTGGCAGCCGGATTGGTTTCACCATTATTGCTGATTATTGTATCATTAACCGCAATCGCAACATTTGCGTTCCCATCATTTCTGATGGCTAACAGCATCAGACTGGTGCGTTTCCCGTTAATGCTCCTGGCAGCAGTATCCGGACTGTATGGTATTGTCTGGGGCCTCATTTTTCTGACAGTACATTTGATGACGTTGCGTTCTTTTGGTGTGCCATACTTTTATCCTTGGGCCCCTGCCAGTGAAAGGGCGATTTTAAGTGATACGCTGGTACGCGCACCGCTTTGGGGTATGCGGCGACGTCCCGATAT
>DHDG01000012.1:0-169 GCA_002399265.1 Firmicutes bacterium UBA4882 | reverse complement strand
GTACGTCCCCAGGATCCCATCCGCCAGAAAAAGGGTATGAAACCAGGTCCGCGCAGAAAGAGCGGCAAAGAGACAAATGAAAGCGGTGAGTCGGATGAGTAGCAGCCCTAAAGGCTCCAAGACGAAAATCGGTTCTTATCAGGGTGTGATGGTTTCATTTTCTATCACA
>DHDG01000014.1 GCA_002399265.1 Firmicutes bacterium UBA4882 | reverse complement strand
GCTGGCTTTGAGGCCCTGTTCCACAGTATCACCCGTTCGTTCCAAATTTCGAGCATTTATAGCCTGAGTATAGGGAAAGCATGTGCAATAATTGCTCTAATATCAGAGCAAAGCGGGGCGATCTTTCATCACTCTGACGAGAATCCGCGCGTTTGTACTCCGCTTAACTTCTGCATGCTGCCCGCCGGGCATTGGGAACGGAGCGCGTTGGCCATTGGGGTTCAGTTTAGAGTCGCATGAAAATCGTCACTACGTTCTCTTGAAATTAAGAATTATATTTAGCGAATATAAATATATTTTAAATGCGAATCCCTGTATCGCTCTCAATACATCCAACAACTGAATGCTCTGATTTTGTGAGAAAGGAGAAGATTTTTGTAAAATTTGCCGGATCAAGCCGAGAAAAGCAGCCGCAGGGTCGTGCATCACCGGGCAGTCGCCGGTGCATGGCAACGGTTTCTCCAGAGCACATGTGGTGTACACAGACAGAGTTGTGAACCCGGCCAGCTTTTCCGGAAAAACATTTTCTCATGAAATGCGATAAAAGAATGGGGAAAAAAATATGTCGGGTGGTACCTTAATCATCGCCTTTTTCGTCATCGTCGTCTTGATGGTTCTCTCTATTTCAAAGTTCAACTTCCATCCGTTTTTTGCGCTTATGGGTGCGTCGCTGCTGTTTGGGATAGTTGCGGGCGTGCCTCTTAAAGACCTGCCTGGAGTGATTGGCGACGGTTTCAGCAGTTCGTTCAAGAGCTTGGGCATTGTTGTAATTCTCGGCTCGCTGATTGGCACGATCCTGGAGAAAAGCGGCGGCGCGCTCAAGCTGGCTGATATGGTGGTCAATCTGGTGGGCGAAAAGCATCCGGAACTGGCAATGATGATCATTGGCTGGGTCGTCGGAATTCCGGTTTTCTGTGACAGCGGTTTCGTCGTGCTCGACCCGATCCGCAAGTCCCTGCGTGACCGCACCAGGGCCTCGAGCGTAGGGATGTCGATGGCACTTTCAACGGGACTTTTTGCATCACATTGCTTCCTGCCCCCTAAACCCGGCACGCTCGGGGTGGTGGATAACCTTGGATTAGCCAATAATCTCCCGTTGGTTTTTGGAATAGGGACTCTGGTGTCCATTCCGGCCCTGGTGGGGGCTTACATATATACCATGTATATCGGCAAAAAAGAGAAGACACCTGAGGACACCCAAGCCGCCAACAAAGCGGTTATGAAATCCTATGAGGAACTGACCAAAAAAGGCGGGCTGCCAAGCGGCTGGCTGTCACTGGCACCTATCTTCGTGCCGATTATTCTAATGACAATGGGGTCTCTGTCCAATATCATCCGTCTTTCGGAAGGATGGGAGACCGCCATCACCTTTCTGGGCACCCCCATGGTCGCCATGACAATCGGCATGTTTTTTGGCATGGCCTTGCTGTTTTCTTCCAAAAAAGGTTTTAAATTTCACGATGTTACGGAAGAGTCATTTAAAATGTCCGGTCCGCTTCTGTTTATGATCGGGGCGGACGGCGTGCTGGGCGCGATGATTTCCAAAACCGGCTGCGTGCAGTATATCCAGGGAAACGCGTCTTCGTTGCTGGGGGTCGGCATCTTGTTCCCCTTCCTGATTTCAGCGGCCTTAAAGACCGCCCAGGGATCCTCGACGGTTGCGCTTTTAACGACATCCGCCATTCTCGGCCGCTACACCGACCCGTCATCCCTGCTGGCCGCATTGAGGCTGAACACGCCGATTGGCGCCGTTTTGACGATGATGGCCATAGGTGCCGGAGCCATGACGGTATCCCACGCCAACGACAGCTACTTCTTTGTCGTGACCGGCTTTGGCAAATTGACCCTGAAGCAGGGATATAAGACCCAGACCATGGCGACATTGGTGGAAGGCCTATCCTCGATGGCCGTGATTTATTTGCTTGCCCTGGTCATGTTGTAAGCTCCGGCAGCAAAGTTTTATCCTTAGTTTATCACTTGGATGCGAAAGGAAAAGAAAGGGAATTCGGTGAATCTCAATGAAAAAGATCGTGTTGATTCCAGATTCGTTCAAGGGTACAATGAGCTCCTCCCACGTCTGCGCCATTATGGCCCGCGCCATAAAAGGGCATTACCCCGATGTCAAAGTCCGCAGCATTCCGGTGGCAGACGGCGGTGAGGGCAGCGTGGACGCGTTCCTAAGTGCCGTCGGCGGAAAGAAAATACCGGTATCGGTTACAGGGCCCTACGGCGAGCCGATGCAGAGCTTCTACGGCATATTGTCTGACGGCACCGCGGTGATAGAAATGGCGTCCTGCGCAGGTTTGCCTCTGGTGGAAGGAAACATGAATCCGCTGCTGACTACGACATTCGGCGTTGGGCAATTGATAAAAGCCGCTGTCGAGCATGGATGCAAAAAAGTGATTCTGGGCTTGGGAGGCAGCTGCACCAATGACGGCGGAACCGGAGCGGCGGCTGCATTGGGGGTCAGGTTTGAAAAAAGCAGCGGGAAAGCCTTCATCCCGACGGGAGGCACCCTGCATGAAATCAGCCGCATTGACGCTTCCAGCCTCGCGCGCAAGCTCGCCGGCATACAGATTGTCGTCATGTGCGACGTTGACAACCCGCTCTGCGGCCCTACGGGGGCGGCCCGCGTTTTTGGTCCGCAAAAGGGCGCCGACGCGGAGGCCGTGCCGCTGCTGGATCAGGGGCTCCTGCATTTATCGCAGGTGATTAAACGGGACTTGGGCAAAGATATCCTGAATCTGCGCGGAAGCGGTGCCGCAGGCGGCATGGGCGGCGGAATGGTCTCCTTCCTCAACGCAAAGCTCATGATGGGGATTGACGTGGTCCTTTCCGTCGTCAATTTTGACAGGATTGCCGCAGACGCCGATTTAGTCATTACCGGCGAGGGCAAGATGGATGAGCAAAGTTTGCATGGCAAAGTGGTGATCGGTGTGGCCCGCCGCACGAAGGCGCTTGGCGTTCCGCTTGTGGCCGTGGTAGGCGACATGGCAGACAATCTGGAAGCCGCTTACGATTTGGGCGTTGACGCTATTTTTAGCACGAACACCAAAGCCGAGGATTTTTCCCGGTCCCGTGTCCA
>DHDG01000006.1:15835-16105 GCA_002399265.1 Firmicutes bacterium UBA4882 | reverse complement strand
CCACCGGAAGAAACGCACCACAAAATTGGCCTGCTTCACATCCTGAAGCGCCACCACCGCAGTGCGCCCAACTTCCTCTTTCCCTGACATAACAATCAACGTGCCTATTTGTTGGCCCCTTTTAAGCGGTAGCTTGATCTGCTCCTCCGGCAGTAACTTTGTTTCAATGAACCTTTCTTTGCCGCGTTCCACCAACACTGCATAATCAGTGCTGGTACCAACCGGAACATCCTGCGGATTACCTCTACGCACCCTGATTGTCCCAAGTTT
>DHDG01000006.1:15414-15683 GCA_002399265.1 Firmicutes bacterium UBA4882 | reverse complement strand
TCACCCTGCGAGGCGACGGCCGCCCGCGCAAAATTGCGGAAACCGTAGTTGAGCAGCTTCGTCGACTCATCAACCCGCACTTGATTAGTCTCGGCCCCCATGATTACCGAGATAAAACGCAGCCCTTCGACTTCGGCAGTCGCACACAAACAATAGCCGGCTTCTTCGGTATGTCCGGTCTTTAGTCCATCAGCCCCGCGATAACTCTGGATTAAATCATTAGTATTCCGTAAGAAAAATTCACCGTCACGCAAATAACTGATCCAAGT
>DHDG01000006.1:14962-15291 GCA_002399265.1 Firmicutes bacterium UBA4882 | reverse complement strand
GACGTCCACTCCAGTATTTTGGGATGCCGGATCAGCTCTCTGGCAATGAGCGCCAAATCATGCGCACTGCTATAATGCTTGGGATCAGGCAGCCCGTGTTCATTTTGGAAATTAGTATTCTTTAGGCCAAGCTCCTGTGCGCGTTGATTCATTTTTTGGATAAAAAGTTCCACGCTGCCATAGAGATACTCGGCCACTGCGGTGCTGGCATCGTTGGCCGATACCATCGCGATTGCTTTCGTCATTTCGGCAAGCGTCATTTCTTCGCCCTCGCGCAGATAAACCTGTGACCCGCCCATGCCGGCAGCATTTTTACTCGTTCGAATCAG
>DHDG01000006.1:423-14828 GCA_002399265.1 Firmicutes bacterium UBA4882 | reverse complement strand
CTCGTTCGAATCAGATCATCCCACTTGGCGCGTCCGCTGTCGATGGACTCCGCAATCAGCAGCATCGTCATCAGTTTGGTGACACTGGCCGGTGGCAATTGGACATCCGGGTTTTGGCTGAAAATGATTCTGCCGGATTCGTAGTCCATCAAAACCGCCGCCCGGGCCTTGATTTCCAGCGCATAAGCCCTGCCCCCCGGGCGCGGTGCCATGACCAGCACCACCGCGATAACCAGAATGAGAGCTGCTACCCTGACCGACAGCTTCTGTGGCACTTTCATTCTCATCTCTCTCCTATTCCCCATATGGCTTTAATAATATTGGATCAGGCGTTTACTATTTTCGATCTTATCCTGCCCCGCGGGGAAAGCTCATATTTAAGCTATGCGTACATCACCCAAAATTAAAAAAGGCTGCTCCGCGTGTGCGAAGCAGCCCAGTTCAACCCAGACCAGCCTGGATCAGCCAAGATAGTTATTTGGCGAGCCACTCGTCCAGTTTCTTGGTGATCATCGGCTTAGGTACAGCGCCCATTATTTTATCGACCGGCTTACCATCCTTAAAGATCATCATCGTCGGAATTGACATAATATGATATTGGGCCGCCAGGTCCGTTTCCTCGTCGGTATTCAGCTTGCCGATTTTGACCTTGCCGTTGTAGTCGCCAGCCACTTCATCGATAATTGGCCCGACCATCCGGCAGGGACCACACCAGGGTGCCCAAAAATCAACGAGTACCAGCCCCTTAGCATCCAGAACTTCCTGCTTAAAATTGCTGTTGGTAAATTGCATCGTCATTCGTTTTTCCTCCTCACATTCACATTGGCAGAGCCCGCCAATTTAACGTCTTTGCCAAGCCTATCTTTTGCGCTTTCTCAGGAGAACTTGCGAAATACCTGTGCCAGTCGGTCCGAGACAGCATTCACATTTGGGTTGGACATATCTGAGGTTTCAAGGCAGCGGCACGTTTCGCTTGCCAGTACTGTCATGGCTACATTAACCACTGCCGCCTTAGCGGCAGCCAGCTGCATCAACAACTCGTCGCAACTGCGCCCCGTTTCAATCATGTTCTGAATGCCGCGGATCTGGCCTTCGACGCGTTTCAGCCGTTGGATTAGATCTTTGCGAACCTGTTCATCTTTAAGATTAAGGTGCTCATTTATTTGAGTCAAGCGTTACACCCTTTCCCTATATACCATACCCCCTATGGTATTATCCTATAATGCGCACTCTCTTTTGTCAATATCTTTTTCGAAAAAACGCTGCCCTAAAAAGGTACCCCTGCGGTAATGTTGAATATATGGGGTTAGAGGTGATGCAGCGTGCGTTGGCGACCGTTCTTGCTTATTATCGCAATAGCAGCGCTATCTCTATTGCCAACTGGATGTTTAAAAAACAACAAGGTCTCCGGCTCTGTCATAATTGCCGGTGGCACCCGTGAATACGCCCAAACTGCTGCTGCGGGCGCTGAATTGCCGCGCAGTCTCTCTAAGTTGGCAGTTAACAACCAACGTGATCTTTCTGAGTGGGTGATCCCCAATGAGCTTATTGTCCGCTATGCCTTTTCGGAAGCCTTAACACTGGCTGAGGCAGCGGCACAACCTCTGTCCGGCGCCCGCGTCAGCCGCTCCCAGTCACCGGGAATGGCGCTTTTCAGCTTTCCTGATCACGCCACCGCCTCGGCTGCCAGACAGCGCATGCAGGCGATACCCGGAGTCATTGCGATCGAACCCAACTATCTAGTGCGTACGCTTAGTATCGGTGCACTACAGCCGCTACAGCCGTTACAGCCGCAGTTACAGCCGCTACAGCCGCTAACCCAGAATTTCACAGCCGCCAGGGCAGCAACCAAGGCTATCCCCGCTAATTTATGGAACCTGAGCCGCATTCGCGTACCAGGTGCCTGGGATATTACCAGTGGCGATTCTGAAATTACGGTCGCCATCATTGATACCGGCTTCAAACTGGATCATCCGGCCCTGCAAGGCCAATGGACTGACTTTAAATATGATTATGTCATGAAGGATACAGACCCATCCGTCGACAATCCCGCCGGTGCAAATGCATCACACGGCACACATGTCGCCGGGATCGTCGCCGCCGCCGCGCTCGACTTACCAGTTGTCGGTATCGCACCGCAGATTCGGCTGATGCCTTTGCGGGTTCTCAACGATAATGGCGATGGTTCGCTCCTGGCAATCCAGGATGCGATCTATGATGCGGTGGACAATGGCGCTGATATCATCAATATGAGTCTGGGTACCTTCAATAATGATTTGCTTGATGCAGCCATCGAATATGCTTACAATCGCGGGGTCCTGCTGGTGGCCGCTTCCGGCAACGGTGCCGAAGATAATGAACCCGTCCTCTATCCGGCCTGCCACCCGTGCGTGATCGCTGTCGGCGCTGTGGATGCGAATGACAAGCGCGCCCTCTTTTCGAATTTCGGTCCGGAAATTGCCGTGGTCGCGCCTGGAACGGAATACTATAGTTCTCCGCAGGATTGCCACGGTATTCTCAGCACAATCGTCAAACCCGATGGTACGCCCGGCTATGGCTATCTGAGCGGCACTTCAATGGCGGCACCCCATGTTTCCGCCTTGGCTGCACTGCTGGCTTCGGCTGGCATTTCCGATCCTGACGCCTTGCGCTCCTGGATCCAGGAAACGGCCATCGACCGTGGCGCTTCCGGCAAAGACAACGAGTATGGCTTTGGGCGGATCGATGCCCTGAGCGCGGTGGCGCTACCATTCGCCCGCGTGTCTTTACGGGCCGCCCCTTCCGGAGTAACGGCAGCCGGACCGCTAGCCGTCAACCTGGATGCCAGTTTTCAGTTTCCGCATTGCCCAGATGGTCAGTGGCTGTTAACAGTGTGGATCGATAGCAATTTCGATCAGGCCATCAACACCGGCGATTATTATGGAGAATCACGGACATTAATTACGATTCCCGGTACCAATAATGATCTGCTGCTTGCTGCAGGACGTATTCCCTGATTGGCCCGCATATGATCATAGTACATAAAGGTTGTATTCTGGAGGTTCAAGGATGTTTCTTACGGCAGCAAACGGCTTGTTCAAACTTGATGATCAGCCTTTTTTCCCACGCTTTGGTATAATTCCTTATGCACAGATTGAGCCCGATCGTTGGCCGATCCTGCTCGAATCCTTCAAAAAATCGGGCCTAAACGGTGTTTCGGCAGCGGTTTCTTTGTCTCGGCATGTAACGGAAGAGCAAGTCTATGACTTTGACGGCCGCAGTCATCCCTCGCGGAACCTGATCGGCTTTATAGAGGCATGCCGCACAGCCAGTCTGCCACTTGTAATTAACCCGGGACCTTTTGACCAGAGACAGCTTTTTTCTTTGGGACAATCGCATCAGCGTGAACAGCTTGTCCGCTGGTACGAAAGTCTGGGCGCCGCCCTGCTGCAGTATCAAGCGGATCCGATTATTGCCGTGCAAATTGACTGTGCAGCCGCGTGCCCTGATCATCATCAAGATTATCATCACGATCTGGAGGTGGCCGCGCGGTTCAGGCACTCCCTGGAGCATAAATATGGCACCCTGGAGGCGCTTAATCAGGTCTGGGGTTCATCTTGGCAGGATTGGTCGGAGATCCGTCCGCTTACCCCGCCGCTCAAGCAGGACGCTTTGCATGACTGGCAGGAATTTGGCGCGCAATGGAGCCGCGAACTGCTGGACTGGTTGACCGATCTGGCCCACAATCTTTTGCCTGTCCCGCTCTATTGCGGCTATGATTTGACTACCAAATATTCAGATACACCTTATGCCGCAGACTTTCCTTTTCGGGCGGCCTTGACATCCGATGTTGCCGCCATGCGTCTGGCATCTCCGGCATGCGCCGCCCGCCTTGACTGCGCCGGATTGGACGAAAACAGCAACATCACGGCCAACACTGCGACTCAGGCGGCCATCAGCGCCATCGCGCATGGCACCAAAGCTTTCGGCAGCTGGCGCTTCCAAATCCCAAGGCCATCATCAGCAGAGACAACTGCTACCGATTCCAATCCGTGCGAAACCGATCGCAATTGGAGTGCCATCCAAGCGACGGCCAGATTTATCGCGCATTATGAACAAGAACTCTTGGCCGCCACCGCTATTTTGGATAACGTTGGCATCTTGTGCTATGAACCTAATCAACAACTTTATCCCGAGGACTTTCTTTTGGGTCGCTATGCAATTGATCCATCCGCATTCATCCGCCGCGAAGGCCTTTATGGAGTTTATGCCTTGCTGGCAGTCTCTGGCTTCCGGCCGCGTTTTATGGACCTGAAAAACGCCGAGGAGTCTGAATTGCGGCGCTGCCGGATCCTGTTTTTCCCGAATCTCGGCTACATCGACCGCGATTCCTATGACAAACTGGTTCAATATGTTGAAGCAGGTGGCGTCCTGGTAACCTTGCCGGTGCATCCGAAATATGACCTTTCTGGCAAACCGTTGGATACTTCTGCCCTGTATGCCACCCCTGAAAAAAATCATAAAAGTGTAGGCCGCCTCGGCTTACTGGTTGCCTGGGCTTGGCATCTGGCCCGTCTCCGTTTCTTTGAGCCTAAGTCCGGATCTCAGCCTAAGGGCGAGTATGAACCTGAGCTTATTCGCAATGACTACCCCGCCTCGGGTGATAGTTTGAAGATGAGCGCAGACATGAGCCTTAATATGTACATGCGGGCAGAGTTGGAACCGATCCTGAAAACACACCTGCCAGCCATGCCAATGGTTGACGCCACCGGACGCTATATCAGAGGCGACATCCAGCATACTGTCTTCGTTCCCAGAGCAGATGCGCACGTTTTATTGCTCAGCCCATCTTCTTCGGAAATCCTTGGCTATGCGATGCCCTTTGGCCAGGGAGTGAGTGCCGTTTTGGGGACCGTGATCGGCGGATCATTGATGCTTCCGCATTATTACCGCCTGAGCGAAGCGGAGATACGAACCCTGTGCGAGTTTTGCAGAGACTTATTGGCGGAATGGGGCCTAACCCCGCGCACTAAAAGCGAACTGCCTGTAGAAGTTGTCTACCGCACCACTCCTGCGCATACCTACGTCTTCCTGATTAACCGCGGCCGCGCCCGAGCCGGCAGGTTCGAACTGGCGCGCGACTTATGCCCCGGAGCTCCCGAGGTCGTCTTCTCATGGGGCGGATCGGAAGCAGAGCCGGTACTACTGGGACAGATCCAGGCCAAACTGGGGGAAGACGGTATCGTGGTACTGCGGTACCGCAGGTAGGAAAACCGCGCTTATGCGCCCTTATTCGCCCTTATTTCATATACCGGTTTTGGGCCGCCCAAAGCTTGCGATAGTACCGGGATTCACTTAACAGTTGTTCGTGAGTTCCGATAGCTGTCATTTGGCCTTCCCGCAACACTAGAACGCAATCAGCCATCCGTACCGCACCTAGACGATGCGTAATGATAATGGCAGTACAATTCTTCTTTAATGCCATGAAATCGCGATAGATGCGGTCTTCTTCAAAAGGATCGATCGCGGCGGTGGGCTCATCAAGCACTATGAGCCAATATGCTCGATAATAGGCGCGGGCAATTGATAACCGCTGCCATTCGCCGCGCGATAAATCGGTCCCTCCGAATTCCTTGCTGAGGATTGTGTCCATTCCCTGCACCATCTGCTGTTGATTAATATGAAACCCGGCGGCTGAGGCAGCCTCCTGCACTGCAGCATCATCGGTGACCGCCAGTTTGGCGTAATCACTGATCGCCACATTATCCCGCAGCGACAGCTGGTAACGCTGGAAATCCTGAAAGACACAGGACACGTTTTTATATGCATTTTCCTCAGCCAGTTCGCTCAGGGGAATTCCGCCCAGCAGAATCTGTCCCTGTTCTGGCCGATATAATCCTAAGATGAGTTTGGCCAGTGTCGTCTTTCCGGAACCGTTTTCACCCACAATGGCGAGCGTTTCTCCGGGGTTTATCGTAACAGAGATATCGCGTAGGGCTGACCGGGTTGTACCGGGATAGGAAAAGCCAACCTTTTCGAGCGTCAGCGTTTTTGGGCTGCTAATCTGCTTTTGGCCATACCTTTGTTCCGGTAAAGCGAGAAACCTGAAATACTTATGAATCTGTCCCATGCTGGCAGACAATTCGCCCAGCCTGTAATCGAAAACTTCTGTCATCAACGCAAACATCTCATACATCGCTGCCAGGATTGCAGCAAATGAGCTAATCGCAATCCTCCCCTGCATTAATAGTGCAATCAACAATCCTATGATAGCAATATATCCGGCAAGAGAGCATACGTTCGCCGCAATTTCAACGCCTTGGCTTCTCAATTCAGTCTGGTAACGCAGCTGTTGAATCCTTTTGAATGTTTGAGTATAGCGCGCCAGAAAAAACCCGCCAGCTCCCAGCGCTCTGGTTTCCTTAAAGAAAGGGCGCGTTGTCATGCATTCTTTATAGTGCTCTTCTTTGCGGCGCAGCGGAGCGGACAGATCATCCAGTCTCGTATAGTAATTGGAACGCAACATGTGCATAACAATAACCGGAATGAAAACCAGCGGCAGGATCCAGGGCAGCACGGGCTCGACATGCCATAAATAGAGTCCCATAAATACAAAGTAGGGGACATACAGGCAGGCAATATCCATCACAACATGAATAAGATTTCTGACATCATAGGCACCCCGGTAGGCCTGGCCGATCTGAGTCAATATCTCAGGATCTTCTAATTCCAGGGCATCCAACCGATCCACTTTCCGGTTCAGTTCATTTAGCATAACCTGATTACTTTTACTTGCGTAAAGCTCTCCAAGAAAATTCGCGACTCCATCGGCCGCTTCATCCGCCATTTTCAAAAGAGCAAACCAAATCAACGCCAATAATACCGCATTAAATGAAGTTTCACCAGCTGCCAGTTTGGTGACATGCTCAAAAAAATTCTGAAGGGAAATCGTCGTCAATACCAGCAGCACAGCATCGAATAAAGTGGCCGTGTATTCAAGAATAAACAGAGCAGGTGACACCCGAAAAACCAAGGGCAGCGTTTTAAAAACAAGCTTCGGGAGTCGTTCTTTTCGCGCAGCATTTCGCACGGCATTTCGCGCAGATCTCTGCGCTACATTTCGCGCAGCCCGTTGCGCAACCTTTTGCTTAACATTTTTCGCTATACTCATGCTTCCGCCGCTTCTTTCTTCAAATACCACTTCTGTTGAGTATGGAACATTTCTGCATAATGCGCATTCTGTGTCAGCAAAGTCTGATGGGTACCCTGCCCAATAACCCGGCCATCCTCCATGACAATGATTTCATCCGCCGTTCGGGCCGCCGACAAACGATGCGTGACATATAACGTACATGTGTGTCTCCTTGCACCGATGTTGCGGATCACCTGATAGATTTTACTTTCAGCCAGAGCGTCAAGGGCAGCCGCAGGCTCGTCCAGCACCAAAAGCCTGGCCCCTCTGCCAAAGCATCGTGCCAGGGCCAACCTTTGCCACTGTCCTTCAGACAGCTCCATACTGCCCGACTCCAACTTGCCTAAGGGAGTCTCAATACCGTTAGTAAACGACTCCACTTTGCGGGCCAGTCCGGTTTGTTCAAGCAAAACCACCAATTCCTGTTCCCCAAGGTCCTGATTACCCAACCGCAATGCTTCTTTAGCCGACAGCTGATACTTGGCGAAATCCTGATAAACAACGGCAAGATAGGCTTTTATTTCAGCGGCGCTGTAAGATTTAATATCCCTGCCGTTCAGTAAAATCCGGCCGCAATAATTGTCATAAAGCCCTGTAAGCAGCTTAATCACCGTTGACTTTCCGCATCCATTCCTGCCAACAAAAGCATACTGCTTTCCCGGAAAAATGTTCAGACAAAAGTCATGTAAAATTTCCCGTTCGGTCTGCGGATATGTGAAGCTGACATGATCGAAAATAAGACTTTCAAACGGCATATCAAGAATAGCTCTATCCGGAATGCCATCACTGGCCGGCTTTTCCGCCAGCTGCCGGAAATGGTCCAGATCTTCCAGATATAAACGCTTATTGGTGTATTCTTTTAGTAAATCTGATAACTGCCATGATAAGACATGCACCAGCTGCGAAAATGTAATAAACAGACTGATACAGGTGCCTGCCGTCATCAGTCCCTGCCTTACAATCATAATCATGATCAGGGTGATTAGCAGCAAAAGTGCTGTGAACAGAATGCTGATGCCCTTCGCTCTGATGAAAATCTTCCTGTCAGCTGCATAATCTAAAGCTATTTTCTGGCGCATCTCATTGTTCCAGTATCCATTGATTTTCGCCGCATAGCCAAAAAGCTTACGTTCAGCTGTAGCTTCCCGTGAAGACATTAGAGACTGCAGATATTTGGCTTTTCGGGCATGGGGTGCTATCTGGGCAGTAGCCTGATAAGCTTCAGTACCGCTTTTTTGGGCGAGTATTGCAATCGGGATCATCAGAAGCAGGCAGATAACTGCTACAGGTGCAGAAGACCGGGCAATGATCAGAACAGGACCCAGGATGCGCAGGCTTATTTCCGCCAGATCCATTAAGTTGACAAATCCACTCCCTATGCTTTCTGGAAGATCAGTTCCTGCGCGTTCCAACAAATCATAAGTCGCGTCATTTTCAATGTGTTCATAAGAAAGACGACTGATTTTTCCAACAAACTCCGGCTTAAAGTGATCTTCCAGGCGCATGCTCAGTTTCAGCATTAAAAAACGATTCAGTGCCTGAACAAGGTAAGAGGATAGCAGGATGGCAAAAAGGGCGACTAGTGGCCCCAGCACACCCGCGAACTGTCTGTTTGGCAAAGACCGCGGCAAAGCATCAAGCAATCCAGCGATGATCATCGTCTGTATTGAAGGAATCACAGCCGCGATCAGACGCAAAAAAACCACGCCTGTTGTTAATAAGACGCTGCAACTACATACTATTTTAATAAATCGTACATTCTTAAAGATATTCATCTTTTCACCATGTTTATCGGCATTCCCAAACGCCAATTCTAAGCGGACAGCTGTACACTGTCCGCCATACTTACGCTAATTAATAGTTCTATCCTTACCATTACATTTACCTCCGTGACCACATTGGACAACGATCGGTGCTGTTTTGGAAACCGTAGTTAACTTCGGCTTTTTGTATTCTTGAAACAATTACCTCAACCTCCTTTCTTTTTATTTCTATGCTCAGCTTCCGCCATTTTTCTAGCAGAAGAAGAACAAGCAAACATCGATCCATCTTCCAGTAAGGCCAATCCGGGGCAGGGATAACACTCCTGTTGAAGATTACACGAACGGCAATGCGTTAACATATTCTTATCTAAAGATAACAAGTACCTTCTTTCTAGACCTAGCCATATGTTTTTTAAGTCTGCAGAAAATACATCTCCAATCTTATATCGAAAGTTTATACAGGGGAAAACGTCTCCGTAAGCATCAATAAAGACGCTATTTTTGGTGTTTGGACATAAACTTTTATCTTCCTTATCCGTTTTTAGTATTTTTTCAGCGGTTTCTGAAGTTCTGCGCAAGATCATATCAGCAATAGCATCCATTTGCTCATCATCAACACACGACTTTTTTACAGAATTATCACCATCGTTTTTGGAAGTGATCGTTGGAGTTGGATTGAAGAGAAAGCCATTCTCATCACAAAAATGTTCTATTCTGCCATAATGGAGCAGGTTTTGCCTCATAATGGGCGTTTTTATCTCTACTTTTATGTTATATTCTTTTAATAGCGCAATATTTAAGAGTGCTTTCTCTAAAGAACCGCTGACTCTCGTTATAGCATCATGTATTGAAGAATCCAGAGAAAACAAGGTCGTGCCAAATGACGAGATCCGGAGCTCGGCAAGCCTCCGAATAATGCGCTCATCAATCTGAGTTGCGTTGCTTAATAAGCTTACACTAAAGCCCATATTTCGGGCTTCCTCAAGCAATCCCATAATATTCTTTTTAAGAAATATCTCTCCTCCAGTTAGATTCAAATAGAGTGTATGCATCTCTCTTAACTCTCTAAACAGACTAAATAGCTGATAGTCTTCAAGCCCTTTTTCACTATGATTAGGAATATAACAATGTATGCATCGAAGATTGCACTCTGTTAGTAACTCAATAGTTGCGTTTAGAGGAATATCCATTTCACGTGATAACTTTTGAATATCCCGAGTCGAATCTATCATATCTCATCCTCACTTAAGCAATTTACAAATTCCATATGCTCTAATTCCTCAGCTAATTGCAGCAGATCAACGTTCAGCACTTGTTCTTCGACATTATAGCGTTTGAGTAAAGATAACATAATAACGCGATAATCGTGTAATTCTCCTATTAAAGCCCAAAAATCCTTACCAGCATTACCTAGCGAGTAAATCGATGAATCGCGTTCATCAACGATGTAAAGAACATCATTAATGGTTTGCCAAGAGACATTATGTGTATATGATAGAAACAAAACAACGCCCCCAAATCTACTCTTTCCAAGTAGATAGTCCACATAATAAATCCATATACCATTATTCACCATATTCTTATTATATGTACCATTTATTCCTTTGTCAACCATATTTGGGAAATAAAGAGCCCGCCAGCCATTGATTCTCAATTGCTGCGGGCTCTTTTTTGTTGGTTTTGCTGCGAAAGTCAGGATATGTACTACTTATTCCTTTGCCAACCATCATAAGACTTCCTGAAAGTGTCATGTCAGCCCTTACGCACCGCTGTAAAACTCTGTACAAAACGGACACTTGCAGAGGTTAAAAACACCGCTATCACGATACTGCTTTACGGTCATCGCTGTGTGAACATTGATATTACCATACAGGTCTACGATGAGACTGGCATCGTCACGTTTTTCATCGGCGTCCGTCTTTTGAGACCACTCTTCCAGGAAATGCATAATGTCACAGATCTCTTTGGGCAGAGAACACCCCAGGACACTGGTCAGTTTAACGTTTCTCAACGTTGTCGTAGAACGCTCCAGCGCTTCGCTCAAAGAGGGATAGCGCCTAATCAGTTCCGGCATTAATTCGGGTTTCGGCATCGGGCATGGCAATCTGCCCTGCTGGATGGCAGTTCCAATTTTGCGAAGATCAGCTAACACGGATCCGGTCAGCTCTTCCATATCAACACCTCCCGCACTTGCCCGCACTTGCTGGCGCTGCTTTTTTAATAAGTTCTACAGCCTTTAATTTAGTCCTGCAACAATGCATTACAACAGCAGGTAATAGCAAATTCAAAAGCCGGCCTGGAATTTCCAGACCGGCTTTTGCGGCATTAGGCAGGAGGCAGGCTGTAAAGTTGCTCAACTAGCTTTGGTTTACCTTTAGTCTACGCCTTAGGTATCTGTAGCTTGATCCCCGGTTGCACCGCGTCATCTTCCGACACATCATTGGCTTCCGCAAGGTGGCTGACCGTGGTATTGTAACGGCGCGCAATTTCCCAAAGCGTATCGCCGGTCTGCACCAAATAGAACAGCATCGATGCTTTGCGGCGAGTAACGTCTGCGGTAATCAAAGCGGCGTTGGTGACCGCCATGAATCTGCGGTTGACTGAAGCCTTAACAGTCGCAGTCAGCAGGGCATCAATATGTACTTTATCCGGACCAAGCATTTCGTAGTCAATATCCCTCAGGGTCACCAATGGATCCACCAAAGCATCAGGTGTTAGATCGTCAACATCAATGGCCATCTGGAATGGCAATGCCTCGTCGCCGATCCAGCTCACCGCAGTGGCTACCCCGGCCTCTGCTACTTCTGCTGATCCACCCTGATAAAGCAGCGTTAGCTCCAGTGCTCCCTCGATCAACACTTTCTCATCAGCTGGCTCAGCTGTGACATTGATCGGTCGGCCAAGCACGGTAAAGATTCTTTCGATTTCTGGGACATCAAATGGCAAAGCTACCGTATCTCTGATCACATGTTCGGTTGGATCAGTGTAGAGATATTGCGTAATTTCAGCCGGCTTCTTCTGCAGATCAATGGTTTCCCCGGTTTCGGCAGTGCAATTTTCAAGGAGTGCCACTGTCTGTGGCAGCGCCGCCTCCAACCGCGAAGTTGCCCTGGCCTGTAAACGCAGCTTGCGGGCATCAAACGCCTCCACCGAAGTACCTTTAAAACGGATGGTGGCGTTCAGGACGCATTCCGGATCTAATCCCGGCCATTCGAGTCCATGGGTAAAGTGAATTACATTGGCGGTATTTTCCGACCAGCGCGCCAGCTGTAGCATCCCCGGCTGGGTTTCTTCTTCATCGTCTTCGGGAACGGCTGAAACATATAGCACTTCGCAAGCCAGAGCCCCATTCAGATACACCGTATCAGTGCCGACGCGGGTCTCAAGATCGGTCACCCGGATCTGCCACCAGACAATGTGATCGGCATCCGGCATCGAGACAGGCAGCGTTAGTTCCTCATCAATCGCCCATTCGATGTTTTTGGCTCCGACCGGTTCCAGGCTTTCAAACTCCCAGTGCTCGTTGCGCAGCTGAACCGGTGGTGTCGCCAGCAGATCATTAACTACCGTGTACTGAGCTTGCCTACTCTGGCGAAGGTTTACTGACAATGTGATACAGGCATCGAGCGAATCCCCGTCCCCCGGCACTGCGCCGGCCTGCTCGACTTCAACCCAGGTCTGAATAGGTCCGCCCGAAGCCGCGCCGGGGAGCTCCACCGTGGTTTCAAATGGAACGGCTGTTCCACCTGCCTCCGACCACCTGGCTACTGAAAGTTCCAGCTGTCCATCAGGATTAATTTCTGAATACAATGCTTCCATTTCCAGCAGGCCGGTGACGGTCACGTATCCATTACCGGCTTCACCCTGAACTTTTTGTGCTTCTGCCATAAACAAAATAATTTTGTCCGGAGCAGCCCCGTTTGACAATACCAGCTTTTTCTCGATCACAACGCGTGTGCCGTGCTGAGCAGCAATGTTCTCAGCCTTGAGAACTTCCTTTTGCACGGTGAGACTCATCCTTCTCCCCCTTTCCCCAAACAAGAATAGTGTATTCTCCGTAATACATATGCCTGGACATCCCAAAATTGACCTATCATTTGAAAAAACTACTAAACAATCCGAAAATCTTTAGCTGAGGTGCGTCAAAAGGTGCCCATATGAGGCCTTATGGGCGGCAGCCGCGTTGGCCCAAGTATTGTGGGAAGCATAGCTGCGCGCTTGTGCGGCAAAGGTTGCTTGGCGGGCCGGATCATCCAGCATCGCCCTAATAGCGCGCGCCAATTCATCCGGTTGATTACTGGTGGTCTGGCTGGCCACACCATTCAGGTTCTCGAAAAAGCTTACTCTCGTGGTGATCAATGGCCGCCCGGACGCCAACGCGACGCTGGCCGCGTAAGAGACCCCGATTTCGGTATGTTCCTGATAGGGTAAGACGATTACCGCACAGCGGGCCAGCTCGGTCAAGATCTGTTGCTCGCTGAGAAAACCGGTGTGCCAGCTGATGCGCTCGCGCAAGCGCTCCTCAGCCAAGGTATGCTCGATAACGGTCGCATATTCTCCGGAAACACCGAAAGGTGCCCGGGCGGATAAAATGGTTGCTGTGAGGTCCGGATAGGTCGGCACTAGCAGCCCCAAGGCGCAACATAGCTCTCGCAGTCCCTTATGGGGCAGTAGGAATCCGAAATAGCCAATGCGACGCTGTTGATGTGGTTGGTGTGGTTGGTGCGGCAGGCGTGGCGGCGACGGTGGCGGCTGCTGAGGATGCTGGTGCAATTGACGCGGCGGCAGAGGATCTGGACATGGCATCGCCAGCACATCAATCCGCTCCTCAGCTATGCCGCAGGCCATGAGGCCTTGTTTCATGGAGTTACTGTGAACAATAAACGGAATCCTATAGCGGCGGATGATCTCGTGGTGCGCGGTCATATCCGGACGAAAACCGTGCATCGTAATCAGCGACGGCCATCCTTGCCGGCGAGCCAGCTCCAGAATTTGCGTTAGATAATCAGGGGGATAGAGGTAGTAGCCGAATTGCAGATGCAGCAGGTCAGTAGTAGGATCAGACCGCAGTCTGTCTAAAATGTGCGCATGGCTTCCGGATAGCACGGTCGCCTGCAAGATCGCTTGTACTTGGGTTGGCGCAGGACAGCGGCTCAAGTGCTCGGCCAGCGTGGCAGTATATTCAAAAACTCCGCAAGGCAGGACTGGCGTAGGAATGACAAGCGTTACTCTCAACGCCGCTCCCACCCCCAGCCTGGATCCGCCAGGGCATAGATTTGGGACAGCGCCCGGAACAGCCGCGTGTCGCCCTGCTCCAGCCCCCGCAAGACCGCCCCCGCCAGCCCCATCTCATCCGCCAAGCTGCACAGCGTGATCACAGCCTGATAATCCAATAACTCGACCGTACGCCACTGCCCCTTCATCCGATAACGAAATGAATGAGACAACGAACACAAGGGGACGGTTCTCCT
>DHDG01000006.1:0-239 GCA_002399265.1 Firmicutes bacterium UBA4882 | reverse complement strand
AGAAGGTGCGTGGACGGTTCTCTTTTCATCTGTCAAGCGCATGGCCCCGGCCGCCCGCGCCTGAGCCTCAAAGTAGCCGAGACGGTTTTGCGCTACAACTGTGTCATCGTCATCATTAAAAACAGTCTCCCGGGCGGCCAAGTCGATCCCCAAGAGCACTTTGCCGGCAGATACCTTTTCGATAATCCGCCGCAAGACCCGGCGCATATGCTCAACGGATAGACTTGGATCAAACCACA
>DHDG01000049.1:28544-45770 GCA_002399265.1 Firmicutes bacterium UBA4882 | reverse complement strand
AATATCCACTGAAAGGGTTAAGTTATTTAAAGAAATTGAGCGTTTTATATTTATAGCGTTCAGGTTAGGCAGGGCATTTTCCACTTATCGAAACAATGAATTTTATAAAACTACCCGGCAGTTACGTAGTGGACAGTTATCAATAAATGATATATGTAAGCTATTAAAAGATAGGGTTGAAGAATGGCTTAAGCCTGAAACCGGTTTTGAATATCAGTCTTTTAGAGGTTATTTGCAAAGATTATATAAAAATGGTGGCGGATTTTATGATTGGAATGGTCTACGCTATTTCCTATATGAGTATGAAACCGAAAAAGTCCATCAGTTTGGAAATCGGAAGATCGATTGGAGTTATTTCACCAGAAGCGAAAAGGATAAAGTTTCAATAGAACATATTTGCCCTCAAACACCAAATAATGAGTATTGGAAAAAAGCGTTTAAAGGTTTTTCAAAGGAGGAGAAGGAGGCCTTAACTGGGTCTCTGGGAAACTTGTTACCGTTATCCAGCAGCATTAATTCAAGTCTGCAAAATGATAGCTTTCCCGACAAAAAGGCAGCAAAATTGAATACTCAGGGCGAGAAGGTCCGTAGAGGCTATTCGGACGGTTCGCATAGCGAAATTGAAGTAGCAGGATACTCTGAATGGAATGCTGATAATATTCTTGATCGGGGCCTAAAAATGCTTGCTTTCATGGAGAGAAGATGGAATATTAAGTTTGCAGGTGAAGATAGTAAAAAGGATTTATTGTTTTTAGGTTTTCTGAGCAGAGATGCTTAGAAACGCATTGTTAAAAGGAGCTGTCTTTAATCGAGTTTTCCTTTTGACTGTATCAGCAATTTTATATTTGCAGAAACACCAATAGATAAAGCTGATGTGATTTTGATTCCTGGAGGTAGCTATCCGCAACAAATCGAGAGAGCAGCAGAACTATATAAGGGTGGTTATGCAAAGTATTTGCTCCCCAGCGGAGGGTTTAATCCCAAAATCCCTGAGTGGAAATCTGAATGGGAGTTCTTTGAAAATTTGGCTGTCAAGTTGGGAGTACCTGAGAATGTAATCTTAAAAGAAGATCAAGCAAGAAATACTTTTGAAAATGCTGGGCTTTCATGGCGTGCCCTGCAATCAATTAACCTATCCGTAGAAAGCGTTATTTTGGTATGTAAGTCATACCACTCAAGAAGGGCATTACTGACTTATCAGTCAGTATTTCCTTTAGATGTGAAGTTTTATGTATCACCGGTAATAGACAAAAGAGGCATTTCGAAAGAAACATGGTTTTTGCGAAATGAACACATTAGTATTGTCATGGGCGAAGTAACAAAGATAGGTAATTATTTTGAAGATAAAATATCCAAATGGGTTGCGCAAATTGATGACGGGGATTAGGGAGCAATCATGGAAATGGCAAATGAAATTATTAATGGATCAAACAGAGAAAGTGTATGGTACTGACTGGTACTAACGGTAAATGGTTTTCCAAAGAAGAGGAACAAACAATAAAACTCCATGGGGTGAAAAGCATGGATCTGATTATCAGGCCTGAAGGAGCAGACGATTATCGCGTTGTTGAAGAATTAACTCGGGAAGCGTTTTGGAACCTGCATGTGCCTGGCTGCGATGAGCATTTCGTATTGCATAATCTCAGAAAATGTCCCGCCTTTATTCCGGAGCTTGATCTTGTTGCCGAAAAGGATGGAACAATAGTGGGGCATATCGTTTATTCCTCATCAATGATCGTAGATAATGAGGCAAATGCAAAACATGAGGTGATCACCTTTGGCCCTGTAAGTGTCTTGCCTTCCCTGCAAAAACAGGGAATTGGGAGCGCTTTGATAAAGCACTCCCTGGATAAGGCAAAGCAAATGGGATACTCTGCGGTTTGTATTTACGGAGATCCAAGATACTACAGTAGATTCGGCTTTCGTTGCACAGAGAAATTCGATATCAAAACAGCCAGTGGGAAATTTTAGGCTACTGGCTGGTTTGACGTATTGATTTATCGTACCGGTTTCCGCACAACATAGCAGTTCTTGTATTTTCCTTCACATTCCTCATGAACGGAAAATCCAAACTGCTGGTATAACCCCAGCGGTCCCATGAAATCACGGAACTCGTTAACGAACTCTTTATTCGGATAGGCTTCCACGAAATCGAAGCCTTCTTCTGCGGCATCTTCACACACCCGCTCCAAAAGCCGCGTGGCGATGCCTTGACGCTTCATGCTTGGCGCGATTGCAAAGCAGAACACAGATTTCACCTTGGTTTCAGGATCCTCCGCCAACTCTACGGGTGGCATAAATCGCAGCCAGCTGATACAGTTTAAACAATCCGATTTTGTGTTGGCGTTGCACCAGCCCACGACTTTTCCGCCCGCATACGCCAGATAGCCTTGGATACTTCCGTCACTCACATATTGAGCCGCCAAAGCGCGACGTTTTTCCGGCGACGAAAAGTCCGTAGCGACACGGTGGTCTACAGTACACCAACCCACACAATAACATCCGTGTTCATTCGGGTCAGGATTATCTGCGTGTGCATCGGTGTCAAAAAAACCTAGATAATCGTCCAATAGGTCGGGTGTGAGTTTTTTGATTTCAATCATCATTTTGTTCACCTCATTATCTTGGCGTTCGGGAGCATGCGAAATCTGTGTAAAAGCGTTCCGCAATAAGCCAAATTCCGGAAACACATCTAGCCCGATATACTCGCCGCGCTCCATCATCGCGGAAATCTCGCTCCAAGTCGCAGCGCGAGCGTCAATCGTTTCGCCCTCCTGCAGCACCACATTGGCGAGGCCGAATTCCTGACGAAAGAGCCAATTGTCATAAAAGCTGTTGCCACGACGATAAGTGCTGAACAGTTCGGCTTTCTCAGGCAAGAGCGTTATGCCGCATTCTTCTTGCGCTTCGCGGATTGTCGCGGTGAGGCTGTCTTCGCCTGCTGTGGCGCTTCCGCCTGGAATTTCCCACATACCGGGGAAACCAATTTTATTGAACGCCCGACGGGTTATCAGAAACTCGCCCTTGCTGTTCATTATCCAAGCCCGAACGACAATGTGATAATCGTCTTCTGGTAACGGCTCACTGCGCTTATGGGTTCTACCCGTGGGTTGACGATTCCCGTCGAGAACATCCCAATACTCGTCAGGCTTATCAACGAGGCCGAGCCACTTTTGCAGTTCAGTAAAAAGAACAGGCAAAATCTGCGGAAAAGTCATCGCGTCAGGAATGGTCGGAAACGTCTTGACCTCGCGCATCTCAAATTCGGGCGGTAACTCGCCGAGTGTTTCCACATGGGCGTAAAACACCTGACCGTAGGAAAATTCAGTTGACATATGGACGGCATAGTCAAACGCAGGGTGGATGTAGAATTTCTTCGCACCTGTTTCCTCTCGAAGTTCACGCTTAGCGCAGTTCAAAGGCGTTTCGCCTTTTTCAATGTGACCGCCAGCCGTTTCCCAAGTGTCGCGCTTTTTGTGACGGGCATATAACCAACCACCGCTGCCTTTACCGTATTGTGCGAAAATCACGGTGAAGCGGTATGTTTTTAATTCGCCAAGCGGATGTGTTGTCACACGCAATGGTTCGCCGGGTTTTGTGTAAAAGCGTTCCGCTATGCTTGCCGCGGTGGCGTGGTAGTCCTCCGTGCTGTCAATATGAAGGAGCGGACAAGGATACGCTGCCGCCTGCTGTTCGATAAGGGCAAGATTCCGCGTGGCGGCAAACTCTCTGAACTTTTGCTGTTGCTCGTACATATCGCCACCTGCGCGTACTCTGTCACCCCAGCGTGCATACTCCCGATTCTCAATACGCTTGAGGCGAATGTCGATGGGGGCGGTCAGAAAAACCGCCAGGTCGAACATTGTCAAGAATTCATCGCTCCAATCGGAAATATCACCTGACACTACGAATGAGCCGTGTTTCTTCATATCGGACAGCAACATCGCGTTCCGTTCTTCCAGCGGACGGATGACAGTAAAGGGCAGATCGGTTTTATAAAACCAGTAATCCTCGACGTCAAAATGAGCAAAGTTAAGCACGCGGGCAAGCTCACGTCCCAGTGTCGACTTACCGGCTCCGTTTGGTCCAAGTAAAATAATGCCGTGTGGCATGTTACACCTCCGCGCCCTTCAATATGATGATTGGCGTCATTGCGCTTCTTCACTTTTTGTTAGGTGTTCCTGACGATTGCTGAACAATACAGTACGTCTATTATCTTGCTCTTGATTAACGCGCCAGTGGTGAATGCCGGTATCGCCTGTCACGAGAAAGACGTTCGTGTGCAACGAGAGCCCAAGAAAACTGCGGTATAGCATATTGATCATACCACCATGCGAAACGACTGCCACGACGCTATCCGGCGGGTTCTCGTTCAGAATACGGGACAAGGCATGCTCTGCCCGCGCGCGAAACTCAATCTCACTTTCCTGCCCGTACACTTTTGTGTGCGGGAATTTGACAGGTGGCACCGGATATTTTGTATCAGCCTCCGCACGTGTCAAACCGGCAATCAGGCCATTTTGCCACTCCATTAAATCATCATCGTACACAACGCTTACACCGGTGGCCTGGGAGAGGTGTTCAGCAGTCTGCCTGGCTCGCAACAATGCGCTGCAGACGATGCTAGTAATCTTGTAATGGTCGTTAACCCATTTGGCCATTTCTTCAGCCTGAGCATGCCCACGGTCTGTTAGCGGGAAGTCCGCGCGACCCTCGATGATATTTAAAACGTCTGCTTCAGATTGCCCATGCCGGATGACAAGCAAATCCACTGATAGCCACCCCGCTCATTTGTAGTATCGCTCCCAATCGGATTCGTCGTTGCTCCACGGAATAAACGCCTCGCTATACTTGCCGAATTCGTGGAACAGCGGCAAAAGCGTGTATTCTGCCGACGCCAATGCTGCTTTCGGCATTGCGCGTAGTTCGTCAAGGCTACGCCAAGAATGTTCGCCCTCAGCGGCGTCGGTACTCAGCTCTCCGCTGTAGTCCGAAGTCTTGTATAGGAAGCATAGATAGCGGTTAGCGGTTTCACGCTCAACCCAATGCACGACGCCGCAGTATTGCAGATTACGAATGTCAAGTCCGGTTTCCTCTTTAATCTCGCGCACGGCGCAATCATAAAAACTCTCGCAAGGTTCAACCTTACCACCCGGAAACGACACCCCCGGCCACTTGCGCTTACGGTTCTGCACAAGAAGCTCGCCTGATTGTGGGTTCTGGATCATCACCATTGTTGTTAGTTCGGTTTTCGGCACATTGTTCATCCTTTCAATAAAGCGGGTAGAGCGGAGTGGAGTAGATCCCTTGCTTCGCTAATCGGCACTTCGCCTGAATAGATGTTAATTCTAAAGCAGGAATAAAAACCCTTTAGAAAATAGCGAATGATTGTGCCTTTGATTAAGGCGGCCATTTTTTAACCGCGATGTGGTACAATCTTAAAGGATATGCTTGGAAGGTTGGTTACGGCTGCGGCCACGGCCAATGCCCTGGTCATGATCATGAGCAAGGAGCGAGTCAAAGTAAAATGTCAAAGCACACTGCAAACACCGTAGACTCTGCGAGCGTCGCGAAATTCAATCTGCGCATGACCGTTTACTGCGCTTTGTTTACCGCCCTGATTATCGTAGGGGGCTATATCAGCATACCATTGCCAATCGGCCCTGTTCCGATTGTGTTGGCGGACTTCTTTGTGATAATTGCCGGGCTTTTCCTCGGATGGAAATATGGCCTGATATGTGTCGCGATGTACCTGGGTTTGGGGGCACTCGGGCTGCCTGTCTTTGCCGGCGGCCGCGCGGGACTGGCCGTGCTGGTCGGGCCCACTGGCGGCTTCCTATTCGGCTACCTGCTGCTCGTCTTTGCCGTAGGATTAATCTCCGGCAAGGGGAAGAAGGCCACCGACGCCACTAATTTGATCGCCTTGATCGTCGGTAACATCTTACTGTATCTAGTCGGTGTGCCCTGGCTGAAGGTGGTCGCGCACCTGAGCTGGGGTGCGGCATTGGCCGCCGGTTTGACACCCTTTATCATTGGTATTGTGATCAAGATCGCGGCGGCGGTTGCCCTCGGGCGCGTGCTTGTGCCCCGCTTCAAGCATAAGCTGGCATCAGCCGCTGCCGCCACCGCCGCGGATTATGATGATGAGGATAATTAAATGTCAATCTTAACAACCAAGAATCTGACCCATACCTTTCCTGACGGTACTACCGGGATCGCAGATATCAGCCTGCAGTTCGGGGCCGGCGAATTTGTCATCATCGCCGGTGCGAACGGATCCGGGAAAACCGTCTTCATTCGCCATTTGAACGGCCTCCTGACTCCCACCAGGGGGAAGGTGCTGATCGATGGCGTCCCAATCACGAAGAACATCACCGCCACCCGGCGCAAAATCGGGCTGATTTTCCAGGATTCCGACAGCCAGATTGTGGGGCAAACCGTTGCTGAAGACGTCGCCTTTGGCCCGGAGAATCTCAATTTGTCGCCCCCAGAAGTGGAACAGGCTGTCGCCGAGGCTTTGCGGGCGACCGGGCTGGAGGACCTCTCCGGCAAAGACCCGCGAACCTTGTCCGGCGGACAGAAAAAGAAACTGGCCATTGCCGGTGTGTTGGCGATGCAGCCAGAGATACTCATCTTTGACGAGCCGTTCACCGGCTTGGATTATCCCGGCGTTGTCCAAATCCTGCAGCAAATTGTGCAGCTCCATCAAGCGGGACACACGATTTTGCTGGTTACGCATGAGTTGGAAAAGGTCCTCGCCCACGCTGATCGACTGATCATTTTGCATCAGGGTAAATTGGTCGAGGATGGCGCGCCGCAAGAGGTCATCTATCGTGCCGCAAACTATGGCGTGCGCGTCCCTCTCAAGGATGGAGAGGAGGTTAGCTCAGTGACATGGCTCAAGTGACCTTCTTTCACTACATTCATAAAAGCACCGTGCTGCACCGGATGGATGGCCGACTTAAGTTGTTGGGCATGGTTTTGCTGAGCCTTTCCGTGAGCCTCGCTTCAGAACTACACCACTATTTGCTGCTGTCCGGCATCGTTATCGCGGCCTTGATCATCAGCAGGTTGCCAGTCCTCGCATTGATGAAAGACATGCGGTTTTTTGCCTGGATCATATTCATTGTCCTTGTGGCGGACGCTTTTAACATACCCGGAGATCCCATCCCGGGCTGCCCGATTGCCGGGATTTCGATCCAAGGGGCAGTTGAGGGATTGCGTTTCGCTGCGCGCCTGATTCTGATCCTTTTGGTTTGCACGATTATGACGGGCACTACTTCCTTGCTAACCTTCCGGAACGTGATCGAATGGTATTTGCGTCCCATTCCCTTGATACCGGCCGCACGCGTTGCGACTATGATCAATCTCACCTTTGTCCTAATACCGCTCATCTTTGATAGTTATACGGAGATGACGCACGCTCAAAAATCCCGTTGCGTGCAGTTGCGTAAAAACCAGATTAAAAGGATCGGTTTTATAGTTTTTCCGCTACTCAGCCGCACGCTGCAGCGCACGGACGAAATGGTGTTTGCCATGGAAGCGCGCTGCTATGCGGAGGTCCGCACGCGACCGGTCTTCCAAACCGCGCCGGCGGATTGGCTGATGGGTGCCATTTGTCTGACAGTTTTGTTATTTGTGGTGCTGTTATAGCAGGAAAATGGGCTGTAGTAATGTAAATTCCACAGAGCGGTTACTAACGCAGTGAAAGAAGGTTAACGACCATGAGGAATCAGAACGACTTTGTCACTTTTGCCTTAGAAATGGGTGCCGACCACGCCGTACCATTTCGTATTGACGATATTGCCTTTGACCCCCGTACGATCCTGAAATGTGCCTTTGGCTGTGCGGATTGGGGGAAGGGCCATACTTGTCCGTCGCGGCCAAACTCTCTGCGCCCCTGGGAGTATGAGCAGGTCCTGCGCCGCTATAGTTGGGGCATAATCGTCCATTCTCATGATAAAAAGATTTCTCAGGAAGTGTCCTTCGCGATCGAGCGGGAGGCCTTCATTGATGGCTATTACTTCGCTTTTTCTCTTAGCGACTGTGCTGTTTGCGCGGAGTGCGCTGGTTTCCGCGGCCAGAATTGCATTAATCCAAAAAAGGCCCGGCCTGCTTTTCATAGTGTGGGGATAGATGTTTTCAAAACAGCTCGAAAGTTTGGTCTGCCAATCGAGACGCTGCGGGATCAGAACCAGCCGCAAAACTGGTACTCGGCAGTGTTTATCGAATAATTCATCAGCAGCGAGTGGCGAGCAGACGAAAGACTTATAATCGTCTGCTCCTTTTGTAATCGGAGAGATTGAAGACATGGGGACGGTTCTTATTTATGTTTAGCTCAACCGCTTGTTTACTGATTCCCAGAGTTGTGATTAACGAGTGGAAGCAGTTGCCTGACGGCAGTTTAAGTGTTAATTTTTCAGTAACCAATACTTCCAGACATCATTGGTCAGGCGTCGAAGTAGGGTTCAAATGCGTTTGCGCCAACGGGTTTGTTATTGTATATGGGTCAGTAGCTGACTTAGCCCCAAAGGATACGAAAGACGGAAAGGTTTCTACGAGTGAAACCAAAGGGCTTGAAATAACCAAGGTGAGGGTCTTTACTATCGATGCTTCTGAGTAAGCTGGTCAGTTGCCGGAAGGAGGATAACGATGAAATTTACCATATTAGGCAGTGGCGGATGTATGCCGATTCCCAAACCATTATGCAATGCGGCGGGGAGCGCTTCAAAGTGTTTCAAAGGCAGGTTGTCTCCGATAAATTCCGCATCAAGGAAATGACGATTACACCCATATTTGTTGAAGGCAATCGAGCAACTCCATATATGTATTTATTCGAGGATGAAAACAAAAAGCGGGTGCTTTATGCACCCTGTGATACAAAACCGTTCCCATTAGAAAATGAGGCGGTTTATGATGTTGATTTACTGATCACCCAACCAGGGTATTTTGAGACCGGACTGCGAAATGGCTTTGTCTTTACCCATCTGGAGGAATATTGGAATAGATCATATTCTGATTACAAAGAACTGGAGAAGCAACTCCCCAATGTCAGGTTTGCTTATGATGGTATGATCATAGATATATAGGACAAGCAAAGAAGGAAAACCAAAAAAGGAGAAGTCAACAATGTGCGGGTGTGAGAACATGAAAGAAGCCTCAACAATTGCCAAGACAGAAAAACCCATAACAATAGACACTATCTGCCAAGGCTTAACCAAACTTGGCGTGAATCGCGGAGATATATTATTAGTGCATTCATCCTTATCAAGCTTGGGATGGGTATGTGGAAGTGCACAATCTGTCATTATCGCCCTACTGAATGTGTTGGGGAGTAATGGGACATTAGTAATGCCAGCTCATAGCGGAGACTTGAGCGATCCGGCTGAATGGGAAAATCCGCCCGTTCCCAAGGAGTGGATACAGACCATATATGAAAATATGCCGGCATTTGAACCGGGCAAAACACCGTCGCGGGGCATGGGATGCATTGCGGAATTATTCAGGACCTTTCCTAATACGTTACGATCGGATCATCCACAATTATCATTCGCTGCCAATGGAAGACTTGCCGCAGAAATTGTTGATGGTCATGTTTTAACACCACAGCTTGGCATGAACTCTCCGCTTGGGAAAATGTACAGGTTAGGAGCAAAAGTTCTTTTATTGGGAGTCGGGTTTGATTCTTGTACCAGTTTTCATCTGGCAGAATCACTGAGGAGTGAGATGCCAGTCAAGCGGATGGGTACAGCTATGCTGGAAAACGGTGAACGAGTCTGGAAATGGTTTGATGATTACGATTATAACTCCGATGATTTTGAATTAATCGGGCAAGATTTTGAAAGAGAAAGAAGTGGCAAGGTACAGAAGGGCCAGGTCGGTAATGCAACCTGCAGGTTGTTTAGTATCATTGACGCTGTTGATTTTGCGCAGTTGTGGTTAGGCAAACATCGCTTTGCCAAAGATACATCGGCGTAAAGTCCCCGGAGTGGCAGAGTAAAGTGACAGCAAATCGAGAGAAGTGAATCGTAATGTATGAAGACGTTCTTAACTTATTCATTCGTCGCAGAAGCATTCGCTCATATTTGGATAAGCCTGTGGAAGAAGAGAAGATCGATACAATTTTGGAAGCTGCATTTGCTGCACCTTCAGCATGCAATAATCAACCATGGGAAATGGTGGTTGTAACAGAGAAGAGTATTATGGATGAAATAAGGGCGGAATTTGGCTTTGCCAATTACAATGCACCGTGTGCTGTAGTTGTATGTGCCAATACGCATCTGTGTAGAAATGTAGACGAAATGTATATCTTTGATTGCAGTGCAGCCATGCAGAACATCTTGCTCTGTGCCACAGCCCTCGACTTGGGTTCTTTATGGGTGGGGGTTTATGGTGATCAGAATAAAAGGAAGATATCACGCATTGTAGGACTTCCTGAGTATGTTGTGCCATGTGGAATTGCCTATGTCGGATACGCCAATGAAGAAAAAGGGCCTAGAAAACAGTTCAACGAGAAAAGAGTCTATTATCAAGTGTATGACATCAACCGAAAGCACAAAGCCAGACCCAAAAATATGAAACAGCTTTGCTAAGCCTATAAAGTAGTGAACGCCAGGTATTCTTGCTGTTTCTTAACATAACCGTGGAGGAGTTATGAATGGAAGTATTAGGTAGCAGTATCGATTTATGTTCTTTTACCAGAGAAAGCTGGCATGCATTCTGGAAAGTATACATTGCTGATCCTAAAATGGATCCTAATACGTATGTGTATAATAAAGAAAAGGTGGATGAATCTTTTGATCGCAGCTTAGAAAGAGATTCGTGGTATCCGTCTTATGGAGTTTTCCTGAAGAATGGAAATCCCATAGGATTAACGAACCTAAAGAGAATTGACTATGAAAAAAGCAGATGTGAGTTAGGCATTATCCTTGTAAACGACTCTGTAAAAGGAAAAGGGTACGGTACAGAGGCAGTATCTTTGCTCGTCAACTATGCTTTTAACGGTTTGGGTTTAAAAACAATTTACGCCGATACCATGGGGACAAACTATCGAATGCAGCATGTGTTGGGGAAAATGGGTTTTCAGTTGCTAGAGAGAATAGAGCGGTATTATGATATGCATGATCGCTGGGAGGATAAGCTCAATTATATCTTAGTTAGGGGCTAAGTACCGCCAAGAGTGAAGAGGTATTATTCGGGGGTGGGGCAATGAAAAATGTAATTATCACTGGAGCGGCACAAGGTATTGGATACTTTCTTGTTAAACAGCTTTTGACGGATAAATACAATGTAACAGTATTGGATTTGGATGGTGGCAATCTGGGAGCTCTTAGTAAAGAATGGCCTTCACTCTTAACATTAGTCTGTGATGTCAGGGATTCTAATCGAATAAAAGAATGTGTAGAAGAGAGTGTTTTGAAATTCGGAAGCGTTGATTGTGCTATCCATAACGCTTGCCGATGCACATTTGAATCGATGAATAATACCGATGATGCCACATACAGAGACATATTTGATGTAAATTACTTCGGGGCACTATATTTGGCGCAGGCAGTGCTGCCATACATGAAAAAGCAAAAGAGCGGTAAGGTTATCTTCACGAGTTCTGGCGTTGGAGTAATGGGATTTATAAATATCAGCCCGTATGCATCAAGTAAAGGAGCGATTGAATCACTTGCCAAATGCCTGAACATAGAGTACCAAAATGACGGGATCAGTTTTCACATTTTCCACCCGCCACTTACTAGAACAAAATCGGCAGAGCCGCTGCCTATCCCAAAAGAGTTTATGGTACCCCCGGAAAAAGTAGGTGTTGGGCTTGCCAAGCATATCAATAAAAAGAGCTTTATTATTTGTCATAGCGCGGGCCAAAAGCTTCAAACGCTTGCCTGTTATATGTTTCCGATTAAAATGGGCCGATTGATGAGTAAAATGACAGCGAATTATGGGAAGCAAAGTGAATTGAAGTAGAAGCGCAATTGGAAAGATGCTTATTAACAAGTTTATCAGTGAGTGTAAAGATTTTAACGTAGAATTTATACAACTTGATTCTGATGCAAATCAGGCAATGATAAACTTTTATACCGGACTGGGTTTTAAAATATCGGGTGTGAACTATATTATGAGGATAAGCAGATGAAACTCAAAAACGATAAAGTTATCTTAAGAGATTTCATAGCATCTGATATCGCAGATCAGATCCGTTGGGAAACGGTTGAAACCGAGTGGCAGCTCTGGGATGCTCCTTGGGAAAATGAAGGGGTAGAGACATTTGATCCGGACAGTTATCGTAAGGAACGCCTGGCATGGCTGGCCCAGGAAAAAGATGAAGGGCGTCTGCGCTGGAGTTTTCAAATCTGTGTGAACGATGCGAGCCAAAAGCACATCGGATGGTGCAATGCCTATACCATTGATGATCATTATCAGTATACCAAGGGCGATGGCCATTGTACTATCGGCGTCGACATTCTGGACTTGTCTGCGCGCCGTAAAGGATATGCCACGGCTGCCTGGGATCTGTTCATCCAATACATGATCAGCAATGGCATAAAGGACATCTATACGCAAACGTGGTCGGGAAATGAAAGAGTGCTAGGCTTGATGAAGAAAATTGGCTTTGAAGAGTGTAACCGGATACACGGGATCAGAACGGTTCGGGGCCAATGCTATGATGGATTAACCTTTAAGCTTAAATGGGAAAAATATAAGGCCTTCCGCGCGTCGATTGCCTGACTAACCGGGGGCTGACTAACCGAAAACAGGTGATACACAGGTGATAAATATGATGATTATCGATCTGAAGACCGAAAGCGAGGCATTGATCGGACAAGCGGCCGCACTCTTATATGAGAGTTTTATAGGCATCTCTCAAGCCTGGCCAAATCTTGACGAAGCTTTGGCGGAAGTGCACGATTCCATAGGTGAAGGGCAGATCAGTCGTGTGGCGGTTGAGAAGGAGACAGTCCAAGGATGGATCGGCGGCAAGAGCATGTATGACGGCAATGTATGGGAGCTGCATCCGTTGGTAGTTAAGGAATCGTTCCGCAGGAAAGGAATCGGCCGGGCTTTGGTAGAAGATTTGGAAAAGCAGGTCGCCAAACGCGGTGGTTTGACAATTTGGCTGGGAACCGATGACGAGAATGCCGCGACCACCCTTACAGATGTTGATCTATATGAAAACCTGGCAGAGAAAATAGGCGGCATCAGAAATCTTAAGCAGCATCCTTTTGAGTTTTATCAGAAGGTTGGGTTTAGCATTGTTGGGGTAATGCCGGATGCCAACGGGATTGGCAAACCGGATATTTATATGGCCAAGCGGGTGGCATATGAGAAGTCCAGGTTTTGATGCAACACCAGCACTACTATCATAGAAAAAGAAAAGAGTGACGGAAAAATGGCAGAACAAGAGCAAATGAGTTACGGTACATTTGAAGCTACGCTGGAAAGAAGCAAAAAACTCGAGCAAGACTTGCAGCAAAATCCTGCGAAGTATAAGGTTCTCACCGGAGACAGACCCACCGGAAGGCTGCATATTGGGCACCTGTTCGGTTCAATACAGAATCGGGTACGGCTTCACAAGATGGGCGTCCCGACCTTCATCGTGATTGCGGATTATCAGGTGTTAACCGATCGGGACACATTTGAAAATATCGCGGACAATATCCAGCAGTTGACCATTGATTACCTGGCGGCGGGGATGGATCTGACCGATGGCAAGACCTTTGTTTTTCCGCATAGTCATGTGCCGGAGCTGAATCAGCTGTTGCTGCCCTTTTTGACGCTGGTCACGAATGCGGAGTTGGACCGCAATCCTACGGTTAAAGAAGAGATTCTGGCTTCCGGGCAGAAACGTATTAATGCTGGCATGTACACTTACCCAGTGCATCAGGCGGCGGATATTCTCTTCTGCAAAGGTACTGTCGTGCCGGTTGGCAAAGACCAATTGCCGCATCTGGAGTTGACCAGGACCATCGCCAGACGCTTCAATGACCGCTTTGCGAAGAATAAGCCGGTCTTTCCTGAACCGCAACCGCTGCTAAGCCAAGCGCCGATTATTCTCGGGCTGGATGGCTCGCAGAAAATGAGCAAGAGTAGAAACAATACGATCATGTTAAGTACCGATGAAGATGAGACGGCGCAGTTAATCAAGAAAGCCAAAACCGACTCGGAAAGAACCATCACATATGATCCGGACAACCGGCCTGAAGTGGCTAATCTGCTGTTGTTAATATCGTTGGCGACCGGCAGGAAACCTGAAGAAATTGCGGCGGAGATTGGGGATGCTGGTTCCGGCCTGCTCAAGAAAGTCTTGACAGAATCACTTAATGAATATCTGCGGCCTTTGCGGGCACGTCGCAAAGAACTGGAACAGAACATGGATTATGTGCGTGACGTTCTGCGTTCCGGGGTGGCGGCAGCGCGGGCGGAAGCGGTGCAAACGCTCGAAGAAGTCAGGGAAGTCATGAATATGACCATATGACGAATGAAGTTTTCTTAAGACCAAAATTACAGCCTCTAAGACGGCTGAAATTTTTTATTTAAATGCCATAAATTTGATGTGACAGGGTTGTCACATTTCGACATCTGTGCTATGCTGTCGTCAGGAGGATGTTTTAAGTGCCTAAACCGACCTTCCTAAATCTCAGTCCCCAAAAGCAGAAGCGTATTTTTGATGCGGCGGTACAGGAGTTTGCTGCCAAGCGGTTTGATGAGGCATCGATCAATCAGATTATCAAAACTGCCGGTATACCGAGGGGGAGCTTCTACCAGTACTTTGATAATAAGGAAGATCTCTATTTGTATATGGTTGCCGAAATCGGCAGGGAAAAAATGGTGCTCTTCAAGCAGATGGAAGCTCTGGACCCGGAGGCCGATTTTTTTGAGAATTGCCTGTATTCGTTCAGTCAAGTCCTCGCATGGGCTAAGGCAAAGCCGGAATATAGCCGCATTGCCTCGATGATGGAACTGGATAATAGCGTCTTTATTTCAAAATTGCGTGCGCACTCCGCCGCTGGTTTGAACATGTATAAGGAGATGCTTGACCGCGACAAGCAACGCGGCCGGATCAAAGCCGATACCGATACAAGCCTGGTTGTTGATATGTTTTATACTTTCAGCGTTAATCTTTCCAAAGAATATCAGCAAACCGGGTCGGAGGAGATGTTACTGACGCGAATGATCAGTATGTTACGGATTCTAAAGGAGGGCATCGCAATTGATTAAGGTAAAAAGCCTGAAATTCAGGTATCCAAAAAACGAGGATTATACCGTTAAAGGGATCGATTTTGAAATCGCCAAAGGGGAGATTTTTGGATTCTTAGGCCCGAGCGGCGCTGGCAAGAGCACAACTCAACGGCTGTTAATCAAACTACTCCGGGATTTTGAGGGCGAAGTTGAGTACTGCGGTCGACCCCTAAAGAGCTACAACGACGAGTTCTATCAGGATATCGGGGTTTCGTTTGAAATGCCGATTTCCTTTTCGAAGCTGACTGCCATGGAGAATTTGGATTTCTTTAAGCAGCTTTACAGGCATCCAGTTGATGTTGAGCCGATGCTGAAGCGCATCGGATTGTGGGATGACCGAGATAAGAAAGCCGGCGAGTTTTCCAAGGGGATGAAGATTCGCCTCAATTTTGTGCGGGCCTTGCTCAACAACCCGAAAATGCTGTTCCTGGATGAGCCGACCAATGGACTTGATCCGGTTAATGCCCGCATCATGAAAGATATGATATTGGAGTTCAGGGAGCAGGGCGGAACGGTCTTTTTGACCAGCCATATTATGAGTGATGTCGACGAACTCTGCGATCGCGTGGCTTTCATTGTTGACGGAAAGCTGCAGGAAATTGACTCTCCGCGCAATCTCAAAATTAAATACGGTAAGCGGACTGTCAAAGTCGAATACAAAGAAGAAGGTCAACTGATCCAACGGGAATTCACCATGGATGAGATTAAGACACCGGCGTTTTTTGAGTTGCTGCAGAACAAGGATATTGAGACTCTGCACAGTGGCGAAACAACCTTGGAAGAGATTTTCATTAAGGTAACGGGGGTGCATTTGCGTGGATAGACTGATACCCCTGATCAGAGGTGACTTCAGCCGTCTGAACAAGTATAATTTGTTCGCCGCCAACTTTGTCGTAATGCTGGTCTGGGCTACGCTGGTATGGTTTATTGATGCCGGGCAATTGAAGCAGTTCGTGCCAGTCGTTTTTGTAACGGACAGTACCATGATGACAATTCTGTTGGTCGGTGCCACTCTGTTCTATGAAAAGCAGGAGCATACCGTGAATTCCGTCATGGTTTCACCTGTTACAGAAGACGAGTATCTGATGGCCAAGATCATTGTCAGTGTATTGAACTCGCTGATCACCGTGGTAATCATCTCGGGAATTCTGTACTTTGTCAAAGATGTCTCATATAACTACCTACTGATTGCTCTGGCAGCGGTAATTGTGACAACAGTACACACTTTGATCGGCATTTTCCTTTCTTATCATGCTAAAAATTTCACCGCTGTGCTGATCAATTTAATGGTGTACAGTTTTGTCTGCTTGTTTCCGACGCTCTTTGCCTCCTTTGGCTTAATCAATGCTAAGGTAGCAAAGTATCTGATTGTGCTGCCTCCAGAGGCTGCCAACATTTTGTTTGGGGCCGGCATTAAAGAGACAGAGCTTTGGAAACTGGTATTCGGCTTTGTTTATCTGATTGCGCTTGCTTTTGTGCTCTACCGGTTTATAGTCAAACCTAAATTTAACGATTATGTGATGCGGGAAATGGGGGTGTAAACATGCTGGTCACTCTGGCCAAATTCGAAATTAAAAACCTGATCCGCGATAAGATGACGCTGATGATGCTTTTGTGGCCGCTGGCGCTGGGCGCGATCGGCAAGTACCTGATTTCCTCCGGCGTTTTGGAAGGGCGGGCTGTCAGTGTTACCGCTATGATCCTGTCTCTGATTACGGGGTTTGCCTATGGTGCGATGTCCGGATTTTCGCTGCTGGATGATAGGGATGATCAGGTGTTTGCCTCGATTCAGATTTCACCTGTTTCATTGGCCTTATATGTCTGGTTTAAAATTGTTTTTGCTTATGTACTTGCGGTCTTCGCAGGCTATTTTATGCTTTGGATCGTCGGAGCGGCGGCAATGACCGTCCTGGAGACTTTTCTTGTTGCGGCTCTGTCAGCTCTGCAAGTCCCGATCGTGGCTTTGCTGGTTAATGCATTTGC
>DHDG01000049.1:26768-28352 GCA_002399265.1 Firmicutes bacterium UBA4882 | reverse complement strand
ATTGCCGGCTTCTTTTTCCTGGATGCCAAAGAGTGGCTGTTTGCGATCGCGCCTGGACATTGGGCCGCCAAAGCTATTCAGTACGCCATGCTGCGACCGGGAATTGCAGCCGGGATGGTCAATATGAATCTCGATTTTTACCAATATATCATTATTGGAGCTCTTTATAACCTTGTACTGATGATAGTGACGCTCAAAATCTTTCAGCGTAGGACCAATTTTTAGGAATAGTTGGGAGGTAGAATCAATGTCAGGTTTATCATTTGTCCTATTTTTAGTGGCTGCGCTTTATGTATTCGGAGCTTTGTTCGAGTTTCCCATCATGTTTGAAGGTAATCCAAAAACAAAGTTTATAATCTCCAAGATGGGCAAAAGAAACTATAAAATATTGCTCTTTGTTCTGGCGGCAGTTTTTGTGGTTCTCGCCCTTTTACTGAAATAGCCGTTTTGCTGTGCGGCGTGGATCATTTCATAGATTTTTAGAAACGCCACTCCGCACAGTATCAGAGCGCATCCGCATAACTGCACAAAAGTCATCTTTTCGCCCAGGATAAAGAAAGCAATTATTAATGTAAAGGCTGGCTCCGAGGTGGCGATTAGGTTGACAATTCCGGAAGATAGATGCACCAGGCTGACGTTGTAAAGGCCAAAGCCAAGTACAGTCGGACCGGCTGCCAGTAAGAACAGGACACCCCATCCCGGGAGTGCATTTCCAAGCCAAAAAAGTTCTGCCACCGGCGCGTTGGCCCCGGGGAAACAGGAACGCATCAGAATGATCAATAACAGGGCGACGGACGCGAACAGAAAAGTATAGAGTAGCGTACTCCATGGGTTAATCCCACGCTGGGAAGCCAGGCGACCCATCAGGCTATAGCCGGCATAAGATAATCCGGAGAGTAGGCCAATCGATATTCCGACAGCCCCACTATTCCAAGGTGAACCGCCGATGGTCCCTGAAACCAGAAAGCAGCCGGACAGGCACAAGATTACGGCCAGCAGTTTGGCGAAGTAAAAGCGTTCTTTGAGAAACAGACAGCCCAGAAGGACTGTGAAGACAGCTGAGGAGTAGACCAGGGCGGTTGCGACTGAGGCACCATTATACCATACCGAAACAGTCCACAAGATATTAAAAAGAGCCAGCACCAGGCCAAAGGCGGATAGGAAAAGCAGGTCAGCCCGCCGTACCCGGATTAACGCGGGGCGGATTAGCAGCAACGCGGCCAAGACAACTATCGCGGTAAAAGCATCCCGCCAAAAAGCAATTGCCAAGGGCGGCATGTTATAGTGTTCGGTTAAGTATCGAATGAATACCCCGGTCGTGGAGAGAATTACGGAGCAAAGTAGCGCGATATAGTATCCCTTTGTGTTAGAAACATTAGCCGTGTTAGAGGCATGAGCGGTTGTCGCCATTAATCTCACCTCAGCAAGTAATCACTGAATTCATCATTATCATAAACCAAAACCGGCCATATCGAAATGGCCGGTTTTGCGCATTTTGGTAGTGCCACTTTACCTGGTAAGAGGCATAGTTGAATATGCGGATCTATCATACTGCAAGAAGATGATCTATAATGATGGTACCAA
>DHDG01000049.1:26450-26583 GCA_002399265.1 Firmicutes bacterium UBA4882 | reverse complement strand
ATTTGATTCTAATGCGCTTTCCGCTTGTCCATGACAGCCACGATCCTCTATACCGACAAATCGAGCGCTATTTGCGCGACAGTATTCTTTCGGGAGAATTAGAACCTGATACGCGCCTGCCCGCCGGTCGCCG
>DHDG01000049.1:20894-26280 GCA_002399265.1 Firmicutes bacterium UBA4882 | reverse complement strand
CCCGGCCAGGCAGCGGCTACTACGTCAACCAAATTTTGCCTTCAATGTTTGCTACGACTAGCGGGGATGCTACCACAGTCAATGAACCGCTCTGGCAGCGCGAATTGCCTGAATGCGCGTTATTTGGCGGCCATGAGTTTGAGAATGGTAATGGGATAATCTCTTTTGAAGCCGGCAGTGGTGACGTAAGCTATTTTCCAGTCACGGAATTCCGCAAAATCATGCAGGATGTCATTCGCCGCGACGGTACAGCGGCTTTCGAATATGGAGAATACAATGGCTATGCTCCGCTGCGTTCTGCCATCGCGCATATTCTGACGAGCCGGGGCATTAAGGCCCGACCGGAAAATGTGCTGATTACATCAGGTTCACAACAGGCGATTGCACTGTGCACGCAACTGCTTCTCAAACCGGGAGATACTGTACTGACTGAGAATCCGACCTATAGCGGGGCTCTCTATCTATTCCGTGCTTACGGTCTCAGAGTAGTTGGAGTGCCAGTTGATAGCGAGGGTATGCAGACCGAAAAGCTGGAATCTGTGCTTCAGCAGTATCATCCCAAGCTAATTTACACCATGCCTGACTTCCAAAACCCAACTGGTACCTGCTTGAGCAACCCAAGGCGTCAGCAGCTGATGGCTTTGGCGGAACGCTACAATGTGGCTGTGATCGAGGATGATTATGTCGGAGATTTAAGATATGAAGGGCGCGCACAATCATCGCTAAAAGCCTTGGATCCAGGTGGCCGGGTGATCTATACCGGAACCTTTTCCAAAATGCTGTTGCCTGGGCTGCGGATCGGCTTCCTACTGGCAGAGGGACCCATTTACAGAGTCTTGACAGAAAGAAAGTATGTGCATGACATTGCGGCTTCCAATCTGATGCAGCGTGTCCTGGAAGTCTATTTATCCATCGGGCGTTATCGGAATTACTTGCGGCGTTCCTGCAAGATCTACCGCGAGCGGCGCGATGCTATGATTAAGGCTATTGGGGAGTATCTGCCGGCCTCAGTCAGTTTTGACAAGCCTAAAGGAGGCCTGTTTATTTGGCTGGCACTGCCGCAGGGCTTGGCAGCAGAGAAGTTATCCCGCATTGCTTTGACAGAAGGAGTTTGCTGCGCCCAAGGGAAGACCTTTTTTACGGATCAGGGTGCGCCCAGAGGCGCATTCGATATCCGCTCAGACACTGGTTGTTCCAGTGCTGGCTCCAGCGCTGGCGGCGACATGGCAGAAAGTATGCCGCCGCCGCCGGACTATCTGCGGCTCAATTTCGCCATGCATACTCCGGAAGAGATCGAGGAAGGCGTCATAAGACTGGGACGGGCATTTGCCCGGACATAAAAAGAAGCCGGCTTTCAGCCGGCGGCGGGCAATTGATTGTCTGCTGCGGTGTTCGGATCCAGCTTTACCTGTGCTATTTTGAATGAGTGTAGCAAGGCCCGGATCTGCAGGAACATACCGGCGGTATGTTCATTAACCGGCATATCTCTATTGATGATTTTCAGTGAGTCTACATGGGGTGTTAATACTGTGATGAAGCTTCTTTGCAGTTTGCTGCCCCAAAGCAGGGCGTGGAGAATAGCCTGCAGTTGCGCCCGTAGCTCCGAATCAACAGAATTAGGCAAGGGCAGACGGTGCAAAGACTCTCTTCCGCTGTCGGATACGCGTAATGTTACGATGCCCCTGCGTGTTTTATGGGAATAATCTACTTCTGTCTTAATGATTACTTCCGGGTTCAGGCTGGTCAAGAGTAGCACCTCCTCCAGTAGTCCTTAATGCTATTGTATACGAACATACGTTCGATGTCAACGGGTGGCGGGTTAAATTTCGTTAAAATTCTATATTGCGACAGGGAAGCAGGCTTGTCTGCCAACGCGCTTATTGGTATGATAGAAGAAACTGAGGAGGTGCCGCATTGGATAATAATTTCCCATTGATTTTTTCCTTAATCCTCAATGCTGTACAGCTTGTTTTGCTCATAGCCTTGGCGGTCATGTACCTGAAAGCCCGCGGTAAAGCCGATGAACTTGATAATCTGGGGAAAATTAGAAGAATTGCCGAGCTACATCAGGATGGTATTCTTGACGATGAGGAATATAAAACCAAAAAACGCGATCTGATGGGTAAAGTCTGATGACTACAGTTTGCGCGGAAAAAACCGCATTCTTATCAGGAAACAATATCTATCTAAGACCATTGGAGGCGGAGGATCTTCCGTTTGTCCGGCAATGGTATAACGATCCGGTGATCCGCGGCCAAATCGGTATGACACTGCCTGAGAGTAAAACCAGTTCCGAGGAATGGTTCGAACGTATTAACAAGGATAAGGAGCGCGTCTGGTTTGCCGTTGTGCGTAAAGAGGACGACAAGGTGATTGGCGAGGCCGGGCTGTTAAGGATGTACCATCTTTGGCGCAACACCGATCTCACCATGATCATTGGTGACAAGGAAGCGCAAGGTAAGGGTTACGGCAGTGAGGCCATTAGACTGCTGCTGGATTATGCTTTTGGGTACCTGAACTTTCATCGGGTGTCCATTGGTGTGGTTGGGTTCAACGAAAAGGCTGTGCGCTTTTATGAGAGAATCGGATTTCGGCGCGAAGGCGTACAGCGGGATGGTTATTATTGGAACCACCGGTATTATGATTTCGTAATGATGAGTATACTTGAGGATGAGTACCGGGAAACTTGTGCCAGGTAACCGGCACGGCACGCATGAATTCATCCCGTCCCGGCGCTAAGCGCATAAATCAACCCCCGCACTAATAGATAGTAGCGGGGGTGATCTTTTATGAAAGCGGATTTTTGGATCTGGGTAGCCGTCTCGTATGCCATTGGGATAGCCTGCGTAATATATCTGATGCGGCGGGTGTGCCGGGGAGAATATATTCCGCCGATGCTGCCCATACCGGCGGGTACGGGCGGGGGCGGCATCTGGTATTATGGCTGTCCGGAAGCGGGAAATTAGCAGTAACATATTCAGGACCCGGCAGGCAGCCTGAAACCCGAATTAACCAGCCTAATTCAGCGTGCGCCCGCTTTCTGTAAAAAAGTATTCCATAAAGATCTCATCAATATAAAAATCACCAACGCGATATTGCTTAGTGTAGCGTCCGCATTCCACAAAGCCAAATTTGCGATATAAGGCCAGGGCGGCTTCGTTAGAGTGATAGACACTCAGGAAAGCCTTTTCCAGTTTCCTGGTTTTGCCCCAGGCAATGGCGGTCTGCATCAGGGCTGTTCCGATCCCCACACCCCGATAGCCCGACAACATGAACATGCCGATGCTCATGGTATGATTTCTTTTTGGATTGGTGGAGCGGTTAATCTCCAAGGCACCGATAATGCCGCCATCCACTTCCACAACATAAAGAGCCCGGTTCTCCAGATCGCAGGTCGCAATATCACGCGCATAATCCTCAGGCGATGGATTAAAGGATGAGCGCCCGATGTAATATTGTTCGTGAGCCACAGTATCAGTAATTTCAATCAGGCGGACGGCATCGCCTGGCAAGGCTAAACGAATATGCATGGCCCGTCCATCCTTGGTTAGTCTGGTATCTATTCTGCCCATCCACTAACTCCCCGTCTCTTGATAAACCAACACAAGTGGAATTCAATATTGCCGATTGGCATCCAGCTCTCTTTATCAAAAACAAAACCGTGTTTTTCATAAAATCTCATGGCCTGCGCATTACCACCCTTAACGCCCAGTTTAACCAGGATGTTTTCCGGAAGCTTGCTTAAGCCGTGTTTGAGGAGTGCGCTGCCGATTCCTTGGCCTTGCGAGGCCGGCCGGACATAAAGGCGTGTTAACTCACATGTCGCGTCCGGCGACGCGGTCGCGCTTGCCGCGGTTGCCGCGGTCGCTGGGGCCGGGGCCGGAGCCGGATCCGGAGCCACGGCCGCCGGCGGTGAGATTGCATAAACCCATTGGGCAAAGCCGGCAATCTGGCCGCCAGCTGTTACGGCAGTTTCAAAGAGTGCGTCCTCTCTGGCAATTGCTCGCTTAAGCCAACCAGGGCTATAGAACAGATCCAGCAAATCCAGCCGGACTTTTTCAGGAAGCGAGACGGCGTAGGTCTGGTGCCAGGCTTCCGCTGCGGCATGGGCGATACCGGGGATATCCTCCGGCATCGCCTTTCTGATTATGAAATTCATGCGGCCACAGCCCGCATCATCCACAGCTTTCCCAGCCTTCCCAATCTTACCGGCCTCTCAACCTCATCATTCACAACATTTCGGCCTTGGCGACCTATTTGACGACAAAGTTAACGATCTTCTCGGGGACGTAGATCTCCTTGACAATTTCTTTACCTGCCAAGGATTCCGAGGATGCCTCACGGGCTGCCGCGAAAGCCTTCTCTTTGGAGATTCCTTTCGGCATCTCCAAGCGATCTTTGACGCGGCCATTAATCTGAATAACAATTGTTACAGTCTCTTCCACCAACAGTGCCGGATCGTAGACCGGCCAGCCGCTCTCGAAAACGCTGCCGGTATGACCCGTCATCTGCCAAAGCTCTTCGGCGATATGGGGTGCCATCGGCGCAATTAATCTGATCAAGGCCGCCAGCGACGTGCGGTCAGCTTTATTGTCGCCCTCCGCGCTAATAGTATTCAGGTAAGCCATCATCTGGGCAATGCCGGTGTTGAAACGGAACGAATCAAAGCGTTCAGTCACTTCGTAAATCAGACGATGTGTTGCTCGTTTGACGGTGACGGTTTCGGGCCAGTTGCTTTCCCAGTTATCCGTGACGAGACGCCAGACTCTGCTCAAGAAGCGAAAGACTCCGTCAATGCCATGGTCATCCCATTCGGTAGCAACTTCCGGCGGGCCAATGAACAACTCATAAAGCCGCAGTGCGTCGGTACCATACTCCCGAACCAGATCGTCGGGGTTGATCACATTGCCGCGCGATTTGCTCATCTTGGCACCCTGGTAATAAATCGTGCCTTGGTTAAACAGGCGCTGGAACGGTTCATCGAATGAAACCACGCCGATATCTTTGAGGAACTTGACATAGAACCGCGCGTAAAGCAGATGCAGGACGGCGTGTTCCGCACCGCCAACATAGAGATCCACCGGCATCCAGCGGTCAGCTTTCGTTTTGTCACAGAGTGCCTCCGCATTGTGAGGGTCAATATAGCGCAGGAAGTACCAGGAAGAACCGGCCCATTGGGGCATCGTGTTGGTTTCGCGCCGTCCCGGCCTCCCGCAGGTTGGACAGGTGGTCTGCACCCAGTCCTCAATGGCAGCCAATGGTGATTCGCCAGTGCCAGTCGGCTGATACTTCTCCACCTCAGGCAGCATGACCGGCAGATCTTCGTCCGGGACTGCCACCGGTCCACAGTGCGGGCAATGGATGATGGGGATCGGCTCGCCCCAGT
>DHDG01000049.1:0-20781 GCA_002399265.1 Firmicutes bacterium UBA4882 | reverse complement strand
ATGGGGATCGGCTCGCCCCAGTAACGCTGACGGGAAAAAACCCAGTCGCGCAGCTTATAGCTGACGGTGGCTTGACCAATGCCTTTATCGGCCAGCCATTTGGTGATCGCCTTTTTGCCGTCTTGCCAGTCCATGCCGTTGTAAGGTCCGGAGTTCACCATCATGCCCTCGCCCGGTTCGGCAGCCTCAACCGGTTTGCCAGCATCCTCCAGTGAGGTGGCGATGACGCGGCGTATCGGCAGACCAAAAGTCTTTGCAAAATCAAAATCGCGTTCATCATGGCCGGGAACGCACATAATGGCGCCGGTGCCGTAATCGATCAGGACATAATCAGAAATCCAGATGGGCAGGCGCTCGCCACTGACCGGATTGATGGCATAGCTGCCAGTGAAAGCCCCGGTTTTGTCTTTGGAAGCCATACGATCCACCGAAGATTTAGCCAAAGCGGTTTTAATATAGCCGTCCACAGCGGTGCGCTGGTCGGCGCTCGTCAGTGTGCTGACCAGCTGATGTTCCGGGGCCAGCACCATGTAGGTGGCACCAAACAAAGTGTCAGGCCTGGTTGTGAAGACACGAATTTTGGCGCTACTGTTTTCAATGGCAAAGTCGACCTCAGCGCCCTCACTCTTGCCGATCCAGTTTTGCTGCATTTTGATGATCGGTTCCGGCCAGTCCAGTTGATCAAGGTCATTCAAGAGCCGTTCTGCGTATGCCGTAATTTTAAGCATCCACTGTACCATATTGCGCTTGGTCACGGGGCTGCCGCAGCGTTCGCACTCTCCGCCGGCTGCTTCCTCATTGGCCAGGCCGGTTTGGCACTGCGGGCACCAGTTAATCGGCATCTCTTTCTGATAAGCTAATCCATGGCGGAACATTTGTGTGAAGATCCATTGAGTCCATTTGTAGTATGCCGGATCGGTGGTATTAATTTCACGTGACCAGTCATATACGGAACCCATCTCTTCCAGCTGGCGCTTAAAGTTGGCAATATTGCGCGTGGTTGTGATCTTCGGATGGATGCCCTTGGTAATGGCGTCGTTTTCGGCGGGTAGTCCAAAGGCGTCCCAGCCCATGGGATGCAGGACATCAAAGCCATGAAACTTCTTATAGCGGCTGATCACATCGCTGAGCACGTAGCCGCGCCAGTGGCCGACATGCAGCCCGGAACCGGACGGATAAGGAAACATATCAAGGCAATAGAATTTCGGCCGTCCGTCGTCGCGTGTTTGGTTGGCGTTGGTAGCTTTCCAGTGCTCGCGCCACTTTTTCTCGATAGCCTGCGGGTTATAGCGCACATCTTTCATCGAAACCCCTCCAATTTGATCTGTCTGCCATTCAGTAGTTTGACCGCTGCGCCGTATTTGAAAACAAAAACGCCCCTGACATTTGTCAGGGGCGGGAGTAAGCTCACGCGGTACCACCCTGTTTCGGCCTGGCCGGCGGTTGCGGCTGAGGCCCTTTGCCCGTTAACCCTGGGTTGGGTATGACGCCAGATGCTTTGACGTCACAGGCTCCAAGGCGAGTTTCGGCTGACCCGACACTGGCTTGCACCAACCGCCAGCTCTCTTAGTCAAGGTAAAGGCTTACTGCTCCTCTTCATCGCTTTGGAACTTATTTTAGCAAAGCGGATGCGGGAAGTCAAGCGGGTGGCGCAAAAAGAAAGGAGCTGTTTCAGGCGAAACAGCTCCGGGTATGCTAAATGTCGCGTTGTATTAGAAGGTGAGACCGACTGTAAAGCCGGGGAGCAGTCCGATTGAGCGAACACCGAAATTCAGGGTGTAATCAGCGTTAAGCTCATAAATGCCGTATATACCGTAACCACCATGATTCCAAGCGGGGTATACTCCAGTTTCATCAATATAGATGCCAGGGGCATACATTAATTCACCCATCACTGTCCATTGGGAGTTGATGGGTGCTTCGACTGCCAAGCCTACAGCCAGACCCATATAAAAATCATGGTCATAGCCGACGCGAAGGCCGCCGTAAACGCCTAGTTCAAATTCTTTTTCTTGTAAGACAGGATACATTACGGTGCCAGTCAGACCCAAATCCATTCCGGAACCATAACCCCAATATCCTAGCCACATATAACCGAGTTCTGCGATGACTCGCAATCCAACTTTACCAATCGGCATATTGAGGTCTCCGACCACACCAGCACTGGCCCAGTTAACTTGCAGACCGGCATCAATAGTCATGCCATCAGGATCAACGCGCGGGGCGGCCATTGCCACGCTGGAGAACAGAAGCACTGCGGAGAAGGCCAGAACAAGAATGAGTAGTTTACGGCTCATTTTGAAAATCCCTCCATCAAATTGAACAATTTGCTAGTAATTTCTATGGGATCCCTAAAACTCCTGCACAAAAAGCAACAATTTCCTGCGGAAGTGTTGCTTACTTTTCAACGTTGACACAAGGGGACGGTTCTTCTGTGCTGCTTCTGGTTATTAGTGCCAAGTGGCACAGAAGAACCGTCCCCTTGTGTCCTTGCCCTTGTGTCCTTGTGTCTAGAACGAGAAGCCGATAAACAAGCCGGGCATCCAGCCGAGCGAACGTAACCCGGCATTGATTGTTAGATCGCTGCGGACATCATAAATCAGGTAGAGGCCGTAACCGCCGTGGAATACATAACCGGTCCAGTTGGGATGCATCCCGACCGCCGGTGCGTAAGTAATCTCGCCGGTCAGAGTCAAATCATTGTTGATATTGGCTTGGAAAGCAAATCCGGCCACACCGCCGATGTATACGACCGGAACATAGCCACTCCACTCACCAATGCCACCCTGAATTCCGCCAAACAAGGCCACCTTGAATGGGTCTTGCGGATTAAGTGGGTAGACATAAGCGGCGGAAACACCTGCTCCAAAATGATCTTCAAAATAAAAGGCACCATCCAAGGAAACACGCAGGCCACGTCCGTTGCTTGAGGGAGAATGGAAGTCGACCACGATGCCAAGACCTGAAGGAGCAATGTTGAAATGCAGGTCCGTAGCTTTGGTTGCTACAGCCCGTGGAGCGGCCATTGTGGAAGATGCTGTCAAGAGGACCGCCAGAATGGAAAGCATGAGTGCAAGGTGCCATTTTTTCATGAGAATACCTCCGTTTGCTAATATGACCAACAAGACTATTCTAGGAATAAGAAGAGGATCCTTTAGTTAAAATTATGGAAAATGGCGCTATGAATTGGAGAAGGTCGCCAATTGAGCTGGCGACCTTCCGAAAAATCAAAATGAATAGGAGAATCCGGTTGTAATCATAGGTGATTTGGTCATTGGCGTGCCAAAACCGCGCATGCCAGCACTAAACCCGAATCCTTTGCCGAAATCAATGGTGAGGTAGGCACCGTAACCGGGAACAAAAACAACATTCTTCCAGTCATAGTGCATGCTGAACAACCCGTACAACGAGAGGTTTCCGATCGGACAATGCAGGATTAGGCCGGTCTGCGGGAAGATGTAGGAGATGTTCCCAATGGAAGTAGAATTCTCTGCTCCCAAATATAAACCGCCTAAATAGAGGGCTGCGTATTCACTCAAATTGGCCTGAGCGGTAGCTTCGGCAACAGTCAGTTGGCTGGGCTTGAAAAGTGTTCTTGCAGCGCCGAACCTCAAGGCAAAGTGTTCTGATAGAGCCAGGGTGAAATCAACGAACCCTCCGATCCCGAACTCTCCTTGACCGTGCGCCGCCACACCGCAGACTCCGAAATCAAGGCCTGACAGATTGGGGTCAACACGCGGGGCGGCCAGTGACGCGGTGCTAATCATGATGGTGAGACAAAGCGCCAGGGTAATAATTAAGATAGCTTTTCTCATATCGTCCCTCCTTTCGTACCCTTTGGTAGCTGCAGCGATGCCGCAGCAGGGTAAGGTGCTTGTACTCTGCTTTAAACATATGAAAGGAGGGATGTACTTTATGACATATTTGCGGCGAGGACTGTGTACTAAGATCACTGAATTAGCTGTGCTGCAAAAAACATGGCAGCCTAAGGCTGCCATGCGTTTGGACAAATTAAATTATTGATTCGAGGATTGGTCAATCATGAGTCGAATCATGAGGCAATTGATCAATCATCGGACAATTGGTCGAGTGCGGGTTTAAAATCCCAGGTCAGTTTGGCCTGCAAACCGTCCCCTAAATCAATGGTCCGACTACCGCTTAAGGTTTCGGATTCGGGGAGCGGGATATCCGAAAGCTGAATCTCATGTGTATAATAGGTATCCTGCTCTTTCTCCCAAACATCAACCATCACGCCGTGTTCGCCAGTAAGCGTAATCGGGGCGCACCCGACATAGTAGTTATCCATATAGGGCATGCACACGACTGTACCATAGGAAGCAAGTGGGTGCAGGGGAGGAACTTGCTGCTCCGGGCAATCCCAGTATTCAAGCAATTCTCCGTTCCTAAAATACTTATACTCAGCGCTGGCGAGGGTCACACTGGGATGAGCCTGGTCAGCCACTAAACCGATAGCAATATACAAAGAAGGTACCGTGATTTGAACTGACTCGCGGCGAATGGTGCGGTAATGGTCGTCAGGCCCATCGCCTTCCCCGACGTATGGTACAGTCCATTCCTTCTCGCCCTTGACCTCCAAGAGCATGGTGCCTTGGTAAACATCAGGCAGAAATTCATGAGCTGCGAAGACATTCAAAGAGAGTCCAGCTAAAAGAAAGATGGTCAGGATTAATAGTAGTCTTCGTCTTTTCATCAATACTTCCCCTCCCTTGTCCGCTAATTTCGGATACCCTTCACATAGGGTACAGATCCTATTAAATTGATGAACGAAAATACCAGAGCTTTTATAGGAAACAATAGTAGGGTGTTAGTCATTCGATTCGTCGAGATCACTGTCATCAGGCTCATCGAAAAACTCTGCCAGACGATTGGCCGCAAGTCTTTCAAGGCGTTGGGCCTGAACTACAAGTGTATGCCTTAGCCCCTTCGACACCGAGCGTTCACTAATTACTTGTGCAAGTCTAGCAATGGTATTAGCGCGACGGGCAATGCGAATATCTGGATGTTTCCTCAATTCGTAAAGCTCATCAGGAATGATTCTTTTCCGAAAAGATTGGGGCAATCCAATCATGTTGCTGGAGGTTATCGGTTTCTCATTCAAAACAGCGCTAAAACTAGATTTACCAAGCACCTCATTAAAAACGGTATATTCGGCAGCGTTTAGGGTGTTTTTAACTTCTTCTGTCGTGCGCTGTCGATCTTCAAGCTCGAAGAAAGGCCACATTCTTCTCGGCGAGCCATCTGGTAACCTCCTGATTCTATTTTCTGCTAAAGCAGGAAGCAGGTAGTGTTTTGCAATCCACCTGATTACAGGTATGCACACAGCGTCGCCAAATCCAAAGTATGCTTGGCTATCTTTGACATGATCGATATGAAAGGTGTCCGGAACCCCTTGGAGTCGAGCGTACTCTCGAGGGGTCAACCAGCGAACGTATACTTTGCCATGACTAGTCTCAATAAGCGCTTGCTTGCTGGAACCGCCGCGCGCTGTCCTGAGACAACCGGCAATCTCATCCTGTCGAATTTCCCATACGGCCTTACCATTTCGAGTGCGTCTATAGGCAGTTCGCCATTGAGTTTCTTGACATCTCTGCAGCTGCCGCAGTCTCTTGTTTTGGAGTTCTGATAGTGACTCAATGAATTTTTGAGTTCTCACTTCATCCCACCAGGTGGAATGGTAATGGGGAATCCGTTCCACGATACTTGAGAGATAGTGTTGCTGATGGGGAGGTTCTGGTAAAGCCCGAATTTGCAGATCGAGCTCAGGATGCAATTCATAAAAATGCCGTATCCAATGGGGGCGGGTGATGGAATTTTTGCAGCTGCGGGTTTGATTAAATCGTCCTTTTGTGCCGACGATAAACAACCGCTGTCGGCTTTGAGGGACAAAGAAACGAGCATCCATCAAAAAAAGGTCACATGTATACCCAAGATGATTAAGAGCCTTAATAGCATCAGCTAGATCTTTGCCTTGGTGTGATGTGGCAAAACCCGGTACGTTTTCAAGCATGATGACTTGTGGAGAATGCTCAGCCATTTCGCGGAGTACCCGCGCAAACTCCCAAAACATACTGGATTCACGACCACCCAAGCCGGCGCGTGCTCCAGCCAGAGAAAGATCAGTGCAAGGAAAAGAAGCAGTCGCCAGATCAATGACGGGAAGACTGCTTCCTTTTACATCACGAATATCGCCAAGTATAAAATCGCTACTTTCAAAATTGGCATTATAGATGGCTGCCTTTGTAACCTCAATATCATTTGCCCATACGGTTTCGATGTTTTCTTCTTGAAGTGCTGCACGAACCAGGCCAATACCGGCGAAAAACTCTGCGGATCTCCACTTGTTCTTTACGGTATTCTTGAAGTACATTTGGCAGGTTGATTCGTGTTTTAGCATCGAATCAATCATGTTTTCCCCTCCCAATGCACTCGGTAACACAAATGTCTAACTCCGAATTTGTTTTATGAAACCATTATATCGAACGTGTGTTCCCAAAGCAAGTCAACCTTTTATCTTTTTGGCCAGAGTACCCAACTACCCATTATTAAGTCTGTGCTGCTATTGCAGGCGGAAGCCTAGCCCGGCCTGCAGAGTCGGGAACATAAAATCGCTGCCGATTTGGTAGAAGCCATAAGCGCCGACATTAAAAGATAGGACACTGTCGGTGGAGATATTCATATTGGCAGCGTAATGCACCGTAAAGTTGCTCCATTGGAAGCCGAGCGGGTGGAAGTAATAAGAGGCGCCACCCCGCGCGAAAAATTCCACATATTTTCCGACTGGCAGGCGTGCGATCAGCCCAATTTCCGGGTCGACAGCCAGAAAGTTGGCATTGTTGAAGCCGTAGAGCGCGCCAAAGTGTAAGCCGACATATTCATTGAAAGCGATTTGGATACCAATCTGGGAAACAGCCTCAATCGGTGCGATGTCACCTTCATAGAAGGCTTTAAACCAAAAATAGAGATTCATTTCCTTATCAAACGGAAAGTAGAGATCCAGATAACCGCCATATTTGGTTTGTGACAAGTCTTGGGTATCGAGCCATGGCGTAAAGCCGGCATCCAAATAAATATGTTCAGAATAAAGGCGCGGCGCAGCAGCGGCCGGAACAGCACAGAAAAAGCACAATAGCAGTGCGGTAATGACAACAAGACTAAACGTCCTTTTCAAGACGAATCCCCCAATCGTAGCAATATAAAGCAGAAAAAGGTCCGGAACATCCCTAAGACATTTCCGCAAAAAACTGCAATATCCTTCTTGTGGTGCGAAAGAGGCGCGAGCGAAAGTAGTGCGAACAAGAGTGACGCTCAAGTAAATAAAGGTTGACAAGCGCCAGGCGTCACACTAAACTATATATGTAAGTTACATATATAACGCCGCATGATCATATAATAAGAAACGGAGGGGATACCATGCCGCCAGGAAAACGCTGCCGCCACGGCAACGGAAGCAAACGGGCCTGTTCTTGCGCGATGGGCAACCTTTACCGCTTTACCGAACCAATTATCCTGGTTTCACTGGCCAGGCTGGGAACGGCTCATGGCTATCAGATTTTACAGGAAGCCAACAAAATGGCTGTGACACATGCCGGTCTGGATGTAGGCGCGATCTATCGGACGCTGCATTTATTTGAAGAAAAAGGCTTGGTACAATCAGAATGGGACACCGAAGGATCCGGCCCGGCGAAGCGAGTTTATGCCCTGACTTCCGATGGCTATACTCATCTGGGGCAATGGACCGCGGTATTGGAGGATTTCATGACCGCACTTGGGAAGGTGCTGGTCTATTGCCGTGACGCGGTCGCGGAAGCGTGAGGCGTGAAAGGGGGCCTGCGTGGATGCGCTGCGCGTGAGGTGCGGCGATTATTTTTAGGTTAGTTATGCAACTTGCATATAGATAATAATTGCAAAGGGGATGGACCGGTGAAGAAGAAAATTGCCGTGACGGCTTGTGCCGAAACACCCGATAGCGCTGTTGATGAACGCTTTGGGCGTGCGCGTTATATCATCATATTTGACACCGAGAGCGAAAAAACTCAAGTCATTGACAACCTGGAAAATTTGAATGCGGCGCAGGGTGCAGGAATCAGCACCGCGCAAAAAATGGCGGATCTGTCCGTGGATTTGATCCTGAGTGGTCACGTTGGGCCAAAGGCTTTTAAGGTCTTGCAGGCGGCGGGTATTCAGGTTGGGACTTTTCCGGCGAATCGCCGACAAGGAGCTACTTGTCGTGAGATGCTGGAGGCCTGGCAAAATGGAGAAATCGCAGCAATCAGCAACCCCGATGTCAAGAGCCATTGGGGCTGAGCATAAGGGTTTGAGTTGTATAAGATTAAGAAAGGTGAAAGGGGAAGAACAAAATGAACAAGAGCAAAACTGTCAAATTGGCGGTGCCGTCAGCGGCACCCGGAGGTCTCGCGGCGGATCGCTCAGGGCATTTCGGACGTTGTGAGTGCTTTACCGTAGTGGATTGTGCTGAAGGCCGCGCGCAAAATGTAACGGTCGTTACCAATTTGCCACATAGCGAAGGCGGGTGTCTGGCACCGGTAAACCTGCTACAGAACCACGGTGTGAACGCCATCGCGGTCAGTGGTATTGGGATGCGTCCGCTGATGGGCTTTCAGTCGGCTGGAATCGAAGTCCTGTTAGGCACAGGCACCAAAGTGCAGGATACAGTCGATGCTTATCTAAAATCCGAGCTGAATCCGATTTCCGAAGAAGATACTTGCGGGGGTCATTAATGAAATCATGAATTACGGAGATGATTAGTCATGAACGCCACTATTGCAATTGCCTCCGGCAAAGGCGGGACCGGCAAAACAACAGTAGCTTTAAACCTGGCGGCAGTGGCTGATCAGCCGGTCAAACTGCTGGACTGTGATGTCGAAGCGCCGAATGATCATTTGTTTATTAAGCCGGGACGGGTTGAAGAACGCGTTTCAATGGTCATGATTCCGGAATTTGATCAAGAGCGCTGTGATGGATGCGGGCGATGCAAACAGCATTGCCGTTTCAATGCGATTGCGGTGCTAGGCGGCAAGCCGATGCTTTTTCCAGAATTGTGTCATTCCTGCGGGGCTTGTGTTCCTGTATGTCCACGCGGCGCGATTAGTGAAGCTCAGCGCTCGATCGGTGTGGCCAGGCGTGGAACGAAAGATCACATTTCTTTAATCTATGGGGTTTTGGATGTTGGGGAGGCCAAAAGCCCGCCTTTAATCGGGGATGTCAAGAGCGCGCTCAAGGATGGGGCTGAGGGGATAGACGGGCAGGAATGGACGGGGCTGACCATCATTGACGCTCCGCCCGGAACTTCTTGCCCAGTAGTTGCGGCAGTGAAGCATAGTGACTATTTGCTGCTGGTGACCGAGCCAACCCCGTTCGGATTGCATGACCTCAGGCTCGCCGTCGGAATGGCGCAAGCGCTTGGCTTGAAGCACGGGGTAATCGTCAACCGCTGTGATCTGGGCGATGGTGCTCTGGTGCGCGACTTTTGCGTCGCGAACCGTATCCCGCTTTTGGCAGAGTTGCCTTTTGACCGGCGGGTGGCCGAGGCCTACGCAGCCGGGCAAATACCGGCTGTGGCAGTCCCGGACATTGCCAGCGCATACCGCCGCCTCTATCAGCGGATTGATGAGGTAATGGCATCATGACCACACAAATGAAGCAGGCGCAGATGGAGCAGAACAGGAGCAGAAATCGATGAAGCAGATTTTGATCATATCTGGTAAAGGTGGAACAGGGAAGACGTCTCTGACTGCTGAGTTTGCTCGCTTGGCGCAGCAGGCGGTGATTGCGGATTGTGATGTGGATGCCGCCAATTTGAGTCTGCTGTTATTGCCCGAAGGAGGCGCGGCACCTTTCGGAAGCGCGCGCTCCCGCAGCGTGCCTTCCAGCAGTGCGCCCTCTGAAAGCGCACACCAGGAGCCTTTTTATAGCGGCTTCGCAGTTGTTTATGACGCTGATCAATGCACCGGTTGCGGTTTGTGTGCTCAGGCGTGCCGCTTCGATGCCATCAGTACTAGACCGGCGGAGGCACCCGCACCAGCACTCAAGCCCGAGCCCGAGCCCGCACCCGCACCCGCACCCGCACCCGCCCGCGCTAATTGCATAACCATTGATCATCTAAGCTGCGAAGGCTGCGGAGCCTGTGTCGATGTCTGCCCGAATGGCGCGCTGACATTGCGTGATAAGCCAGTTGGCCATCTCTATAGTGCTCATACCGATTATGGGCCAATGATCTGGGGCGAATTGGGCATTGCTGAGGGAACAAGCGGCAAACTGGTGGCGCAGGTAAGGCGGCAAGCCGCCTGCCTAGCCGAAGAACAGGAACTGTCCCTGATTATCACCGATGGTCCGCCAGGCATCGGGTGTCCGGTGATTGCGTCCTTAAGTGGAATTGACGCGGCTGTGGTCGTGACTGAGCCGAGTGTATCAGGGTGCCATGACCTCCAAAGGACGCTGGAACTCTGCGCCCATTTTGAGGTCACACCATTTGTTGTAATCAACAAGTGGGATCTTAATCCGGACATGACGCAGGAGATAAGAGCATCTTGCGAGGAAAGCAATATTACGGTGTTGGGATATATTCCCTTTGATCCGCTCTTTCCCAAAGCGCTGGCTGCTGGCAAACTGTTATCGCAGTATGCGCCACGGGCAAAGCCGCTCAAAGAGATTGAAGCAATCTGGCACCAACTCAAACAGGCCAATTTTTAGAAACGGGAGTGTTGATGATGGACGCGATTGAAAAGAGTAAGCCTCATGAACTCAGTAACATTAAGCGTGTCGTGGCGGTAATGAGTGGCAAAGGCGGCGTCGGGAAGTCGACAGTGACAGCTTTGGCGGCGGTAGAGGCCAGGCGGCGCGGATTGCATACCGGTATTTTAGATGCTGACATCACCGGGCCGAGTATTCCGAGTCTGTTTGGTGTTAAACAGGGCGATGTCAGTGATGCCGGAGTCGGGCTGTTACCAGCCAAAACACCAAATGGGATCCAAATTATGTCGATCAACCTGTTGTTGGAACACGAAACTGACCCGGTGATCTGGCGCGGACCGCTGATCGGTAACGCGATCAAGCAGTTTTATACTGAAGTAATCTGGAAAGACATTGATTTGCTGCTGGTGGATCTGCCTCCTGGAACCGGTGATGCGCCGCTTTCGGTGATGCAGTCGCTGCCGCTGGATGGTGTGATTGTAGTTTCTTCACCGCAGGACATGGCGGTACTGGTGGTTGAGAAAGCCATCAAAATGGCTGGCATGATGCAGATCCCGATCTTGGGACTGGTCGAGAATATGTCGGGGATCGTCTGTCCACATTGTCATCAGAGCTTCAACATCTTTGGGGCCAGCCAGGGCGCTGCAGTCGCTGGAAAGCATGGGATCAAATGGCTCGGTGCCTTGCCGGTAGACCCGCAACTGGCTGGCATGGACGGGCATATCGAGGATTATCAGAGTCCGGCGGCCGAAACGCTCAGCCAGCTTGGCGACGCGGTCTGCGGTGGATCCAATAGCTAGAGGTGATACTTTTCGCCGCGCGAGATTTTAAATGCACGATAAATCTGTTCCAGGAGAAAAATGCGGATCATTTGATGCGTGAATGTCAGGTCGGAAAAGGAAAGCCGCCGGTCGGCCCTTTTTATTACTGAGGGTGCTAGTCCCGCGGCTCCGCCGATTATAAAGGTGATGCGGCTATGTCCCCGAACAGCCAGGCTGTCGAAAGCGATAGCCAATCCTTCTGATGAGATGTGTTCCCCTGCGGGATCGAGGGCGATAACGTAATGACCATCACCAGTGGCGGCCAAAATTCTTTGTCCTTCTTTTTCCTTAATGGCAGCAACCTCTGCTGGCGACGCCTGTGCGGGCAGCGGCTCGTCCTGCAACTCGGTGATTGTGATGCGGGCATAAGGCTGCAGCCTTTTCAGGTATTCCGCGGCAGCCTCCCGCCAGTATTTTTCTTTCAGCTTGCCGACCGCGATAATCGAAAAATTAATCATTTGCGGAAGTAGAAGACCAGGAATAAGATGCCGGCAATGGCGGTCACGACACCCCAGAAGCGGGTAGCGGTTAGGGCAAGCTTTTCATCTGCGACTTTTTGATTAAACAATCCGCCCATGGCAAACCAGCGGCTACGCCACACTTTCCAATTGGCAAAAAAAGCCATCAGTATGCCAATTGCGAACAGCACAAGGCCTAGAAAAAGCTTCACTCCGGGTTCTATGGTAATTCACTCCTTTCAGCTGCTTCTTCCTCAATACGAAGCTGGTAACTGGCGGGGCCGGTGCAATAGCGGCAGATACCGGCACCAGACTGCAACGCTTCGACATTTGGAGAAATCTCAAATTCCTCAATAAAATCATCGATTGCCAATTCGATATGCTCTGCGCAGGATTTGATCATTCTTTCCACCCATTTCTGTGTTTATTGGTCGGGCATGCGGCGCATTTGGAACGGCGCGCTGCGCGCCGTTCCAAATGCGCTGCGCAAATATGTGGCGCCGCGCTGCTGCCGCTTAAGAAGATTCTCCGACTGTAATGGTTAGCTTCACAGTCTTATTACCCCTGACAACCTGCATTTCAAGGCGTTTTCCGATCGCCGTCCGCGCCAGTATCTCACTCAGATCCTGACCGGTGCGCAGCTCGCTGCCGTCAGCACTGATGATAATATCTCCCGGCTCCATACCGGCTTGGTCTGCTGGGCTGTTTCGCACAAGGCGGTAGACGAATAAACCGTAATCAGCACTTAAGCTAAGCCGATACTGCTGCTCCAGGCGGGCGCGCACTTCCGGATCAAGCGGAATATAAGTGACTCCGATAAAAGGTCGGCGCACACGGCCGTCTTCGATTAATTGCCCGGCAATATCGCGCGCAGTATCAATCGGAATGGCAAATCCAATGCCTTGGGCTTCCTGTATAATTGCAGTATTGATGCCGATAACGCGCCCCTGACTGTCCAGCAGTGGTCCGCCGCTGTTGCCGGGGTTAATCGACGCATCGGTCTGGATCATATCATAGAGGATCACACCCTGCTGCGGATCAACTTCCAGCGAACGCCCTAAGGCACTGATCACACCGGTCGTGACGGTGTTCTGGAACTGCTGACCGAGCGGGTTGCCGATTGCAATGGCGGCCTGGCCGACACGCAGATTGCCGGAGCTACCCAAATCAGCCAGCGGTAAATTGGATCCATTAATCTCCAGCACTGCTAAATCGGTCAGAGGATCGTTGCCAACAACTTTAGCTGGAAACTCGCGTCCATCGGATAGAATCGCACTAATACGTGTGGCGGTGCCGACGACATGCGAATTAGTTAGAATGTAGGTGGTATTACCAACGGTCCGGAACAGGACGCCGGAACCAAGCCCCTGAATTTCGCGCCGGCTGGGCTGAATACCAAAGAAGTCCCATACCAGGCGCTCTTCGGTGGTCGTAATCATGGCCACGGCTGGCCCAACTTTGTTGACCACATTGACAGTCGCTTCTTCAATAGTAAGCGTGGGAGCGTTTAGCGGAACATTGTTATTGCCATTTTGACTTGGAAGCGAATCTTGTTGCGAAGGGTCAACCTGCGCCGATCCTCCAGGGGCTTGCGCTATTCCAAGTCCGGCAAAATGAAGCACGCCTACGACGACGGCTGCCCCTAGTATGGCGCAAGACAGGGCTATTGCGATTAAGGTGCCCACCCCAAACACAAACTTTTGATTATGAAAACGCATCATACTCGCCTCCGTTTTCTCATTTTGCAGCGAAGTCCTTCATTGTCTGAATCAGATTTTCCAGTAGTTCCGGTGTTTCGGATTCAATATAGATGCGCACCAGCGGTTCTGTCCCAGAAGGGCGCATCAGTACCCAGCTGTTTCTGGATAGGATCAGCTTGACCCCATCAATGGTCTTGACATCAAGCACTGTCAGGCCGGCCGGATTGGCAGGCGGTGCGGTTTTAATGCGTTCGATGAGCGCGTTCTTGCGCACGTTGTCCAAGTGCAGATCGATCCGGCGGCTGTAGACCGGGCCGACTTTTTGGGCCAAGTCTTCCAATATGGTGGTGAGTGGTTTTCCGACGATGGTCCTCATTTCGGCAGCAAGTGCACAGGCGAGAATACCGTCTTTTTCAGGGAGATGACCCAGAATGCTGAGTCCGCCGCTCTCCTCCCCGCCAATGATCACTTGCTCTTTGCGCATGCATTCACCAATATACTTGAATCCTACCGGCGTTTCACGTACCGGGAGGTCGTAGAGTGCGGCAATGCGATCGATCAGATGCGTGGTGGCGACAGTGCGCGCCACAGCGCCCTTAAAACCGCGGTATTCCACCAGATAGTAGAGGAGCAGCGTGATCAGCTGATTGGGTGTGATATAAGCCCCGTTGGTATCGATAATGCCGAAACGGTCCGCGTCGCCATCGGTGGCCATACCAAAACCCTTGGCTTCAACAACGCGGGCGATCAGCTCGGACAGGAATTCCTCTTTCGGCTCCGGCATGCCGCCGCCAAACAGCGGATCGCGGTTGGTATGTAAAGCAGTCAGGTTCGCGTTGCTGAGTAACGCTTCCAGGTAGCCGCGTCCGGTAGCGTACATCGCGTCATAAAACAAAGGAATACCTGCTCTCGCGATTGCGGCGGTATCAATAAGCGTCTTCATATGTTTCAAATAAGGACCGGCCGGATCAAATGTTTCCGGCTGCAGGTCGGAGTTGGGGGTACCGATAGCGGCAGGCGCTTCCTTACGCGCCTTTGCACCATCGCACGCACAGTCGACACCTGCACCTTCGACGTCGCTCAAAAAGCCTTCAATCTCGGCAGTAATCTCCGGTGAGGCCGGCCCGGCGTATTCCGGGATAAACTTGATGCCGTTATATTCAGGCGGATTATGACTGGCAGTGATCATAATTGCTCCAAACGCGCCAGTGTCACGAACGGCATAGGCCACAACCGGGGTAGGGGTATCCCTGACCGTGCGCAGTACTCGGATTCCTTTGCTCATGAGCACTGTGGTGGCGGCGTCTGCAAAACGGTCTGAAAGGAATCTGGTGTCGTAACCGACCACGATTCCCCGCTGTGCTCCGCCGTGGGCGTTAACGTGACAGGCAATGGCGGCGGCAACCTTGCGGACTCCGGAAAAGGTAAATTCATCAGCCATGATCGCGCGCCAGCCATCGGTTCCAAACTTGATCACCAGTCATACCTCCATCTACACGTTAAACGTTAAAGCGGAAATTGACGATGTCGCCGTCTTTCATTAGATAGTCTTTACCTTCCAGGCGGAATAATCCCTGCTCGCGTACTTTAGCCATCGATCCCAGACGGCGGAGATCCTCATAAGATACGATTTCGGCGCGGATAAAACCGCGTTCAATATCGGAATGGACTTTTCCGGCTGCCCTTTTGGCCTCGGTGCCCTGGTGGATCGTCCAGGCGCGCACTTCATCTTCGCCGACTGTAAAGAAAGAGATTAGTCCGAGTTGGGCATAGGCGGCCCGGGCCAGACGCTCGATACCGGATTCAGTCACGCCCAGATCGTTCAGGAAAGCGTCCCGCTCTTCATCAGGCAGTTCACTGATTTCCTGTTCGGTACGCGCACTGACAGTCAGCAGGGGGATGTCTTTGGTGCGGGCGTGCTCGGCCAGTTCGGCTTTGCCCGGATAATCATCCGTGGATAAAGACTCTTCGCCGACATTGGCCACCAGGATGACCGGCTTCTCAGTCAGAAAACCGTAATCACGCAGAGCGGCCTGTTCATCAGGGGTCCAGTCGATCGAACCGATACGGCCTTCACTTTCAAGGATTTCTTGACATTTTTTCAAAGTAGGTAATTCAATCGGATTTTCCTTGCCCTTCTTGCCGCCTTCCAGGCGTTCAATCCGTTTTTCTACGATTTCGAGGTCGCTGAACAGCAGTTCGGTATGCAATAGTTCGGCATCCCGCACTGGGTTAGTTGACCCTTCCGGATTCGGAACCAGCGGATCGTCAAAAGCACGCACAACTTGAATAATAGAATCCGCTTCCCGGACCCCGGCCATAAATTGATTCACGCCGCCTTTAGCGGCCGATCCGCGCGCCAGTCCTGGCACGTCGACAAATTCTATCTGAGCATAAATCGTTTTACGCGGCTTGTACATATCCGAAAGAAAATCGATGCGGCGATCCGGTACTTTAGCGCTGCCTAAGTGCGCTTCCATTTTTCCGGAAACCGTCTCGACATGCCCTTCGGTCAGTAAGTTGAAGAGGGTCGTTTTGCCAGCAGAAGGCAATCCCACAATTCCAATGCGCAAGATAATTCCTCCATATATTATTGATGATCATATGATTTCAAGGATTACTACGGTAATACCAGCCTGTCTCAACAGAGCGGTAATGGCATTGTGATTACTCGGCCCGGCGATCACGACGCGTTCAATCTCGGCTTGGATGATCAGCTTGGCACAGACGGAACAGGGCATTTGATTAACGTAGAGGGTGGCACCGCGTGCTTTTTCAATACCGGCCTGGATGAGCGCATTTTGGATAGCGTGCACGCCGCGGCAACTGTACAAGTTCGGGCCCTGGTCATGTGCTTCAGGAAGCGGTTGCCGGGAATCTGCGTGAAAGGCGCTTTCTTCACAAAGGCATCCCTGTACAGAACAATGTGCCATTCCTTTGGGAGCGCCGTTGTACCCGAGCGCAACAATGGCACCATCCCGAACAATCAGGCAGCCGGATTTGTTTCTTAGACAAGTGGCGCGTTCAGCAACGATGTGGCACATGGAGATAAACATCTCATCAAAACTGATGCGTCCGCGGGATTCAGCAGCAAGCGACATGGTTAGCCTCCCTTTCGGTTCAGGTTGTCCATCTTAGCGCGCCGGTTTGCTCGACAGAATAGCCCCCGAGTCCGACAATTTCTTGTTTAAAAGATTCATCCGCCAGGACTTCGCGCAATGCACCAATCATGGCGCTGTCAAAGATCACGGCGGGGATAATCAGATCATACCATTCGCTGCCGATTGGAATGAAATCTAAATCCAGCGCAGCGGCAGCGGCGTAGATGCCAATGCCGGCATCAACCGATCCGGCGGAAACCGCAGCAGCCACGGCCAGATGCGTGTATTCTTCGGTCTCATAGCCGAAAATGGCCGCCGGGTCGATCTGTTCCCGGGTCAGCAGCCAATCCAGCAGTACCCGGGTTCCCGAACCTCTTTGCCGGTTGATGAAGCGCACCCCCGGTTGGGCAAGATCATGCAATGTTTTCAGTTTTAAGGGATTCCCTTTAGCGACCATAAATCCCTGCTCGCGACGGACCAAAGAAAGGCCGATTAGTTTCATCTCTGGCAGATATTTGCGGGCATAATCGATGTTATAACGGCCGGTTTCGGGATCCAGCAGATGCGAACCGGCAATTAGGGCTTCGCCGCGCTTAAGCGCCATCAACCCGCCCAGGCTGCCGAGCGGCGCGGAGGCCAGGGTATAAGGGGGGCGGCGGCGCATCAGGTGCCCGTTGATCACATCGAGAGTCAAGTCGTGACTGCCGCCCAGTAGAATCTGATGACCCAAAGCGGAGAGTTCACGATAGAGCTCAACCTGGACGGTTTGTCCGGCTTCGATGCCGGTTTGCCCGCGCGGTACGATCACGCGGCCGTCAGCCCGTGCCAGGGAGCTGATGACGCCAGCCCCGCGGCTGAGCGGCAGGGCGGTCAAGGTGCCGTTGACTGGTCCCAGGCGGACCTGGACGAATTCATCCACTCCGCCGGAGGATTCCAGGCGCCGGCCAAAGCGCGCTGGGGCAACCTTTTTATCGGATGAGGTGTGCGGGGCGCGGCCGTTTTTCGCAGCAATGATGGGTGCGAGATACAGATCGGCAATGGTTGCTGCCGAAACAGGGTAGCCGGGCACGCCAATCAGCGGTTTGCCTGAAGAGGCGACCGCCAGGATAACCGGTTTGCCCGGTTTGGCGGCGACCCCATGCACCAGTAGCTGACCCAGCTCGCCAATTACGGTGGATCCATAATCGTCACGCCCGGCGGAAGAACCAGCCAATAGGCAAACAGCATCACACTCGACTAGCGCGGCCGTAATACATCCTTTGATCAGAGTTGGATCATCAGGCTGTGGCGGATAGATGCGGGCCTCCGCACCCCAGCGGCGCAAGTAAGCGCTGAGGATCGCCGAGTTATATTCCGCAATATCGCCTGGTTTGCTGACGTTTCCGGGCTGAACCAGCTCCGGGCCGGTTGGAATCAGGCCAAAGAGCGGTTTTTGCAGTACGGTTACGGAAAGGACGCCAGCGGCCAGTAAGGCCCCGATGTCAGCTGGGCCTAGTTGGTAGAGCGCCGGAAAGAGCAATTCATTCTTGACGATATCTTCGCCGACCATGCGCACATGATGCCAGGGGGGCACTGCGGCGGTAATGGTCACATTTTGATCATTAATATTGATCAGGTCTTCCCACATGACGACAGCGTTGCATCCGGCCGGGATGGGATCGCCAGTGTCGACGATGACCGCTTGGTTGCCCAGGGCCAGGGTGATCGGCGCGTGATCGGAGGCACTGGTCGTATCGGTGGCACTGACCGCCACTCCATCCATGGCGGAAGCCGGATAATGCGGCGAGGAGACCTTTGCATAGACCGCGCTTGCCAGGACGCGCCCATCCGCGGAGTCAGATGGAACCGTCTCCACAGCGTGGTCGTCAAACCAGCCGCCTTGCTCCAAGGCGTCCTGAAACCGCTGGAGCGCTTCATCGACAGCGATGGGCTCGAGATAAAGCTTGCGGCGCGCCAACGGGATGGTGCGTTCGCTGCGCTCAACATGCACAGCACATTCACCACGCTCAGCATCTTTACTACGCTCCGCGTCTTTTTGATCAGTCAAACTGTTCAACCTCCACAATTTCGCCTTTCTGGAATCCTTCGCTATCAAGAGGGATCCTGATGATCCCGTCAATGCGTGCCATGGTGGTAATGAGCCCGGATTTTCCTAACACCGGGACAGCGAGGGGCAGGACATCACCCGCATCAATATTCTGCAACCGCACCCGGTAAAAATCCTCACGACCAGGGGCGGAGGAGAGATTCGCGGACAAACGCGCTCTAATAGTGGCGCGGCGCGGCGGTGACGTGCCCAGCAGGGCTGCGACAAGCGCATCGCCAAACAGACGCCAGGCAATCATGGCTGATACCGGGTGTCCTGGCAGACCTATAACCGGAATGCCGTTGATATTGCCCAGGACAGTTGGCTTACCAGGCTTAACAGCAATGCCATGGATCAGCACGCCGGGTTTGCCAACCCGATTGATGGCGTTAATGGTATAATCGCGGTCACCTACAGAACTGCCCCCGCTCAAGACGATCAAGTCGCAGACTGGTATAGCCTGTTCCAGCGATGCGGTAAGCAGATCGGCGTCGTCATGGCGCAGCTGGGCGGAGGTGACGCAGCCACCCGCCTTTTTGATCAAGGCGGTGATCGTATGCAGATTAATATCGCGGACCTGGCCTGGAGCGGGGGCGACGTCGATCGGCACTATTTCATCACCGGTAGATAGGATGCAGGCGCGGGGCTTGCGAACAACCCGAACAGTTGTGCAACCGAGGGACGCCAATAATCCTATTTCGCCGGAACCGATCCTTTGCCCGGCAGGCAGCAGCAGATCACCACAAGCGGCATCTTCATCCGCCAAGATGACATTATCACCAGGTGCCGCGGGGCGACTGATCTGGACCAAGTCAGCCAGCGTTTCCGTGTATTCCAGCATGACAACGGCATCAGCCCCTTCCGGGATCATGGCACCGGTAGGCACCCAGGCGGTTTGTCCCGGCAAGAGTGTCAGGGCAGCGGGTTGTCCAATGCGGACTGCGCCAACCAGATTCAGAATGGCCGGCAAGCCTTCGCCAGCCCCAAATGTATCTTTGGCATGCACGGCGTAGCCGTCGACAGTCGACCGGCGAAAACCGGGCAAATCGGCGGTGGCGCGTAAGTCAGACGCCAGGACGCGGCAATAGGCTTCCTGCAGGGGCAGATCCTCATGCGTTTTAATCTGCTCGACGCTGCCTAACCATATGCGAAGAGCTTCGGCGGCCGGAGTTAGGTGAAAGAACTGGTGCAGGATTATTCCCCCCAATACTACACGATTACGGAATTATTTCTGCTAATGGTGTCTATTCCCTTCTGATCCTTGATTCATTCATAATTGTTGACCGGGTGTTTTATCTGCGGATTCTGCGATGATTTTTCCCGAGATAGAGGATGGAGGTGGCGAAGAGATAGTTAGTCAAAATGTGCTTTAATAATCTAATATCCGTTAAAAACAGGTTATTACCGACAAAGGGATATATAGAAACATGGGGAAAATAATAACCCCATAAGGTGAGACACAGAAAATAAAAACTAAGTGGCCAAACAACTAATTACAAATATGACGCAGCAGGGCAGCTTTGGCAATTAGTTTCCGGTGGCCAAACCTATACATTTACTTATTATGACGGCGGTCAGCGCAAGCAATTGCTCTACGGTAGCCTTATCACAGCCGTTTATGAATACGATCAGGCGTATCGTATGACCGATTTGAGATATCAATGGACAACCGGCGGACAGAGCAGTCACCTGCATTATGCCTATGAATATGATCCCATGGGTCGCAGGCTGAACCAAAAGGAAGATGGTGCAATAGTCAGGGGCGAAAGCTTAAGAACTATTGAAAATGACGAGTGGCAATCGCAGGTGCCAAATTATTGCATATTGCCATCTGAAGAACGGGTGAGCACCTATCAATACAATGACCAAGGCCGGTTGACCGCT